>JAJTID010000208.1 GCA_021300155.1 Pirellula sp.
CCAACGAAGAACTCTGCTTCCAGCTCGTCCGCGATCTTGCTAGCAAATGGAGTGGCAACCTTTGGAAGAATGAGGCACCGACGACCATGGAAACCGAAACGATCGAACAGCTCATCAACACGCGCGTTCTCTACCGACGGGTTGGATACGACCAACGTGTGATCAAATTCGGTCCCAACCGCGAAGTCATCGAAGGTGCTGCCGAGTGCGAACGCCTCTGGCATGTCAATCATGTCGATGGCCAGCCCGTGCTGACGCTTGCCCGACTCGATCGACCAACTTGCCACCTGCGTCGCGACTACGAAGGGATTTGGCGTGGATCGTGGCTGGAATACGAGCGGATGCCGATCGAAGTCATCCCCGAGGTGGAATGGAAGCCAACGGTTGATGCGATCGATCCGACTCAGTCGCGGTTACTCATCACCGTGGCCACCGGAGAATCGTTCCGCGAACTGCTCCGGTACACCGGCCCATTGATGGAAGCCTACGCCAAGCGGATCGGTGCTGATTTCGTGGCGATCACCAAGCCATCGCAGGATTGGTGGGGACTCGAGAAGTTCCGAGTGCAGCCGTTCGCTCAGTCCTACGAACGCACGCTCTACGTCGATGCCGATGTGTTTCTGACCGAAGAGACACCGGATCTATTCGATGTGGTTCCTGCGGGTCACGTGTCGATGCACGACGACTGGAGTCAATTGCCAAGCTTTGAGTGGGTCTTTGAGGAACGTCGTAACATCCTCGAATCGCAGGAAATCCCCATGGACCACAGCAAAGTGGTTCTCAACAGCGGGATTGTGATGTGCGATCGCAAGCACGCCTCGATTTGGAAGCCACCGTTGCATCCATTCTTTCCAACCCACTGTTCCGAGCAGTTCTGGATCCAGAACAACGCTCGCGGGCTGCCGTTCTTCCAACTACCGACCGAATTCAACACCCAGTACTGGATGCCCAAGTTCCGAGAGCTAGTGCCGACAGCCAAGGTGATCCACTTGGCCAACTGCACGCCGGAGAAACGGCTCGAATTCGCTCGCCAATTCACTTCATCCCTTGCGAATGCTTAATCAACGAGAGGATTCTATTATGACCAACGCTGTTTGCTACAAGATCTATGGGCAAGACTTCCACATCGAACCCGAGAGTGTTCAGTTCGCCAATGCGGTATTCCATGACGAGTACCGCATCAACGATTTGCGTTCCCACAACGTCCGAACGATTGTCGATGTCGGCTCGCACGTGGGGAGTTTTACTGTGATGGCTCACCACTATTGGCCCAATGCCAAGATCGTCGCAGTCGAGCCTCATCCGCAGAGCTTTGAGCTTATGACAAACAACACCAGTCATATTCCTGAATCGCAGATTCTTCGGATCAACGCAGCGATTTCATCCAAGCCGGGAAAGTGCTTACTATCGTTCCCGGTCTCGAACTCTCGCGTAGCCGACTATGTTCCAGACGTTTGGGAATCGCTCGAGCCGCGGTACCGAGATTTCGGCATCGAAGTTCCATCGCTGACCGTCGAGCAGTTCTGGACGCAGGTAACGGACTTCGGGATCGACGAGGTCGACTTGATCAAGCTTGATTGCGAGGGGGCAGAGTACCTGATCATCTCCGAGCTCTCGGCCTTGGGACTGATGGACCGCATCGGCTGGATCCGTGGCGAGTGGCACAGCCGCAAGGACAATCTGCTGCTGGCCAATCTCCTGAGCCAAACGCACGTCTTCAACATCGATCCGAACTATCCTCATTCGGTAGGGATGTTTGTGGCGCATCGGATCCTCAAATAAGTTGGCGAATCATCGCATCAACTTTTCTCATGCCGCCATCTGCGGCAAAGCGCACCAGTCATTATTTCCGAAAAAAATGCTAGCGAGTGACCAAAGGTGTCACTCTTTCTGACGATGCTTGCAATATCCGCATCATAAACCGCTGGCTGGATAGGTAGTCTGGATGCGCCGGCAGACTCAGACTGCCTAATCGCCGGCTGCGGGAATGCTAGCAATCTTCAATAGACTCTGGTAGACTTTGGGGTATTGTGAACCACTCATCGGAGCGGAATTGAGAGTGCGATGACCAAAGCAAAAGTCAGTGAGTATGTGAAAGTTGCCGAGGCTGCGCGGATTCTGGGAGTATCCCAAGGGACCGTCCGGGTTTGGGCGGAAACCGGGAAAATACCGATGCACAAGAATCCGGCAAATGGCTACCGGCTTTTTCTGCGTCGTGAGTTAGAAGCATTTTTGGAGAAGATTGCAAAGCTACATCCAGGGACTAGCAACGAACATTCACAAGAGGTTTAAGTTTGTATTTTTCAATTGAGGGGTGTGTAGGATGAGCACGTCGATAGAAACGGCCAGAACGCCTCAAGTCGGCGATGTAGTTCGATTGCGAACCCGCACGTATCTGGTTGAGGGCGCTGAACCGAGCCCATCTGGTTGTTACGTTCGGCTCGCCTGTTTGGACGATGACGCCCAGGGACAGGAAGTTGAAGCGATCTGGGAACTAGAGATCGACCGTGAAATCCTGAACGACGAAGAGCAGTGGCGAAAGATCGGCGAGAAGGGGTTTGATTCACCGAAATTGTTTAGTGCTTACGTACACACACTTCGTTGGCAATGCGTCACAGCGACCAATCCCAACCTATTCCAGGCCCCGTTTCGTGCTGGCATACGAGTCGACGCCTATCAACTAGAGCCACTGCGGAAAGCGCTTCGACTTCCTCGCGTCAACATCTTCATTGCTGACGACGTGGGGCTTGGCAAGACAATTGAAGCTGGGCTAATCGCCAGCGAACTGCTGCTTCGTCGCCGCATCAAGGAAATAGTCGTCGCATGCCCTCCGGCCATGCTTTACCAGTGGAAAGAAGAGCTCGAGCAGCGTTTTGGTCTCACATTCGAAATCTTGGATCGCGATTACATCACTCGGATTCGGGAGCAGCGAGGCTATGGTGTCAATCCATGGACTACTTTTCCTCGTTTCCTGGTCTCGCATCGATTACTAATCGATGAGATGTATGCTGCTCCTCTTCGCGACTGGCTCGACAACTTACGACCTGGCAGTTTGCTCATTCTCGACGAAGCTCACCATGCTGCTCCGTCTAGTGGATCAAAGTATGCGATCGATTCCCGAATCACCCGCGCAATACGCGATATTGCACCTCGTTTCGAGCACCGGCTCTTTCTGTCGGCAACGCCACACAACGGTCACTCCAATAGCTTCAGCGCCCTGCTCAACATTCTTGATCCACAGCGTTTTCAGCCAGGGATCAAAGTTCTAAAAAGCAACCTCGACGACGCGATGGTGCGACGGTTGAAGGAAGACATTCGCGAGATCGCTGGAGGATTTCCGAAACGCAATGTTCAGCAGATCGATATTGATGGATTGCCGGAGGATGCGCCGGAACTCGAGTTAGCCAAACTCTTGGATCAGTATCGCAACACGCGGCAGCTTCGTCTTGAGGGCCAATCTAAGAAGAAGCAAGCAGAGGGCGCTCTGCTCATTTCCGGACTTCAGCAACGTATGCTGTCGTCCATCGAAGCATTTTCGAGAACGCTGAAAGTCCATCGACGCACGATGGAAAAGATTTGGGCGAAGGAGACTCCGGAGCCAGCGAAAGAGAAAATTAGCTCAGTTGCGCAACTGGAGTTGCTCGCCGGCGAAATTGATGCTGACGACGATCGCGCTGAGCTGACAGAAGAAGAGCTCGCAAAGCTTGAAGACTATCAGTTCGAGGCTTCAACCGAAGCTACGGCGGGCGACGACACAAAGGCGGATAAGCCGGCTGAGATGAAGCTTCTCGACAGGATGCAATCCATCGCCGAGCAAGCTCGCATTCACCCTGATGGACGTGTTCGTTTTTTGATCCAGTGGATGCAAAAGCACATGTGCCCTGCAATCCATCTGCCAGATGAAAAAGGCAAAGGCGATACCAATTGGACTGACGAGCGGATGATCATCTTCACGGAGTATGAAGATACGAAGCGATACTTGGTCAACATGCTTCGATCTGCAGTATCCGGTACAGAATTCGACGAATTTCGGATCGAAGTTTTCCATGGTCCTACAACTCCAGAGAAGCGAGATCAGATCAAGAAAGCATTCAATAAGCCGCCAAAAGAACATCCGATTCGCATTTTGATTGCCACCGATGCCGCTCGCGAAGGTCTTAACCTCCAAGCCCACTGTCGCTACCTGTTTCATTTTGATGTTCCATGGAATCTCGTTTGAAAATGTGAAGCTAGTTTCGCGGTAGTCTACTAGAACACAAAGTTGAAATCGACATACTAAATTCCGTTTTCATTCCGTTTTCGGAGATTCCACGTTTCGAACGAAAATTTCCTCCGGTCAAACCAAGGGTATTATCTATTTATGATTAAATTTATGTTCTGAGAGGAGAAATCACGAGATGGGAGAGCCATACAGTACACAATTGCAATCGTACCACTACCGTACACCGTGAAGTAGTGTGCA
>JAJTID010000046.1 GCA_021300155.1 Pirellula sp.
ACTCCTTAACGCGTGGTGAAACATGGAAGCAACTGTACCCATTCAAGACATTACCTTTTGCATCAAGACCATCCATCGGCCCTGGGCTTGCCATCGACTCGTCCAGTCGCTCCGAAAGGAGTTCGGCAATCCCAAGGTTGTGGTTGTCGATGATGGATTGCCCGAACATTGGTTCTCGCGCAAGTACCCCGAGACCGCCAAACAGTGCAAAGTGATCGACCTCGAGCAGCATGATGTGGGTGTTGGGATCGGGCGCAACACGGCGATCGATGCGGCCGACACCGAATTCATCTTCCTACTCGATGACGATCAAATCGTCACACCAGAGCTACACCTCGATCGCGTCTACCAGCGGTTCATCGAGTACGAACTCGACATTCTGGCTGTCCGTCAGGGCGCTGGTGGCCGGCCCATGCTTTTCAGCCCGCTGATGAATGGCAGCCGGATCTGGATGCATCGTGGCGAACACAAACGCATCGGTGAGACCAGTTGGTGCGACATGGTCAGCAACGCGTTCCTTGCGCGGCGTAACACGATCGCCCGTGTTCGCTGGGATGACGAGATCAAGACGTATGAGCACTGGGAGTTCTTCTATCGAGCATCCCAGATTGAACATCTGCAAATTGCCGTAGCACTCGACTGCTCCGTAGTCCACGACCATGTGGCAGCCAAGCCTTACGGAGCTCTGCGAGCCCGACCCAAGTTCCGCCGATTGGGGCTTCGTAAACACGGCTTTGATTCACTGCGTTATCCAGGAGGAGGTATCGTTCATGCGTGATCACGTCACATTCTGCATCAAGACCATCCATCTCCCGCATTGCTGCGCAACGCTTGTGCGTAGCATTTACGAACACTGTGGCGATGATCGTCCGCTGATCTACGTCCTCGACGACGGCAAGCCTGATCTGCGATTTTCGCAAGTCTGTCCCGACGAAGCCACGTTGGTCGATAGACTCATTGAGACTGAATATGACATCGGGTTGTCGGCTGGTCGCAATCGTCTCGTTGAAGCCGCGCAAACAAGGATGGTGATCTTCTCTGACGATGATCACGTGGTTGGCCCACAGACTCGACTGAATGATCTGGTTCGCAAGTTCGAGTCGAGTCGCCTCGATCTATTAGCAACGCTCAGCAAGCAACCGCATCGTGCCCATCCTGATGGCGCGCCACGTTTACTGAAGTCAGCCGGTGGCGTTCTTTACATTCCGCGCGGTGAGTATCGACGCATCGGCGACATCGCCGAGTGCGCATTCGTTTGTAACTGCTTTGTTGCCCATCGCGACATCCTGCAGGCAATTCGATGGGATGAAGAACTGAAGGTCGACGAGCACTGGGACTTTTTCTGGCGAGCCAAGGTTGCCGGCGTCAAGGTCGGTGTGGCGACGGACCACATCTTTCCGCACATCCACGTCGATCCGCCCGCCTACAAGCGACATCGCCCCGTCTTCCTGAAACAAGCCTTGCGTAAGCACAACCTACGCAAAGTTCTCTGGCGCTGATTTCTGTTTCTTTCGTTTCCCCAGCTTCTTTAAGGAGTGTTTATGACAACCACGAACCATGGACCATTTGGTCCCAACGGCGAGCGACCACCGGGTTGGCCTCCACCGCCGTTTGATCCGCCAGGTGAACCGCTACCGTACGTTCCACCGCCAGATCCACCGGGATCTAGCTCGGAGCCCCGGCCCGATTGGTGGCCCGAGGACTGGGTATGGCCTCCGGTGCCCGAGCCGCCGATTGAAGTGTTGGTACCGCCTCCACTGCCCAACATCATCTGGCCGCGGCTGCCTCCACATCATCCGTATCATTTGCCGCCTGGCTACCACTGGCCCGACAACTTGCCACCAGGGCATCCAGGCCACGATGTGAAACCACCGAAGCCACCAGGCGGAAGTGGCGAAGGAGGCAGCGAAGGCTCGGGCGATGAAATTGGTTCAAGTGATTCGGAAGGATGTTGATGATCGAGTTAACCAACCTCGAGTTCCATGCAGCACATGCGTGCAATCTTTATTGTGCGCAGTGCTCGCATTATTCAAACTTCCACGCGGGCGGAATCGTCAGTCTCGATGAGGCACGCGCAAACTTCGACCCGTGGAAAGGCCGACTCGCGCCCAAGCGTATAGCCATTCTCGGTGGCGAACCAACTCTCAACCCAGAGTTGATCTCCATCATCGAGCTTGCAAGACAGTCGTTCCCAGACGCCGAAGGACTGTTCGTCACGAACGGATTCTTCCTGGATCGTCATCCCGACCTACCCCGCGTTCTGATCGACAACCGCTTCCGTATGGACGTCTCCCAACATGGACGTGCGCCGGAGTACATGAAGCGATTTCGCGTCGTCTGCCAGAAGATCCGCGAGTGGCGAGCCAGCTATCCTGATCTGCAAATCAACATTCGCAAATCCCATCGTGGCTGGCGTCAGCAGTACCGCATGGTGGATGGCAAGCCGATGCCGTTCAGCAGCGACCCGAGAGCCGCCTGGAAAATCTGCCTCCAGCGCACCTGCACCCAGCTCTATAAGCAATGCTTGTGGAAATGCCCCGCGCTCGCATACCATGCAATCATGTCCCGCAAGCTGAACCTCGCTGACGAATCCGCGTGGCAGCTCTTCCGCGCCTACCAAGCCTGTCCGCCAACGGCAGCAGATCAAGAAGTCCGTGACTTCCTCGCGACCAAGCAAATTCAGCAATGTCGCCTTTGCCCTGCAAAGAAGATCGCGTTCCAACACGGTGATCCGATAGCTCGATATTGAAGCACCGCCGCCATTGTCCAACATCGGCTCCCACCAGATCATCCCTATCACTTGCCACCAGGTTATCACTACCCTGACGATCTGCCCGAGGGCAATCCAGGTCACAATTACCTAGGCATGCCACCGTATCCGCTAATCGCCCCGTGCGGATGAACTCTTGGATGATTAAGTCCGAGAGCACGAAGCATTGAAGTCAGTAGGAAGACCTTGTGTACTGCGGCGCGTGACGATGTACGATAGTACGGCTTGAGATCAAGGGAGGTGGTGATGACGGACTGCGGATGTGAACTAGAAGGCGAAAACGATGCCCAGAGGAAGACGCTTCGTGTAGTGCTGGCGATCAATTCGGCGATGTTCTGCATCGAACTCACAGTGGGTTTGCTAGCAAGTTCCACAGGATTGATTGCTGATTCATTGGACATGCTTGCGGACGCCAGCGTCTACGCAATCAGTCTCTACGCTGTTGGTCGCGCCGAGATCATCCGCGTACGCGCAGCAACTGTTAGCGGCACGCTGCAGATCGTTCTTGGTGTTGGTGTCTTACTAGAAGCAGTACGCCGATTTCTTGGCGACAGTGAGCCGCTCGGAACCGCGATGATATCCACAGGCTTCCTTGCCTTTGCCGCCAATGCGATTTGCTTAAAATTGATCAGCCGACATAAAGGCGGCGACATCAATTTTCGGGCATCTTATATCTTCTCAGCAAACGACGTCATCGCGAACATCGGCGTCATCGTTTCGGGCATCTTGGTTCTATTACTTGGGTCCCAGCTTCCCGATTTGATGATTGCCGTATTGATCGCCGGAATTGTTGTGTGTGGTGGCGTGAATATTCTGAGGGATGTCCACCGCCGCAAAGAATAAGGGCTGTAATCGCTTTTCGTTCAGTCCACGCGAGAGATGCTATTCGCGATAAGCTAACAACCGCAACGCGTTGAACACGACCACTAGCGTGCTACCTTCATGCAAGGCAACGGCGGGGCCGATGTTGAGTCCAAGTATCGTGGCGGGGACAAGGAAGACGACCATGCCAAGGCTGATCCAAAGGTTCTGACGAATGATTCGTCGTGTGGCTCGGCTCAGTCCGATGGCAAGTGGCAAGTGATCGAGGTTGTCTGCCATCAGGGCGACATCGGCGGTCTCAAGAGCAACGTCACTACCTGCGGCTCCCATCGCAATACCGACGGATGCAGATGCCATGGCAGGGGCGTCGTTAACGCCGTCACCGACCATCGCCACACCGCCTTCACTTTGCAGACGCTTAATCTCGTTGACTTTATCGGCGGGCATTAAGTCGCCTCGGGCTTCATCAAGTCCGACTTCTTTCGCCACTGCATCAGCGACCTTCTGATTGTCGCCCGAAATCATAATCATTCGCTTAATGCCGAGTTCGCGAAGCCGTGCGATCGTTCGCTTCGATGCTTCTCGCGGCGTGTCCATCAATCCGACCACGCCAAGATAACGATCGCCGCGGCGAACAATCATCGTCGTGCGTCCGTTTTCTTCCAACGATTCGACTATCTCGCGAACACTGTCAGGTACCTTCGGACCATCTACTTCATTAAACAAATCATCCTTTCCGATGTGAACGACTTCACCACCGACGGTAGCTTGGATACCTCGTCCTGTGATACTTTTCAAATCAGTGGCGACTGGTATCTCTGCCAAACTACCAGGTTCTCGATCTCTTAGTCTTCTCTTGCCATCGCGAACGACTGCTTTGGCAAGCGGATGTTTACTTAGGTCTTCGACTGCCACTACGATTCGCAAAAGCTCCGACTCATCGATACCTTCGGCAGTGCGAATGTCCGTAACTTTGGGCTCACCCTCGGTCAGTGTGCCGGTTTTGTCAAAGGCGATTGCGTCGAGGCTACCGAGGCTTTCCAGTGGTCCACCACCTTTGACGAGGACTCCACCGCGAGCGGCTCGGGCAACTCCACTTAGTACCGCGCTGGGCGTGGCGATTGCCAGGGCACAGGGACTGGAAGCAACGAGGACCGCCATGGCTCGGTAGAACGATTGGCTGAATTTCTCTTCGAGGACCAGTGGCGCAAACAACAACAGCACCACACCTGCGATGACCGTTGGAACGAAGTATCGCTCAAACTGCTTCGTGAACTTCTGTGTTGGTGATACCCGCGTTTCCGCTTCGCTCACCATCGTTACGACTCGCGCTAAAGTATTCTCCGACGTGAGCTTCGTCACTTGAACTTCGAGCGATCCGGACTGGTTGATCGTGCCAGCGAACGCACGATGTTCCGGGGGAAGTGAATCTGAATCGGACGCTGCAGCATCAATATCATCAACGGGCCGCTTGTCGACTGGCACACTTTCACCGGTGATTGGAGCTTGGTTGATGCTCGATTCGCCAGCAATCACAAACCCGTCCGCTGGAACTCTCTCGTCCGGCTTGATGATGACAATATCACCGACAATCAAATCATCGACTGCGATCTCTTGTTCGGTACCATTGCGTCTAACTCGCGCCGTTTTGGGAGCGAGTTCGGACAACGCCTCAATTGCCCGCTTGGCTCTTCCCATCGCGTAGCCTTCCAAAGCGTGACCGATGCTAAAGAGAAACAGTAGTAGCGCGCCTTCCGCCCATGCCCCCAGTGCGCCCGCGCCCGCTGCAGCGACGATCATCAGAAAATCAATTTCAAACTTGCCCGCAAGTATCTTCGCGAATGCCTCTGCGACCGTGTAGTAGCCACCAAAAGCGTAAGCGGAAATGTAAAGCCCAAGCGGGATCCATTCATTGAGATTGGTGAATGTTTCAATTAACCAGCCAATTAGCAGAAGTATGCCACAAAGAATCGCAAAGATAAGCTCAGTCTTTTCTCCAAACACGCCACCATGTGCATGGTCATGTCCCATTTCGTCTTGCGACCTGTGGTCTGTCGTATTGGCACCGCTAGAGTGTGAGTGTTGCTTCAACTCTTCCGTGCCTTTGGTCCAGCTACGGAGCAATTGATCTATCGTCGCTTCGTCGGTTTGCCGTCGGTCGAACTCAACTCGGATTGTGCCATCCGGGGAGACAACCGCTTCAAGTACGCCTCCGACTCGCCCCAGGTTGGCTTCGATCGCACTTGCGCGACGGGCGTGCATTGCCTGCCCGGTCCGTAGAAGGTGCACATAGGTTGCATCCAACGACGCGCCGCTCTTTAATGCCGCATCACGCACCTCCGAAGCGGAAACAACCGCTGGATCGAAGTGAATGCAGACGGTTCCAGGTTGGCCGGTCGGAGAGACGGAGAGATGAGCTGATTCAATGCCGCTCTTGGTTTTCAGCAATGAGATCATGCGTTCGATGCAGGCATCCGCCGAATCGATCTCACTGCCAAAAAGCAAACGAATTTCAAGCTTTAGTTTCTCCATGGTTCCTCCGATTCTTTCAATGAGGCGGCGGGTGTGCTAGTCGCGATGAAGCAGTGCAAGGAACGCACCAAGTTGACAATGGCCCGCCGCTCGCTGTTTATCACGTTTAATGCGCATGATCGTGCCCGGCGTGGTCGTGATGAATCTCACCGCGGTAGGCCTTCCCGCCGATCACGACGCTGAGCTTGGCTGCGGCATGATCGTGTTCCAACTCTTTGACCAACTCTGCGTTTTGCAACGTGAAGCGTGACGACTTGCCTGCCGGGTCATCGGCATCTGGAGTAGCTACAAGTTTGAACTGCTCAGCTTTTCCCTCGTGGACAAGATTGATGGCTATGTCAGTTGCGTCGATTGGAGTCGCTTTCGTAGCGACAGCGTCAAGAATGTAGATGGTGACGGTCGTCTCGTCGTGCACTAGTTCAGCGTGATACTCTTCGTTGCCCAATTCGATCAGCGACCCGTGGTGTGGGCCTTCGGTTGGATGGGCGTGCGAGTCAACCGTGGCCGGTGGAGCAGAGTCCATCACCAGAGGTGCATCGGATTCGCTGGTTTGTACTGAGTTGTTGTTGCAACCCGCTGCAAGCACTACTGCTGCCAGTGTGCAGAAATGGAGATACTTCATGCTTCAATGATCCTTATTGAGAAAGTTGTTTGGGTTTTGAGAGGAGGTTGGCGTGGTCTAGTGCTTATGCTCCGCTACTTCGAAGCCGCTCTTTTTGAGCCATGCCATGAGCTGTTCAGCAGCGGAATGGTCGGCAACGTGAACATCGCGCCAGACGGGGCTGCGATAGCGGATATCGCTGTGATTTCCATGCTTTTCAGCGGCAACTTCAACGCCTAGCCGTGTGAGCCTATCAACAAATTGCTTTTCTTGTTCGCTGCCATTGCCGTGTACGGACTTCCATTTGATCAAGCGGAACTCTACCGACTCCTTGCCTTCGGCGTATGACGCATCGACGTGACCGTGAGAAACATCGAAGCCACTTCCCTTGAGCCAACCCAGCCATTGTTCAGCGAGCGCATGAGTCTTAACTTCCATGGACTTCCAATTAGGACATCGGTAGGAAAGATCGATATGTCCGGCGTGCTTACCCTGCTTAACTTCACATCCAAGCTTTGTCACCATATCGAGGTGCTGCTGGGCTTTGGCAGCGTCTTCAAAGTGCATGGTTTTCCACTCGGGAAGCACGAAAGCCAACGTCTCGCCACCATGCGCATGGTCGGCATGATCGCCGTGATTGTGGCCAGCATGAGCATCGGTTTGTTGCGACCAGACGGGCGTTGAACTTAGACAGCCCAGCGAAACAATACCTGCAACGCAAACTGAAAATAATCGTTTCATCTCTTTACACTCCGTTTAAGGAATCACGACAACGTACGAGCCCTGAACACCAAGGCGCTTTTCAAAAGGGGAACACTAAGCTGCTCGAGCAACGACCTCGTCATTGAGTTCGATTTGCGTGTGTGCAGCCTTCACGGCTCGCTCGGCGGACCGAATGCCGAATAGCCAGAACAAAGCGGGGTGGACGAAGAAATCGAGCATTGTCGAACTGACAACGCCTCCGAGAATCACTGTTGCCACGGGGTAAAGTATCTCTTTCCCCGGTTCGCCGGCCGCGAGCACCAGCGGTATAAGCGCGATACCGGCGGTCAGTGCAGTCATCAGCACCGGTGCAAGTCGTTCAAGGCCCGCACGGACAATCATCTCCTTGGTAAAGCTTTCGCCTTCGAACTCCACGAGATGGATGTAGTGCTGGAGCAGAAGCACGCCGTTTCGCGACGCAATACCAGCCAGCGAAATGAAGCCAACCATCGATGCGATCGTCACTGTTTGACCGGTAAGCACCAAAGCAGCCACCGAGCCGATGAAGGCCATCGGCAATGCAGCCATGACTTGCAGTGCCAAGTTCACGGTGCGAAACAGCGTGTATAGGACGAAGAACACACCGACGAGAGAGATCGCAAACAGGATTCCAATGACACGGCTCGCGGATTGTTGGCTTTGAAATTGACCTTCATAGGTTGGGTAATAACCAGCGGGTAAGGTCTCGATGATCGGCGCGATCGCCTTCTTAATGTCTTGCACTACATCGACGACGCCACGGTCTGCAACGTTGCATTGAATGACGACACGCCGACGCACATTCTCGCGATTCACCGTGTTGGGGCCGCCAGACTCGTAAATACGAGCGACATTACCAAGCGGTACTGTGCCACCCTCAGGCAACTGAATTGGCAGTCGCTTGAGTGCGTTGATATCCTCGCGATAGTTATCTTGCATGCGAACGGTGAGATCGAAAGTGCGCATGCCGTCGAGAATCTCTGAGGCAACTTTGCCATTCATCGCAGTTTGGACGTACTCATTTACGTCGTTGACTTGCAAACCAAGTTGTTTGAGTTGCCCTCGATCCATCTCGACTCGCAATTGAGGAATGATGACTTGAGGTTCAATCATCAAGTCGGTCACGCCAGGCACAATTGCCATCTCAGCTTTGATTTGCTCCGCCTTTTGCCGCAGCAGATCGAGATCATCGCCATAGAGCTTCACGCCAACCTGGGCCTTAACGCCCGAGAGCATGTGAGAGATCAAGTGAGCAATTGGCTGCTCCGTGGCGGTGACGATGCCTGGGATTTGATCCATCGAGCTACGGATGTTCTGCAGTTGCTGCTCACGAGATTGTGACGAATTCGGGTCGAGCTCAATCAAGTACTCGCTCATATTGACCCCTTCGGCATGTTCGTCCAATTCCGCGCGACCAGTGCGTCTCACGAATCGTTGAACGTCGGGTATCTCCATCAAAGCCGACTCAACCGTGCGATTAATCCCTGCCGATGCAGCCAGCGAGGTACCGGGTGGCAACACAACGTTTAGCTGAACAGTGCCTTCATTGAACGGAGGCAAGAAGTCTCGCTCCAGCCGCGATAAGAATAGACCGGCCAAGACGACGATCGCAACAGTTACGCCTAAATTAAGCCACGGGAACGCAAGACTGAAACGGATGACACGTTCTCCAATCCACTTCACACCTCGCAGTACAAAACCATCCTTCTCGTGGCCCTTGCTGCTGATGCTCCCCAGTAGCCAATAGGACAGCACCGGAGTCACCGTCAGCGACACCAACAAGGATGCCAGGATCGATACGATGTATGCCACGCCCAGCGGAGCAAACAGTTTGCCTTCCATGCCACCAAGTGCAAACAGAGGCAGGAACACGAGAATAACGATCATCGTGCTGAAGACGATCGATCGACGAACCTCTGCACTCGCTCGGTAGACGACTAACAGTGGATGAAGTGGGTTCGCGGCCGAACGATTCTCTTTCAACCGTCGAAAAATGTTCTCGACATCAACAATCGCATCGTCGACCAACTCGCCCATCGCCACAGCAATGCCGCCGAGCGTCATCGTATTGATGGAGAGCCCAAACACAGCAAAAATCAATGCCGTCATCACCAGCGATAGTGGTATTGCAGTCAGCGTGATAAAGGTCGTGCGTACATTCATCAAGAACAAGAACAGGATGATAACCACGAGGATCACACCATCTCGAAGTGCTTCTTCGACATTTTTAATCGCACGATCAATGAATGACTTTTGCGAGTACGTCGCTTCAATCCGGACTCCCGGTGAGAGCGATGGTTTTAGCTCCGCAAGAGCCTCCATGATGGAATCGGTAACGGCTCTCGTATCCGCGCCGGGCTGCTTGTTAACAGTTAGAACGACAGCTGGACCACCGGAGAACGCCGATTCGCCTTCAGCTTTTCGTACGAACGCCGAACTGTCACCGCGTTTGACTTGCGCGCCCTCATGAATCTCAGCGACTTGCGACAGTAGCACCGGCCGGCCATCGCGGATCGTGATAGGTATATCCTGCAGGTCGCCGACAGATTGAATTCGTCCAAGGCTGCGAACCAGAAATTCACTGGGGCCTTGTTGGTCAAGATATCCTCCGGTCCCGTTTTCGTTGCTCTTGCTAACCGCAGTTTCGACTTGTTCGAGCGTGACACCGTAACGCGTCATTGCATCGGGATTAACACGAACTTGAAACTGCTTGCGCTCGCCGCCCATGGTAAAAACCTGCGAAACTCCTGGAATCGTAAGCAGGCGTTGGCGGACGACCCAATCTGCTTCCGTTCGCAATTCCATGGGGGTGACATCCGGATTGTCTGTCCACATTCCCAGCATCAGGATCTGTCCCATGATGGACGAGATCGGTGCGAGTTGTGGCTGTATGCCCGCGGGCAAGCGATCTTGTACCAACTGCATTCGTTCAGCCACGATCTGCCGGTCTGTATAAACGTCTGTGCCATAGGCGAATTCGACGTAGATGACGGAAATGCCTACGCCAGAGGAGCTTCGGACTGCTTCCACGCCGTTGGCACCGTTGATCGTGGTTTCGATGGGAAACGTGATCAACGTTTCGACTTCTTCCGGGGCCATTCCTGGCGCTTCGGTCATGATCACGACACGAGGACGATTTAGATCAGGGAATACATCGATAGGCATCTGGAAAATCTGCCAGGTGCCGATTCCGATCAATCCAAGTGCGATGGCAATGACTAGCAAGCGCTGATGGAGCGCGAACTTGATTAATGCATTTAACATTCGAGAGTGCTCCGTGCTTAGTGGTTATGGCCTGCGTGCGGGTCTGCACCTGCACCGGACTTGTTTTTGATGGCCATCTGCATCTGATGCGCAGAACGCAGTGCAACCACGTCGCCTGGAAAGATTGCTCCGTCACTCTCGATCACAACATATTTCTGGTCTCGATACTTCACATGTACGGCGACACGATCAAAGTGATCCCCATTCTGTTGAAACACAAACCAATCCGCTCCGTCTTTCACAGCCGCATCCACTGGAAGAACAATCTGCTTTTCCCAAGCCTCAACGGGGACGCGAACTTCAAGCCGCTGACCTACGCGATACTTCCAAGTGACAAATCTTTGTCCCTCGTTTGTGGTTTCATCGCGAAGAATTCTGTTTGGCAAATTGACGAAGAAAGACAGCGTTCGCGACTGCGCATCAACGGCGTTCGCAACGAATGCTAACTTAAGGTCGGCTAAGGTTTCTTGGCCCGACACTCCTGGAATGATCGCCTCGATTGGCCAGCCCTTAGCCGCAACTTCGGCGATCGCTGGGGCATCCTGTTCAAACGCCTTGCCCTCGATGTAGAGAGACGAATAGTCGGAAAGCGTGCAGAGCATCTCGCCGGCTTGTACACCTTGCCCCTTTGAAGCGCTCAATCGTTCCAAGATCAACGGCTCTGGCTCGTGAACTGCCGGCGGTTGATTCTGAGGCTGAAAGGAGGCTGCTCGAAATCGGCGATCGCTCAATCGCAGATTATTTTCATCATGTGAATGATTGTCGATTTCCGGAGCGACAATGGTGAGATCGCGCAGCAAGCGTTGTTCGCGAACAATCGTGTCGATTTGCTCGTCGCTCAGCCCATGCAGTTTCAGTGCAGCTCGTTGGGCGGCAATTGAGCTTTGCAGTTTTTGAAGAGCGTACTGCCGTTCCAGCAAGATCTTACTGGCGACTGCACCGGAGCGAGTCACTTCTTCAAGCCGCGTGATCTCGCGTTCTTCCACAGCAACGTCAGCCAAGTTCTTAAGCAACTGCGTCTGCGTGTCGACGAGATCTTCATACGTCAGACGAACTTCAAAAAGCATATCCCCCGGTACGACTGCCTCGCCGCTCACGGCGTGTACATGTTGCACAATGCCGATCATGGGCGAAGAGACCTTGATGTCGGTTCGGCCCGGCTTCGCGACAACGATCGCTGGAACGGTGACGGTACGATAGAAGTTTGAAAGCTCAATTGGCCGAAGGTACTCAGGCGTTAGGCCAAGGTTCTTAAGCGATTGGGGAGTCAGCTCGAGCGAGCTGCTCTCGTCATGTCCTGCGTGGTCGTGTCCATCTTCTTCATGAGAATGGTCGTGCTCTTCGTCTGAATGGGCATCCCCTTCGCCTGCCTCGCGCATGGATTCCTTGCGAGCAGCAACCGTTCCGTCGATCCAGCCGTTTAAGGCTGGCCACCACTTGGGATAGAAAAATACAGCGACGGCAACCAATGACAATCCAACGCCCCATCTAATCCATGGGTTGCTGAACATCGCCTGAAGTGAGAGCTTTTTCATAGTAAACTCGACAATTGAAAATCCATTTCGAAGGTGATAGCGCGCGGCCACTCGATCTAGAATGTGCGTGGAGATGAGCATGCACATTGATCTGCGGCAGGCAGTTGTTTCAGTCCAGCAATGCAAGAACCTGGGCTACGAGTAACGCAGAGTTACGCGCAGCAAACAGCTGATTGCTCTTGCGAAGCAGGAATTCAACTACGTTTGTGGGCTGAAGAAACGACCAGCAAAAACAAGAGTTGTTGCTCGGACGTGCGAATGCCCTATCAAATTAGCCACACTTGGTGTACGGCGCGATTAAGAGGTGCCTTTGGCGGACCATCCAGCCAACTGCCAACGAAGTCAGCAGCGCGGGATGCAACTTGCCAAAAGTCAGCGGACGCATTGATCCAAACTGGATTGGCGATGGACTGGAGGTCTGAAAAACTAGTCGGAGCTTCGGCGATTCCAAATACGCACTGGCCGTCATCACAATGATTGGAGTGGCCGTGTCCTTCCAACGGGCAAGTATCAACGCCATTCTCGGCAATCGACGCTGTGGCTATCTCGTGACCGTTCGATGCGTGTTCATCATCGTGTCCATGTGAATCGCACGCATGTCCATCGTGGTCGCAGCCATGCCCCGTTAAGATGGCGGCTTGTTCTTGCATGCAGCTGCCATGAGACAAACAGCAACCGAGCACCGCGTGAGCGGTGAAGGCAACCAGTGTCAAAAGGCGAATGGCAAAGAACATTACGAGCCAACTTTTACGAATTACGGGATTGAAGTTCATGGCACGCGGACCTTTTAATGATACCGCAACGACGGTTAGGTAACTAGTTCATTCTGAGCTGCGATCGAATCAGAGACGCTTATTCCTGGTCAAGGGTTAGTCCCCGAAGCGAGTCGTCTCCGCTGTTATTAATGACAGCATTGAGCGCCCCGGTCAGCAGATAACCATCGATTTGTGCCTGCGCCGTGGCCAGTTGGGCACGAGCTGCGATGTAGGCAAGGTTCGTGTCAAAGTACGTTCGTCGCGTAACCAGTAGCTGGATGAAATCCTGTTCACCGGCTCGGTACGCGCCCTCGGCTAGATCCAATGTTTCTTGGGCAGCGGGCAAAAGTTCGCTTAAGTACATGTCGACGGCCTCGGCTGCTCGAGCGTAGTCCCCAGAAGCAATCGCGAGCCGCGCACGAATCGCGTTGTCGATGCGCTGTGCTTCTTGCACCGCTCGACAGTACTCAGCGCGAGCCGCAGCGATGTTGCCTTGGTTCTTGTTGAAAACTGGAATTGGCGCACCAACCTGCACATTCATCATGCCCGAGTCGGTGCTGTTATCGACGCCTGCTCCGAACTGGACGTTTAGGTTTGGTAAGGGCTGAGATTCTTGACGTCGGATCGCTTCGCTGGCTTGACGGATTCGAGCTTGAGCAGCAGCGTACTCGGGACTGGTTGCAACAAGTCCATCTTCAACTGCTTTCCAGTCTTGGTTCGCTGGTAGCTTCGGCAGTTCTCCCGCGACCGCCTGTAACTGAATGTTCGGCATGCCAGCTAGAGCAACGATCTCCCGCAGTCGGGCCGACAGCGAAGCTGAAAGCTGCCTTCGATCAAGTTCCAGCTGCTTGAGTTGAACTTGAGTCTGCAAAAGGTCGATCTTGGAGCCTTCGCCTGCTTGCATACGTTTCTCAGCCGCATTCACCCCTTGCTTCAGCAATTCAAAAAACTGATCGATCGATGCCAGTTGTTCTTGAATTCGAAGGCTGTCGTAATAGGCGGTCTTGATGTCTGTCGCAACTCGAAGCTTTTGGGCTTCTAGTTCTTGTACTTGGGCTCGTACGGCTTCATTAAGTACAGCACGATTCAGTGCACGCTTATCGCCCGTAATGATTTGCTGTTGAACGAATAGTAGGTGCTGATCTGTCCCGGCGTCAGCCAACTGTTGGCCCTGGTAGCCCAGCATCGGATTGGCGTACAGACCGACTTGTGTGCGATAACCTGCTGCGATCTGAGTCGTCGCGGCCAGTTCTTTAATGGCTGGATTGTTCGCGAACGCAAGCGACAGGAGTCCTTCGAGCGTCGCACCGTCAGCAATGGCTTCATTCGAGGTCACTGGGTCGACCATGACAACGTCAACGGAAGCGGGTTCGACCACACCGGAAGCTTGAGAGGACTGATGAGCATACGCGGCTTGCGAAACCGGTTGACTTCGCAATGCGTGGTTTTGGTCCAACGGTGTATCGATGCCCGTCTTGCTTTGGCTAACAGCGTCGCTTTGCAAACTTGGGGATGCATAGACCGTTGCTTGCTCGCTTGGACGGATGTGTCGCTCCAGTCCACTGCAGCCAACCGCCATACAAGCGGCTGAGCAGACGATCCATTGTGCAATGTTCATTTTCATGGAGCTCCCTCCGAAGCAAGCGCACTGAGTAGCAAAGGGCTTTCTCGAGTAAAGATATCGAGTGCCAGTAGTGATCCGAACAAAAAAGAATTGGCGATGGTTAACGCCAAGCTCGGTTCAAATGCGCAGCACGTTTGGCAAAGAGGTAGACCGAGTCGACTTGTCGGGATAAAGGTGCTGAAATTGCTTCATCGAACGCTGCTGATACTCAAACCCTGACCACGCTGGAGTGACCGTCGCAATATCGGCTAGTCGATTAACTGAACCAGAAAGCAATAATGCGTTTTCAAAACCACCGATGCAGCACGGACAATCGCGGTGCGAATGGTGATCGTCGTCCGGATGATGGCCCGGAGAGTCGGAGTCATGCGATTCGGAGCAAGGAGCTTCGCACGAATGCTCTTCTTGATCATGTTCGCAATCAGAGTTGTGACCGGCGATCTCAATCACATCACGCAGTAGGCAGTGCGTACAAGCCAGCGACGAGGGAGGGATCAAGGCGGAAATGATCGCAGCCACAAACACGGCGCATTGAGCGAATCGTGTTAGCGGAGTGCGAAGCATTGGGCAATCCAGGGCAGAAGCTGTGGAAAAGAAAACCGATCTGGGACTTCCTTTTTGGTATCGAATCAACAATTGGGGCACCTTTAGCGAAAAGTCCGAATCTCCCGAATGAAGCAGGCTTTCCCTAGTGGTCGGTCACCGGCCAATATCTGATTTGCGTTGATCGTGGGGCATCAAAAGGTCTAAAATCCGTGCGGTTCGGTGGCTGACATTGCCTCAAAGACGTCCAAGAGCTATCCTTAACGGAATGAGATCGCCTCTAGTAGCACTACTCTTAATCGTCAACTTGTTGACCTGTCCGCTTAGTTGTTTGGGCTGCCAACCGCTCCCAGCTTCCAGCGTCGAAAGTGCTTGCGCGACGTGCGAATGTTGCTTTGACTGCGTGGAAACAGAGGTCCCTGCTGCCCCCGAGCCACATGATCGCGATTGCGAGTGCAAGAATTGCATTTGCGAAGGGGCGATTGTGGCTAGTCCGGTTGAGCTTCCACAATCTTCCGATGGGATTTGCTGGTTTCATCGGATACACATCGAACTACGAAGCCCCGTCAGTTCGTTTTTCGCTGATGGGCATTCGAGAATCGTCGTGAAGCATGCATTCACGGGTAGCGATGCGCGTATAGCGCTTCAATCTTGGCAGATCTGAGCCAGCCAACGCCTTTGCGTTTCTTCTAAGTGTTGTTCGGTAGGACAACGATTCAGATTCACTTGTTGAGATTCGGTGCTGCGCAAACTTTTCGCAGCGTGATGATCCAGCCTAAGTAAGACCTCCTTCATGCTGCTTCCCTGGGAATACGGCGTTCGCAATCTGGCTAGGCGACCGGTGCGCACTGCATTAACGATGATGGCACTGGCCACTGTCGTGATGTTGGTGTTCGTGGTGGTCGGGTTCATTCGTGGACTTGAACAGTCGTTGACCGCAAGCGGCGACCAAAACGTCGTATTGGTTTACTCGGTGAACTCGGAAGAGAACATTGAGAACTCATCCATCCCTGCCCGGACGCCATCCTTATTGACTGCCAGTGTAGATGGAACGATCAAGCGATTTGGACTCAATCATGCGTCGCCCGAGTTATATGCAGGCACACGAGTTAAGAGCGAAAACAATGAAGGCGGATTGGGATTGGTGCGCGGTGTAACTCTCACCGCGCCACTAGTCCGACGTTCAGTTCAGTTGATCGATGGTGCTTGGCCAAGTGACGGCGAGGTGATGGTAGGGCGATTAGCGGCCGCAAAGCTAGGAAGCCGCGAAGATGAACTCGCTATTGGAAAGAGTATCGAGTTCGAGGGACGTTCGTGGAACATCAGTGGAAGATTCGCGGCCGGCGGTGCTGCTTATGAGTCTGAGATTTGGTGCAGGTTGTCCGATTTTCAAACTACATCAAAGCGGCAAGACATTAGTTTAGTGGCGTTGCTCCTATCGCCGGGCAGTTCACCCGCTGAAGTTGAATTGTTTTGCAAGGAACGAACAGACCTTGAGCTTCGGGCGATAGCGGAAACTGAGTATTACGCAACGCTACAACAACACTATAAGCCCGTTCGATTGTTGGCTTGGCTGGTCGTAGTGCTGGTGTCCAGTGCGGGGATTTTCGCTGGGCTGAACATGATGTACGGAGCGGTTGCAGGCCGCGTCCGGGAAATAGCGACGTTGCAGGCGATCGGTTACCGCCGTTGCGCTATCTTGATCAGTTTGATCCAAGAAGGTGTGCTTCTATCTGCAGCCGGATCACTCGCTTCTGGAGTGATCGCGCTGACCTTGCTGAATGGAATGGCAGTTCGGTTCACGATGGGTGCGTTTACGTTACGCATCGACGGCGTAGCGATCTTAATTGGTTGCAGCGTCGGACTGTTATTGGGTGTCGTTGGTGCGTTACCACCGGCACTGAAAGCGCTGCGAGCAGAAGTCGCAGCGAGCCTTAAAGCTGTTTAGTTTTGAAAACCCTTGTTTCGTTTTGGAGCGTTAAGATGAAAGTTTTCTTAAGTATCGCGTTGGTCGTTTTAACTCTTGCCTCTGTCGGCTGTCAGTCGAAAGACAGTAGCTCATCGACTGCGAATACCAGCCAATCCACTTCGTCTTTTCTTGTTGAAAGCGAGCCCACGGGAGCCATGCCCGTAGGTGAAGCTCGAGCAAAGAGCGAAGACGGTCAAGAAGTTACCCTTGTTGGTTTGATCGGTGGATCAAGCAAGCCGTTTGTTGAAGGACTGGCAGCGTTCACGATCGTCGATCCCAAAGTACCTTACTGCGCGGACGATGAAGGTTGTCCAACTCCGTGGGACTATTGCTGTCAGACAGAAGCAGTTAAGGAGAATATCGCAACAATCAAACTCGTGGATGAGGCAGGCAAGCCAGTTGCCTCAAGTGCTCGTGACCTACTAAAGGTCAAAGAGCTCTCGACGGTGGTTGTCAAAGGTAAAGCCAAGCGTGATGAACAAGGCAACCTTACCGTTGCCGCCAACCAAGTGTTTGTTCGGCCAGGTAAATGATCGTGGCAAAAGAACAACTAGATCTTAGCAGCCTGGCGCTAGATCGTACGCCGACAATCAGCGCAACCAAAACACCATCACTTCAACACAAGAAGCGATGGTGGTCGCGGTTTGTATTACCTGTCGCCGTTTTGTTGGGCTTTGCGATGCTGCTTTTCGCTGCGGCGGGCTCTCGCTTTATGCCGGCTCGCGCAGTGACGGTCGTTCCGGTGATTGTAAAACGAGCTGAGCTTCAGCAAGCAGGTACAACGCTATTCCAAGCGCCAGGCTGGATCGAGCCTCGTCCAACTGCCATTAGCGTTGCCGCGATGACTCCCGGTGTTATCGAGGAGCTAATGGTCGTGGGCGGGCAAACAGTTCAAAAAGGGGAGCCAATCGCACGATTGGTTTCCATCGATGCGGAATTGGTACTTGAGCAAGCGAAGAATGCCCTAGCAATCCGCGAAGGTGAACTTAATCGCGCGAAGGCGGAGCTTTCCGCAGCTCGCATTCGCTTCGACAATCCCGTGCACTTGAAGATTCAACTGGCCGATGCAATGAGCAATTTGACGAAATCAAAAACAGAGTTAGCCAAACTGCCCTTCCTTATCAAGTCTGCCGAATCGAGCGTTAAATACACGCTTGGTAGTATGGCAGGAAAGCAATCAGCCAAGGGGGCGATCTCAGATAACACGATCGCGAAAGCCGAAAACGAGCATGCGATGGCAACAGCAAACTTGCAAGAGTTGAAACAACGCGAACCTAATCTGGAACGCGAGGTCAGTGCGCTCGAGGAAGTCGTTCACGCTCTTGAACGGCAATTGGAGTTGCTGGTAGAGGAAACTCGGCAACTGCAAGAAGCAGAAGCGAAGGTTCAATCGGCGGAGGCTTATCGAAATGAAGCTAAGCTGCAAGTACGCCAAGCGGAACTTGCCCTCGAGCGGAGCACAGTACGCGCTCCGATGCAGGGTCGCATTCTAAAAGTGGTCGCATCTCCTGGATCGCGAGTCATGGGTCTTGAAACAACGGCTGGACAAAGCTCGAGTACGGTCGTCGAAATGTATGATCCACAAAAACTTCAGGTGCGAGTTGATGTGCGACTTGAGGACGTCCCGATGGTCACGCCGGGCCAACAGGTCAACATTGAGACCGCCTCTTCTGCCGATGTAATCCACGGTCAAGTGCTGCAGATAACCAGCTCGGCGAACATTCAGAAGAATACATTAGAGGTCAAGGTTGAGTTGCTTGATCCACCTCTGTCAGTGAGCCCCGAGATGCTCGTCACAGCCGCTTTTCTGGCTCTAAAAAGCGACGTATCGTCCGATTCAATGAGAGAGGCGGAGCGCATATTCGTTCCAGAGTCTTTCGTGCAGGCTAGCGATTCACAATCGTTTCTATGGATAGTTGATGAGAATTCAAAAGCGAGAAAACGCACGGTGCAGCTAGGTGGTAAAGCGGCCGATGACCTCATCGCAATCAAATCAGGTCTCCAAGTTACAGATAAGTTGATCGCTTCAGGAAGAGATGGCCTGAGCGAGGGTGCGAGGGTGCATGTAACAAGCGACGATCCAATTATAGGAATGAAATAGATGGCACTCGTAGAACTTCGTGGTGTAAGCAAGAGCTTTAGCAAGGGCGAAGAGACCATCACGCCACTTGACAACATCAGCATGGACATTGAGGAAGGCGAGTTCATCTCCTTAATGGGTCCCAGCGGTACCGGCAAAAGCACGCTGCTTAACTTGGTGAGCGGAATTGACCGGCCCGATGCGGGAACAATTACTGTCGATGGGACAGATGTGACCAAGTTGTCTCGCACGCAGCTTGCTGATTGGAGAGCTGCCAACTTTGGGTACATATTTCAGACACACAATCTCATTCCTGTGTTGACCGCTTATGAGAATGTTGAACTACCAACGCTGCTGTTGAAGTTATCCTCCGCGCAACGAAGGCAACGAGTTGAACTGGCTCTAGAGGCGGTCGGCTTGAGCGATCGAGCAAACCACTATCCCCGCCAGCTTTCCGGTGGACAAGAACAACGCGTGGGAATTGCTCGTGCAATCGTGGCTCATCCGAAAGTTGTTGTGGCGGATGAACCGACTGGGAGTCTGGACTCAGAAACCAGCGACCAAGTTCAGATACTACTACAGAGACTTAATCGTGAACTCAATATCACGATGTTGATGGTCACGCACGATAGCAACGTCGCGGCCATTGCAACCAAGCAATTAATCCTTGATCGGGGCAAGTTCCTGGCTCGCGCTGAAGGAGCAGCTCGATGATAGGTTATGTCTTGAAAACATTGTGGCGACACCGCACTCGAACTCTGCTGACCGTATCCGGTGCAGCAGTGGCGATGTTCGTTTTTTGTTTTGTGGGCTCTGTTCAAGAGGGGCTGCATCGGCTGACGACGGGTTCGGATGCGGATCGCAGCTTGATTGTGTTTCAGGAAAATCGCTTTTGCCCAACCACCAGCCGCTTGCCAGAGGATTATGCAACGAAGATCCGTGAGATTAATGGGGTGCGCGATGTCATGCCTATCCAAGTGTGGACGAATAAC
>JAJTID010000162.1 GCA_021300155.1 Pirellula sp.
GGGCAGTGAAGGCCCCAATTGCTCTCCTTGATCTTTCGCATGCTTCTTTCATCAGTGCGCTGGCGAGTTGGCAACAAGAACGCGCCAAAATTACGTCACTAGCGCCGATTTTCGTTCTCCCAGATGGAGATGACAACGGTTATCTGAATTACTGCACTTTGGTTAGCGTGCGTTATGCAGCGAGTGCGAGCAGTTCCTCCAATAAGTCACAAAGCGGATAGCGTCAGAGACTCATCCGACCGTTTTTTTCGGACGACCTCGTCGACGTAGAGTCGATTCTAGTTTGAACCGAACTGCCGTGCGTTGGACCCAATGGGCGTCGCCGTAGGGACAACCTCGTTCCATGCAATTTTCCAGCCGATCTGAAATTTCTTCACTCAACGGTTTTTGGGAACGTTGTACCCAATCGGTGGGGAACGCTATCGGAGGTGATGCCATCCAGTCGGGTAACTTCTGCTGCGATCGATCATGCTGACTCGACCAAGGGTATTCCTCACCACTCGTCAATTTCTTGCTCTTCCCTAAACTCTCGACGAACTGGATCGCCTCCAGTAGTCGTTCATTATCTTGAATCGGGAACGATCGGAACCTGCGTTCGTAGAGTCCGCCGACAGATTTCCCTTTCGAAACAGATCTGCGACGCATCGAATGAACGGATGTCAACCAACCTACCCAACGGGACAAGTCTCCATCTCGACGTGGAACGAGGATCGCAGACCACCTCTTGGGTAGGAGACAATAAGCGAGCAACCTCGGTTCTAATTTTTCAACCGACTCCTGGACGAGGCCTTTGAAAGACTCGTATTCGTCGTCGTTGCGGAAAAGCGCTTTGCCACCTAATCCTCGGCAATCGACTGCGTAAACAAAGCCGCCTTCACTGATTCGAGGGGAGCGTCCCATGCTAGTTCCAGCTCGGATCCACGGGGCAAGTGTCAGTGCTCGACTCGACAATGGCGTTCCCGATCCGCTTCACCATCGGCTCCCAGCAATCCTCATCACTCAATATTTCTAGTGAGCTAATGTCGGAAACTAACCAACCACCGGCTTCCAATTCCGATTCCAATTGTCCCGGTCCCCAACCTGCGAAACCATCAAACAGTTTGAACTTCACGTTCGGCTCTGAAAAAAGCTTTTTGAGTTCTTCTTGATCGGACGTCACGAACAATTCCTCGTTGAATCGATGCCCGCCGAAGTTGTCGTTGTCATGGATTGCAATCAATGGTCCATCCACTGGACCGCCACAATAGAGGGGCGCGTTGTGAACACATTCGCACTCGCAAACCATGGTCACAACTTTGTCGAGTCGAAAGTCGGTGGGACGATTGAGGATGAGGCCAAAGGTCTCTTCCTCGGAATGTTGAAGCAACAAAACGACCGACCGAAAAAAGTTGCTATCGTCCATAAAAGGCGATGCCAATAGACATTTACCCGCGAGTGATTCTGACATGCTTTTAGCTTTCCCTAATCGTGCACGGTCTCCTGGACGATCGGGTTCTCGACTTGTAGTCGAACCATCTGGTGATAGATTCCCAACTGAGCCATGAGTTCGTTATGCGTACCTTGTTGGACAATCTCCCCTTGATCCAAGACGAGAATTTGGTCGGCATTCATAATCGTACTCAATCGATGCGCGATGACAAACGACGTCCGGTTTTTTAAAAGGTCGGCTAAGCTTTTTTGAATAGCCTTTTCGCTTTCACTGTCTAAATTGCTGGTGGCTTCATCCAAAATGAGGATCTTCGGGTCTGCCAAAATCGCGCGTGCGATCGCCAACCGCTGACGCTGTCCACCACTTAGCTTAAAGCCTCGCTCGCCTATCCGAGTCTCATAACCCTTAGGGGATTGCCGAATAAACTCGTCGGCGGCCGCAGCTTTGGCAGCCGCAATGATCGACTCCTCGGAGGCTCGCCGTTTTCCGTAGGCAATGTTCTCGGCAATCGTTCCATCGAACAAGAAAACATCCTGCTCTACGACTCCCAAAAGCCGTCGATACGAATGCAATTGCAAATCGGTCAAGTCGACACCATCGAGTTGGATTCCTCCACGATCTGGATCGAAAAACCTGGCAACTAAATTGCAAAGGGTCGTCTTCCCCGCGCCACTTCTGCCAACGATAGCAACGGTGGTGCCTGGCTCCGCGACAAAGCTTATGTCTCGAAGGATCCACGACTCGTTCTCAGGATAGCGAAACCACACGTTGGAGAATCGAATCTGCCCCGAAGCCTCGCTTCGTTGTACTCGTTTGGCTCCCGATCGATTTTGCAATTCTCGCGGAGTGGCGAGCAAATCGAGAATTCGATCCAAACCGGCCAAATTGTTTTGGAATTGAACCGCACTTCCTGTCAGTGTGGCAATGGGCCCCAACAACATCGTCAGATAGACTAAGAACATCATCAGATCGCCCAGCGTCAACTGATTTTGCAAGATCTGCCATCCACCGTATACCAACAGCGACGTCGAGGCTAATGGAATGATCACTTCCCAGATGATCTCAATGAGACGCGTTCGCCACCAAACCAGCAACTGCTGACGCACCAGAACATGACTCCACCAAGTGAATCGCTTGCTCTCGCTTCGCTGCCTCGCAAAGGTTCGAACCACGCGAATTCCACCAAACGTTTCGGTCGTATTCGAATCGACCATCTGACGTCGTTGACGAACGTCCCGATAGAGTGGGCGGATAGCATAAATCCATGTGCGATGGCTAAAGTACACGGCTGGCAACAACAATAGCCCAGCAGCCATCAATCTCCAATCCACGAGGACTAAGATGATCAAGCTACCGATCAATTGCACGATCGCTTGCCATGGATTGTAGATCATGCTGAATACCAACTCAGCAATCCCTCCAGCATCCTCGCGAATCAAGCTCGTCGCGCCACCGGACTTGAGTTGCTGAATCTTGTGCAACGGCAGCTCCAGCATATGTTCGAACACACGTCGCCGAATCGACATTTGAACAAGATTCACGACTTTCGTACAAAGCCACCGACCGTACAGATAAATCACCGTTCGCAACAAAGTGATGACCGTTACTCCAACGGCGATCAAGACCAAGATCATCAGTGGCTTTGGCGTTCCAAACCAAGCCATTAACCAATCAGGCAAAGGAGCTGGTGGAGATGTCAACGCAGAGTCGATCGCGATCTTAGTTCCGAACGGCGGAATGAGCGCTAATCCAGTCGATATCGTGAGGGTGACTAACCCGATAACGATCTTAAGATGGAATCCATCGAGCAATCCCCAGAACGCCTGAAATAACCGCCAAAAGGATCGATGCGAACGAGATACAAGCGCATCCTTCTCCTTGCCACTCATCATGGCGTGATAAGAATCCGTTTCGCGAGATTGCTTGCTTTCTTTGCGACGTGCAGCGAGCGATTGGGTGTAAGACCGGTATTCCGATTTGCTGGTCGGCATTCGAGCTCCAAAATGATGAATGGTTCATCAGCGATGCTACACGGAATGCAATGAATGAGAAAGGGTCGAAACCGAGAAACAGAACGATATGCTCTCGACAAACCCTCCGCAAAAACCTTCTAGTCGCTTGATTCCCGCAACCAGGCGCTACGCGCGAGACTAAGCACTAAAGCTGTAGGATGAGGATCCATCGTCGTCGTAAGCTGTTGGGACTCGGGCGGAGCCCTGGCTTTCGATCATTTCTTTGCGAACAAACATGCTCCAGGTTTCCATCTCGATTTCCAAGATCTCTGCCACATTGTGGAGAGCTTCAGCGTCGCGTTCAATGGCTACAGCCGCGATCAACTTGGACATGAAAATGTAAAGGTCAGATGTAATCTGGGCCAACTCGTGTGTTGGATCGACGACTCCAGCTAAGAGTTCAGTGACAATATCTTGGATGCGGATGACCCACTGATCCGCTTCATCGAATTTCTTCTGTTTCCACAGATCTTGGACCACGATCGATAATCCATGAGCCTTTTGAAGCAGTAAGAATCGAAGTTTTGCAGGTGATGCGGATTCAACTTCTTGCTTAAGAAATGCTTCTTGTGCGTCCATATAGCTTTCGATCGGCCTGGAAGAAAAGGTGCAGGTGCGTTTATCCCTACACTCTGACCGACGAATCGACACATCAGCTTAGACAGCTTGAAGGATGAGGAAGATTTTTCTCAACGGACTACCGCTCGGGCGATACAATCCGTACAGGCCAACCCTGTTAGCATGAACACTCGGACCTCGCGTCGTGACCGGCATGGCGGACGTCACTCTCCGCAATGCCCGGTTGCTACGGGTGCGTGCCCAAATTAACCCTAGGTAAAAATGCTTTACTTTGTTTATTGAGGCCCAACACCAATGCTTCCGACTAACGGCGAATGGTAATCTGAGATCCTCTAGCTAGCATTCCAAAAACATCCGATGCATCCATCGGAGCGAGACTGATACATCCCTGGTTTCCGGATCCGCTTTCTGATGTGCCATGTATGCATAATTCTTGTCCGAGATCGATCCAATAGCCGCCATACGGATTCCGCGGGTCTGTTCCTGCGATCGGCGCACCCGTTCCATAGTAATTTCGATCACGTTGCTTATCGATCACTTGGTAGTCGCCTGGCTTGGGTTGTGGATCAGAGCCGGTAGAAATCGGATAACGACCAGCGTACAAATCCCGAACAAAGACGGTCAACTCATTTCGTTGAAGATCGACTTCGGCGCGGAACGGACCGGGAACTACCTTGATCTTCGTTCCTTCCGCTAGCGGTGAATTGGCCTCAACAGCATTGATACGAGCGAGTAGCTCGGCGGGAACTTGATATCGTTTTGAAATCTGCTCCAGCGTCTCGCCTTTTCCTGCCACGTAAGCGATTTCCAAGAAATGCTCGCGAGAGTAAACCACTTCCCCCGCAAGTGCGTCGAGCAAGTCCAAGAGATCTTGGCGTTGCGCGTTGGTCAGTTCCTTTGCGTTATGGAAAACACTAAGAGTTGCCAAAGCTTCTTTCAGTTGGCCTCGATTCGCTTTCTCTAGCGCGATTTCCTTAGCGTTTTCGTAAGCTTGGCTTGCCGCCGATGCGGATAATGATGGTGCGTCCGACGCTGCCCCCGAACTAGACGTCAAGTCATTCGACGTCGCTAACTGCGACTTCATGGCTGATTCTGGCGACGAAGTCGAGAGATTGGGCAGCGTTGTACTAGCCGAGTCGACCGATGGCGTCGACGAGGCAGGCAGTGCTATTCCAAAGTCGGGCGTCGAAGTGTCACTCGCTTCTTTTGTTTCTTTTGCTGAACTCAATAGAGGCAACGATGGCAGTGTACTTGGCAAGCTTGGCAATGATGCGTTTACAGAGGTCGCCGGTGCTGCCGTAGCCGGCGTAGTAGAAGCCGGCGTAGTAGAAGCCGGTGAAGCAGTCTCGGCCGTCAGCAGTCCATGGCTTGGTGTTGAAGATGCTCCCAAAATCGGAGTGGTCGGAAAGGTTGCTGTACCAGCCGATGCATCCAGTGGCGGCAACGGGCTATTCGCAACAGAACTCGCTGCCGCTGGAGTTGCAGGTGTCGAAGTAAATCCGCTGCTCGGTGCCGTATTGAATGCTGCCCACGGGTCAGTCGTCGATGGACTGCTACTCGGCGTAAACGGTCCAGTCACCCCGGAGATATCGGGGGTTGTTGTATCGAGATCGACCAGATTCTCAAGTTCTGGGTTTAGCGTTGTGTTCGTTCCGTTGATCGCTACAAAGCCACCGTAGATGACAAACAGCAACAAAACGACAACGATGGCAGTCTTTAGGGTTTGCACTGCGGTCCTCCTGACCTTTCCTCTTAACCATTTTCAGAGCCAAAATACCATTTTTGACCACATCCATCTGCGATGCTAGAAACTACTAATCCGGCACGTCAATCTCAATTACCCCATCCGCTTCCTGGATTTCGTAGGTTTTTAACATAGGCTTGCACGTTGTCGCGTTGCATCCCGTCTTCAATTCATACTGCCAACCGTGCCATGGACACGTAATCGTGCCATCCCGCAATTGCCCTTTGGCCAACGGTCCCCCTTGATGCATGCAAACGCCATCGATCGCAAATAAAACACCTTGATGACGAAAAACAGCGATGATATCTCCCCGAAACAAGACCTCCATCGAGGAACCTTCAGCGAGTTGGTTTGATTCACAGACTCTAGTCCAAGCCATAAGCGGATTGTGGTTACCTCGTTTTCGAGTTGTTTGTCAAAAGTTGAATCAACGATTGCTGGAAATTGTATTACAATCGAGCAAGGCTGATACGCATCGCGCCAACTTTTCCCCCGCATCATGATTTTCACTAATCTCGAGTCCTTTTGCCATTCGGTCTGCGCCCCGGCCAAAAAAATCTTGCGAGTGGCGTTTGGCATGCTGGCATTCGTTCTGTGGTACTCAAACCATTCGTCGATACTAGCCCAAGAGGGATGGAAAGAGTTTGCATCCGTCGAAGGGATCAAAGAATACCGATTGGAGAACGGACTGAAGATTCTACTCTTCTCGGACAACAGCCAACCCAAAGTCACTATTAACTGCACCCTCTTCTTGGGATCTCGCCACGAAGGGTATGGCGAAGCTGGCATGGCTCATTTGCTGGAGCATATGCTTTTCAAGGGAACAGATCTTCATCCGAACATACCCAAGGCTTTGGAGGAACGTGGTGCCGTCTACAACGCGAAGACGCGGGTCGATGCTACCAACTACTTCGAGACACTTCCTGCAACGGACGAGAATCTAGAATTCGCGATTCGTCTTGAAGCAGACCGCATGGTGAACAGCAAAATTCGAAACGAAGACTTGGCCAGCGAATTCACGGTCATTCGAAATGAGTTCGAAGCGTGCGAGAAGAATCCTGTCGGCATTTTGACTGAACGAATGAATGCGACGGCTTACTTGTGGCACAACTACGGTAAATCGACGATCGGCAATCGAAGCGACATCGAACGTGTCAATATCGATAGCTTGCGAGCTTTCTATCGACGACATTATCGTCCCGACAATGCAATGCTCATCGTGGCAGGCCAGTTTGAAGAAAGTAAAGCACTAGAATACATCACGAAGTACTTTGGCATTCTTCCTAAACCAAAGCCCCCACTTCGACCAACGTACACAGTGGAACCACCGCAAGATGGTGAACGCATCACTACTGTGCAAAGCGTCGGTGAGGTACAGGCCGTGGGTGTTTGTTATCACGTCCCGTTCAGTGGTGATCCTCAGTTCGCATCGTTAAAGTTATTAGGACAAATCCTGACAACCAAACCAAGCGGTCGACTTTATAAGTCGTTGATCGAATCGAAACTTGCGACCGCTGTCGAAGTGTCCGCCGAGGGATTCCACGATCCTGGGGTGATCGGCTTCGTGGCGGAAGTGCCGATGGCTAGCTCACTCGAGAAAGCTGAGGATGCTTTAGTACAGACGATAGAAGGTCTGTCGGAAGCTCCCATCACAGATGAAGAGGTAACGCGAGCCAAGCAGCGTTTTCTCTACCATCGAGAACAGATCGCGACACAAAGTGATCTACTAGCAATGAGTCTGAGCGATTGGGCTGCGCAAGGGGATTGGCGCTTGTACTTTTTGTTTCGCGACAATATTGAGAACGCAACGGTCGATTCCGTCCAGTTGGCTGCCAAGACCTATTTGGTTCGGAACAATCGAACCGTCGGTAGATTCATACCTACAAAAAAGTCAGAACGAATCAGCATACCCGAGCGAATCAACATTACGGAACTTGTTGAAAACTACAGAGGGCGGGCACCCATCAGCGAGGGTGAACAATTCGATCCATCACCGCAGAACATCGAATCGAAATTGGTACGAGGAAAGTGCCCGAGTGGCATGCACTATGTATTGCTCCCCAAGAAAACACGCGGCAGTACTGTCAATATGACGATCAACTTGCGATTCGGTGACGAGAAATCGCTCTTCGGTAGAAAGCCCGCTTGCGAACTGTTGGGACCGTGGATGGACAGAGGATCAATATCGTTTCCGCTTCAACAACGGAACGACAAACTCGCGGAGCTTAAAGCCACGCTATCGCTCGAGTCGGGGCCGCAGTATTTGACAGCAAGAGTTGAGACCAAACGGGAAAATCTCATCGCTGTCTTGGATGTTCTCGAAGACGTTTTGCGTCGGCCTATGTTTGAAGAAACGGAGTTCCAGTTGTTGGTCAGTCAATGGACGAACATCTGGGAGAATCAAAGGACCGACCCCAAAACCGTCGCTGGACTCGCAGTTATGCGCGGCTTGAATGCGCACAAACGAGGCGACATCCGTTATATGGACTCGATCGAAGAGAGGCTCGAGGATCTCAAGAAACTGAAACCATCTGACGTCAGAGACTTGCATTCGAAATTTCTATCTGGCTCCGAAGGCGAGATTGCGATCGTTGGAGATGTGGATATGGAGGCTACCGTCGCCCGCTTAGCCAAGCTTACAGAAAACTGGAAATCCAAGACCCCATTCCAGCGTGCCGCGTTAACAGCCATGACCGATGTGAAAGAGGCACCGAAGTCTATTCATACTGCGGACCAATCTAATTCCTTCTATTACGCATGCCAGCAGTATGCGTTGCGCGACGATCACCCCGATTACCCGGCTCTTCTGATGGGAAGTTGCGTTTTTGGTGCTAGTTACATGTCCTCGCGGTTAGGCGAGCGAATCCGACAGAAAGAAGGATTCCCTTATCAAGTACGCTGCAGCCTGGACTCCAATCAATTGGACGAGCTGGCCACATTTTCCATTGAGGCCTCTGCAGATCCAAAAGGGCGGGACAAATTAGTCCAATGGATCGATGACGAACTCAAAAAGCTCGTTAAGGACGGTGTAATCGAAAAAGAACTGCGAGACGCTATCCAGGGATATCTGCAGAGCCAACAACTTCAACGAAGTAGCGATGCAGATCTTGCGGTATTGTTGGCAAACAATATCTTTGCAGATCGGAACATGCTCTACTATGAAAAGCTTGAGACAGCGATTTCGCAATTGACAGTTGATGCCGTCAATGATGCTATAAAAGAGTTTATCTCACCTGAGACGTTGATTATCGCAACGGCGGGTGATTTTGGTTCCCCTCCCCCCTCCTCCTCACCTACCAGCGACAAGCCATAGCCTATGCCGGTTTTCAAGAAGATACTCGCTGCCAATCGAAGCGAGATAGCTACCCGTATTTTCCGAAGTGCCCACGAAATCAAGATCCGAACGGTTGCGATCTATTCGCACGAAGATCGATTCGCATTGCATCGATTCAAAGCAGACGAAGCATATCAGATAGGCAAACCCGGCGAACCGATCAGATCTTATCTCGACATCGATGGCATCGTACGTCTTTGCTTAGAAAACGGAATTGATGCAGTCCATCCGGGGTACGGATTTTTGTCGGAGAATGCGGAATTCGCTCGCGCGCTTCAGAATGCCGGTATCACCTTTATCGGTCCGACCGTGCGAGCCCTGGAACTGCTCGGTGACAAAGTAGCCGCCCGGGCCATCGCAAAAAAAGTGGGTGTACCGGTGCTCGAAGGCTCCGCGCATGCTGTGACGTCCCTCGAAGAAGCAATCGAAACGGCTCGCCAGATGAGCTACCCCATCATGCTCAAAGCATCCAAAGGTGGAGGTGGTCGAGGCATGCGCGTCGTCGAGCAAGAATCGGAACTGGCGACGAACCTCGAACAAGCGCAGCGGGAAGCCAAGAACGCGTTCGGCAGCGATGAGGTGTTCTTGGAAAAATTGGTCGGGAAAGCTCGACACCTAGAAGTTCAAATCCTCGGCGACCAGCATGGCAACTTGATCCATCTTCACGAACGAGATTGCTCGGTGCAACGCCGCCATCAAAAGGTTGTTGAACTAGCACCTGCACCGAACCTGGATCGCAAAGTAGCAGCACAGCTTCACGAAGCCGCGTTAGCGATCGGAAAAGAAGTCGGATACCATTGCGCAGGAACCGTCGAGTTCCTCTACGACACCGAAGCGAAAAAATTCTACTTCATCGAAGTCAACCCTCGCATCCAAGTAGAACATACCGTCACCGAAGAAGTGACTGGCATCGATTTGGTTCGAGCTCAGATCTTGGTTTCCCAAGGCGAAAAGCTTGGAGACGAAGCGCTGGGGTTACCTTTGCAAAAAGATGTCCAAGTGGTCGGAGCTGCAATTCAATGCCGAGTCACGACAGAAGATCCATCGAATCAGTTTCGACCTGACTATGGCCGAATCACGCACTACCGCAGCGCCGGGGGAATGGGAATTCGACTTGATGCAGGTAGCGCCTATAGCGGGGCAGTCGTGAACCCTTTCTACGATTCGCTACTAGTCAAAGTAAC
>JAJTID010000021.1 GCA_021300155.1 Pirellula sp.
CTTCTCAACGGGCCGTAAGGTTGCCGAGGATTTCAAAGAAACGATGAAGATCCAATTCGATGCAGTACTCCCGAAATTCAACTACACCGCAATTCCTCAGCCAAAATGAAATCTGGAAGTTATTCGCAGACTATTCCTTAGCTCATGTGCAGCGTCCTACGACCAACCCTCTCCCTAGCTCACTTCAGAAGCAAACGAGCAAGAGACCTGGTGAATCTGCGATGCGGCGAAGATGGGTTATTGTTGGCGCAGGGCTATTGGCCTTGCTCAGTGTTATTGTGACAACATGGGTTGGTGCAACATGGCTAGCGAGCCAAATGAAACCGAACGGGACCAGGTTGACTGCTAAGCAAACACAAAATCCCAGTGAACTACAGACGAGTAGTGATTCGAAGGCGGAGAGAGTGTTGCTTCGTGGAAAGCAGTTTCCGGTCGCTCCAGATCCTGCGGATGATGAGAGAAAGATCCTCTTGAAGCCGGTGACAATTAGCGAAACCAGCATGCCAGCCGAACAAGTTTTGCAAACTCTTCAACAAATGATCGGCTTCCCGATCGTTCTTCACCGAGAAAGTTTTTTTGAGTCCGGCATTGATCCAAAGCAATCGATATCGATGCATGCTTCTGGAACAGCACGGGACCATTTACGTCGCGTATGCAAACAACTTGGAATGGAGTACTCGGTTCATGAAGGCAGTATAGAGATTGCGTCGCCCGAGTATGCATCACAACATCTGGTTCTCCGTCTCTATGATCTTTCCTATGTCATCCCCGACAGCCGAAGTGTTGCTGCTTTGGTTACGGTAGTGGAAACCTTGATCGCGCCGGATGCCTGGATCTCGAATGGAGGCCGATCTTCGATATCGGTAGTCGACTCCGTCTTGGTGATCCGCGCGACGGAATCCATGCACTTGCAAATCGAACAGTTATTGTCACGTGTTGATGCTCTTCATCGATCATCAACTCCCTAGACGAAAGGCAGGTGGAGTATCCCAGCCCGACGCGTGAGCGAGGGACGATCCCTCACTTACGTTTCGGGTTGTGATCGCAAGATTTCATCCGCTGCTCGTTTTAGTTTTTTCAAGCCTGTTACTTTTCCCAATGTTAATGTTCTTTTGAAAGGGACACACGATGCAACAAACGACACTCGCGACCATCGGCTAGATTGGCTCAGTTCTGCTTTTGGTGGTCAGTATTCCATGGGTTGTTTACGGACAAATGGGCATGGGCGGAATGGGGCTGGAGGCATGGGCGAGGTTATGTCCAGTCGAGATAAACTGCTAGAGGAACCCACGAAGAACCCCGTCAAATGGGAACGGTTCAGGTGGATCAGGCAATGGAAGCATCATGCCGATAGGACAATTGCTTGTAGTCTCTTCTACGGAAAAAGCTCATTTGGGAATCGAGAAGCTGCTGTTCGGCATTCACCTAAATCAAAATCAGAGCTTACGATGAAGGCTGACAAGTCCCTCGACAATGAAGAACCCGCAATACTGCCCACGGTGATTTTGTGTTAGCGACACCACGGGTAATTCGTCCGTTCGTCTATCGCATACGGAGGGATTCTGGTGTCCCTTTCGGGAAGCTCTTGTTGTGCGACGGGGCCGGCAAGTGTTGCAGGGAAGGTTACAAGCGAGTCGACGGATCTGTTTAAACTATCGTTTGTATTTTCCCTTCCCCACGAGAGTAGTTTGTGCTTCGGAGTTCGTTATGTTGCAAATCACAGGCTACAGCGCAGTGCGAAGTGCGTGGTCCAAGTCTCCCATCAAGTCGGCAGCATCTTCTAATCCGACCGATATTCGGATGAGGGAATCGTGTATCCCGAATTTGGCCCTGGCTGCTGCATCGTAGCTTGCGTGCGACATAGATGCGGGTTGTTCGATTAGTGACTCGACGGCCCCCAAACTCACGGCCAATCCGAACAATTCCGTAGACTCACAGACTTTCTTTGTCTTCAAGTAGTCGCCATCGATTTCGAAAGAAACGACCGCTCCGAAGCGATCGCCCATCAATCGCGCAGCCAATGCATGTTGAGGATGACTCGCCAAGCCTGGATATAGAACTCGCTTCACCATGGGATGCGATTCAAGCCAAACCGCGATTTCCAAAGCGGATCGTGACTGCTCACGCATTCGCAAGTCGAGCGTCTTAATGCCACGCTGCAACAGAAAGCATTCTAGCCCCGAGAGTACGGCTCCAGTCGCGTTTTGAATGAAGTAAAGTTCTTTGTGTAAGGCCGGATCCTTTGCTGCCAAGACTCCCGCCAGACAATCGCTGTGTCCGCTCAAATACTTGGTTGCCGAGTGCATCACTATATCGGCTCCTAGCTCTAGCGGTCGCATAATGGCGGGAGACGTAAATGTACTGTCGACTCCTAAGAGCGCTCCGTGTTTGTGGGTGATATCCGCGATGGCCGAAAGATCGGGTATCGACATCAACGGATTCCCGATGCTCTCGATCCAAACCATCTTGGTGTTCGATTGGAAGGCTGCTTCGAATTGCACCAGGTCATCGGCTGGAGCCAATGTGACGGTGATTCCGGCGCGATTGCAAATTTTGTGAAGCAGTCGAAATGTACCGCCGTAGATGTCACTTCCAGCGACAATATGATCGCCACTCTTCAACAACATCGTCGCACAATGTGTAGCAGCCATTCCTGATGCGAACGCTAGCGAGCCCGCGGCGCCTTCGAGGTTGGCGATCGTTCGCTGGACACCCGATCGTGTTGGAGAGCCGCTTCGCGAGTAATCGAAATCTCCCCAAGTACCCGCGCCAGGTTGAATGAAGGTAGTTGCCAAGTGGATGGGTGGCACCACGGCACCGGTGGCAGGATCGGGTTCACTGCCAACATGGATTGCTCTTGTTCGAAACTTCATGATTCCAATGCCTGCTTCAAATCTTCAATCAAGTCTTCTGTGTCTTCGATTCCGCAGGACATGCGAATCATGTTGTCCGAGATTCCAAATACCGCACGCTCTTCGGGCTTGTAATCAAAGTAGCTCATGACGAGCGGTTGTTCGATCAGCGACTCAACGCCTCCCAAGCTTGGAGCGATCCGAGGGATGCGGCATGCATCCACAACTGCGGCCGTTTGTTGCCAATCCGCATCCTTCACGAGGAATGTGATCAACCCACCGAATCCTTGCATGGTTCGCTTGGCGATGGCATAACTATCGTGCGACTCAAGACCTGGATAGTACACTTTCTCGATTCGAGGATGTTTCTCTAAAAATTGAGCGATTCGAAGACCGTTCTCATTGTGTCGTTCCATTCGCAGAGCGAAAGTTTTCAAACCTCGTTCTAGCAAATACATATTGTGCGGCGAATTGATTCCTCCAAGAATTCCTCGCAGTTTGCGAACCGATTCCAATTTCTCTTTAGATCCGCAAATCACACCAGCCAATAGATCATTGTGCCCCCCCATGTACTTTGTGGCCGAATGCCAAACATAATCGACTCCATATTCGATGGGTAGAACATTAAAGGGTGTTGCCAACGTTGCGTCGATCAGTGTTTCGACTCCACGAGATTTGCCGAGTGCAACAAACTGTTCTAGGTCGATGCAAGAGAGGTGCGGGTTCGTGGGCGATTCGCTAACGATCATCTTGGTTCGATCATTGATCGCTGCATCCATCGCGTGAAAGTCACCCGTCTTCACTTGTCGTGTGATTACACCAAAGCGGGAAAGGTGCTTCGCACAAAACTCTCGGCTTCGGTGGTAGCATTGATCAAAGAAGACGATCTCATCGCCAGCGCTCAACTTCGTCATGAGCAATCCTACGATGGCAGCCATACCGCTCGAATAGATAATGGCATCTTCGGCGCGATCGAGGGCAGCAAGCTTTCTTTCGACAACTTTTTCATTGGGGTTACCATAGCGTCCGTACTCGTCGCGATCTTGCTTTTGCCGAATATAGTCGATGATGGCTTGCGTGGACTCAAACGTATAGGTGCTGCTGCAACAGATCGAATCCGTGATTGCCGCGTTCGGTTTATGCCTTGCTTCCCCTGCATGAACGCTGGTTGTACTAGCACCTGCACGCCTCACCGAACTTGACGAGACAGCTGTTTCATCCGTACATTGTTTCGATTCCACAGGCAGATTATCCGAAGAGTTGTTCGCTAGAGTCGAGGAAGCAGTCATAGTGTTAGATAGTCCTTAGATGGTATCCGACAGGACGGAAAGTTAAGGAAGCGGATGGGAGCGAAGAAGGAACGAACAAAATCGTCAGAGAGAAATGCGACTGATTAGCAAGCCAACACACACTACGGTCGTCCTAGTCGCGGGTTTCCATGAATGCCTTCGAACTGGAAACGTCAGTGGCTATTTAGCAGTTAGGCTGCAAGCGGCCGCAAATCCCTCAAAACACTATGTAGTCTAGCCGGAAAAACAGGGCGAGCAAGGAGAAAATTAGAAGTGCCGGTAACCAAACGCCGAACGTTCGTTAAGATAGAGAGTGTTTGAGGGACAGGAAACTTAGTCGTCGAGACTGTATCGGTATGATTTTAATGTTCGATCAAGGAAGACAGCCATCTAGTCGGAAACCCTGGACCAGTGTCCACTGTCCGCTTTTTCAACTCTTGACGACACTTGGTTTGCTTTTAGCTTTTGAACCGTTCGGCATTGGGCAACAGCCTGGCGAGGTTGCCGAGTCCTCTTCGTCTATTACACCGACAAAGCCAACTCCTGGGGGCGAAAATCCATTGGGTGGTGTTACGGTCGATCGAGAGACGATTGAACGGTTGGTTGACGAATTGGGTAGCAATCGGTTCTTGGTTCGTGAAAATGCGCATGAACGATTGGACGCGCTCGACGAAGCCTATCTCCCCATTCTCACGGAGCTTCAATACAAGAGTACAGATCCGGAGGTTCAAGCTAGGTTGTGGAGTGTTGTAGCAAGGCGAAAGAGCGAGATCCTTCAACGCAACAACAAAGAATTTATTCGCGCCACCGAGGTCGATGAAAATCACCCTTATCGAGGTTGGAAGAGCTTTTCGAAAGCCGCCGGTTCGCAAGACCGCAAAGCAAGATTTACGCTTCTCGCGATTCTGGAAGAGTATCCCGAACTGGTAAACGATGAGATCGTAACGAAGCAGGATGCATTTCGAATTGCAACACTGGTCGCTAGTCGAATCACAGAACGATTGGATGTACGAGGCGAGGTTACGGATGCGGACGGTATCGCTCTCGTCTATACCGCGTGCCTCTGTGAAGATGCTCTCGATCCCCAGCTAGAACGAACCTGCCATCGAGTCTTTATGCGGTTCCCATTTTCTCGAAACATCAATCCTGAGTTTTCCATTTTGGATCAAGATTCTCAGGGTGGGAAGATTGGTTCCACATTGGCGTCGATGTATTCCAAGTGGGTCGATTTCGCGAAGGACGATCAACGTGTATTACTGACCTGCTTGAATGCAGCGATTCCTGCATCAAGGAAGGTTGCGAAGAGAATTCTCGAATCGAAGGACGCAACAAATGACCCCCTCACTTTTGAGTTGGCGATGCAGGCGATGGCTAGATTTGGAAAGATAGAAGACGCAGAATCTGTCGATCGATGGCTCGAGGATCAAACGACGATTCGCGATGTGCAGCGCATCGCACCACCCAATGCATTCGAAACGTCATTCGAAATTTACGAGATAAGGGCTTGCGACCTGGCACTTGCCTCGTCGATGTTGCTGCACGGTTACTCGCCGGCACAATTGGTGCCAATGTTTCGATCCCACCCATTGCGTGGGTATTCAACGGAGTCACTCGGCCTCCCTGCCAAAATCCAGGAGGCGTATCGTATTGATAGACTTAAGCAATGGCGAGAAATACTTCGCCAACAACCGCCTGCACCGCAAACTCTTAAACCGTCACCTTAGTTTTTAGTTTTTAGTTCTTAGTTCTTAGTTCTTAGTGCTTAAGATTACATACTGGGATTACTGGGCGGTGCTATTGGCACCATTGGGAGATGCACCGATCGGAATGTCAAATGGCAACGGGCGAGCTGCACATAAGAAGCCTTCTGCGAAGAGTCGCTCCTTGAGCAATCGGAATGTCTGGAAGCTATCGGGGTACACCCACGCAGTCACGGTAACGTATTGGTTTCGAAACCTAGATAGCTCGGTGCTTAAACGTCCCCCTGCCCCCAACGTCTGATCGAGTGATTCCTTCAGCGCGTCTTCTGTAGGGAGGAGAATGAATCGATCGAGCTCCACCATTCGTCCCATGCGAGCGCTGACACCATCGCTCATGACTCCTGTTTGGCTCTTGAGGGCATACTTCATGGTAAATCCCCCGATGGGGCCGAGAGTGTTGGTGATCTTCGACTTTTGAGAGTTGCGTTCTGCCGCGCCTCGAGCCTCGCGTTTCAAGGTCTCGATCAGATCGTTCCAGGGTACGACAGTCACCATGCCATTGAGAAGCATTACATGGATTTCCTGACCAAAGACCGTCTTCGCCATTGGGGTCGGAAGATGCTGAAGGATTGCAACCGGAGCGGTTTCATTCGGCAATTCCCCTTGCTGTTTAAGCAACTCGGCCAGTTGCTTTTCCAGTTCGCTCAGTTCCACATCGACTTCAAACTGTTTTTTCTGTTCGTCATCTAGTTTGCTAACTTCTTCTTCTAGAACCGCCTTCGCGATAGTAACTTCATCGATGGTTGCCATACGTTCAGCAGAGCGGTAAGCAAGTTCTCGTTCATAATTGACCAGAGAGATTTGCTGGCTATCCAAGTCTTGATCGAGTTGCTGAACCTTCTTGAGTGGGGACTGCAAAGCATCGGTCTGTCCGAGCAGTTCTTTTTCAATGTTCTGTTTGGCTGTAGAGTAGCTTCTCGCCCCGACGATCACAACCAAGATGATAAGAATGCCAACCAAGTTTGCGATTGTATCGAGAAAGCAATCTTCTCCAATTGCTGAATCGTCCGTATGTCGTCGTCCCACAATGGTTGTTCCTAGTGCTCAAGCGTTATCGTGGAATCGTGAGAGGCACTTTTTGCAATTCAACGCCACTACCCTCTAGGAGTCTCTCAAGCATGGCGACACTCTGCTGAGCATCGCTCGCAGCCTGAATTTCGACCACAGGCACCCAATAACCGCCCAAGACCGCGGTGTCCCAAGACTGAACGCGTTGTTGAATGGCCGAGGCAAGCTCTTTGGAGCATTGCTTTGCTCCATTGTCCAGCAATATCACGACTTGGAATTCACGAGCATTGTCTTGCGAGCGAATGAACCATTTGTTCTTGATGGCAACGATTTGAATCGTTCGGCGCATCGGCGTCGCTTTGTTCTGGGACTTTGTCTGAGCCCAATCTTGCCCCGCTTCTACGGAAATCGGTTTCAAATCCCCTTCCGGCTTGACATATCTGGGTTGATCTTTGCTTCCAAGGTTCATCGAGATATTGGGAGTTCCATTTTGATTTTGTGGATCATTCGGGTCAGTAGAAGCATTAGAGGATTGCCCCGTGAGTGAGCTACTGCCGATGCCTCCCGCGCTGGACGGATTCGATTGCGACGGAGCAGCGTTTGAGAATGAAGACGCAGTGCCCGAAGATGAACTCGTAGCAGCCCCCTGTTCGCTTCCTTCTTGTCCGCTACCTTGTCCGACTCCGGTTTGCCCATTTCCTGTTTGCGCGATTCCTGCTAGAGAATTTGTGGCCTGTGGAATTCCAGCTTGCCCGAAAGAGGATTGGTTATTGCCCAGGTTTCCGCCGCTGAAAGATTGCTCAGCATTGGTTGGAGGAGAGTGATTGATACCAGCACTAGCCGACTCACCATTCAAAGGGGACTGTGCAGCAACGATGGGATAGCCTGGCGGTGCACTTTGGAATTGTTGTGGCGTTCCGGCCATCGCATTCTGCAATGGAGTTTCGCCAGAGAATCGAGCTTGGGAATCAGGCGTACCGTTACTGTAGACCTTAGGGATTGTGTATGGTGATTCATCCGCACCGCCCTCCATGGGCTGAACCATGCTCCATTCATTCCCTTCCTTCAACCCTTCGCCGGGGCGACTCCGTGTGTTCGAGGGGTTGGTACCCAGGTTGGACGAAGATGGCGATTCGTTCCATTCATCATCGGAAAATTCGTACTTCTTCGCCAACGTGGGATTCGCAGCCAACAATGCTTGCTGACGTTGTTTTGCATTCGCGACCACTTGTTGCAGCGACTCTTTCAAGCCTGGAATCCCGCTCGGAAAAGCAAGATCCATCTTATCATCGATCAGTTCATAACCGAATTGGTCGTCCCAACCTGACATGGAACGAGTGGCCAACGCATAGGCTTCGATTCCATCAGGCCGAACGAGGAGCAACGGGTAGGGTGGTTGTGTAATCCCGATCTTGGAATCATGTTCGCTGTAGGCATTGCGCAACATTCGCAATGCAGTAGCCAGCGGATTTCCTGGTCCGGTTGGAATGAGATCACGGTGTGTTAATGCGATACCCTCGGGTTGCAACACAACACCGTCTCGGTTGCATTCGATATAAATCGGGCGACGATTGGTCCCATTCCTACCAGAGTAAGGAATGATCGCAAATGCTGGCTTTGTTTTCTTTTTCTTTTCGATCTCTTCCGCTATCTTCTTTTTCTTCTCATCAATTTCGGTTTCGAGCGCTTTCAGTCGTTCGGTTTTGGAATCGATACCTTGATCGATGGTCTCATTTTTGTTTTGAAAATTCTTGAGATTCGCAACTAACGATTCGAGCTCGGAATTGAGTCGTTGGATATGATCCTCGATATCCTGAAGTTCACGTCGCCGATTTTCGATCTTCTTTTTGAGTTCTTCTCGCTGGTTCTCTAGTTCCTCCGAGAACGCTTGGGCTAGATTCCTCTGATCTTTTGCGGCCAGCAATGCAACCTCAGCTTCGCGTTTTGCAGATGCGTGAGAGTTGGTTACGGTGATCGCTAGCAAGAGCACTAACGCACCGATAGTACACAGGAGCACTGCCAAAAATGGAAACAATGCTGGCGCCAGATTATCGCTTCGGCGCTTTCGGCGGCTCATCCCGCTTTCCTCTTGATAGGGATAATAGCCGGTTCTTGGTGTTCGGACCGATCGTCGTTCTTCTCGTCTGCGTCGAGGCGTCTTCGAACCGGCTGTCGACCAAGATATCCATAACGTTCCATTTGCGTTCCGAGTACAGCTACCGCTTCGGTCAAGCAAATAGCAGCATCATGAAAACGGTCGATGTCGGTAAGCTTTCTCAGAGTTGACTGAAGCGGCTCTTCCATCGATTTAACCAACTCCGACTGTTCAATCAACTGATGTAGCAACTCTGTTTGATTTGCATTTTCGCGTTGTTGAACCAACATCGCTTTCGATTGTTCTGAAATCGTGTGTTGCCACTCTTGAATACGGGTGTCGATAGAATCCACTTCACGCGCGTGCAAACTTGCGATTTTCTCGTGATGATCGAGCAATGATTTTTGTGTCGACTCTACAACTCGGGTCAATGCAAGCGATAACTCTTCACTCAACTGTACCGAAGTCTTTTCGTGATTGGTTGACCAAGTCGTCATCTTTTCATGATGGTCCAACAATGACTTGTGAGTTGACTCTACAGCATTGGTCAAAACTTTGGCCAAGGTTTCACTCAACTGGGCAGAGGAATTCTCTTGAATGGCCAACCACCTAGACTCCGCGGTCTTCATCGATTGTTGCCAAAGCTCAGACTGCTTCTGGACCAAATGCTCCATCGAAAGCAGAATGCCTTCGCCAACAACTTTCAGCGAGTCGCGAATATTCGACAAATCTGGCATCTCAGTTTTTTGGATCACACAAGAACTGATGAGATCCGATGTATGTCGATCAATCTCTCCAAGGAGTTTGACTTCCGATTTGTTGACAGCAAACTGAAAGAACATGACAGCCATCGTCAGAATCAATCCGATCGCAGTCGTATCAAATGCAACGTACAGTCCAGCAGTCAGACCATTCATTGCATCTTGCGAACCACTAGCCAACGCAGAAGCGTCCATTTGGCCCAATGTTTCGGAGATCCCCAGGACGGTCCCGAGAAAACCGAGCATTGGCATAGCCCAGGTGAGAATCCTCACCAACGCATAGCTGTCGTGCTGAAGATCCGCGTCGCGTTCAGCGGCGATTCGAATGTCCTCATCCAATTGCTCCATCGACTGACGGCGGATTTGCGATGCCAGGATGTCCCGAATTCGTTGTCCGAACCAACTCTGAAATACCGCCGTGGACTGAGTCTTCCAAGCGGACTGAAGCCATTGTGTTTGCGTGTTTGGATCAGTGATCAATTCATCGTTGCGTGCAATCTTGATTTCATCAATTGCAGCCTTAGCCAGTCCCATCAAGCGAATCTGTCTAGAAGACTCGAGAAGCTTGTAGACCAAAGCGCAGAGTGAGATGAAGAACAACTCTACGGTTGCGTAAGCAACAGCGTGACACTTGGAGTATCTTTCCAAGAGGGGCAGTGAAACCGGACCATATTGCAAAAGTGCGTAGTAGCCAACGCAAAGCAACGTCCCCATCACCACCGACCAAAAGATCGGAGCTTGATAGTTTCCTAAAGGTTGTCGAAACTTCCTGAGCACTTTGTCTAACGCCCGCTTCTGCAATAATAGCATTGGATCGTGTTTGGATCTTCAGCTTGTAGCAACCTAAGGTGGTTGTATCAAGCGCAATACCCCAGGTGGTTCCATCGGCATTGATCGTTGCAATCGGTAATCAAAAAAAGAAGAAGAGCGCGAAATAAAGAAAAAGCAAAGGTCTTTCGTTTATGCTTGCAATCACTTTCGACTAACCATTCGATGCTGCATCCCAATAAGGCAGCGCCGAAAAAGATCAAAGTAGGATGGAACCACTGTCCATCGCCATCAATGGTTCTTCCAAAATCCGAGAGCTCGGGACTGCGGTCCCAAGCTACGGTCGAGTCATGACTTATGTCGGCTTTGCCTAAGTAGAGAGTCCCGAACGGAGAAAGAATCAGTCTGTTTGTTGAACGTCGCGGACACAACGAAAGCCGCAGTGATTGCTAGCAGTTCTGGCTTCTCCTTTTCCTCGGGTTCCGACTAAATACCGAGTGCAATACAGATCGCTACAGAGAAACGAGCCACCACGATGTACTCGCTTTTTCTGGTCCGGTTCCTGTGGATCGTAAGGGACATCGGGACCTTTGGGATTTCTCGCGACGACGCCTTTCGCTTTCAACTGCGCATAATAGTCAGCTCGATACCAATCACTGACCCACTCCCAGACGTTTCCTCCCATGTCATAGAGCCCATAGACGTTGGGTGCATATTGTTTGACGGGTGCAATCCCAACCCAGCCGTCAGTGCCTGAGTCGCCTCCTTCGACGGGAAACGCACCTTGGTAGATGTTTGCTTGATATCTATTGTTGGGCTTCAATTCGTTCCCCCAAGTGTACAACTCACCTGCTTTACCACCTCGGCTGGCAAACTCCCATTCGGCTTCCGTAGGCAGTCGTTTGTTGGCCCACTTGGCGTAGGCTTCTGCATCTTCATAGGCGATATGGATGACTGGATAGTTGTCTTTACCGTCTAGATTGGAATTTTCGCCCGTAGGATGTTTCCAGTTTGCACCGGGAACATAGCTCCACCATTGCAGATACTGGTCAAGGGCAACAGGGGAATTTGTGGGTTTAAACACGGTGGACCCTGTAACCAAATTTTCCAGTGGAGCACCTGGAAACTCTTCTTGTGTCGGTTTGATTTCCGCAACGGTCACATATCCTGTTGCATCGACGAATTCCTTAAACTGTGCGTTTGTCACCTCGGTTTCATCCATCCAAAATGCATCGACATAAACACGATGAATTGGTCCTGCGTCCAAAGTCGTTCCCGGCAAACCGCACAATGACTCGTTGGCGGAATCACTTCCCATCGAAAACTCGCCACCCGGAATCCAGACCATTCCTTTCGGGACGTCACCGGACGGCTTAAGTTTGTTTGGAATGGTCGGACCGAATCCTACCAGCTTCGTATAGTCCTGAGGATTTGACTTCACCTGGGGCTCTGTGGTTGACGTTGTTGGCTTCGGGCCTTTCGTACCGGAGTCATTGCTGCCAGGTTGGATCGATGCATAGACTGCGAAACCAACGAAAGCAAAGATCGCACCCAAAAAAACCCAACCGGCTAACATGGTTGAAGGTGCGCTACCAGAGGTTGGATTTTTTGCTGCAGACATAGGAATCTCTCTAGAATCGCTGTTGTGAAAGTTGATTAGAGATCTCAAAGGCAATCTCTAACGCTTGTTCATAGTTTAATCGTGGATCGAGTTGGGTTTGATATGCGGACTCCAAATCTGATTCGGTTATTCCTCTCGATCCACCCACGCATTCCGTAACGTTTTCGCCTGTGAGTTCTAAATGAGCCCCCCCCAACGCGGAGCCGCAAGCTCGATGGATTGCGAAGGATAGCTTTAGTTCGTCGACAATATCATCGAATCTTCGCGTTTTGCGACCTACCGAAGTACTTACCGTATTTCCATGCATTGGATCGCAAACCCACAGAACGGGACGACGAGATTTTGTAACGGCTTCGATGAGTACAGGGAGTTGCGATTCGATCCTAGCTCGTCCCATGCGATGAATGAGAGTCACTTTGCCGGGTTTGTCGTCTGGATTAAGTTTAATAAGGAGTTCTAGCAATTCTTCTGGATGAATTGCTCCACTGACCTTGACCGCCACGGGATTACGAATGCCTCGAAAGTACTCGACGTGAGCGCCGTTCAATTGACGAGTACGCTCCCCAATCCACGGAAGATGCGTGCCCATGTTGTAATAACCGATTCCTCGAATACTCTCTCGTGTAAGTGCTGTTTCATAATCGAGGTGCAACGCTTCGTGCGAGGTAAAAAAATCAACTCGCTTCAACTCGGGAGTGGACTCGTGAAGGATCGTCTCCATGAATCGGATTGAATCACCCAGCGATTTGACGAGCTCGCGGTATCGCATAGCGACCTCCCCTTTCGCCTCGTTGACGAACAGCAGGTTCCAATTCTCCGGATGGTGCAGGTCGGCGAATCCGCCTTCGCTGAGTGCACGGATAAAGTTCAACGTGAGAGCAGATCGCTCATAGCCGCGCAGCAAGTATTCAGGGGTGGGAATTCGCGATTGCTCGTTGAACTCGTATCGATTGACGATATCACCTCGATAGCAGGGCAGTGTGATGCCATTCTGAGTTTCTGTTTCGCTAGATCTCGGCTTTGCATATTGCCCAGCCATTCGGCCGATTCGGACAATCCGCTTTCTCGCGCCGAATACAATCGCTAAGCTCATCTGTAGCAAGAGTTTGAGTTTGCTCGCAATCGGCTCCGTTTGGCATTGATCAAAGGTTTCCGCGCAATCGCCTCCCTGAAGAATCCAGGCATTCCCTATCTGTGCTTCTGAGATCCGTTGCGTAAGATTGTCAATTTCCCAACTTGTTACCAGGGGAGGAAGCCGACGAAGCTGTCCAAGCACTGTATCGAGAGCCGACTGATCCGCATACGTGGGTTGTTGTGAAGCGGGAAAGTTCTTCCACGAAGTCGGTGACCAAGAATGCGACATACAAAAAGTGAAGATCGAAAGAGTGAGACGGCTCGTTTAACTTCGTCGATGGCGATAACGAAGCAGAGTTTAAGATAAACTCGTTCCAACAAGCTGGTGAGGTCAAATCGGTGCTACGCGCCAAATTCGCCATCATTGCTCCTGGTAAATGACAACATGGGTGTACTAAAGCTTGACAATTCGACGCGACTGCCATAGATTCCCCACCGGCCAACTTTTTGCCGCAACTCGTTACGGCGATTCGAGATAACGTCAATTGACTGCTTCACTATGAAAAACCTCCAAGAGATCGCGCGCCGCGTGCGCCGTCCTGAAGAACAACTTCGTTTCCCTTGTGAACTGCTACAGCAAGGGTACGAACCAAATTATCTGGCAAACTATAGGCCGGATGAACTCGCAAACTTCGATGAGCCAACTCTATCCAAGTTAAAGCGAATTCTGATGCAATTCGATGCGATCGAAAAGCACCGCGCGAAGATATTGGCTTCGCTCGAGAAAGAGTCGCTCACTGGCGAAACTATCAAAGAAGTCGTCAATCAAGCGAGCTCGATCGCGCAAATCGATACAACATTGCGACACGCGCGTGCTCGCAAAAATGCCAAGAGCATCGCAGAGAAATGTCCTGCCGCCCAAGTGCTGGGACAAACGATTCTCACCATGCAAGGCGAAACACCGGCTGACATTCCTGCTTGGGTTTGCCAAGTCGCTGGTATTACACCCGACCAGGTTGACGATGTCCTATTGCAAACAAAGACATGGCTCACGCACATGCTTTGTGAGGATCTTCGATTGATGAGCGAGTTGCAGCAGTATGTGTTGCGACGAGCTACCGTCTCTGTGAAGGTATTACCCGAACCTCCCAAAGGTAGCGATGCAGAAAAGAGACTCGATGCATCGGAAGATTCTTCGGTAGTCCCTGTCGAGTCGTTGACGCCTGCCGTTGCATCAAACGATACAACAACGCCTGTTCCGACACCGGAAATCGCCAATGTATCCGGTGAATCGGTTGCGCAGGATTCGTCTACGGAAATCGCAGCCAGCGGTGATGCATCGAATGGTGTGGATAGCTCCGTCACGACTGAAACCAATTTAGAAACGGAAACCAATTTAGAAATTGACGCGACCAAGGATGCGGAAGTCGCTCCGTTGATTGCTGAGTTCAATCAAGGCAAGAAAACTTCAAAGCCGATCAAGACGAAGAGCTTGTCTGAGAAACAGCTATCCCCGCGCCAAAGGCGTCGTCGATGGCTTCGAAGCATTCTCGAATCCTACGCTCGCCTAAAAAAACCGGTCGGCAACGTCACTCCTTATCAAATATTGATGCTGGCACGAGGACTCCGTTCGCAAATCATTCAGCTCAATTTTGATTACGACAAGAAGCCGCTGATTCAGTTGTGCCGTGACGCTCTTTGCCCAGGGCGCCATCCCTTGCATAGTTTCTTGATGGATGTTGCCGAGTCCGCGTTGACCAGCTTCTTGCTACCGCGTGCACACCAGGACGTTCTGGCAATCCTGGAAGAGTATGCAAACGAAGAGCTGACAGAAGCAGCCGTTGCGCACCTGCACACTTCGTTATTGCAACGTCCTATCGTCGGCCATCGCATTTTGGTGATCGATTCGATTGGCCCGAAGATGGCGGCGGCGGCTATTGTTGATGCCGATGGCAAGGTGATCTTTACCGGTGAAATTCCATGCAATAGCAACCGAGCAGACATTGTCGCTCAAAACGTTGTCTTGCTAGGGCAATGGATCCATGAGCATCGCGTAACGCTGCTGTCTTTGTCCAATGGTCCCGCGCGTCGCTACTTGATTCAGCCTATCGCGGAACTGCTAAAGCAATCGAACGAAGGTTCCATTTTCTGGACGATGGTCGATCGAGCGGGTGCCGATGGATATTGCAATTCTCGTATCTGCTTGGCAGAGCTGCCGAACATTTCGCGACGTCACCGTGCCGCAGTTTGGCTGGCTCGTCGATTGCAGGATCCTTTGAAGCAAGTGCTTAAAGTCGATCCTTCTCGTCTTCGATTGGGCTCGTACCAAAGAGAGCTTCCGCAAGCAGATCTTGAAATCGCACTCCGTGACGCTGTCTCCGCTGCTATCTCGACCTCGGGGCTGGATATTTTCCATTCGGAGCCCGAAGTCCTACAACGCGTTCCTGGCATGACACTGGCGGCAGCAAAGGCCGTTGTCGAAGGGTGCAGAAGTGAGAAGATTTCGAATCGCGAAACATTGCTTGCTGTGCTCAAAGAACATCTGAGTGAAATGCAAGCGAGACAAGCGATCGGCTTTTTGCGTGTATACGGAAGCACACAACCATTAGACGCAACATCGATTCATCCCGATGACTATCGGCTAGCCGAACGCTTGATCGAGCATGCAAAACTGCCAGTTCCACCCGCATCGCCAGAGGGGTGGAGCAAACCGAACTTCAAAGCCCTCGCAGAAGTGAACGCGGCAGCAGAAGCAGCATTTGCAAAACAACAGTCCGAGTTCGGTGCTTCGCTGGACGAAATGCATAGCGATGAGATGCATTCGGAAGAAGAACAATCGGAATCCAGCCAGGATGGATCGCATGTGATAGCCGCTTCCGACGAGCAATCGGCAGCCGCTACTGAAGAAATCTCTGCAGCCCCCGTGGAGCCGTTTGGTGCCGAAAGTGCCACCGACGCCGAAGGCAGCAAACCAATCGACAACAGTTCCGACACCGCACTGTCCGACGGAACGACCATCGAGGCTTCGGCAAATCTAGAAAACGCTCCAACAGAAACAACTTCGTCGGTTCCCGTGGCGGCTGTCAATCCACACATGCCTGTCATTCAAACGCAACCAAGTGTTCGCACGCCACTGTCGATTGATGTGGAACGGTTGGCCAGAAGCTGGCAAGTCGGACGCGAAAAGATGAAGAGAGTCGCGAACTGCTTGCAATTCCCATTTGCTGACGAACGTGAGTTCCAATTCCCGATTCCATTGGTTGGAAAGTTTCCACGGCTGGATACGATCCGTCCGGGGGATATGGTCCAAGCGTTGGTGGTTGGCGTGACCGACTTTGGCGTGTTTGCCGATTTAGGCCCGGATTGCGGGGGATTGATTCACATCAGCCGACTCACCACGGACTACGTGGAGGACCCACACCAATATGTTCAAATGGGCGACCTCTTGACGGTTTGGGTGCTGCATGTGGACGAAAAGAAAAAACGCGTCGCACTGACAGCCATTCCTCCCGGTACTCCAACGCGTCGTGATATGCAGTCTACTGAACAGGGAGAACAACGCGGCGATCGTCGAGGTGGAGGCGAAAGACGTCCGGACAACAGAAGCGAAAATCGTAACGACGGACGATCCGACAACCGCGCTCGACCAGCGAGAGCAGACTCAGGAGCACCTTCTCTGAATCGCTCTTCGGGTGATCGACCAAGCGGTGGCGATCGAGCCGATAACCGCGGGCCGTCCAAGTTTGCTGGAAATCAAGGTGGAAGACCCTCAAGCGGCGGACGAAATGATCGCGGACGCAACGACCGAGGCAGGAATGATCGTGGTCGAGGGCGTGACGAGGATCGCGACTCCGGTTCGAGAAGACCGACACGCGTCGAGCCTCCAAAGCCAGTCACTCCACTCACCGAAGGAATGCAGCAAGGAAAAGAACCATTGCGTTCATTCTCCGATCTTATGCAGTTCATGAAGAAGAAACCGGAAACAGAAATCATTCCTGAAGGGAACTCTTCAAATAGCGGAGCAACCGGCGAAGAAGTTCGAGTGGAATCTCCACGGGCAGATCAACCATCTCCCGAGCGAAATGATTCCCCTATCGAATCCGAACCAAACAACACTCATAACGGGCCGTCAGCTTAAGCATCGGAAGCAATGAGCAGTTTTGAAGATCGCCTCAAGCAGGCCGCCGCACGGGGCGCAAGCAAACAAAACCAGAACCTTACGGATGCTGAGCGAAAGAAAGCAGAAGCCGAGGAACTAAAGAGCTTGCACAGCAAGTACCGTTTGGTTTTGTCGGAAAGAATCGAGATCGTCGTCAAGAAAGTTGTCGATCTCTTTCCAGGCTTTCGATATCAAACGGTCTTCGGAGATGCAGGCTGGGGTGGCGCATGTATGCGCGATGACTTGGTTCTCCAGCGTGGAGTTCGCGAAAATCGATACAGCAGATTCGAAATGGCTGTTCGGCCGGTCAACGAATTCTTCGTCTTGGATCTGCAAGCGAAAGGAACCATCGCGAATCGCGAGCTCCTCACTCGAAACTTCTATCAACCACTAGCAGAGGTCGATCTCGAAAAGTTCAAAGAGTTGGTAGAACAATGGGCTCTCGTCTTTGCGGAACTCTATACCGCGAATCGTTAAATAGGGAAAAGTTCAACCTCGAGCACTGCCCAGATAAGATCTTTGGGTAGCGAAACTCGTCAAGAGTTTTGGTTTGTCTGGAAATCGCCGAAAGTCTTGACGACTTTCGCTACGTTCTAAAAACCATTATCCGACTACGAAGATTTGAAGAAGCTAGCTCCAAAAGGGATTGCGAGACGGTTGCTGATTGGCGGTATGGGAGTTTGACACTCACGGTCTGCCGCCTAAACTAATGGTGCATTTCGCGACCGATCGGCTTCCCACCTTGGAACATTGAAATGTTTCGATATCTACCATCCATTGGCACACAGGAACTGTTGATCATTCTAATAATTGCGTTGTTGCTGCTTGGAAGCAACAAGCTCCCGCCCTTGTTTCGTAAACTAGGGGAGTGATCAGGGAAGTGATAACGGGTTTCTCATATAGTAAAGCCTGCCATCTTCCGCGCCACCTAGGAAGTCCGGGATTCCGTTTCCGTCAAAATCCACAACCGTTGGACTTACATCGTGTCCTTCGATGTTTTTCTTAGCTAACGTGCCAGCGTTCTTCAGGATCCAGTTTCCTTTCATCGTATCGACCTGTTTGAAGAAGTCAGCGTTGGCGGAGTTTAGGAGTAGATCCAGTTTGCCATCTCGGTCCCAATCGACGAAACATAGCTTGCGTCGACCGCTCTTGCCCGCCGCGCCCGAGTTCAATTGCAATGGGCGATTCGACTCGTCTAAAAAGGCTCGTCGCGGATGTTTCACGATGACTTGATCTCCGAGCTTGGCACGTTCAAAGAACGCGAGATACCCTTCGGAATCCAACATGCTCAGATCCAGCAAGCCATCTCCGTTGAAGTCATAAACGTAGGGTGTTGTTCGCCACTGAGTTAGCAGTTCCTTACCCTGAGGGCGTTCCCAGCCCCAAGCCAATCGTGGTGATTCGCCATTCCACTCGACATTGATGGGTTGAGGTTGTGCAAGCTTCGGTGCGGTTCGTGTTCCAATGTTTTTGAGCCACACAACTCGTCCCAAGATGGAATTGAGAACGATATCAGGTAAGCCATCGTGATCCCAGTCTGCAACACAGAGCGTTGTGTAGCCCCACTTGGCTTCTGCAGGCCCTTGGATGCTACCGTTCGGCCCAGCCATGATACGAAATACTTTTCCATCCACCTCGAGTCGTTCGGGTCTATTCCACTTGGGAGCCTCGACTCCAGAACCGCTCAAATTCTCAAAGTACTCGATGTAACCAGCCGTATTCCCTGACAGCAAGTCCATGTCACCGTCACCGTCCCAATCGAATCCAAACGGTGTTGCAAGTGCCCCGCACTTGAGAGTATCCGCTTGCTGTTGGAAGTATTTTGGTTTCGCGAACACAGGAATCTTCGAACCCTTTGTCGATCGAAATCCTGTGTTCTCCACGAAGGCCACTCGACCGTCTTCATCACCGACAATTAGATCGAAGTCACCGTCTTTATCCCAATCAAAAGCGACGGGAACGATCATTTCCAGATCCATCGCGAGTTCGCTACCATCCATGGATGACAAACGAACCCCAGGTGCATAGCGTGGTTTCGAACGTGTCCCGACATTTTCAAAATAGGTAAACTTGTCTAGGAATTCTCCGCAGATCAAATCGAGATCACCATCGCCGTCAAAATCTTCAAAGTTCGGAGATGGACATCCAAAGACTTCGAGTCGCGATTCTCCCGCTTGCAAAAATTCTGGTGCGGCATACTTGGGCTTTTGAGTTGTGCCTTCATTTCGGAGAAGATAGATCCATCCATGTAACGGACCATTGACCCATCGTCCATTCGTATCCCAAGCGTCATCCCATCCGTAATAACTCCAGTCTTCGACAGCGACAACGAGATCGAGGGCTTGATCGCCGTCGTAATCCACATATCGCCATTGGTTGTGCCGGACCTTTGGGCCCTTGGGTTGATTCCCAAGAGGCTTGTGGAAATTCGGATCGACAGGCAGAGTGATCTTTTCTTCAATCCCCTTCGTTTCAAAGTTCGCGTACTCCACGCCGGGTGAAAGCGTTCGCATTTTGCCATCGATGTAACTCGGCATAACATACTTTTGCGTTTTGCTCAGGAGGCGTGCAGGCTTAAAGACAGGCATCGCGTTTTGACGCGTGTCTCCCGTGACGTTTTCAAAGTACCAAACTCCGTTGGATGGCTTGTCTGGGCACGAGACGATCAAATCAAAATCGCCATCCTGATCAACATCGGTTGGTAATGGCCAAGCCCAAAGACCAACACCCAGATCAACCACAAGACCTGGATGGTTGTATCGCAGTGGCTCTAGGCCGTCGGCTCCTAACGCATGATCGACCGTCAGAATAGCCAACAAGGAAAAAGCTAGAAATCGCATCGTTTTCGTAATCCAATGTCATGCGAGGAAAGGTTCCGACGTTCACCGAAGCGGACTAGCCGCTCGCGTCGAATCTCATGAATATTCTAATGAGAGTATACTGTCAAAGGTTCTCGTTCCGGGTGGCACATGATATTTTGTTGCCAATGTGTCGTGAGCATTGGTCATTGAAAGCTATTTGAAAAATGCGATACTCCGAGTCTAAATGAAACGACTTTCAGAATGGCAAGAGTATATCTATGGCTTCCCCTGTTTTCCTTGGTTTAGATTTCGGAACAGAGTCGGTCCGCGCTTTATTGGTTGACGCGAAAGGAAATGAAATTGGTTTGGCAACCAGTCCATTTCCACATGGTCAGATCATTGATCATTTGCCCGGATCGCAACAACCATTGCCACCACTATCCGCTTTTCAAAACCCTAGAGACTGGCTATCGTCGGCTGCCAAAGCCACGCGTGCAGCATTGCGAAAGGCCAATATCGAGGGGGATGCCGTGGTAGGAATCGGAGTCGATTTCACCAGTTGTACGATGTTGCCAACCAAGTCAGACGGTACGCCACTGTGCTTGCTCGACGAGTTCGCATCCGACCCTTTTGCTTGGCCAAAGTTATGGAAGCACCATGGCGCGCAGAAGCAAACCGATCGAATCAATGAAGTCGCACGCGCGCGGCGCGAGCCCTTGATGGATCGCTATGGGGGGGTGATCGGCCTCGAGTGGTTCTTTCCGAAAGTCTTGGAGACGTTAGAAAAATCACCCAAAGTCTATCGAGCAACCGACGTTTGGCTGGAAGCCGGCGATTGGTTTGTTTGGCAGTTGGTTGGTGGCACTGCTTCGAACTTATCGCGATCGACTTGCCAAGCTGGATACAAAGGGATGTGGAGCGCCACGGATGGGTTTCCCAATCCTGCCTTTCTGAAGGCCATTCATCCACAGTTAGAGAATGTGGTCGCGACCAAAATGCCTGGTCAACTCGTCCCACCTGGTGTCGCTGCGGGTGGATTGACCAAGCAGATGGCGAAGAAGTTTGGATTAAAAGAAGACACGCCGATCAGCGCTGCCATCATCGATGCGCATGCCGGCGTACCTGGCGCGGGAGCAGCGACGCCTGGCACGTTGGTGATGGTCATGGGCACCAGCTCGTGCCACATGCTCAACAGCGACGTTGAACGCAACATCCCGGGAGTTGCAGGGGTGGTCAAGGATGGGATCCTCCCTGGCTTCTACGGTTATGAGACTGGCCAAGCGGCTGTTGGAGATGCCTTCGATTGGCTCAAAAAACTGACAGGGCAGAAGGACTTTTTGGAGTTAGGCCGCGATGCCGCCAATCTGCCGCCCGGCTCGAATGGTGTCCTGTGTGTCGATTGGCTGAATGGCTGTCGAACACCCTTGATGAATGGCGAGTTGAAAGGGGCATTCGTAGGGCTCGGATTGCAGCATCGGCCTGCACATCTCTATCGTTCGTTGCTCGAAGGATCTGCGTTTGGTCTCAAGTGGATCGTCGAATTGCTTCGCGAAGGTGGCGTCGAAGTACGAAAGTTTATCGCAACCGGCGGTCTACCTCACCACAATCCGCTCGTTGTCCAAGTCTACGCGGATGTTTTAGGAGAAACGATCCTCGTCCATCCCAGTAAACAAGGTCCTGCACTGGGGGCCGCTATTCTCGGTAGTTTAGCCGCAGGAGCATTTCCTTCACCCAATGCGGCCATTCGAGCCATGGCCATGAAGTCCGAGAACATCGCCACCTACAAACCCATCAAATCCAATCGCAAAGTCTATGATTCACTCTATCTAGAGTATCGTCGCTTAGGCGAATTCCTTTCCTCCAGAGACAAGTAAAGAAGAGCATGAAGTCTGCATCGAAGAAGAAAACAGTCCAGTTGGTCGCTAGCGGTGATTTGCGATTGTCAGCCAATCAAGTCTGCTGGCCTGCGCAAGAAGCGATGGAAAAAGCACTGACGACTGCATTGGCTGCGGAAGGTTTCGATTTAGTACGAGCCCACCAATACGACCCGAAGCTGAAGCATGGGTTCCTCGCTAGCCAACGTCAAGGCATGGAGGTATTTCGAAACATCGATCCGAACCAACCTCTCATCGTTGCAGAAGCAGTTTGGCAGTATTCGCACCACGTTTTGGCAGGTCTCACCACCCACAAAGGCCCCATTCTCACAGTCGCTAACTGGAGCGGTCAATGGCCAGGCTTGGTCGGGATGCTCAATCTGAACGGCTCTTTGACGAAAGCTGGAGTCAAGTATTCCACACTCTGGAGCGATGATTTCCGAGACGAGTTCTTTACGAGCAAACTCCGCCAATGGCTGAAGTCGGGAACGGTAACGCATTCCCTCGATCACGTTCGAAAACTAGAGGAAGTCAAGGTTCCTTCGTCTGCTTCCAAGCTTGGAACGACACTTGCCAAGGAACTGTTGCAAAACAAAGCCATTCTAGGAATTTTCGACGAAGGGTGCATGGGAATGTTCAATGCGATCATTCCAGACCAGTTGTTGCATGGTGTCGGGGTCTTCAAGGAACGACTGAGCCAATCTGCTCTCTACTACGAAACAACTCAAGTTAGTGATTCAGAGGCCGATGAGGTTCGAAACTGGCTCGTCAAGAAAGGGATGAAGTTTCACACAGGTAAGACCCACGAAACCGATCTGACAGATGAGCAAATTCGACTCCAGTGTAAAATGTACATTGCAGCTGTACGCATTGCGGACGACTTCGGTTGCGATGCGATCGGTATTCAATACCAACAAGGGCTGAAGGATCTTTTGCCTGCAAGCGATTTGGTCGAGGGAACGCTCAACAACTCCGACCGACCTCCCGTCAAGTCACGCGATGGTAAGCGAGTTCTTAAAAAAGGTGAGCCTCTCGTTCACTTCAATGAAGTTGACGAATGCGCCGGACTCGACGGATTGTTAACGGAACGTGTTCACAAAGCTTTAGGGCAACCGGTCGAGAATACTCTCCATGATGTTCGATGGGGAGAGTCGTTCGGGGATGATTATGTCTGGGTGTTCTTGATCAGTGGAGCGGCACCGCCAGCCCACTTTATCGGCGGTTGGAAAGGCGCCCATGGATATCGACAACCGGCCATGTACTTCCCAAATGGAGGAAGCACTGTGCACGGAGTTTCCAAACCTGGCGAGATCGTTTGGAGCAGAATTTATGTCGCAAACGAATCACTGCATATGGATCTAGGACGAGGTGAAGTCGTCACGCTTCCAAAAGCCGAGACGGAACGTCGATTGCAAGCGACGACCCCACAATGGCCAATCATGCATGCATTGACCTACGGCGTGAGTCGCGATCAGTTGATGGCAAAGCATCAGGCCAATCATATCCAAGTTGCCTATGCAAACGATGCGAAGAGTGCGGATGAATGCATGCTGACAAAAGCCAGCTTCGCGCGATCGCTTGGAATCCACGTCAATATTTGCGGCACCAGAAACCGAACGACACCTTGGAAGTAAGCAGAAAAATTGGTCTCTCGCCAAGACGCAAAGACGCAAAGGTTTTCCATCGATAAAATAGTACGCTGGTTCGAAGTAGGATCGAACCTGAAGGACAAATTGTTAGCAGACCGGTTGCAAGTATGGTCATTTCTTCTTTGCGCCTTAGCGTCTTTGCGAGCAAAAGATTTTGCCGGTACTTTTTGAAGAGGGTAATACGATGGGCGAGAATGAGATTGCAAAACTGATCGTGGATGCTGCATATCATGTTCACGTTAAGCTAGGTCCCGGACTGCTTGAGTCCGTTTATGAAACGGTACTAGCGTACGAACTCAAAAAACGTGGCCTGAACGTAGCGCGGCAGCAGCCGATTCCGATTGATTACGATAACATTCAATTTGACGAAGGGTTTCGGGCCGACTTGCTCGTCAACGAGATCGTCATTATTGAACTAAAGTCTGTTGAGGTGATTCATCCAGTCCACAAAAAACAGCTTTTAACCAACCTCCGACTAGCCGATCGACGTCTTGGGCTTCTGATCAATTTCGGCGAAGCGCTCATCAAGGACGGTATCACCCGTATTGCAAATAAAATGCCAGACATGGACTTCTGACCTCGAGATTTCTTCTTCGCGATTGGACAAAAGGGGGCTCTCGCAAAGACGCAAAGGTTACCGTCGATAGGGCATGACAAAACTTTGTGGATTGATTGGATCGAAAGCGACTGGACGTTCGTAGAACGACTGCAGTTGAATTCTTGTCTTCTTTGCGTCTTGGCGACTTTGCGTGCGATAAATCTGCTAATGGCGTGCGATAAATCTGCTAATGATCGAGCAACAACTACGTTGCTCCAACCATTTCCGTTTCTCGTTTGAGCTCTTCAATTAGCGGCCAGAGTTCGTCGACTCGGTCATTGAATAGATTACCGATCAGGATGTCCGTAATCAGATTCTTCTTGTCCGGGTAACGTCGCACGAGTCGGCCGAAGTTGAGTCCGTCGTAAAAAGCCATGACTAGGTTTCGCATCCGTCCCATAGCCTTATTGTATTCCGATTCCCAACTACGCAACATCTTTTCAGATGTGTCATTCGCATTCAACGCACTCGTGACGGATTGGGACACCACATCGGCGGAGGTAAGTGCCAGCAAAACGCCCGAAGAATAGAGCGGGTCTAGAAATCCGTATGCGTCTCCCACGAGCACCCAACCGTCCCCGCCACCTTGGGTTGCTTTATAGGAGTATTCCTTCTGAATGTGGAAGTCTTCGCATCGAGTCGCACCTTCCAATCGCGGTTGAACGCCAGGGCAACGAGCAACCTCATCAAAGTAGATGGACTCAGGATCCTTCGATTCTCGATTCTTAAAGAGATAATCAAAGTTCGCAACCACACCGACGCTCACCACGTCATCGTGGAGCGGGATATACCAGAACCAACCCTTCTTTCCTTCGGTTTGAATGACAATGGTACCACCTTCATCCAAACCAGGCTCTCGTTTCGCACCTTTCCAGTAGGTCCAAACAGCAGCCTTTTTAAGGTCTTTATCCCAAACACGCAGTCCGAATCGATCGATGATCATCGACGATTGCCCGCTGGCATCGACTACCACTTTGGCTCGGACTTCCTTTTCTTCTTCCCCTTCGCATTTCACTTTGACACCGACGACGCGAGTTCCTTCGCAAAGAATGTCGAGCACTCTAGCACCCTCGTGTACTTCAACACCGACCTCCCTTGCATTTTGCAAAAGCATGTTATCGAACTCGCCACGAAGTACTTGCCATGTTTGCGATCGCTCGTGTGGATCGTATTGTTCAAACCGGAATGGCTCGGACAGCTTGCCTTGCTCGCTGATGAACTGAACGCCGTACTTCTTCGTGAAGTGGCTAGCTTTCATCTTTTCCAACATCCCAAGTTTTTCGATCACGGGATAGCAGTAGGGAATCAACGATTCACCAACGTGAAAGCGTGGGAAATGATCGCGTTCGAAGAGGACGACGCGAAACCCTTGCTTCGCGAGGAGGGTCGCAGCCGATGCACCTGATGGGCCTCCGCCGATAACGATCACATCGTAGTGGAAATTGGTTTGGATCATTCTTGAATTCCGTTGTGTCTATTTGGTTCGTTGAATTTAATGGGAGAAAGTGACAATTGAGCAGTCGCCTCGGTCGGCTACCACGACGTCCCTTCGGGTTCGTGAGGACTTCGAATTTTCGCTAGTAAGTCGCATAACAATCGCAGGTCTTTCGCTGCCACATGCCCAAGTTGCTCTTCATGCATTTCTGCAAGCGGCCCTTCCAACTCCTTGAGTTTCTTCCGGCCTGCAGCGGTGATTTCAATCAGTACAGACCGACGATCGTCAGGACTACGGACTCTGTCGATCCAACCAGCGGTCTCCAGTTTGTCGAGCATCCTAGTAATGTCCGGCGCTCGGGAAACCAATTTCGAAGCTATGGCCAGTGTTGGCATTGACTCGCTCGATGCGTTTAGAATCCTAAGAACGTTATACTGCTGTGCTGTTAAACCGTGCGTTTGGAATAGCTTCTCTTCCAGAGCTCGAAGGCGGTCGTAAGTTCGCCAAAGTGACAAATATGCCTCTTGTTGAAGCGAATCAAATTTCCGTTTCGTTGCCACACTTTCAGTCATCCCCATACCTCCTTGAGCAATATAGTCGTCTGAACATCTATTGTCCAGACAGGGAAACCTGGAATTTCTCGCCAGTTTGCAGGTTTCCAGGGCCTGCAAGAAATTGTGGGGCAGAAGTGGATCGGGTACACTTCCAGCCCTCGCGAGTCGATATCCCAGATGGCATGGGGCGATTCATCGTTCAAAAACTCCATATTTTTGCGAATTCATGGGCCAATTGCGTTTTCGAGTTTTCAATGCGCAGGCTTATGACACCAATATCTGGCAAACTGCATTTGTCTCAGGGTTGGAAGGGATTCCCTGGGCGAGTCGAAATCGGCTCGACGGCGACACCCTGACGATCGATCGTACGGTGACCGAATCTGGCAAACTGTCTGTTGTTTGGCCCACGGAAGAGTATGGCCTGCTCCTGCTGTCGACAGCGTCGTTGCGTTGCCAAAGCGAGCCATATGTTTTGCCGCTGGAGCTGGCTCGTGGAACGATCCATCGCATCCGAGGACGAGCCCTCGATTGGCAACGAATCGGATTGCGTGTGCCCGACTATTTTCACGCCACGATGGACAAGGGGCTGAGTGCCTTTGTCGATGCAGTGTTGGCGGTCAACGATTTGAAGCGATGCTCGGAACTTGCACAGCATGCGATTGATCTCGTTGTTTCTGCTTCCAAGCCGCTTGGCCGGGCTTTTGTGTCGCAATCTTTGCAGGCTCGACATCAGTCAGAAAAACAACTTACCACTCTGCTCGGAGTCAAGCTTACACCCTCAGCCACATGGAAGCTGGACGCTTCTTCATTGCTACCAGCAATTAATACACTGAATCTGTCGATGGAGATGGGACAAATTGAGGGAGATGTGTGCGGAGATCATTTAAGCGGAGATCATTTAAAAGTGATCGAGAGCCAATTGGAATGGGCGAGAGACAATTCACTGCGAGTATACGGCGGTCCGCTGCTCAATCTTCAACCACATGCGATCCCGCGTTGGCTTTATCTTTTCAACGACTTTGAATCTCTGTACGAGGCTTCTTGTAAACATGCGACACAGGTTGTCGAGCGGTTTCGTGGGCAAGTGCATCTTTGGACTGCGGCGTGCGGGTTGAACACTCCCAATACTCTCGGATTGAGTGATGAGCAAGTTCTTCATTTAGCGGTTGGCGTGATTCAAGCGGTTCGTCGAGCGGATCCGAAAACTCCAGTGATTGTTACCATCGATTCTCCTTGGGCTGAATACTTGGGGCAGAAAGGTGATGGCATCAGTCCTCTTCATTTCGCTGACGCCTTGGTACGGGCGGATTTGGGGTTATCCGGTTTGGGCTTAGAGTTGAATCTCAATTATTGGCCACATGGTTCACTGCCACGCGACTTGATTGACTTGTCCGATCTCATCGATCACTGGAACATCCTTGGGCTCCCTTTGTTGGTGCAGCTCAGCACGCCCAGTTCTGTAGCGAGTGACCCTAAATGCACGTCCAAAGCGTCCGTTGTTTCCAACTGGAGTTACCCAGTACCGGAAGAATGGGCTGTGCACTCGACACAAGATTCTGGTGCGATCGACCCCGAAAGTGCATTTGAATCAGGCAACGGAAACAGCATGGTTCGCCTTCCAATCAATGGATTGGAAGCAGTGCAAATGCTACTGGCAAAGACGAATGTACACGGAATCATCTGGAACCAATTCGAAGATCGCGAAGAACACGTCTATCAAAACGCAGGTCTTATCGCTGGAGGCGGTCGCAAGCGATCCTTGCTCGACGGCTTGACGAGAATTCGTCAATTGCATGTCCAGTAATTCAAATGTTGCGTCAGGAGTGCCGGAGATAGTAGCGATCTAGAATACGAGTAGTCGCGTTTTCGATTCGTCTTGGTAGTGTATGTTCTTGTGCTTTCCGTTGTTGAAAGCGAGTACGCTTCACTACTTCTGAGTCATTCTTGCGGATAGGAAACGGACTGTTTCTGGGTGAGTCTTTGCGTGAGTCTCTAGCATCATGAGCTTGGCCTCAGTGATTTTGCATTTGATAACCCCGGAATCTGTATCATTGTTTGACCCAATAGAGGAGGGTGTATTCGACCGTCCTGATAATTCCGAACTTCTCCACGAATTCCTAATCCATCCAACCAATGCACTAATCGTCGCAATGTCAGATGGACTTCAGTTAAACGGTTTGTTGCATTACTGGACAGTTTGTTGATTGCATGCACAATACTCCGTGTCACATTCACACACTTCATTGATCAGTTCGGAAATCCCATGGCAAAAAAGAGTATTGCAGCAGTCGATTGCAAAGGAAAAGTTGTTTTGATGCGAGTGGACTTTAATGTCCCGCAAGATGACAGCGGAGCCATTACCGATGATCGACGGATTCGGATGGCGCTCCCATCCATCGAGTCGGTGATTTCACGTGGCGGCAAACTTGTGTTGATGAGCCATTTGGGACGTCCGAAAGGAAAGGGGCCGGAACCAGAGTTTTCTTTGAAGCCAACCGCAATTCGTCTTGGTGAACTCCTCAATAAGCAAGTCGTCTTCGCAGGAGACACCGTCGGACCCGAGGCAGAGAGTGCAGTAAGGGCTCTCCACGATGGGGAGATTGTGGTGCTGGAAAACGTTCGCTTCAATCCAGGTGAAAAGACTGGAGATGCGGAGTTTGCTGGCAAGCTTGCAAGCTGGGCTGACATCTATTGCAACGATGCATTCGGTACCTGCCATCGCGAAGAAGCGTCTATGGTGGCTGTTCCTCTCGCTATGGGTAACAAGCCAAAGGTCGTTGGATTCTTGGTCGAAAAGGAGATCAAGTATCTTAGCGATACCATTGCGAATCCTGCAAGACCTTTCGTTGCCATCCTGGGTGGAGCCAAAGTCAGCGACAAGATCAACGTCATCAATAATCTCCTCAGTGTTTGCGACCAAGTGATCATAGGCGGTGCAATGGCATACACATTCTCTTTGGCCCAAGGAGGATCTACCGGTAAGAGTTTGGTTGAGAAAGAAAAAGTTGAACTCGCCAAAGAGTTGATTGCAAAGGGAGGCGACAAATTGGTGCTGCCTCTGGATACGCATTGCGGTGACGATTTCAAATCGACTTGTAACAAGATCGTTGTTGATTCGGGCAAGATTCCAGATGGTTGGGAAGGGCTGGACATCGGTCCGAAATCTGCCGAAGCGTTTTCGAAAATCGTTCGAGCAGCCAAAACGGTAGTCTGGAACGGTCCGATGGGAGTTTTCGAAATGCCTCCGTTTGATCAGGGAACCATCGCAGTTGCAAAAGCCATCGCTGAGGGAGATGCCGTGAGCATCATCGGTGGCGGGGATAGCGCAGCGGCGATCGAACAACTCGGGTTTGCTGATTCCGTAACTCATGTTAGTACGGGTGGAGGTGCTAGCCTCCAAATGCTCGAGGGAGAGAAGTTTAAAGCCGTCGAAATTCTCGACGAAGCATAGATCACTGGACCAGCATTAAGGTCACTTCTCTCTGAGGCTCAATAAAGCTGCGTCATGTGGATTGACGCAGCTTCAAGCAAAATGGGTGCGAGTTCAAAAAGCCCAGGCTTCCTATCTTGCCTAATGCGATCTTTTTTTCGGTAACCAACCGAAAATCTTCTCCTTGTCGAATAATCGTCGCAATCGCTGCCGATGGAATGGATACACCTAACCTTCACGACTGAGAACTTCATCCTACCCAACTATGCGATTGGCCTCTGTCCTTTTGCTGTCATTCATTATCCCCGCGACCCTGCTAGGGTGTTCGCGTACGCGCTATCGTACTGCAGCAGACCGAGACACGTATCGCATTATTCAGGAGAAGTCTCTCTGTCTGCAAGACAAGGTGGACGCCAACTACACGATTCGTCCGGACTCCCGCTCTCGTTTCTTTGACGCCACCAATCCTGACTGCCCGCAGTTGCCTGTCCCAAGACCGGTTCTTTACGGCTATTCGTTGCCACCATTGGCGAGTGATTCCAATGGCTGCAATCCACCTTGGTGCAATTCTCCGAACTTGGGCCTGGTTTCCCAAGAGCAGACGACCGACTCGAAGGTCGACGTTCCTGATCCGATAGGCGCTACAACTGCAACTACCCCAACCACGAAACCAACTGAATCCCCTGTGGGCCCCGGAGGAGTGGTACACGCTAGTTTTAACTCGGACGGTTATGACTTGAACGGTACTGTTACTTTGGCCGAAGAGCCAATGCCAACGAGTGAGACTAGGTCTTCATCGAGATCGACTAGTGGAATCAACAGGGTCAAAGTTCCTGTGCAAGCATGGACAGCGATCCCTGAGAGTTGTATCGGTCGAATGATGGAATTTAACTCGATTCAGGAAGAGTATGAGTTCACTTTTTCAAAGCCCTATCGATCGAACTCCGATGAGAATTCCGATTTGCCCGGTACAGCAGATTCACGTGCCATTCGACGACTCACTTTGGCTAACCTTATGGAGCTAACTTCAATCAATAGTCGCGAATATCAAGCGAGGAAGGAAGTGCTTTTCCGCACGGCGCTTGCATTAACGAGACAGAGGTTTCAATTCGAATTGAATCCATCGCAGTTCGGAAATGGGACTGCCGCAAACTATCGGCATCTACGACAAGGTGGAGTTACGAATGATCGACTTGCGGTGCCATCTGGGGTTGGTGTCGAGAAAACATTGGCAACAGGAGGTGAGTTTCTCGCACGCTTTGCCAATAGTATTGTATTGACCTTCAATGGCCCGTCAGGCTTCGCAACAGATGTTGGGTCTGAAATGATTTTCGACTTCCAGCAGACTATTTTTCAACGGGACATTCGGTTTGAGTTGCTGACGCAAACGGAACGCGACGTAGTCTACGCCACTCGTGACTATCTGCGATTTCGCAAGCAACTCTTTCGCGACATTTCGAACCAGTATTACAACCTACTTCTCAACTATCGAAACGTTGAGATCAACGCACAAGACTACTTTACCAACCTTCGCGGATTTCTACAGAGCCAGGCTGAGTATCGCACCGCAGAGAAGATCCCCAGGATTCAAGTGGATCAGTTCGAACAAAACGTGCTTCGCGCCAGAGGTAATCTTGTCAACAATTGTTTCACACTCGAGGCTGCATTCGACCAACTCAAACTGCGCATGGGGCTTCCAACGGAGATGCCTCTTTACCTAGATCTCCACGAACTCGAGTCGATCTCATTGAAGGATGAACTGAGCGTTGCGAGGCAGATGATCACTAGAGCAAGAAGTGAATTACTAATCGCTCGCAACGCCAATGTCATCGATGCGACTACCCTAGCGAACGTCGCTGAAGTACTTGCAGATCGAATGGATAAAATACTGCGAATTCAAAAGCGCATGGATGAAGCTCAACGAGAATTGGAACCGAGCATCGATCAAACGGACTACGACCGCAGCAATGCGGCAGTAGAGAATGCACTTGAGGAGTTAATGCAATTACAGCACTTGCTACAGATCCTTGGGACACGTATGCAAGTGGACGTTTTGCGAGCTGAGCTAAACAAGCAAATTCAATCAGAGACACCTGCACCACCATTGCGAGTTCTCATTCGTGCAATCGAACTGTCTGTCGCAGAACTGCAGGTTATCGACCTAGCAATGGATGGTAGCACATTTGAATCTAATCCCAGAAAGAGTCAGTATGAGGCTGAGAGGCGTAAATTGGGAGAAGAGCTTACCAAGCTAACCAAGTTTATTGACGACATATCTGAAGAATTGCGATCTCAAACCGACCTAACGAAAGCTGTAACGATTGAACAAATACCTGCCCGGACGCAAGAAGCAGTGAAGTTGGTCGAAGGACTGGAACGCTTGGCTGCAGGTGTTACAGCGGGGGTGATTCCGGCCGAGGGAGACGGTATTCCATCCAAAGTACTGGCAACGGTCGATAAGACCATTGAGCTGAGTGATAAACTACTTCAATTGGGCCCCGATGGATGGAAAGAGATTGAACTCGATCACGATGAAGCGTTGTTGACAGGTCTTGTACAACGATTGGATCTGATGAATCAGCGGGGGGATCTAGCGGATGCCTGGCGGCAAATCAAGCTTGCGGGGGACGACTTAAAGTCCATCGTTGATCTTCGAGCCACTCAATTCTTGAGGACCAAAACTGGCAGCGACAATCCGTTCGATTTCAGCTTTGACGATAGCGAAACTCGTCTGAGTGTTGCATTGGATACTCCGCTCAACAGGCGATTGCAGCGAAACAATTTTCGATTGGCATTGATCAACTACAACGTCGGTTTGAGAAATTTGATGGCGTTGGAGGACGGAATCAAGCTCGATGTTCGAGAAGACCTGCGCCAACTCGCATTGGATCGCAGCCAGTACTCGATCGCGGTTGCGAGTGCGGCTCTTGCGAACGAACGGGTGATAAGCACAAAGCTTCGATTACAATTGGGAGTGCAGAACGTCGCGGCACGTGACTTTTTGGAGTCACAACAGGCGTATACCAACTCATTGTTGGCGATTGCAAGACAGCACGTGAACTACATTACAGATCGCATCGAGTTGTTCTTTGATCTCGAAGCGTTCGATGTCGATGCGTGCGGTTATTGGCCGGGGGTAACGCAAGACTATGGACCACAAGTAAACACAGACTTCCCTGCCGAGAATCCTCGCCCCTATGATACATTGCCGCCAAACGTTCGTTACTCGCCAGCCGTTCGACAAATGGAAAAAATTGGACCTGGTTCAGCAGAAGTGCGATAAGGCTCTAGCCGAGCAAAGTCCAGCGAATTGTAGTAACTCGTGAAATGAACGCGAATGCACTCGATCCCAATTCCGATGAAGCCACCGCTTATCACGAAGCAGGGCATGCGGTCGTGGCCCTTGTTCTCGGGCGTCCTGTGGAAAAAGTAACCATCCGCGAGAACACGCTTCGTCTCGGCCAAGTGCAAATGAGCAATCGACGAGGGACACCAATCAAAGATGAAATTGAAGTACAAGCGCTCATCTTGCTCGCTGGCGTTGTCAGCGAAGCGCGTCGAACAGGTGAGTACAATTGGCGAGGTGCCCAACAGGACATGCAGGGGGTTAGGCGTCTAGCACGGTTTCGAGCATCAACGGAGAAGCAGGAAGAGCGTCTTCAACAGCGTTGGCTGGACAAAGCAGAGTATTTGCTGGACGATGAACCGACATGGAGAGCCATCACGGAAGTCGCGCGAGAACTTCTTGAGAAGAAGTCTCTGAGTGGGCGAGCCGTCGCGCAAATATTGGAGATATGTACAAGAGACTCCATATAATCCGAGTCTGAGAACAACTAATGGAGACGAGCATGCACTTTCTACTGCTATATGACTATGTTCCAGATATTTTGGAGCGACGTGGCCCACACCGGTCGGAGCATCTGCGCCTGGCTTGGGAGGCGAACGAGCAGGGTACGCTAGTTCTTGCCGGAGCCGTTGCTGACCCAGTCGACGGCGCAGTGTTTATCTTTGATTGCGAAGAGGAATCAAAAGTTCGCGAGTTTGCCCTTAACGACCCATACGTGAAGCACGGGTTAGTCACACAGTGGAAAGTTCGCCCGTGGACCACTGTTGTCGGCAAGGACGCGAAAACGCCTGTGCGGGCAGTCGGTCTCTAGGAATCGTGTGATCCGAGATTGGCTGTAGCTTCGACGAGATCGTCGCGAAACACTTGAGATAAGCCTAGCGATATCATGAGGATGGTGTACTCAATCGATGAGAACGACACTTCGTGAAAAGCCATCTGAATGGCATGAACAGCGACCATACAAAAGCAAAGGACGGCAGAACTCTTTGCGACCCCGCTTGATAAAGGATGGGTCCAATTGACCCATGCGTTGCGAACAAGTCCAATCGAAGCAACTACAAAGAGCAATGCACCTACCAATCCGAGGTCGACGAGTAGACTCAAGTAAGAATTGTGATGCACGTAGCCACGAATGGACTCTAAACGAATGTTGGTTGTCCGATCATCAAGATAGGGGCGATTCTGCACTTGGAACTGGTTGAAACCGAACCCAGCTAGCGGTCGATCCTTGAACATCTCCATCGAAACATAAGCGAACGCACCTCGCATACGCGTGCTTTCTAGTGTTTCCGCTTCACCATACTCGCGTTTGAATGCGACTAGATTTGGTCCCACCAGAACCCCACCGATCGCTACGGAGAACACAAGAGCCCCAAGCCCCAATGTTCGGGCTTTTCCTCGAAGAAGGGTAGCCAGAAGAATGACAACGATCGCGCCTGCTCCCAACCAAATACTGCGAGTATATGTCAATAGTATGGCTAACATGAAAAGTGGCGTAAGGCATGCTGCGAGCAACCATGCCCATCGTTGCCTAGCATAAAGCCAGACTGGAAATACCCAAAGAACTACCAAACAGAAGTTCAAACACATCCCTAATCGCACAGACTGAAGCATCGGCCCGCGGGCTCGGCCGAAGTGAATTCCCAGTGTCGGATCCCCAATGAAGCTTGGAAATACCAAGGACCATTGCTTCGTAATTTCCAGAACAGCAGTCAGACTCAGATAGACACCGAATACCAAAATAATCACAACCGCCGGCCACAATGTCCCTGGGCGAATCTCGGAATGACGAATGAGAAGAAACAAGAACGTTGGGGTCAAATAGCCATTGATCAGGTGCATCACCGTGGAAGGTTGTCCACTAATTTCTTCACCGATGGGAGTCGTGATGGTGCGGAGAACGAGCCACGCTAGAAAGAGAAAGAGCCAAATGTCGCTCCCCTTTGGGGACCGCGGCTTCGCTTTGCCCGTCCAAAGATCGTATCCATACTGCAGAATTAGAACAAGCAGCCATGCTCGATCCACCGTTAGCGACAATCCTGCAACATTGATTTGGGCAAACTCAGGAGGGAAAACACTGGTGGCAATCAGAAAAATGGCGCTGCCAATGAGCACGTTGTGGTAGCGTACTAACACAAATGCCCAAATCAACATGGCCAATCCCATCAGCCCAGCCACTAACTCCACAAATCACTCCTTGCGTGGAATCCAATACGGAACCTCGCGTAGGGTATCGGCATTTTCTTGCAGTTCCATGGAAAGACTCCGCCGTCGAGGAACAATCGATACGGCATAACCGTTACGACCCGAAAAGACGACGCCGATCGTCAATGTTCTCTTTCTAAATCGAATTCTTCAATTGGCACAATCGGGATAACAAGGAATTTTTAAGCGGACTCAAGTTTGCTGAAATAGGAGAATGAACCGTGACATCTATCCAACGTGAAATTGCATTGTCGTTGTATCGTTGGTCGACGATGAAAACACGAACCAATATTGCAAGACGGTATATGGCTTTGGGTAGCTATCCGGCATCCATTCTTTTCTATCATCGCGTTGCTGACACCTATCCGAACGCATGGACCATTTCGAATGCAAACTTCAAACGGCATTTAGATTGGGTTGAAAAGCACGCTCGCTTTGCTTCACTGGACGACATTCGAAAGTCACAATTGAATGGACATCGAAGTGTGGCTATGGTAGGTCTAACGTTCGACGACGGGTATAGTGAGAATTGCGATATTGCCATTCCGACGCTCTTAGAGCGAAAAATTCCATTTACTTACTTTGTAACGACGCATTTTGTGGAAACGGGAGAACCGTTCCCGCATGACATCACGGCTGGTCGTCCTTTGCGACCAAACTCCGTCGCTGAGGTCAAGCGTATGGCGGACTCGGGCGTTACGATTGGAGGCCATTCGCATAGCCATATCGATTTTGGAAAACCGCTTTCCGACGCACAACTCAAGACTGAGATCACAGATGTTCGCAAGAAATTGCAGGATTGGAGCCAGCAACCTGTTCGCTATTTCGCATTTCCTTATGGGTTGAAACAGAATTTTTCGCAACGAGCTATTGATTGCGTTTTCGAAGCTGGATACGAGTGCTTTGTCAGTGCGGCAGGCGGCTTGAATTGGCCAGGGCAAGATGCAAATCACCTGGAACGCATTCACGGTGATCCTGGGATGGCCGCTTTGGCGAATTGGCTTACGCTCGATCCGCGCAAGCTGAAGCTTCAATGCCCGATTACGTACCAGTGCAATAAACCAAATTCAACTTCGATTTCTGTTCCGATGGATGGCACCGTGCAAGCACCTCGCAATCCAACGAATGACTCGAAGTAAATTGCAGTCACTGCTGAGATCCTCTTACACAGTTCCTTCATGAATCTTATTGTTGATCCTTTGGCAGTTACCCAACCTCTCTGCGCAACGACGGCCAATAGCGATTGCGATTTGCACGCTGCGCATATGCATCCTGTTCGGCCATTAAGAACAGCCTTTGCCATTACCAGCATGCCAGTTGGCGGGGCTGAAACGCTGCTTGTGAATCTGATTCGACGCTTTCGTCGAACACACGTCAATCCATCCGTCGTCTGCTTGAAGGAGCGAGGACCGTTGGGTGAAGAGATATCGAAGGAGGTCTCTGTCACTCAGAATTGGATCCGGGGCAAGTTCGATGTTGGAGTCGCATTTCGCCTCGCAAAGCACTTTCGTAAAGAATCCATCGATGCTGTCGTTACAGTAGGTGCGGGTGACAAAATGTTTTGGGGCCGTATCGCTGCAAAGTTAGCGGGTGTGCCTGTCATCTGTTCCGCATTGCACTCAACAGGGTGGCCCGACGGTGTTGGAAAACTAAATCGATGTTTGACTCGCATCACGGATGCATTCATTGGTGTTGCGAAACCGCATGGGCAATTCCTCGTAGACTTCGAAAAGTTCCCGCAGAACAAAGTCGTCGTCATTCCAAACGGAGTGGACACAAACCGTTTTCTTCCTAATGCAGTTGCCAAGAACGATGTTTGCAAAGAATTAAGGTTCGCGAACAGTTGTAACCTGATAGGAATCGTTGCTGCCTTGAGACCAGAGAAGAACCATGAGTTGTTTGTTCGCGTTGCGAAACGAATCGTGGAGCAAAGAAGCGATAGTCATTTTCTGATCATCGGAGACGGGCCTCAGCGACCGGTGATCGAAACGCTTGTTCAGCGATTGGACTTAACGGACCATGTCCATTTACTTGGCAACCGCTCTGACACGCCGCGTTTGCTGGCCGCCCTAGACCTGTTCGCATTGACAAGCCACAACGAAGCGAGCCCTGTCTCCATTTTGGAAGCATTGTCGTGCGAAGTTCCCGTGGTCGCTTCTCGGGTCGGTTCCATTTCCGAGTCTGTTCTCGATCAATGGAATGGCTACACCGTGGAGCCAGGCAATGAAGAGGAGTTTGCGCGTCGGATAGACGAAATCCTTTCCAACCGTGAATTTGCAAAGCAACTTGGCCAAAACGGTCGCCAACACGTCTTACAAAACGGCTCTTTGGACAACATGGTGAATCAGTACGAAGAACTTTTGCATCGAATCTTCGCATTGAAGTCCATTGGCTAGGGGTCATGGGTTGTATTTATTGAGAAAATTGCGTACTTTCCAGGTTAACGCGTTGCGAACCGCTCCTTCGGAGAAGTGTCTTCCCAGGGAATGTTTTGCGTCCGTCGATTGACCCCACGAGAGAAAGTATGCTCCATTCCCAACAGTTGCTGGCTGATCCTAGAATTGAACAAGCGAAGAAGCTTCTTCAGGAAGCACTCGCCGAACAGTCCCTAAAGATCGAATCGGTTCGTGGACCTCGCCCCGAGCTTATGGAATCTTATGCAAATCAACTCGCACGTCTGGCAGTGGCTCGCGGTGGTGCTCCTTACTTCCCGTATATTTCTAGCGGAATCGGCAATGGTCCATTTGTCGAATTGGGAGACGGTAGCGTCAAGCTTGACTTTATTGTCGGAATTGGAGTGCATGGCTTAGGGCACAGCCATCCTGCCATGTTGCGATCGACGGTCGATGCAGGATTGGAAGATACGGTCATGCAAGGAAACTTGCAACACGATGCCTATTCATTGGAGATGTGCGAGCGATTGATTCGATTGGCGACACCATCGGGTGCGCCGCTGCATCATTGTTTGTTGAGTACGAGCGGCGCGATGGCCAATGAGAACTCGTTGAAGATCGCGTTCCACAATCGATTCCCAGCATCGCGCGTGATCTGCATGGATAATTGCTTCGCCGGTAGAAGCATCGCGTTGGCCCAATTGACCGATCGACCAGCGTATCGAACGGGGCTGCCTAAAGCATTAGACGTGGACTTTATCCCGATGTTTCATCCGGCCGATGCTGCGGGAACGACCCGCGGAGCTGTCGATACATTGAACAAACTGCTGACAAGGCATCCCGGTGAATACGCTTGCTTATGGTTAGAACTCGTTGCCGGTGAAGGTGGCTATTATCCAGGCACACACCAGTATTTCGAATCCCTTTGTCAAATCTGTCATGACAACAATGTCTTGATCATTTTTGACGAAGTGCAAACGTTTTCCCGATTAAGTCAACCGTTCGCTTTCCGGCATTTCGGACTCGATCGATTTGCAGATATTGTCACCCTGGGCAAGGTGACGCAGGTTTGTGCGACGCTGTACGGCGAGAAGCTCAAACCCAAGGGGCCGATCCTTTCGCAAACGTTTACCGGTGCGACTGCATCGATTCGTGCAGGATTGGCAGTGCTGGACGAACTCGAATCGAAAGGTTGCTTTGGAGAGAATGGTTGGAACATCCGACGCCACCAATACTTTCGAAGCAAACTCGAGAGCTTGACTGAAAAATACCCTGGCAAAATCTGTGGGCCATACGGGGAGGGAATGATGATTGCATTCACTCCTGGGGATGGATCGGCCGAAACGGCGAAAACAATGTTGCAACGACTCTATGATTTAGGATTAATGGGATTCCTCGCTGGCAGTAACCCAAATAGAATCAGATTCCTACCGCCACCAGGCATCACGACAGAACATCACATCGATCTCGCTTGTTCGATTATCGAGCAAGCGATTGCGGAAAGCTAGCAAGGAATAATTGGAATGAAGCAAGCCTCAGGACATATCGTCCATGCGGATGAATGCGAAATCGATCTCAAGAATCCTTATGTCGCCGGGGTGCTTGCGTTCTTGATTCCCGGTGCAGGTCACTTCTATCAAGGAAGGACGAACAAAGCTTACTTGTATGCGGTTTGCATTCTGGGGTTGTTTTTCTTCGGGTTATACCTAGGACAAGGGCGCGTCGTTTACGCAGCATGGAATCCAGCCGACTATCGATTGCAGTTCCCTGCACAAGTTTGCGTAGGCGTGCCAGCTTTACCTGCCGTAGTTCAAGCTTGGAGGAATTGGAACCCTAATCAGCAAACACCAAGAACTGGAAACGCTTGGTCGATATCAGACTTTATGGCCCCACCTACCAGTCCAAGCGAACTCTCCGAATGGCACTTGAAGGCGTCGGCAGGATTCGAACTTGGATCGCTATTTACTGCGGTGGCAGGTCTATTGAATCTGTTGGCCATATTCGACGCGTTCGCGGGTCCGATGCCTTTGCCATACACCGATGAGCGGCGCAAGAAGTGATCTTCAGGTGACGAACTGCGAAATGTCTTCCGCCAGTCTTGATTCGGTTTCCATCGAGGAAATTGCAAGCCGATTGGTCCTCTTTGTGAAAGGATTTCCGGACGCGGTGGTCGCTTTCTCGGGAGGTGTCGATAGCGCGGTTGTTGCAGCGGTTTGTTATAGAGCATTGGGTGATAGATCCGTAGCAGTCACAGGGTATGGCCAAGCAGTAGCACAATCGGAACTGGACGATGCGAAACGTGTCGCACAGCAGATTGGCATTTCGCATTACATCGTAGAGACGATGGAAATTCATGATGCCAATTATGTGAAGAACGATGCGAGACGATGCTATTATTGCAAATCGACTCTCTACAACACGCTTGCCACCTGGGCGGGAGAACATGGATTCCGGAGGATCTTCTCAGGCACCAATCTCGATGATTTGGGTGATTATCGACCTGGTTTGGAAGCGGCGAAAGAGCATTCGGTTGTAGCTCCTTTGGCCGAATTGCAAGTAACAAAAGAAATCGTGCGCAAGCTCGCGAAACACTTTGGATTATCCATTTCGGAGAAGCCTGCATCTCCATGCTTGGCAAGCCGAATCGCCTATGGTCAGTCGGTGACTCCTGAGCGATTGAGGCAAATCGAATTCGCGGAAACCTATATGCATCGGGCAGGCTATCGTGACGTTCGCGTCCGACTGCATGCAGACGGACTGGTGCGTATAGAAATTCACATCGACGACTGGCATCGCGTTGCCGACGCAACGCATCGCGAAACCATGCTTAAGTACTTTTCTTCGCTAGGATTTCGGTACGTAACGCTAGATCTTGGGTCGCGCCAATCCGGCTCCCTCAATCGCATGCTGCCGATTATTTCGAATTAGGAATTATCAATTACGAATTAGGGATCGAATCTTGAAGGACGACAACGCCGTCAGGGCAAAGAGCTATGCATTTGCCGTACGAATCGTAAGGGCGTTTCGATATCTCATGGACGAAAAGAAAGAGTATGTGCTTTGCAAGCAATCGTTGCGATCTGGGACATAGATTGGAGCGAATGTTGAAGAAGCGATCGGCGGTCAATCAACCAAAGATTTTTTCGCAAAACTTAGCATCGCCTACAAAGAAGCTCGAGAGACTCACTATTGGATACGGTTGTTGACGGACACGGACTATTTAACTTTGCATCAATCAGAGTCCCTTATCAGAGATGCTGACGAACTGCTAAAGATACTCAGCAGCATTCTCAGAACCATAAAGTCCAAATCCGACGCAAATTCCTAACTTGTTCCTAATTCTCAATTCCTAATTCATCTTTTCCCGCTTGGCTTCGCAAGAGTAATTTGCTAAAGCCGTAGTATGAACATGCAAACGTCGCAAACCAGCCATTCGCACACGACGGAGCAACTCTACGAGTTGATCGAGCGAAAACTGCACCTATTGCGAGAAATGCAAGCAATGGCAATCGAGCAAGCGGATTTGGTTACCGAGCACGATATGGGTGGATTGATGTCTGTCCTATCGAGAAAACAATCGCTCATGGAGTCACTGCAATCCGTTCAAGAAGAATTGGCCATCTTCAAAGATGACGATCCTGAAGCCCGAGTCTGGAGTAGCCCTCAGCGTCGTACTGCTTGCCAGTCCATGGTCAAGGAGTCTGAGCGACTCGTCCAGCAACTCATCGTTCAAGAGAATCGATCTTTGGACTCCATGAATTTGAAACGAGACTCCATTCAATCGCAATTGAATCAAAATGCTGCCGCCTCACAGATTCAGAAAGCCTACGAATCCAATGCGTTTTTGATCGAAGATTCCGTGGCTGAATTTACGGTAGAGGGATAGTCGATGTTTCCATCCTTGTTCGCTAACTCCTCGCTGCAGAGTCTAGAAAAGACCGTTGAATTTACCGATCGACGGCACGCGATTCTTGCCAGCAACATGGCAAACATGGATACGCCGGACTATAAAACACGAGACCTTTCCGTAGACGGCTTTCAAGAAAGCCTCAAGAACGCTATCGAATCGAAATCGAGAGTAAAAGCAGACTCGCCGGGCCTCCAATTCGATGTATTGCAAGGAGTTGAGGAAGACGGGCAACCCATGTCCGAAGAGCAAGCGACTCAGCAGGTCTTTGACTCGATGCGACAAGTGGTGTACCACGACGGAAGCGACGACAGTATCGAAATGCAAGTGTCACAGATTGCAAAGAACCAATCGCTCCATTCGATGGCTGTCGCTCTGATGCGATCCCAATTCCAAACGCTCAAAATGGCAATTTCAGAAAGCATTAATGTTTAAATTCCATCCGTCGGATTATTAAGTACCATTTTCGCGCGTCAGGTCCCATTTTTAAGCGTCAAGCATCGTTCTGGATGTTTCGGTTCCTGTGCGCAGATTCGATCGATTGGGCAGAGATGGTGAACAAAATAAGTGTTCGGAGCCTTCGCCCGTATCAGTAATTTGGGCAAAACGAAGCATCTGAAGTCTGCCGTTATTGAGAAACTTGACAATACATCGAGTCTCGAGAACTTGTTTCCGGATGTTTGGAAGCGGGGCACCCAGAAACAAACGCATCCTATCGCATGGAAGGGAAGCAGTTGAGGCATCCATGACGCTAGAGCAAACTGTGACAGCGAAAGTCTCTCATTGGCTAGCTCTGATAGCCAAATGTTCTAGATCTCCGAAACGACGGCCCTGCATTCACTCCATTCACTCCAGAAGAAGCACACTTTCGCTCTCGCGGAATGCGCTATGCCGCCGTTCGCCTTGCTTCATTGCGATTGATAGCTATTTGTTTATTTGGCACGCTAGAGCTTTCCGTGATATCATTGCGATTCGTGATGGAACAAAAGGTAGATTTGTTTTGATAACCATGGAGATACTTCGTATGAGATCTAGCGGCATTCAATGGATTGTTCTAGCAAACCTGTTGAGCATGTGGATGCTCTCCCCGTTAAGTGCTGAGGTTGGCGTCGGCGCCAAACCGCTTCCCAACGCGGAGATTATCTTGGACGGTACCAGAGAGCTGCTGGACAAGAACTGGATCTACTGGGAAGGGCCTCGTTTCGCAAGCAAAATGCCAATCCAGTGGAAGATTGTCGAGGATCCAGAAGTAAAGGGAAGCACGTCGGTAATGACAGATGATCCCGCTGCCGTAGGTGGCAAATATGGAACCGCAGACATCGTTACGAAAAAAGCCTACAGGGACTTTCGATTGCATGTCGAGTTCTTGATCATGAAGCCGAAAGGCAACAGCGGTGTCTATCTCCAAAATAGGTACGAGATTCAGATTTTGGATGGTGACAAAACAAATCATGGCATGGCAGCTATCATCAATGAAGCGGCAACCGACTACAGCTTGTACAACGGACTGGGCAAGTGGAACGCCTATGACATCACCTTTCGAGCTGCTCGATTCAAAGACGGTAAACGGGTAGAGCAACCCTTGGTGACTTTGTTCTTCAACGGCAAAAAGGTTCATGTGAATCACAGCATCACCAAAGTTTGGGGTGGACCAAACTCGGGTATCGATGGGGGGAATGACCAGGGACGGGGCATTACGGATGTTCCGGGCGGCCTAAAGCTGCAAGCCGAAGGACACGATGTTCGCTATCGCAATATCTGGATTCAAGAGTTGGACCTCGTCAAGTCTGACACGGATTTTGTCGAGTAAGGATTGCGGGGAGTGAGGCAACGATAACCCGACATCGCCCAACACACTTTCCCGGCCTCTGTTCTACCTAGCTTCAGTTGGCTTCAATCGTTCTTGTTTTTCTTTCTACGCGGGCAAGGATTTATAGGATAGATTGTGCGGTTACTAGACAATGCGATTGCAGCGATGTTTCTCTCGTTTATTGTTGGGATGGCGGTCAATGCGTTGCTCCGACGGCTTGAAATCTACGAGAGGCTTAGCAATCTTCGCCTGTTCTCGGATCCGAAATCATTCGAGAACATAGGGGTACTTTGGTATCGCAAGATTCTACTTGCAACTCCCTTGCGTTATTTCAATCCAAACATTCGCTTTTCTTCGAATCGAAGCAAAGAAACACTTGACTCGATCAGAGTGCATATGGCCAATGCGGAAGTATCGCATTGGGTCGGATTCTTTGCCATGCTGCCGGTCATGGTCGCGGCATGGTGGTATCGTGGTTCCACTGTTGGCTTGGCCTACCTAGTCCTTAACGTATTAGGCAATCTTTATCCGTGCTTATTACAGCAGTACAATAAGAATCGACTCAACAAAGTCATCGCTATCACAAAGAAACGGAATGCTAGAAATGGGCCGTCAGGAATTATTTCGACTGGTGTAAATCTCGAAACGTGATGTTGTGCATTCAGTCAGATGGTTTCGTGCGATTTTTGTTTGCCACATCATTTTTGAAATCTGTATTTGCCAATTCGACGGCGGTTTTTGCTAATCCATCTACCACTTCGGCGAAGCGATTGTATTCCAGTTTGTCTGGGGTATCTGATGCCAAATGGTAATGAGGGTACCGAAATAGTGCGGTATCGGTAATCATTATTCCCGGGAAGCCTTCTTGCCAAAACGACCAATGGTCGGACCAGCCGACTCCTTGAAGATCGCGTGGAAAGGCTCCGAGTTGAGCATCCACCTGGCAGTGCTTCTTAAAGATGGTAACGGTGCTTGACAGGTGCTTTCGTGACGGGACATCCGAGATAAATCCGATGAAGTTACCGGTGCTTGGGTACATCGCGGATAGCAGGGCTGGGTACTTCTGGCTCTGCGGTTCATCGGTGAAGTACCCCATCGTTTCAAGACTCAAGACGATCTTGATATCATCCCCTCGCATCCGACAGGCTCGGGCATAAACCCATGATCCCATTTGCCCGTCGCGCTGAAAGTAGGGTGGTTCTTCGTTGGCGAACAAGACAAAACGAACCGTCTTTGCACCGTTCTTGCCACGCAACTGCCGTGCAATTTCCAAAAGAGCAGCCACACCCGATCCGTTGTCGTTTGCTCCCGGCGATCCCTGCACGCTGTCGTAATGGGCACCGACCAACACGATCTCTTTAGGAGTTGCATGGCCAACCAATTCGGCAATTAGATTGACACATTCTACCTCTGACACAGTGAAGGCGTGTCTATCTACCGTATAGCTAAGCGATTCAAGTGTGGACTGAAGGTATCGGACGGTTTCTCCGAGATTCGCCCTCTTTGTCAAGTTTCGTTCCCCAATACTTTCGCTAAGATGTGTGACTGTTTCGCGAAGTCGAACAGCAGTCTCCGGTGAAACAACTTGTTTATTTTCCTGGCTACAAAGTGGTTTACCTATCCCAATGATCGCTGAACCGGAAGCCGCCAAGCAGATCAATACTTGAGAAATCGTGCGGTTCATGTATTCAGCTTTCGTAGTACCTCAATGAAGGGACCGATTTTTTTGTCATCCTAGTTAATCTAGGTCGATCAGTGGGGATGCGATTCCGTTCGGATTAACTTGCCACGGAACCCAGGCGAGTGCAATTAGCTTTACTTTGGTGTCCGATTTTCGAAGAGGAATGTCGACTGCCTCCAAAGCTAAATTTTCAGGCGAATACTGATCCGCGAGGGCTTCGATCTCTTCCTTTGCTTGAGTTTCCAGCTCATTCTTGGCCTGAACAAGCTCTTCTAGCGTCTCTTCGGCACGCATCACATCGCCTTGTTTCGAGGTAACTTTACCGAATGACTTTACGGCGGTGGCCGCTTTTGCCACGTTGGTCTTGCTGGTTAGTTTATTGCCAAGCAATGCACCAAGGATCGAGGTTCCGATGTTCAAGAAGCCCTCCATTTGCCTTGATTTGGCCTCTTCTTTTTGCTTCGTAACCTTTTGCTCGGCCGCTTGCAATCTCGTCTGGAGCGACCGAAGCTTCTCCGCATACTTTACTTGCAGCTTATCGACCGCAGCGTCTCTTGCTTCCTTGGCAGCTTGTGCCAATTCGATTCGGGCATCGGCTTCTGAAAGGCCTGGAGGAGTGGTTCGCTTTAATGCTTTACTGCTATAAACGGTACATTGAAGATGTCGAAATAAGTACTCTTTGAGCGTCTTTTCCCAAGCCGCAAAACTCTTAGCGGAAGACATTTCTGCTGGTAACTCTGCGAAACCGTAAACATCGTCGGGCTGCGATCGCAATTGAATGCCATCTTCTCCGATTTGTTTTGATTCTTCCCATACATCGTCAGGCAGTGGATCGTCTACCATCGACAACAGTTGCACGTCTTTCCAATAATCCACTCCTGCTGTCGACTTGACAAAATGCAGGCTTGTTTGAGCCAATATCGCAGGGCGATAGAGCACTTTGCTCTTGGTTCCAGGGACAACGGTCGCTTCGAGGAATCGTTCTGCAACTTCGGCCCGAACGATGGGGCGAGCGCCCGGAGACGTAGCCAACCCCGAGCTAGATGAACTGCTGGACACAGAACGCGTCGGTGCAGCCAATCGTTTCGGAGCCATCAACGTCGATATCTGATCCCGCGAAAGTGGACCTCTCAAGAAGGAGAGAGCCCATCGCGTCTGGAAGACGGTGGGGCCATCATCATGCACATTATTCATCAGGAAGACTCGGTTGCCCAACGACGAAAGTGCCTTTTCCATTGCGCTCCGATCGAATGTAGTTCCCTGCTGCATCGATGCACCCTCCAACCCGTCGAGGACTCGATCTTTGTCTCTCTGGGTTTGCAATCGGCCGAGGAACCATGTGCCCATGTTCGAGAGCCCCTTATAGTCCAAGTCCATCGGGTTTTGTGTCGCCAAAACAATTCCGAGCCCGAACGCACGCGCTTGCTTTAGCAGTGTCAACATCGGTGGCTTAGAGGGTGGCTTCGCCGAGGGTGGGAAGTAACCGTACACTTCATCCATATAGAAAAGAGCTCGCAGTGAACCTGTTCCAGGTTGAGAACGCATCCATGAGAGTAATTCGCCCAGAAGAATGGTGACGAAGAACATTCGCTCAGAATCGTTCAAATGTGCGATCGAGATGATCGATAGTCTCGGTTTGCCCTCATTGGTATAGAAAAGTTCTTTGATATCGAGAGGTTGCCCTTCGAGCCATCCTGCAAAGGCAGGAGAAGCGAGCAGGTTATTCAAAGTCATGGAGAGCTTGACACGTTCCGCGGTAGGATAGAACGACTCGATGTCGATGACTCCAATTTTCTTGATAGGCGGAGTTTGTATCTGCCGAATCAGGTCCTCGATACTCAGATTGTTTCCTGCTTTCCAGGCGGTATCGAGGATGTTCGAAATGAGGATATGTTCTCGGCTTGTCAACGGATCGACTTCGATTCCGAGTAGAGCGAGCAGGCCGGACGCAGAGGATGAAACTCGTTCGCGATAGGTTTCGGCATCTTGAAGTACCGCGTCGCTCGGAGCGTCAAAGCTCTTTAGAACTGTCATGGGGACGCCGATATTGCTTCCCGGAGTAAAGATCGTCACGTCGACGGATTCTTTGTATCTTCGAACTCGTTCTTGAGGTTGGTGCCAATCCGCGAGACCCTTTTTCCATCGATTGGCGGTTTCTTCTGCGATGGTCTCCAGCGGTTTCCCTTGCCGAGTCGCTTCCGCAGGCTCGATCCATTGCTGAAAATCGCTGGGAGCCAGATCTGGAAAAGCCAGGAGCAGATTTCCCAGATCCCCTTTGGGATCAATGCATATGACAGGAACGCCATCGATGGCCGCTTCTTCCAGCAGGCTCAAACACAACCCAGTCTTTCCGCTTCCAGTCATCCCGACGCATAAAGCGTGGGTCACGAGATCTTTCGATTCGTAATTGACGAGCTCTTCGCGAATACTTCGGGTTGCCAAGTCATATTTTTTCCCCAAGTAAAAGCTTCCAAGCTTCTCGTAATCTTCAACCATTGACATAAGCGTTGACTCTCCAGGCATTCGTCGAGATGTATCGATGGTTGCAGGCTGGATCGGCAATAACACTCGCTACGACACCGACAAAGAAAACTAGTCCTGTAACTCGAAGAGGATTATACCTTGATTCCAGCGAGAACAAGTCCGCTTTCGAGCCGACTCGTATGCTAACGCCTATCGCGATGCCATCTGGACCGAGACCGACTACTTCGCTGCATTCTTAAGTGTGGCAAACCGTGCCCGCATTTCAGCAAGTTTCGATTGATGTGAAGCGGAATGGACCAAATCTACTTCTTCGGCTTTGTCCGATTTCAAATCAAAAAGTTGTTCCACATTGTAATCAGGCCAGAAGATGTACTTCCAATCGAGTTGAACCAATGCCTGAGATGACGGGATGAAGTCGATACTCTTGATTGTTGCATGCTCGTAAAAGAACTCAGTGCGCCAGTTCGCAGCCTTGGACTCATTCCCCGAAAGATACAACGAAGATAGATCTTGCCCCTGCATTCCTTCTGGAATGTTTAAGCCTGCAGCACTAACGATCGTTGGAGCGAGGTCTACATTTAGGGTTATCTTTTCATTCAATGTTCCTCGTCGTCCACTCTCCATGCGAGGGTCTCGAATGATTAGCGGGACTCGAATTGATTCCTCGTAAGGGTACCACTTGTCCGCGAGACCGTGCTCGGCATGAAAGTAACCGTTGTCTGTGGTAAAGATGATGACTGTGTTCTCGTACTGGCCCAGCGATTGGAGTTTGTCGACAATACGACCGCATGCGGTATCGACCTCTGTAGCTAATCGATAATAGTTCTTCATGTATTCTTGGTACTTTTCAGGTGTATCGAATCGCCAATGCCATCGGTTTCGACCTTCGTTCTTTTCGTTGGCGATGAAAGGTGGCAACTTTCGAAACGATTCATCACTCGCAGTTTTGGGAATGGGAATGTGCGTGTCTGCGTAGAGCGACATGCTTTCTGGTTGAGGCAGATACTGTTTGGGATGCGAGTCTTCGGCATGTGTTGCAAAAAAAGAAACGTTTAGAACGAACGGTTTGTCAGCAGGTTTTGTTTGCAAGAACTCCAGAGCATCCCTTTGGTTCTTCGCCGTAACATGAATCTGCCCACCCTCAGGCTGCTTCATCCAGTGAGTGCCGCTGTAAGATCGGCCGAAGTCGAATTTATCCTGAGGAAACGTGCCGTTGTGCCACTTGCCCACTAAACCTGTGTGGAAGCCATTCTTTCGGAGCAAACCTGGATACGTTTGGTTCCACGGAGTCTTGAATTCTTGAAAGGCCGGGTTGCCATGTCGCGACATCCATTGTCCGGTAAAAAGAGTGGCTCGACTCACGCCGCAAATGGATGTTGTCACGTAGTTGTTGGTAAACCGTATCCCCTCGCTGGCTAGTTTGTCGATGTTTGGCGTCTTCACGACCGGGTGGCCTGCACAACTCAACGTGTCGTGCCGCCAATCGTCTGCGTACAAAACGACGATGTTCAAAGGTTTGGCAGCATCTGCCTGTGCGCTTGCAACCATCAAGAGCAGAAAAGCAAAGAAACCGATGATCGCGTTATTCACGATGGATCTCTATCTAGTGAGAAGAAAAACATAAGCATATAAGGTTTGCGTTAGAGCGTTAGCGAGGAATTCTGAGGCCCTCGCTTACGCACGCACGCTTCGGGTTGTGATCGGTCCTTTGCCATTGGGCAAAACCATTAAATCAGCAGCCTCCACGGGAAGCGGAGGAATCGAATTGCATTCAATCGAGCTTATCGGTCGTAATGAAGCGTAGCCGTGATCTCGACATCATCGTTGACCTTGGGTAATCCGTAGGTCATTCCCCATTTGGAACGAGTCACTTTGAATTCAGCCTTGATGATCAACGCACCATCAGAAACTTCAACCTTCGTTGGCACGGTGATTTCGCCTGTCTTGCCCAGCATGGTTAGCTTGCCAGTGATATTGCCTTCGGTTTCGCCAGATTCGATCTTGGTGGATTCGAACTTGATGGTTCCATGCTTTTTCACATCAAAAAAGTCTGGGTTCTTGAGGTGATCCGTTAGCTTCGCATCATCCGACCAAAGGCTGTCAGTCTTGATCTCGATCGTGAGAGTACTTTTATCTGGCGACTCCCAATTGACTTTAGCATCAGCGCTAAAATCCTTGAATCCACCCGCGTGCTTTCCATCGGCCTTCTTACCAAGGAAGTCGATCTTGGACTTTTCCTTGTTGAGTTTGACATCCTGACCAAAACTCGGTGCAGTGAACAACAAAAAAGCGGTGGTAGCAATCGCAAGACGTCTTAGCATATCGAACTCTCCAAGAATAAACGGGTAGTCTCAAAAGGGAACAATGGGCAGGTTACCCATATCGTCCCCACATGGTTTCTCGCGAAAGATTATACTGTACCGCCAGCGGTCGTTCGAGGTATACAAAATCAACGACGACAAAATTCGAACAATATTTATAAACGGATTTTCATGAGACTTTCCATGCCAAAACTCGCCTACTTTTGTGTTCTGATTCTCGTTTCCTTCAGCCTGCAACCTTGGCTTTCGGCCCAAGAAAAGCAACTCGCCGAAGATGTACTCAAGAAATTTGTTGCGGAGAAAGATAGTTCTTTCAAATACGAGATCGTCGAGCGACGCAATGTCGGGAAATCGACTGCGATCCGCTTGCATCTCGTTTCGCAAACATGGAAAGACGTCACCTGGAAGCACGTTCTTTGGATTGCTGTCCCCAACAAACTGATCGCCGAAAGCAAAGCTGCGGATGACGCGAAGCTCGCGCCCCTCAAAACCAATGGTCTCCTATTCATTACGGGGGGCGCATGGGCCAAGGAGTGGGGAGACTCCGCTCCGAAAAACGCAGAACCTCGAAGCGAAGTACAAGCAGTGCTTGCGATTGCTGATGCTTCCAATTGCCCCGCCGTGGTGCTGTCGCAGGTTCCGTTTCAGCCAATGTTAGGCAACCTGAACGAAGATGCGCTGATTGCGGAAACGTTTAAACGATTCATCATGGGACAAGGAAGCGATTGGCCGTTGCTGATGCCAATGGTTCGTGCGGCAACGCGCGCGATGGATACCGTTCAATCCGTAGGTCGCGAAGAGTGGAAGCTCGACATCGCCAAGTTCACAGTCTCTGGAGCCAGCAAGCGAGGTTGGACAACATGGTTGACCTCTGCGGTCGATCCTCGCGTAGATGCATTAGCACCGATGGTTATCGACATGCTGAACATGCCAGTGCAAATGAAACATCAATTGGATTCGTGGGGTGAATACTCTGAAGAGATTGGTGACTATACATCGTTGCAACTACAAAAGTATCTTCAAACTCCTCCAGGGCAGTCACTTGTGAACATCGTGGATCCTTACAGGTATCGCGATCGAATCCAACAGCCTAAACTGCTGATTTTCGGCACAAACGATCGCTACTGGCCAGTCGACGCTTGCAACATTTACTGGAACGACCTCACGGGTCCCAAGTATCTCCTTTACACACCCAACCAAGGGCACGGTATCAAAGATATCGTCCGACTGGTGGGAACCATGAGCGCTTTGCAACGCAGTCGATTGGGTCAATTCGTGATGCCAGAACTAAAATGGGAGTCAAAATGCGAAAACGGCAAGATGTCGCTCAAGATGAGCACCAATCGAAAACCTCTAGAAGTTAGCCTGTGGACAGCAAAATCGGCATCAAAAGATTTCCGGAACTCAGAGTGGACCTCTTCTACAGTTTCGGTCGACGGAGAAAATGTTTGTTCCATCGAACCTGAATTGCCAGTGAAGGGCTACCAAGCATGGTTCGGTGAGTGGAAATTTGAGAATGAACAATATCCTGCATTCTTCTCCACAAACATGATTCTCTCTACTCAGAAATAGTAAGCATGTTGGCTGGCCCCGCCCTGAATGAATTGTGTATTGCGATCGCACGGCTAACGTGTGTTTATGCGCCGCGCGATCGGCAGTTGCTCGCAGACTCGCAACTTTTGCAACAGTCGAAATGCCCAAAGTGTAACGAGCGATTTCTTCTCGGCTCACTACGAGAGGTCAAGTGGTTAGACGTTTAAAGGCCTGTCGATGATTAAATCAAATCCGTTGGCCCGATTCGGCATTGTCCTTTTGGGTGTAGTAGGAGTCTGCCACGATGTAGTGGCCTCTCAATTGAGCAACGCCAAAGAGAATTCGAGCAATCGAGAAGTAGCCGTGCAGATGAACTACCCGAAGGGATAACCGCAGATCGCTTTCAGGCGGAGTTCGGAGCGATAGGGGGCAATAAGACTCGTGATCTTCTAAAAGATATGCAGGCTCCATTGGAGTCGTAAAGGCGCTAACATAAAACCCTTAGCGACATTAGCGAGCCTCGGGGGTGGGCAACGATCTTTCGCGTGCTTCTTTGCTTCTTGTCCAATATTCAATCGTCTCTTGGTTGTTGGGTCGGATCCTATTGGCATGCTCGAATGACTCTACCGCAAAATCGAACTCCCTCAATTGAAAGTGCACCCAACCCAGCCAGTGATAAGCATCCGCATTTTTGTTATCTTCAGCAATGGCCAATAGCAGATAACCTTTGGCTTGCTCCAGACGGCCAATTGTCGCCAATAGTCGTCCGTACGCCTCTGCGGCGCGAGGATAGGTAAGTCCACCAGCGAATAGCTCTTCGTACTCATCGGCGGCTTCTTCCAACCGTCCAGTATTCTTTAGACAATCCGCCAAGACGAATCGACTCTCGGGATCATCGGCGATCAGTTTCAGTGCGTCGCGTGCTCGAGACTCCGCTTCGTGAAATTTACCCGACCAATGAAGCACCTTGGCCAAGTTGCGGAGCGCATAGCCATTGGTTACTGGATCGATAGTGCCAAGGACTTTTGGTTCGATCGCGGCAAAACGTTCTTTCGAGGTTGCGTCATCTGTCCCGCGACCATGAACGAAGCCTAGTTCTAACAGCGTTTCAATAATCCAAATGGCCAAACGTCGGTTTACATCGATCGTTGGATGAACATGGTCTAGAAAATACTCTTCGCCAAGGATTGAGTGCCCATTCTCCATCTCACATAGCCCTCGAATCTGCTGCTCAAAGTCGACGACTGGAGCTTTCAATTCTTTTCCCACCCGATCGATGGATTGCCGAATCTCATCGACAGCTCGCAATGGACAGACATCTTCATTCAATGCGATTGAAAACGATCTTTGCGCTTCGCTGAAGTTTTGTAGTACAAGTTGTAAATGGCCGATTCGATAGTGATATTCGGAAAAGTTTGGGCTGATTGCGACTGCTTCCTGGAGATAGCGGAGTGCTACCTTAGGGTCAGAACACTCCGGATCAGTCGAGGCTTGGTGGATGATCGCTTGCAATCGATCTTGGTCTGACTTTGAAAGTTGAGCGTGATGCTCGCTTTTGAATGGTGAGCAGTCTTTTTCGTTGGATGCCGGCGTAACAAAAACAATCTCTGCCCCTGCATTGCGGGCGATAGCAACCATTCGTCTAAGGTTATTTTCATAATGGTTCACTACGTTGGCACGCCACGTCAGATCGCGATGATAATCGACAGGACCAATCGTATGATTCAAAATCTCGTTGACCTCTGTATCAAGAATGTCTGCATGTGTCTTTGAGCGTGTTCCCTCCGCATTCGAAGTCGATTTGCGGATTTGGTCGAAGGTGCGTTTCGTGAAAGCCCAGGTTCGCGTCTTTGAAAGTAGACCTTGGATAAACATTGTAAGCTGCGATCTTTCGAACAAATCTTGGTAAGTCCGTCGTTCCAAGAACTCATTGTGAGCAGAGTAAACGATAAACAGATCGGGTTCATACTGGGCCAGTTCCTCCATCAATGTAGCGACGCGGTAGCTCGCATAACTGATGCCACCAGCATTGATCACTTCCCAATGGCAAGAGGGATCGTGAACAGGCAAATACTCTCGAAGCCAGCCTGCGAACGAAGTCGAATCGAAGAAAGGGTGTCCATAAGTCGTAGAACCTCCCATGCAGAATATCCGTTTGGTTCTGGGAGCTTTGACTTTGGGAAAAGATTGGATATTGAACCAATTCCGTTTGTTCTCCGCGGTCGTCAAGATCGCGGTTCCGTCCTCGGCCGTCGAGTGTGCCATCAACGGTGCGTATCCAGAAAAACCCACAAACGGATCGTCTGTATTGACAACAGGTCGAATACCCACGACCGCCAAACCGATCTCAAGGATCAGGAAAAAAGAAACGGTGGTAAATGCCGAGAGAGTCAGCTTCTTTATTAAGCTCAACTGCACCGAACGACGTTTGCGATTCGAAACGCTGACGTGATTTCTGTCTGCCAAGGTGCATCAATTGAAGAAACGTTGGAGGGAATACGTTAAACAAACGATTCTACACGTTAATGTTGCTAGTTAGTAATACATTCCAGGTATTTACGGTTGCCAGTTTTGAGCTTCGGAGGAGTACCGAACGGGTGGGAATGAAATACCGACGGTACGATGGTACGACGGTAAAGATGGTAACGATGGTAACGATGGCAACGATGGTAACGATGGCAACGATGGTAACGATGGTAGGCCGACAGTAGGGACACAGCCGACACGACCGACAGTAGGGATAAAGCTATTTGCTGTTACCCCCTCGCCAAATAAGCAAACAGTGCGTGTGTCCCTTTATTTCCTCGGGGCTCTTTTAACATTTTCCATGAGCGCAATTTGGACCAGTAGCCAGAACGGATCAACCAATTGTTCGTCGAAGGGCCATGCCGTTCAGTAAAGGTCATTCATTGTCTGCACGATCTTCTTCATCTCTTTTCTTGCAGACGCGGGTTCCAGCAGTTTTGCTTCGCTACCTAGTTTAAGGACCTGCGGGATGATCTCCATCGGTTGATAGGCTGGAACATTCAAGATGCATGTACCATCCTTATTGTGATCGAGTCGTTGCTGAGCGTGCCACGGATCCTCTTGGATCCATCGGGCTGCATTGCGCGATAGCCAGATCTTGTAGTTCACCGGTTCGTCGCCGCTGAAAATTCCAACGCTCTGTCCAAGATGTGCTTCCAAATCAATCTCTTCCTGGAATTTGTACCAGCGATCCAATGCAGTGGCTTTCGAAAAGCGGTCTAGTTTCCAATGACGCAAGCGATCCTCGGGGTCCTTATCCAAGTCTTTTCCTTCCTCGATAGCAACGACGTAAATGCTAGCTTGGTAAAGTGCCAGTCCATAAGGCTCCAGATAGCGAATGGCGATCGGTTTGCCAATTGACTCGTATTCGACTTCCATAATTCGATGCTCTTGAATGGACCGGTTGACCGTTTTCAAAATCCCCTGTTGCTTCTCGTAGGTTTTGGCAGGAACGCCGAGGACCCTCAATGTTCTTCGGTATCGTTGATAATGTTCCCAAACACCTGCGGGCAGTTGCTCTCGAATCTTGTTCCAGAACGCCTCGATCCCTTGCCAAAATTGTGTTCCAACGAGAGGTAGCAACAAATCGCGTCCCATCGACAATGCAATTAGTTCGCTAGCGTTGATGGTTATTTTGTGAAGACCTTTGTCGACGCGGCTTAGTTTCCAAACTTTGCCAGAATCGATCTCTTCGGTGATAAGATTCATACCGGCGGCTTGTAATGCCTCGAGATCGCGACGAATGCTTCGTACGTGTAAACTCGACAATCCCAGTTCTTCCACGACCGAATCTCGCAAATCTTCTAGCGTCGCTCCATAACGCCGACGTTCGAGGATTTGAAGAATTTTGTGCTGGCGAATGAGTTGTTCGTTGCGTGCCACTGAAGATTCCAGAGTTGAGATAGGAGTGCGAACCACCGTTCCTTTCGTTTTGGATCGTAGCAAGATCACACAGCTTCGGCAACAAGCGTTAAGACGCACCGAAAGTTCTCATCGGTCCGTTGCACTGGCCCCAGCAATCACGAGCTAAGTTGGGTAAAATTCTTTTCTGATACCTGCCACTTTCTCCAAAAGATCTTGCCAAAATGAACATTCCTCGCCGTCATGCATTACTCGGTATAGCCTCCGCCTGTATAGCCAGTCCAAGCTGGGTGAGTGGTCAAGGAAATTCCCTAGGTAAAAGCTCCCGCGTTTTAGAAGAGAACCAGAGGGAAGGCAGTAGCAGTTGGATGTTGACCGAGACGCGTGTCGATCCTGAAACAAAGTACCGATGTCCTTGGATCGAGGGTTATGCTTCTCGAGCGAGTGTTGCGGTCGGAGAAGTCATCGAGTTCAAGATATCAACCAACAGAAAGGCACGCGTGCGGACCGATCTGTTTCGCATCGGCTTCTATGGTGGCAAAGGAGGCCGGCAGTTAGCTTCGCTCCCCTCAGTCGATTGCAATTCGCAACCCACTCCTGAGCCTGGAAATCACCGGCTTATGGATTGCAAGTGGGAGGCGACGCATCGATTTGCGATTCCAAACGATTGGGTGAGCGGCATTTATGTCGCCAAGTTGACAGAAGAAGTAGAAGGACTACAAAGTTACATTATCTTTATCGTTCGAGACGACCGACGGTCGGATCTCGTATTCCAATGCAGTGATCACACGTGGCAAGCGTACAATCGATGGCCATCGCAGTACTCGCTGTACGACGATGGCAAGAACCCATGGCATTGGGGAGATGTCGCGCAGGTCAGCTTCAATCGCCCCTATGGCAAGTATTGCCAAATTCTCAACGCTCCCTTATCGATTGGATCGGGAGAGTTCTTTCTATGGGAGTATCCATTTGTTTACTTTTTAGAGAAAGAAGGGTTCGATGTTACTTATGTTTCCAACACCGATCTGCATCGAGACTCTAGCCAGGCATCGCGTGGCAAAGGGTTTCTCAGTGTTGGGCATGACGAGTATTGGACTATGGATATGTTTCGCCACATGCAACAAGCGATTGCCAGCGGTACACATGTCGGATTCTTCTCAGGCAACGCAGTATGCGGTAAGGTTCAATGGGATGAAGCAACTCGCTCGATTCGGAGAGTTGGAGTGTTCGGCCCACCGGGAGGAACGCGTGAGTTCAGTGCGATGAGCACATTGGTTCACGAGCGTCCGTATGCGAACGAACTGATTGGTGCCCACAGTACTGGTCCTGTTACAGGTGGAGCTGATTGGATTTGCTCGAAGCCCGAGCATTGGATCTATAAGAACAGTGGCATGAAGCTAGGCGATCGAATCCCTGGTTTGATTGGATGGGAATGGCATGGCGATCCAGCACCGATCGCTGGCCTAGAGATTGTCGCAACAGGAGAGACACAATCCGCCCCCAATCAACCCAATGGAGGCGTGTATACTGCGACTACCTATTACGGTCCCAAGAGGAACGTCGTTTTCAATGCTGCGACCTGCTGGTGGGCAGATGGATTAAGCGCACCACCCGGCTATCAGACACCCAAAGTCTACACCGCGCCGCAAGGAGTCGATTTACGTGTGCAGACAATCACTCGCAACATACTCCATCGGATGATCCGCGAACCATCTGAATGAGCGGCTTGAAATCAAATGTCGCTTGCGTTGCTTCATTCTTTTTTCTACTCAGGATGCGTATACTTGGCATCGTCGCAATCCTAGGGACGATTCCGTGAGTGAAACGGAGGCTTCCTTGTTGTCGGTGGAAGCAAACCATATGTTGCTTGCTTCTCGCTTATTCACGGTATTGATGCTCCCTCTTTTTCCAAAACAAATGAAGAATAGTATCGAACTCCAAAATGGGGGAACTCTACTTTATGATGCAGCGTTTCTCGATGGAGAGGTTGCGGATCGTTTCTTTGCAGCTTTGCGTGATCAATGTGCGTGGGAGCAAAAGCCTGGCATTTTTGGCCATATGCAACCTCGATTGATTGCATCCTACGGAGATCCCGGTGTTTCCTACCGTTATTCAGGTATCACCAATATAGCGCTTCCTTGGATACCGGTTTTGCTGGAGATCAAGCAACACATTGAAGCGGTCTATGGAGAGTATAATTACTGCCTCCTCAATCGCTATCGGACAGGATCGGATAGCATGGGTTGGCATGCGGATGACGAACCTGAAATGGGGAATGTGATTGGTTCACTGTCGTTAGGAGCCACTCGCAAGTTTCGTATTCGACACAATGGGACAAGAGAGACCCAGACATTCTTGGTTGGAAATGGAACTCTCATCATCATGGCAGGCACTATGCAGCAGTATTGGCAACACGAGGTTCCTAAAACGAAGTTGAAAGTTGGCGAGCGTATCAACTTGACTTTTCGGCAGATCTCCATGGGAGCGACGAAATGAGGAAGCCGACCATCGCATTATTGCTGGGTATCATGGCAATAGGGACTTCCATTGGCGAGGATACGAAGAACTTCAGAATCACGACGAGGCGATCCAGCGATCGAGTTGAAGAGACGATCACCGATAAAAAAGCGATGTTCGTCGTTCATAGTCCAGTTGGAATCAGCAGTGCGACCATTGATCGCATGGCAGAACATTGGCCGGAAACGATCGTGATCCAATTGAGATTGAAAGGTTTGGAGAGCTTCAAGTTGTCATCTGAGAAACTAAAGCTCGAAGCTTCCGTATCAAGTCAAAATGGAGAACAAAGGCTCTGGAAAGGAGGGAACGAAGAGGTCCTTCTTGACTCGAAGAATCCATCGTGGATGGCAATTCTTATCAAGAATGCCGATGGCAAAGCCACGAAAACCATTCCATTGAACGAAGGTTACTTTGAGCTACAACTACCGAAATCTTTTTCTGAAAGCAATCCAAAAACCCTGACATTGAGTTGGATCGACTTCTACCGGAATTAATCTACAAAAGCGAGGACTTGATCTGATAATCAGAATTCGAGAGTGTATTGAGGATTTTCGAAAGTATTACCCTTGATCCGGGCTGATCTCAAGTCCGTGTTCCGCTATCGTAATGGTTTGGCGTTTCATCAGTTCTTCTATGGCCGGTTTGTCGACTGATGAACCGGTTTGTCGACTGATGAAATTGTCGGGAAGTTTAGGGTGGGTGAAGAAAAAGGTAGGTCCTTGTCCTCGTGATGAGGAGACTACGATCTCACCATCGTGTTGCTGAATAATTTTCTTGTATATGGCCAATCCAACTCTAGAACCTCGGTACTTCGACTCAGGATGCAATCGCTGAAACATAACAAAAATGCGGTCAAAGTGCTTGGGGGTCTATTCCAATACCATCGTCGATTAAACAAATTTTCCAACATGTTTCCGAGCATTCGCATTCAATTCGAACGCGAGGATTGTCGCGGTCCGAAAATTCTGTTCGAGAAATGGACCGCTGGAGTGTGTTGTCCTGCTACGCCAGTGTTCGAGGTTGTCACGCTCTGCCTAGGGACCACCAAGATTGGCAGCGGATCCACACTAGTCGGAAGAATCGGCGGAATAGGACTCATTTTCTTGCCATCCGTGCGAGAGTCAAAAGAATCAGAACTATTCGTAGGTGTCCGTCAAAGCTTGGGGAAGATCTGATCGAATATCTCCCTTTCCGAGCGATTTGCCAAAGAACTCTTCAATCTTTCTGGAATGAAGATCGGTCTTCGCCGTGGAGAATGACAGATAAACAGCCCGAGCAGCTAAGTCGGTAGGTTCTGTGGTGCTTAGCGTGAGGTCCAGCAATCCTAAAGCGATTCCCATCGGAACTTCTGACCACAGATAGGTTTTGTTTTCCCCTGAAAATCGCACAACGATTGAGTCTGACTTTACTTCTACAATGCTAACGCGACTTTTGCCAACAGTAACGACATCAGCCCCACGGGTTTTCGTGCGAGCTTCCAACATTGCATCTATTGCAATTCGGTAGAGTTGGCCGAATTGATCGAGTCGCTTTTGCTTCGCGATTTGAGAGTCACCCATGGATAACGCTAGAGCAGACTCCATGGACTTCTCAAATGTATCGAAATCCAGCTTTTGTAAAGCCGCTTTTCCTTCCGTCATCGCTTTCACCCATTGAGCCACCATCTTTGGATCAGGCATGGTAGCAGTCATTGTTGGGGTGGAGCTCGTACTCGGTGTATTCGATGAAGTATCTGAAAAAGGCTTGATCGTCTCGGGTGGCAAAGGATCGGCAGGTGGGACGGGGGGCGGCATCGTCGCCATATTGTTCGTTACAATGCCATCACTCATGGTTGGTCGTGCTCCGTCGAAACCATCAATGGTTTCTGACTCTCTCTCTTTGTTCACGCTAGGAAGACTGGAACGCACTGGAGCTTTTGGGACTGATTTGGCATCCGTAGGCTCCTTTCTTTTTTCCTCTTGAGGCCGGAAGTCCGACGGCCTCGTTTTGTTGCCATCTATTTCTTTGTTAGCTGCAACGTTTTGCTGATTGAGGAAAAATCGAATGGCAGCAAATCCAAGGAATGCAACCGCGGCCAATAGGATCCCACCCAGCATGAGAGACTGGTTGCGTTGCCGTTTTCTCCGCAGTTGTTGGACGATCGCCGTTGCGTTCTGTTGGTTGTCTCTATTGGGTACAACATTGATTACTGTCGATGCTTTTGCAGAAAGCGACTCGCTTGCCATATTGTTTGCAATGCTCATCGCCGGTTGGGGTGCTATCGATAGAAGAGCGTTGGGATCATCTCCAAAGAAAACCTTGGCTTCTAACTCTCGCCATCGAGAAGCAGGATCGCCAAATCTCGATGCCGATCGCATGGGTCGGAACGCAACTGGATCGAACGGAGATAGCGGGTCTCCGGTTGGCAACACTAGCGTTCCCGTGTTGGCACCTAGACTCGAATCGTCTCGTTTGTTTGCAATCGCAAGTATCGAATGATCATACAAAGCCCTTTTGTTGGCATCGAGCAACGTGGCTTGTGCCTGCTTCAAGAGTTGCGCGACTTGTTGGGCTTCCTTTGGGTCTGATCGAGTGTCAGCGGCGTTCCAGGCAGCAGAGGCAGCCCGAAGAGCCGACTTGATTTGATCCGTGCTAGCATCGGGTTCGAGGCCGAGTAGTGTGTAATGGTTGAGCGAATCGTTTGATAATGAACGCCCGAGATATTTTTGTATCGACTGGGATAAGTTGTCCATACCATCACTGTCCTTTGGCTATCACTGGCCGCTGGCTTTCAAGAAAATGGGGATTCCGCTTCGACCTTCTCGGACTTACGTGACGTTCCAAGCAACGCGGTCATCGCATGACAAACGAGAGACACACCTGCCGTAAAGAAAAGTGGTGCTGAATAGCAAACAATAAGAAAGGCGAGAGACACCTTCTTGTTGATCTTGCCTGCGCCTGAGCTGCCTGTGGTTTGCCATGCGAGCAGAATCATGCAGCAAAGGATAGCGGTTACCGCAAAAAGCAGCAGCATCATAGAGATGCTTACCCGAGGTCGGTAGAGCTGCTCCTGTCCGAATGGACTGCTGGTGGTCTCTGTCACAGGGCTATCTCGTTCTATGGGATGTCACGTGGACAACATGCAATAGGATTACGTTTGGTCGTTTATGGCTGGGCAGGCTTTCCATTACTATGGTAACATGCCGCGAGCCATTCTACAAAACGCGTCTCTCCCAGAAATCGCTACTCTCCCAGCCTGTCTTCCCAGCTCTTCGTCAGTTCTTCGATCGTTTTTCGAAGCTGATACCAATGCAGAAACGCTACGTGCAAGTCGATTTCAACGCTGTCGTTTCGATCAAACCCTTGCTCATTCAATTGGATGACTTCGTCGAGTGCAAACATCGCTTCCCCCGTGCTCTCGTCGCACCACTCACTGCCCGACACTCCATTTCCCAAGCTAGGCGTTCGTTCCATCACACGTTGAATGGCCCAGACCGCAGCACACTCCTCGTCGTAGCAATCGACAATTCCTTGAAAGGATCCACTTTGAACGTAATACTTTGCCATCGTCGTTTTCCAATTGGGAGCCCAAGTTGCAAATTACTCAAGTTGCTCGGATGGCTCATCCTGTCCTGAATCGCACTTCGCGACCGTCATCGATGACCGCGATGCACACTCAGATATCGTTCGAACTCACCGTGCGTTTGAGACAATATGCATATCGCTGCCTTGGTTGACACGAACGGTCACGTGGAAACAGAATTGTTCTTTTCTCTGTAGAAATTTCGAAAATCCCCCAAGCGAGCGATCATCACTTTTTCCAACTCTTGTCGGAAAAATCCATGAATCGCTGCCAATCAAACAAAAGAATGTCATGCGGACCGGTTCTGGCATGATAGCCAATTCTTCCTCCGACACTCACCTCAGGTTCCGGAGGGCTCGACGGCGTGAGCCCATCGTATCCAAGTAACTGATAAACGGGAGTCGCATAGTGTCCGCTCAAATACTCGCCTTTGGGGTCGGCCCATGTGTCTTCGGTTGCGCTAGCAATGTAAACCGGCCGAGGAGCGATGACTGAGATGAGTGTATGGGCATCGTGAGGTAGTTCTTTCTCGTTCTTGTTATATTTTTTGAAGTTGCCACAAAACCAATGGGGGAAAGAAGTATTGATAATCGCAACCGTTTCGCCAAAGTTTCTCCGCTCCAACGCAGCACCGCCACAGCCTGAGTTATTGGAAATTACAACGGAGAATCTAGGATCGGTCGCTCCAGCCCACATCGAGGCCTTGCCGAGGCGTGAATGTCCCACCACTGCAACCCTCGTTGGATCGACGCTAGGTAGTTGAATCAATACGTCCAGCAGTCGTGACAATCCCCAACTCCAACCTGCAATCGAGCCCCAACGATCAGGATGATCGATATCAGGTTTGTGTGAAGGGAAGAGTGAATGGACTCCATTCTTGAATCCGTCATCGAAGTCCGGATCGATATCGCCATAGTAAGCAGTCGCGACGACAAAGCCGCGTTCGTTGATCTCACGGATCGGCCATCGTCGACTTTGCTGCCCCCGTCCCGTTTCCGTTGCCCGATTTTCCGTAACACCTGATTCTGCATTGTTTCGCATCCATGTGGATGGGATCCGAATCGCCTTATCACTATCGATGGAATGATTGCCTTGAAAATTCAATCCTAGAAAGGCGCCACACTTTGTTTTGTTCGCCGGCGAAAAAACTATCAGGTCGATATCCAGCGCTCCAGCAACCGTTTGCAAATGGACAACGATTTGCTGTCTCTTTGTTAATCCTTCATTCATGGTCCCTTCTTCGACGACTTTCCACGATAGATCCGCCACCTCCGTAGGAGCAAACCCGAACTGATGCTCCGATAAAGTATGCAATAGCTCTAGACGGTGCGAATCCCATTCCTTTGCTGTGATGCGATTACCCGCCTTGGAAACCAGCGGGTCGGGCAAGACTCCGATATCAATCTTTCCTTCGTCATAGTTGACGTCTTTGCGCTGCGCCATCAATGGATCACTCATCAAAACTCCAAAGGCCAACGTGGCGACATAGGTCAGAAGGAGGGGATTATTCATGTAATGCTTCAAGAGAGGCTCCAATGAGAGAGAGTTGTTGGTGGGGGCTCTGTCGTGATTGATGAAAGTGCTTCGCGTGGAAGCGAACGACAAGTACACGCAAACGATTGTAACGACTTGCCGCTGTTCCGTGGATTGCGATAGCCAGGAGGATGGTTTCTAACAGATTTTCCACGTTTCGAATCGTACGTTGCACCGAATTGTTGACGGAAAAGTTTTCCTAAGTGTCACCGTGTGAGTGGTTTGCAAGGAATCCAGCTAGAGAAGCTCCGGAATTGTTGCAGACGCTGCCGTATCCGATACCCTCTGCTCTTGTATCCAATCTCGACGCTAGGCAACGCGTTGTGTCGAGTCGATTGGACACCGCGGAACAACCTGCGAACGCCAGACTCTGCGAAACCGATACTCACTCTAATTGAATAGTCTGCATGATTACGTCGCCAATTCACGATGAAAACGAGCCGCAACTTGTTGACAGCTCCTCAGAATTTCGTTCCACCGATGTGGAGATTGCGAAGGAGGAAACCGAAACGGAACTCGATCCCCAGGCCCTCCAGGTCACAGCTCCGTTCGTGGGACAATGGAACACGCTTATCAGCCAAACCAATTGGGAAAAAGGAAAGATAATTTCCACCTGGAGATCAGCATTGATCGAATCTGGAGCGCATGTCTCTGCGTTCAGCGACGAGACATGGAGTCGGCAAGTCGGTGCGGTAACCAGCCAACACGTCGGAAGACTGCGTCGAGTTTACGATCGTTTTTCATCGACTCAATCCAGCTACCCGGGTTTGTATTGGAGCCATTTTCTCGCTGCTGTTGATTGGGATGACGCAGAACTATGGCTTGAAGGGGCAGCACGAAGCGACTGGAGTGTTTCGGCGATGAGGAAAACTCGATGGGAATCGAGTGGTTCCGATCCGAAGCATGCTCCCCGCGATGAAGAACTGATCACTTCCGAAGTTGACGATGACTTTGATTCACTTACCGCCGAGACGGAAACAGAATCCGATCGATCGAATGATGATCGAATTACGGCCAGCGGTCCACTTGCCGAAGGTCCAGACTTCGGAGATGAAGACGCATTGGATTCAAACTCGGGATCCACACCAGGAATGCAGACCGAAGATGCGCCGTGGGATGAAGCAGGCGGAAGCGACGCGTCTAATCCGTTTGCCTCCTTACCGGATCTGCCACCCGATATCGCGGATGCACTAGAACAATTCAAGCTTTGCATCGTTCGCCACCGATCAACACACTGGGCCGATATATCCCAAAAATCAATGTTGGATGTTCTGGACGCCCTCCGACAATTCACGATGCGGTAGGCAATTCAACACGTTTTAAGCATAACGTTTTCATTTTGAATCATCGCAGTGGAACTCGATTCCACTGCGAACATAGGTGAATGCTCCGTGAATTGCTGCTATTGCGACAGATCCGGTGTACCGTCTTTGTTCGCATCGATCTGCTTTAAATCAACAAATGCATACGAACGTTGATACGCTTCTTTCTCGCCTTTGGCATATGAAACCCACATCCGAAGTGCAGTCGCGTCGTAGACGACATTCTCGACATTGCCACCCTTGATCGGAATCTGATTAGCCAACGCTACCAGCTTCTCGCCATTGAGGTTACCAAACTGCTGCTTCAACGTTGGGAATGCTCCTCGACCTTCGTCATTGTACACAACACATGACAAAACATTCGGTGCGAACTCGTCGCGTGGATCATTGTCCTTCCAAACGATCACACGCTTACCTTCAGGCTCGGGAGAATGCGCCAAAACCTTGACAGCCCCAAGTTCGGTTTGACCATCACCGAATACGTAGTGATACCGCTTCGTTTGCGGATGCGATTGAAAGATCGATATCGCTTTGCTCAAACTGTCGCTGTCGTACATCATGGTCCGAAACAACACCGTGAAGTGTGGTGCATGCACTTGATAGGGAGCTTCTTTTCGCGAAGCGTCTCCCATCTCCGAAAGGGCAATTCCCTTTGCATTCATGCCCGTGTGCGCTCCAATCATCCCCGCAAACGAAGGGACCACATGCGGGATGCCTTGCGTGGGAATGTACAGCACGATCATCGGGAACTCGTGCGCACCAACTTCCATGCTCCAGTCGAGGTTTCGCGTCTGATACAAGTGCCCATCTTCAGTCGCATTGCCCCACGCAGCGATGCTACTGCAAGAATAAGGCATCAACAACGGAACCGCGTGCATCGACTGCAGCATACCAAGCGGAAGGCCCGAACCGTCCGACAATCCTGCTAATTCTTGTTCAATTCGATCATCCGCATATGCGGCTGATCTGGCCCATGTTTCTTGCAAGGCCATTTGATCGACTCCCAACTCCTTCTGAATCCCAGCCAAGGCCGCAGGTACGAAGGTCCGCATCTCGGATTGGAAGGAGCGGCCCAAATGGAATCCCATCTCGTAGGGTGTACCACGCACGACAACGAGCGGAAACTGATGATCTCCCGCCCCAATCGTTGTGCGATGAGCGTTGCCGCCAATCGACAGGGGCAATGCAAAGGGCTTGGTCACATCGCTCACGTTGGTAGAGCGTTCGACGATGGCACTTTCTTTCTCTTGTTGTGCTGAAGCAACAGAAGAAAAACAGGTCGCGATGAGGAGAGAGGTGCACGTCGCTAGTCGGAAAAATGGATGAAGACCTGTAGCATGGAAATGACTAAAGCAATGAAAAAGGAGAGGCATATTGAAACCTGGAATGTGACGAGTTGAGGAGAGCACTAATCTGTCCGAATCGCTTAGTATAGCACTAGCATCCGTTGCTGCGATCGAGCTACCCTCGAGACGGGAGATAGACGAACCTTTTCGAGCTAACTCCATATTAAAAGGACGCTATCCTATGCGATCGGTGGAAGTTTCTCAAAACGATTTGTCGCCGAAGTCAAAAGACAAACGTAGTGATGATGTTCAAGCATGCAGTTGCGTCCAAGCGTGGCGCTGATTGGTTCAACATGTTCGAGGCGAATTATTGATTTTTTGGGGTTCGACAAGACGGAATGATCCGCCTCAACGTACACACATTTGTCGGTCGCGATGCCTCCCGGCGTAATGCGACGTCGAGTGACCTGCAAGTCGGTGTTCTGGCCAACCCCCAAAATCCGAGCACGGCACTTCGTAATAGGTCTCAAGCGGCGCAAATTGCCAAACATGGAGAAGTGCTAATGCGGTCGCAGGAGAGTTCGGCATTCCACAAACGATGCTGGAATGGCTAAATGAACAGGCCGCACATTGGTGCTAGTGAGAATGTGGAAATACGATAAATGCAAGGCTTTGGGTGCAAAAGGCGTTGGTTACAATACCGCATTGCGATTGGTTTAGTACAATTCATCTGTCAGCGCCGTTGACACTGTACGGCATCTAGAATCTTCAATGCGATTAACTTTCGCTAAAGGCAAAAACGTGAAACGATATATTGGCTTGTTGGTTTTGTTCATCGCAGGGACGCGTTTGATTGGAAATGTCGGCGCTCAAGAAATTTCTATGGCTGGTGTTTTGGCGTCCTCTCCGAAAAAGGCGAACGTGTTATTCTATGCTGACATACCGTCCCTGCGATCTTTAACAACAGGAAAGTTGATTCAATCCGATTTGCCAGAGAATCTTAGAGAGATTCGTCTCGTAGCAGATCTGAATATCAAGGAACTACAACCTACGTGGGAAATTGGCTATATCACCCTCAAAGGATCAAAGAGCCCAGAACTGTTGGCGAAGTCCGTCAAAGGCTACGTAGACTTCATAGCTGGAAAGAAAGCTGTGTGGTCGCCACGACAATCCTATTTGATACCCATGGACGATAGCGTATTGGGAATCGTTCGGCCGACAGACCGCAAGTTGGCAGCCAGTTGGCTTAACAAGGAAGCCAATCCGAACCCAGCTCCTTATCTTAGGCAACATGCAGCTCAGGCAACCAAATTCATTTCCCTTTTCCTCGCCGTAGATCTTCAAGATTCTTTGTCACCCGTTGCAGTCGAGCAAAAGATCGAAAGCTTGGAATCGCTTAAGGGAAAGAACTTACCATCCATTGCCAATACTCTTGCCTCTGTTCACGGAATCCAAATTATCATTGGGAGGAAGAACCTAGACGAGTGCATTATCAGTTTGGAATTCGGATCTTCCCCCTCTCTGTTGCTGCCCGTGGCGAAGGAATTCTTCGGCGAAGTCTTAAGTCGCAACGGTACTGCGATTTCGGATGCTTCGAAATGGACAGCTTCGGTCGACGGCAACACACTTGCTTTCCGTGGGACCATATCAGCCGAAACAATCGACCAGTTGATGGGGCTTTTCACCATTCAGAGCCAAGCTGCCAGTCTACCAGCGACAGAGCAAGAGTTGGTACAAGATTCCGCCAGCGATAGCATGAAGCTTGAAGCAACCAAGAACTACTTTGCCAAATCGTCGAATATCATCAAGCGGGTACGGGAATATTCTGCGACGAACACGGGCGACCGGGCTCGATGGAATGGCCAAATGGCCAGAAGAATTGATGACCTTCCAACCTTGAATGTCGATCCACAGGTGGTAGATTTCGGAGTCAAAGTAGCAGCTGGATTACGTGGCAATATGGTAGCAATGCAACAATCCAATATCAAGATGGGGACACAAGCGGTCGTGGACGGTGCTGGCAATCCACAGTACGGCTATTATGGAGGTTATGGAAATGGGTACGGTGGCAACTACTACGATGCCAATTCGACAAGCACTTACACTGCAGTTGCACAAGGGCAAGGCAACTTCATGTATCGAGAATTGATCGCACAAATCGATGCAATGGAAGCGGAGATCCGTCGTGCCATGACAGAAAAGTACAAGGTGCAATTCTAATGTTCGATTGCAATAACATCGAGGCCATCATTCCATCGCTGCGCCATAACCGAGTAATTGTTCGTAGGATTGAGTTCGAGTAAACCGTGATTCCGTTTACAAAAAGGGCCACACCATTGAGAGCTGGTGTGGCCAAGAATCTGACGTTCACGATGTCTCTGGAAATGAATGATTGCTTTCCAGCATTACTCATCACAGCTTCCTAGTGGCGGATGCCCTGGGATTCCGGATGGAACAGTTCGTTTCCCTGTCTGGCCCGGTTTCGGCTTGGTCAGCAAAACCTCAACCCGAGACCGCGTGGTGTTAGTAGGTCGGTTGGATGATCGATGCGAACGCTCCGTGCGGTCTTTTTTATTGCGAAAGCAGCTGTTGGTTTCGCGCGACAGGTCTAACTCACGGTCTACCTAGTTCGAATCCTACCCCCTCTACTGCAAAACCACCTGTTTTCCCTGGAAAAACGAGGGTTTAGAGGCGACTCTGACGACTCACTGGACGACTCACCAGGGGGCAAGGCAGCGCACTAGACGACGCAGCATGTGCAAGCATGCACGTGCATGGACGTGCAGGAAAGCCAAAGCAATTGGCCAGAAATGCGAAAAACCCTGGAAAAACCAGGGTTTTGCAGCGGAGAGGACAGGAACCGAACTTTTTGATGTTTTCCCAATGTTTTTGCGATGTTCGAAAGGCAGTCGCCGTGGAATCGCGGAGAGCAGGGCGGATCGTTAATCATCTCAGTCGTCGATCGAGAATGACGGAAGTACCTTGACTTCGGAGAGCTTAAAAGCAATCATGTACTTACATTGGTCGACCATTGAATTCGATATTGCGGGAGGGCAGGCGGTGATCAAAAATTTGGTGAAACACGGAAACAGTTGGGCGGTTGTCATCGATCGTCCCATTCTGGATTTACTCAAGATCGCACCTGAGTCCCAAGTCGAATTGACTACCGATGGCAATTCCATTCGGATTGCGCCTGTCGATTCTGACGATAAGAAAGCCAAGGTTCGCGCTGCACGAGCTAAGGTGAATTCAAAACACTCCAAGGCGTTCAAGAAGCTCGCGGAGTAATAGCCCGTGTTGTTCCTAACACTCGATGACATCATCGAATCTCATCAAAATCAAATCGATACCTACGGCGGCAGTCACGGTATCCGAGATATCGGTCTGCTTGAATCTGCCATCGCTCAACCCGAGGCAAGCTTCGGCGGTCGGTACCTGCACGCAGACATTTTTGAAATGGCTGCTGCTTATCTATATCATCTGGTAATGAATCACCCGTTCGTCGATGGGAACAAACGTGTAGGTTTGGAAGCAGCGTTGATTTTTTTGGAAATCAACAATGAGAACTTGAATTGCAGCGACGAAGAACTTGTTGATCTTGTACTGAAGACTACCGCTGGTCAGGTCGGGAAACGGGAAATCGCAGAGTTCTTCCGATCCCACTGCGCGTAATGAAGTTGCACTCTCTGCGACCTATCCTCGACGAAGCGTTCGAGATCTTCGGTGACAAGAGCGAGTATGTGGTCGCCGCACCGCAGTATCGTGCAGCAGCCAATACAGCGATGGGCTGGAAGAATTCGAACCTACGCACCGAAATGACGCGACTACTGCGCCGCGCAGGAGTCTCTGGTTGGCCACGATTGTTCCATACAGTGTAGCTTCAACAGAGGCGAGCCAGCAGACAAACAGAACTGCAACGCGAGTTCCCACTCCACGTGGTCTGCTCTTGGCTTGGCAATTCGCCTCGTATCGCACAGCAGAGTTATCTGCTGGTCACCGAGGATGATTTTGCGAAAGCGGCCGGCGTGTAAAGGGTGATGGTGGAACGGTGATTTTTGATGAAAAAGCGTTTTGCTTTTTGAATAACATGACCTGTAACGTTACAATTTCCTTGCTGTCCAGAGGATTTTTCGACCGAGCCACAGAACAAGGAGCTAATCAGCGATGCCACGTCAGCTATCAATATTTTTATCATCTTTATTGATTTTTGGGATGATTCAATTGGGTAGTCAGGTAAGCGCCCAATCCCCCAAAACGATCACCAACAGTATCGGGATGAAGCTGGTGCTGATCCCCAAGGGGACGTTTCAGATGGGCTCACCCATCGAAGAAGAGGGAGGTTGTGACGATGAAGAGCAGCATCAGGTCACTATCAGCAAAGACTATTACCTAGGCGTGACGGAAGTCACCCAAGGACAATACGAGAAGGTGATGGGATCCAACCCGAGTCGCTTCCAGAAGCGAGCCATCCGCAAGAGCGACAGTTCGATGTATCCGGTCGAAAATGTTTCATGGGAGGATGCTGTTGAGTTCTGCAAGAAGCTTTCGGACTTGCCGGAGGAGAAGCAAGCAGGTCGTGTGTATCGATTGCCGACCGAGGCAGAATGGGAATACGCTTGCCGAGCTGGCAGTACGACGGCGTTTAGTTTTGGAGAGAGTTCA
>JAJTID010000003.1 GCA_021300155.1 Pirellula sp.
AGGCGACGTTTTGCGTTTTCTTGCGTTGCAGGAGTGCTTGGTTGCAAATCAGAGTTCTTTCTTGCCAGACCGGCGCCGTTCAACCGACCGCGGCGAACGACATTGATTTCAAACCCCGCGTGTCTCGCGGCTCGGTGTGCAACGGTTTGGTACGCCCGTCATGTGCATTAGTTAATTGGGTTCACGTCCCAAGTGCGAGACAGGAACCTCTAGGAGACGAGACAGGAACCTCTAGGAGAGCAGTATACCAAATGAAAACTTCAAGAGAACAAGCACTAGGTGAAGGCAACTGCGTGAGGGTGACCGAGCGTGGAAAGGAAGCCTGCGAATGCATGGGTACCGTGATTGTGGAACATCGAAGAGCTGGACATCGCACAATCGAATAACCTAGAGACTCTCTGACGTCCTTATCCCAGGTTATTCGCCGAATCCGCCAAAGAGCCATAACCCAGTCGAGAGAAAACATCGCGATTTCGCGAAGTGTCGGTTCCACTCAACTTCTCTGTTTGGTTAGGAAACTGACCGCAGTAGGTTATTTGAAGAAGCCGGTGTATTGCAGCAACGCAAAACACCGGCTTTTTTCGTATTTCCCTGCAATCTTCCAGGTCTCGATCACTCTACAGAGACTCGATTTCTGTCCGCGACTCTCGCCAAGACAGCCCCTCTCTGGGGGCCAATCAGAGACAAATACTCTCGGAGTCTCTGGGTTATGAAAACCGCCGGGTTAACGACTCTGGGTTATGAACCTTCTGTCTCACTCGGGATTCTTTTTTTTCGCTGTTCTGCCTCACTAAGAGGCCCATTGTTGCGAACTTTCGCATTGGGTGATGGGACTCGCGTCGGCCATTTTGGATAGATAGATCTGGGAGGGATGCCATTTCGGTTCCCTCAACGATCTTTCCATGGAGGCCGAACCATCGACGCTTACTCTCTCGACTCTCTTCCCGCAGACGACGGACTGCCACGCGATCCCACGTCGGTTCGATTCCGGTCTATCGCGGCGATCCTGCTCCGAGGCATTCGCCGATGCGCAGCCTTGGACGGTGATTGTGACCAACTTTTGACGGAAGACGAACCTGTTTTGGGCAATCTCGGAGACTCTTCACCCGAGCCGCTTGATTTCGTTTTTGAGAAACCCCTCTCTGTGTCCGACGTCTCCGAAACACCGGGTTTTGGGGAAGAACGAGACATTCAGAACGGAGGTAAATCATGAGCAACGATGCGAGACACAGAGACATCGCAGCACTGTTGGCCAAAGGCGTGATTCGGGGCAAGAAGCGGCAAACGGTCGCCAAGAAGATCGAGTCGCCGATTCAGACAGAACAGGACATCAGCAGCGTGAACAACGATTCAGAAGCTTCGCAGCCCCAATCGGAAAATGGAGGTGATCAATGAGCCCAAAGGTCACCCTCGAAATCGCCGAATTACATGACAAGACGGTCAATCAGTTGGCGCAACGCTACGAAGAGGTCTTCAAAGAAGAATGTCGCAGTAGGAACAAGCAGTACCTGATTCGGCGCATCGCCTGGCGACTGCAAGCGAATGAAGAAGGCGGACTCTCGCGAGCCGCCCTCAAGAAGGCAGCAGAACTTGCTGTCGATGCAGACACGCGAGTGACCGCTCCACGCAAGCACAGCTCGGACGGAGTGAAACTGGTTGTGCCAGAGCCGGACTCGTTCGTCGATTGGGACCCGCGACTGCCGCCGCCCAGCAACATCGTCGAGCGTCAATACAAAGGGAAGATGATTCGCGTGATCGTCTTGAAGGAAGGATTCGAATACGAAGGCCGACGCTACAAATCGCTTACGGCGATCGCAAAAGAAGTTAGCGGCTCGCACTGCAATGGATTTCTATTCTTTCGACTTGGGAGACGAGCATGAGTAACAAAACCCCACCCCGACCGAAAACCATTCGTTGCGCGATTTACACTCGCAAGTCCACAGAAGAAGGACTCGATCAACAGTTCAACTCGCTCGACGCCCAGCGCGAAGCAGCTGAAGCGTACATTCGCAGCCAGAAGTGTGAAGGCTGGGAGATCGTTTACGACCGTTACGACGACGGAGGCTTCTCAGGTGGAAATATCGAACGGCCAGCGCTCAAGCGGCTGACGGAAGACATCCAGGCTGGCAAGATCGACTGTGTTGTAGTCTACAAGGTCGATCGGCTCAGCCGATCGCTGCTCGACTTTGCCCAAGTGATGGGGACGTTCGATAAGTTCAACGTCTCGTTTGTTTCGGTGACGCAGCATTTCAACACGACACATTCGATGGGAAGGCTGACGCTGAACATCCTGCTCTCTTTTGCCCAATTCGAACGCGAGATCATCGGCGAACGCATCCGCGACAAACTCGCCGCCCAATGCCGGCGCGGACAATGGACCGGTGGCTACCCGGTTCTTGGCTACGACGTCGACCGGAGCGCGCGAACGCCAAAGCTGGTGATCAATCCTGAGGAAGCCACCAAGGTACGTCGTATCTTCTCGCTCTACCTCGAACTGAAAAATCTCCTCCCAGTGGTTGAAGAACTCGACAAGCGTGGTTGGATCAACAAGTTGTGGCACTCGAAGAAAGGTCTGCCCAAGGGCGGACGTTCATTCGACAAGTGCAGCGTGCATGCATTGCTGACCAACCCTATTTATTGCGGCAAGATCAAGCATAAAACGGATCTTTACCAAGGCCAGCACCAAGCAATCGTCAATGACGAGATCTTTGAAAAAGTCCAGGCACAGCTTCGCGAGAACAATTTCAATCGCGGCAATCGACTGCCCAGCAAGCATGGTGGCCTGCTCAAGGGCTTAATTCGATGTCCCGATTGCAACGTTGCGATGGTTCACAACATGACCAAACGCAACGCGATCGTTTATCGCTACTACACCTGCATCCGCGCGATCAAACGCGGTCGACAATCGTGCAAGCATCCGTCGCTCCCAGCAGGTGAAATCGAAGCGGCCGTCGTTGACCAGGTGCGAGAGATTTCACGAGACACCAAGCTACGCGACGAGATCATCCGCCAGGCGATACTCGCTACACAACAAGGTCGAGCAGAGCTTGAGTCGCATAAAGTTCAACTCACTCGGCAACTGACACGTGATCATGGCGAGATTCGAGAGTTGGCTCTCGAACAGAATCCAAGCAGTTCACTCGCTCATCGTATCGCTGACTTACAGGTGCGAATCGCGAAAGCAGAGCTCGAGCTGGCCAAGGTAAATCGTCAACTCCATGGACTCGATAAACAGCAAATGACGACCGAAGAGATCCAAGAGGCATTCATCGACTTCGATCGCATCTGGGACGCACTGACGACTCACGAGCAATCGCAATTGTTGGCACTGCTTGTCTCGAAGGTCGAGTTTGATCAGAGCGATTGCACGATCGCGATTACATTCCACGCCAGCGGCATCGAGACGCTGGAACAACAATCACAGGAGGTTTAATGGTCACCGTAAAACGCAAACTAAACGTCAGCATCGCTTCGCGCGGCCGTATCGAGATTCGTCCTCACGATCCCAACGCAGAACCACTGCGACCAAGGCCCACCAACCGCGTGCCTCGTATCTCTAAGTTGATGGCACTCGCGATCCGCTTCGACGAAATGCTCCGTACTGGTGAAGTGTCGGACACGATCGAACTGGCACGGCGAGGTCACGTTACTCAACCTCGCATGAGCCAGATCATGGCGCTCAATCAACTCACGC
>JAJTID010000138.1 GCA_021300155.1 Pirellula sp.
AGCCGACGGCTTCAATCTCTCGAGCGAGTTGCAACGGAACGGAGTTCGAGAATGCATTGCCAAGCCGTTCTCGGACGCAGCGCGTCCCCTATCGAGCGTGATTCTCGCAGTCGTCGGAGAGTACGGTCCGAAGGCCAAAACGATCGAGAGACCCAAGCCAGCGCCGATTGTGGTGAAGGAGCCATTGCCTGAGCGACGCCGATTTGACGGGGGTGAGCTTGTTTTCGAGACGGGTCGAATAACCTTGTGTGGCACAACGATCCTGCTTCGGACTCGATCGAAGCTCAAGTGGCGAATCCTCGAAGTTTTGAATCGACGCGATTTGAACGGCAAGTGGATTGGTATTAGCGGTCCCGAGATCGCGGAGATACTTGGCTTGCGGTCCGGCCAGAATGGTGTCTCAGGAGCGATCCGTGACTTCCGAACCAGCATCTGCAAAATCCTGTCTGCGGAGTTAGGCCTGATTTGTGATCAGGACGATGTGATTCGAAGCGGAGGTCCGGGGTATCGATTGAACGAGTGGATCCGCATTGAAGACGGCAGCCAGTCCAAAACACAGACCGTAGAGGACGAAGGGCAAAGTCGCCGCGATCGGATTTTGGAACTGCTCGCCGGTGGCAAGCGACTTCGAACAGCTGCGATTGCTGAATCGCTTGGATGCAGCCAAGCGACTGCAAAGCGTGAGCTCGACTTCCTTCGCAGCACGGGTGCGATCGAGTTCATCGGTCCGAGCAAGACCGGTGGTTATCAACTTCGATTGGTGATGAGCGAGTAAATGAGCGAGTAAATCCCTGGGGAATTTGATGTGAGCGAGTAAATGAGCGAGTAAACCGTTTACTCGTTAACGAGTAAATGACCCTGTAATGTGTGGATGAGCGAGCAAACGGTTTGGTGTCCAAGAGAGAGTCGCAGCGCGCGCATGCAACAGGCAGCGCACGGGGTGTTTTGCGGCGCGCGTCGGATTTTGCGCCGCCTCATTTTAGAACCCCGGTTTTTCCCAGGGGATTTGTAGGTTGTTCGGTTCCTGTCCTCTCCGTTAAGGTCGCGATCGACGACATAGACCTTGAGAAGGTCGCTGCTGCGAATGAGCCGAACGTAAGTAGTTTTACCAACAGCGACCGATAATTTTCTTTGGAGACCACGGATCGTCGCAGCGCCTAACTTTCCTTATTTCTCGGCCAAGATCGAATACGAATGCGTAGCCGTTTCGAGCTTGCAAGCCTGTTGTATTGAAACCTTTACTGCTGAAAATCTATGTCCACAACGCCTCTGCTCGATGTTCGAATGTTGTCGTACCGTTTCAGGAGCAGGGTCGCGGTCGACGGTATTTCCTTTTCGATCCAACCCGGGGAATTCTTCGGTCTCTTGGGTCCTAATGGTGCGGGCAAGTCGACCACCATCTCCTGTATCGCTGGGCTGATGAGCCGTTTTCGAGGCGCGATGTTCTTTCGCGGCGAACCGTTTTCGCCTGCGAGTCGAGCGATCGATCGGCAGAGAATAGGAATCGTGCCTCAAGACTTGGCGGTTTACGATAACCTCTCGGGTCGAGAGAATCTACAAACGTTCGGAGGCCTGTTCGGTCTTGCAGGAAAGAAATTGCACAGCGCGGTCGATCGACAATTGGAGATCGCTGGCTTGATCGATCGAGCAAGGGATCTGGTCAAAACCTACAGCGGCGGAATGAAGCGACGCCTCAACCTCGCGTGCGGCTTGATTCATCAACCCGAGTTGGTTCTTCTAGATGAACCGACCGTTGGAGTGGATCCGCAGAGTCGCAGCCATTTGTTCGATTCCCTTCAGAAGATTCAATCGGAGGGGACGACGATCCTCTACACTACCCACTACATGGAAGAGGCAGAACGCTTGTGCAATCGCATCGGCATCATGCATAATGGAAAGATCATCGCCCGCGGCACATCGGATGAACTCGCTGCTTCGAGCGGTCTGACCGATTCCAATTTGGAACAGGTATTCTTGAAACTGACCGGTCGGAGTTTACAGGACTCATGAACACTCTTCGCTGCAGTTGGTTGCTCGCCAAAAAAGATCTGCGCTGTTACTTCCGGGATCGCGGGGCGTTGGCTGTAGGTTTTCTAGTACCCATCGCGCTGGTGACCGTCTTCGGTTGGGTGATGACCAGTATGTCGGGCGGACCGGGGGCGATGCCCAAGCCGATCCTTTACGTCGTGGATGAGGCATCGAGCGAATCGAGCCACGCCTTCGTGGACCGACTGCGGAAATCGACGGCGCTGCGTGTCCTCCCGAAACCCGATGCACCCCCGCTAACCCGTCAAGATGCGGAAAAAAAAGTTGCTGACGGCGACGCGAGCCATGCGATGGTGATCCCATCCGGCTTCGATCTTCAAGACAGGACTGGCAGCAGCCCCAGTTTGATCTTATATCGCGATCCGGGTATGGCTATGGAGCAGCAATTGATTCAAATCGGTCTCTTTCAGGCTGCGATTGCCCAATCCGACGGAACGTTGTGGTGGCAGGGACTCAAGAAAAACTTCTTGAACGCCGGCCTAAGCGAAGAGGATGTCGCGCAAGTCCAGATCTCGGTCGACGCCATGAACGTCCAGATCAAAGAAAGTTTCGCGAAAAGTGACAACGAAAACGAATCGGATGCGAGCACCAAGAGCGAAACGAAAGGCGAGCCGAGCGATGCTTCGGACGCCATGGGAGGGATGATGGGTTTTATGACCAACATGGTTCCGCTGGAGGAGAAGACGATCGAACCCCCTTACCGGCCTCAACGGGTCACATATCAAACCGCACAAAGTGTTGCGGGGATGACTGTCATGTCCCTTCTGTTTGCGCTGACCGGCTGCGCGTCGATTTTGCTCGCGGAGCGCGAAAAGGGAACGCTCCGACGACTGTTTGCCATGTCCATCCCGCGGCAGTCAGTGCTGTTGGGCAAATTATTGTTCGCTGCAATCATCGGCATCATCCAAGTATCAATCCTCTTCGTCTATGGCGAGTTGATGTTTCGTGTCGGATTGTTTCGCGACCCGCTCACGCTTTGCGTGCTGGCGCTGACATGGGTCGCCGCCGCAACCAGTTTCGGAATGTTGATCGCGTCGACAGCAAGATCCAGTGCGCAGGCAGACGGCCTAGCTCAGGTCGTCATCCTGGTGATGGCGGCCCTAGGTGGCTGCTGGTTCCCGCTACAAACAATGCAACTGCCTGCAGTCCTCGATATCGCATCCAAATCCATGATGACCTATTGGGCCATGTCGGGCTTCCAAGGCATGCTGTGGAACCAACTGGATCTCTCCAGTAGCAAGATTCAAATCGCGCTGGGATGGCAGTGGGCTTGGGCGATCGTGCTAATGGCCTTGGCGATGGTGATGTTTCGAAGAAACTACACACGGGACTAACCCTTCCACCATCACCTTCGCCACTCCAGCCGCTCGTGCGAAATCATCCTCCGTGACCAGCAGGTAACTCTGCTGCGCGATCCGAGGCGAATTGCCAAGCCAAGAGCAGACGACATGCAGCGGGAACTCACGCTGCAGTTCTGTTTGTCGGCTGGCCCTCATCGAATGGAACAATCGTGGCCAACCCGAGACGCCGGCGCGTCGCAGCAGGCGCGTCATTTCGGTGCGTAGATTCGAGTTCTTCCAGCCCATCGCCGTACTGGCTGCCGCTCGATACTGGGGCGCAGCGACCACGTATTCGCTTTTGTCGCCGAAGATCTCAAACGCTTCGTCGAGGATCGGTCGAAGCTCGGGAAAGATCGGGCAGCTACGGATGCCACGGCCTTCGTGATGCTCGACCTTTGGTTCTGGGATACTCGTCCGGTTCATATCCCAATCGATGTCCTCCCAACACGCAGCGAGAGCGTTTCCGAGGGAGTTCGAACCGTTTAGGGAAGACGCTGCACGAAACTTGCATCGTCCCTTGCCGCGTTCATTACAGCGATCACGATGATCTGAT
>JAJTID010000187.1 GCA_021300155.1 Pirellula sp.
CGACATACGGAGACGGAAGTGATGATCAAGAGTTTAGAAGAATATATGAAGGCTGCCTGGAATCGGAAGCCAGTGCCGAAGAGTACCAGGATGCGAATCAGTTACGATACGACCCAAGTTGTTTTTATCAGCACCTTACCGTTTATCTTCACAACATCTCGTTGGAGTTCCTGAAGCTTGGGCGAAATGATAAGGCGATGGAGTACAGTAATCGGCGATTATCTGTAGAACCCGATGATCCAGAAACACATGTCGACCGTGGCGAAATTTACCTGAAGGGTTTTTCGGACGCCGCATCCGCAGTATCTTCGCTCCGAATCGCTCTACAGCTTTGTGATTTCGGAAGAGCCCCAGATGCAGAATTACAGATTGCGAGCTATCTGGACATAGATCCTGAATTCGATAGACAATTGCTTGCCAGGTTGCTGCTACTTCTCTCGCAAGCGCTTCGTGAAGTTGGCGAGATAGACGAAGCGATGACCATTTCCACACGGTTGGTGAAGTTCGATAAAGAGAACCCGCTCGCATTCGTTGAAGCTCACAAGGTTGCCATGCAGAAGAAAGATGCAAAGCTGGCCAAGAAGTACATGAAGAAAGCGCTCGAGCTAGATCCAGAGATAGGACAATTGGATGGAGAGTAATGCCAACGGATTCGACGTAATCGGTGATATTCATGGGCATGCGCAGGAGTTGAAGGCGTTACTGTCTGAACTGGGATACAGCCGACATGGATCTGGATACAAACGTTCTGACCGAAAGGTCATTTTCGTTGGAGACTTCGTGGATCGCGGACCTGCGATCGGCAAAGTCATCGAAATAGTTCGATCCATGGTTGACGCGGGTGATGCATTGGCCGTGATGGGGAATCATGAATACAACGCGATCGCATTTCATACGCCGCAGCCACGTGAACAGGACACGTCGTTTCGACCTCATACAGACAAGAATCTGAAGCAGCACCATGAGACCTTGAAGCAGATTTCTACACCGAAGCTTGCAGATGCGATTGCATGGTTCAAAGCATTGCCTGTTGCAATCGAACTCAATGGGATCCGTGTTGCCCATGCATCCTGGCAAACGCGAGACATCGATCGTATCGACCAAGCGTTAAGATCACACGGTAGATTTACCCCTGAATTTTTATCCTTGTCGGAGGATGCCAAAAGCGATTTGAATACCTCGATCGAGAATGTCTTGAAAGGACCGGAGCTGCAGCTTCCGCCTGGTTACTCCATCATTGACAAAGCCGGACACGAGCGAAGTTCCGTTCGCATAAAGTGGTACGAAGACGGCACAGGGCGAACCTACCTGCAGCATCATTTAGGGAGTGACGTCGTACCCGACGTTAAGATCAATGCTGGCGATCTGGCAACATTTGAAACGTATCATCAAGATGCTGTCCCCGTGTTTGTGGGACACTATTGACTAACCGGCACGCCAATCCCACTGACGACGAACGTTGCCTGCACAGACTTTAGTGTTGCAAAAGGCGGTAAATTGGTGGCATATCGATGGGACGGAGAATCGGTTCTTAGTGAAGATAAGTTCAAATGGGTTGAGACGAAGTGAAAGTTAATCAACGATCTCCTCCAGATAGCTGTTCGCGATCTCTTGCCAATTGACCTCTCCTAAGGAGGCGTTGAGTAAGTCGGCGTATACGTTTGCCTCGCTGGCAAGTGGGTTGCGATCTTCGATAAGCTCCTTCAGCTCGTTCGCAAGTTGGTAGCGTGCTCGTTCTTTGCGACTGAACACTTTGTCGGCGACAGACTCTTCAACACAGCGCAGTGCTAAAGACCTACAAGTGTTGTAGGAATCTTCGTCATTGCCCAGCCAAAGATTGACAACCCAGGTTTCGTAGTTCGACCATCCGTTGTAAGAAGTGTCAGATTCCGTCACAATTCGATTTTCCTACTCGCGGGGGTGCTCGATTACGCATCAAAATGGCGTCGAACGTGCGCTTTCGACCTGTCACTCGAATTCTCGGAAAGTCCAAGAAAATGCCTTCAGATCCACGGCCAAACAAAGTCTTGATTCCGATCGATAGCTTCGATTCGAATCTACTTCCGCCTGGCAAACGGGACCCGCTGTCAGTCAATTACGGGCTGTGGATACAAGAGCATCTGGCCAAAGAATTCGCTGATTTCGGCATCAATTCTCGAATAATTGTAGGACCTGAATTCATCGAGGTCGAGTGGTCTTCGGAAGGCGGCGAAAACTTGGTTGATCGCGCGGTCAAATTGCTTAGCAACGGTGACTATGATCGAGGGATTCGCCTATTCCGCGCAGTTCAAGCTATCGATCCAGAGAATGAGGCGATGCTCTTTAACCTCGGGATGGCGTTGAGCGACAAGATGGAACTCGTGGAGGCGATTGAGCTATTGACTAAGTTGGTTCATTTGAATCCAACATCTTCCAATGGTTTCATCTCCCTGGGCGTTGCTCTTTCTAGGGCTGGAAAGATGGAACATGCAGTTGTAAATCTACGAAAGGCTTGTGAGCTGGATCCAGAGAACCCGTATGTTCATCGCAATCTTGGCGGGCTGCTGACGAAGACCGGAAAAGCGAATGAAGCCATTCCTCACTTACAGAAGTTCACGACCTTAGCGCCTCGCGAACCTGTAGGTTGGTTCGGCCTTGGCGAAGCCTTAGTGGCAGAAGGTCGAGCATCCGAAGCTGATGCTGCATTTCGGCGGGTGTTGGAGTTATCGCCAAACACTCCGATCAGTGAAGCAGCGCGAAGCGCCCTCACGAAGTTGGCTGAAGCTACGCTACGAGAACGAGCGGTAGGCGGACAACGCCCCGACGCCGTCATTTACTGCCTAAATGCATTGCAAAGCTTTGCGAAAATGACTGACGACCAAGTTAAGCCGATCATGTTTGAAATTGCAACGAGAGGCCTGCAAGGTATGGATATCAACAACCCGAATGTGCGTTATTCCTTCAAATCCATAGAAGGCGACTTCTCTGGGCTCAAAGCCGTAAGTTACATGTATGTCGCGATGCAGCGTCTGATGCCGGGTGTGGATGCGGGAATCGATCTTTCCAAAGAATTCGCAAAAGCGAAAGCAATGTTCAACGGCTAGAGTTTATCGTCGTTCGAAACCGGAATATAGCATACAGAGTTAAGATGATCGTCTGGGCGGTGTCGCGACTTGACGCCCGAGCGTATCAAACAACAACTCCGTCGTTTGTGTACGACTGGTTACGATCTAGGTGCCAAGGTGAACCGCAGTCGTGACCGAGCCCACTACGAAGCCGCAGTCCGCCATTTTGGTAGCTGGCGTGAGGCTCTAACCGAAGCCGGCATCAATCTGGCAAACGTCACACGACACAAGCCAAAGAACCTTGACCGCGACGCCATGTTGCTGTGGATACGCAATCGCAAGGAGGCTGGTCAGTCGATCACCTTCAGCGAAGTCTGCTTTGAGAATCGAGAC
>JAJTID010000212.1 GCA_021300155.1 Pirellula sp.
CATGCCTCCATCGGCGAGTTATAGAACAGGTTTGGACCTAGTCCGATTACGCATTCGATGAGGTCGGTTTCGATCAGCTTGCGTCGCATCTCCTGCTCCGCATCACGAAAGAGGACCCCATGCGGAAAGAGAATCGCGCAACGACCAGACTTCGGTTTTAGGCTGCACACAATGTGCTGGAAGAATGCGAAGTCAGCAATGCCTTGCGGTGGCGTGCCATAAATATTGCGTCCCCATGGATCAGAACCAAATGCGTCGCGATCCCATTGCTTGATCGAGTAAGGCGGATTGGCCAGACACACATCGAACTGCTGCAACCGATCGCCTGCCACGAACTTGGGTTCGGCTAGCGTATCGCCGCGAATGATCTGGAAATCCTCAACACCGTGAAGGAAGCAATTCATCCGAGCGATCGACGAAGTCATCAGGTTCCGCTCTTGGCCAAACAGCTTGACCGTCCTCCATTCTTTCTTTTGTTTACGAAGATGGGTAATGGAAGAGAGCAACATTCCGCCCGAACCGCAGGTTGGATCGTAAATCGATTCGCCTGGCTTCGGTTCAAGCATTTCGGTCATGAGATGAACCACCGTCCGGTTGGTATAGAACTCCGCGGCGGTGTGACCTGAATCGTCAGCAAACTTCTTGATCAGATACTCGTAGCCGACGCCCAGTTCATCCTCGGGGCAGTTGGCGACCGACAACGTGAGCGAGCTAAAGTGCTCGATCAATTCCTTGAGCGTGTGATCGGGCAAACGATCTTTGTTCGTCCACTGCGCGTCACCGAAGATGCCGAACAGTTTATCGGGATTGGCTGTCTCGATAGCCCGAAGGGCATTCTGCAACTTGGTGCCGACGTTCTTGCTCGCTTCCCGAACAACCTTCCAATGGGCATCCTCGGGAATCTGAAAGCGATGGTTCTCCGCAAAGTGCGCAAACTCTTGGTCGCCACCGGATTCTTCGAGAGCCTCCGCAACCTCTTCGTCGAATACGTCGCACAGCCGTTTGTAAAATAGCAGTGGGAAGATGAACTGCTTGTAATCGCCAGCGTCGATGTAACCGCGCAGCAGGACGGCTGCTCCCCAGAGATAGGATTCGAGTTGGGATTGAGTGATGCGAGTACTCATTGCATTATCCCAGCTTTCGCCAGAAGGGTTTTGAGCCGATCCTCCGCAGCGTAAGCCGCATCAAGACTTGTTTTGAGGTTAGTTAGCGCGTCATCCACCGTGAGCGTTTCCGCCTCGACTACTGGCTCGACGTAGCGCGGAATATTTAGGTTCCAATCGTTCTCTTGGATTTCATCGAGAGAGACCAACCGAGCGATGCCAGCTATGTCTTTGTGCCCAGAGCACCACTGATAGATGCGGTCGACCTGATCGGGCAGGAGTTCGTTCTGGGCGCGGCCTTTCTTGAACTCTTTGGAGGCGTCCATGATCAGGACCTTCTTGCGATGATCCTTTGGTTTCTTCTGACGAAACACCAGGATGCAAGCGGCTAAACCCGTGCCATAGAATAGATTTGGTCCTAGACCAATTACTGCATCGAGAATATCCATGCCCAGTAGTTTCTCTCGAATCTTGCCCTCGGCAGCCATGCGAAACAATGCGCCGTGTGGCAATACAACAGCCATACGGCCCGACTTGGGTGCCATCGAAAGAATCATGTGCTGCACCCAGGCATAGTCGCCACTCTTGGCGGGAGGCATACCCGCAAAGTTGCGTCCGTATGGATCGCTGCTCCAAACGTCATCGCCCCATTTTTCAAGCGAGAATGGCGGATTGGCGATCACGCAATCGAACGTCGAAAGACTATCACCCGTATGAAATGCCGGCTGACGCAACGTATCGCCACGAATGACTTGAAAGTCTTCCACACCATGTAGGAACAGGTTCATTCGAGCAATGGCGGACGTGGTGAGGTTCTTCTCTTGTCCGAATAGCTTGCCCCAGAGCGTGCGAATGTTGCCGCCTGCCTCGCGGACATGGTGAATGGCCTCAATCAACATGCCGCCAGTACCGCAGGCTGGGTCGTAGATGGTTTCGCCCTCGCGGGGGTTCAAGATGCGAACCAGTAAACTCACGACACTGCGCGGCGTATAGAACTCGCCTGCCTTCTTGTTGGTGGCGTCGGCAAACTTCTTGATCAGGTATTCATAAGATTGCCCAAGAACATCAGCGCGAGCAACCTTATTGCCCAACGGTAGCTTCGAGAAATGCTCTATCAAGTCACGAAGCAGAGCGTCTGAGAGACGATCTTTATTCGTCCATTGGGAATCACCGAAAATGCCGTAAAGCGTATCGGGATTGGCTTTCTCGATCTCCCGCATGGCCCGCTGTAAACCTTGGCCGACATTGGCCGTTTTTTTGCGCACGTCGTCCCAGTGGCAGCCGTCGGGGATCTGGAAGCGATGGTTTTCTGGGAACAACGCGTACTGCTGGTCGCCATCGGATTCATCAAGTGCTTCGGCGATTTCTTCGTCGAAGACGTCAGAGATGCGTTTGAAAAAGAGAAGAGGAAAGATGTACGTCTTAAAGTCGGCAGCGTCGACTGGCCCACGAAGGATATTCGCAGATTCCCAAAGATGGTTCGAGAGAGTTGAGAGGTCTAGTTTTTCGGTCATTCGAATCTATTGTTTGCTATGTTGGTTGCGACTTGATTCGACCTGCTTTAGAAAGTTCTTAAGGTCGGCTCTCAGGAAAAGTCGGTAACCGTTCAAAGGATTCTTTTGCATCGGGATCTTGCCAGACTCAGCCCAGGTTCGAATAGTCCCCTGTGAAACACCAAGAATTTCAGATGCATCCGCAACTTTCACGTATTCCCTTAGTTTTGTTTTCATCATTGAGTAATTGCTGACTCCCGAATTGACGGACGAAAGTCTATCAAACGCTACGGGGTTTTGATAGCACAGTATGCAATCTGCTTCCAATTACAACCAATTCCGGCGGGAAGCGAAATAGAAACAGGTCCGATGCAATCTGCCCAATAAAGATTGTCAGCCTCTCGCGCGCTTCCAAGAAAGCAATTCTTGGATCGATCCTTGGGGACAGGGTGAGTGTTGCGTTTAGCCTATGTTCACTTTGTGTTCAAATTTTGGCGAACATCGATACTCGATAGTTGGTCAACCCAATGCGGTATAATCTGCGAGGTCTGGAATTGAAGACTTGTTATGTCTTCGATCTTCAATCCGTACCGTTAGGTTTTGTAAAAGGATTCCAGCAACATCATGATCTCAGAACCTGATAATTCCACTATAGATGCATTGGTTCGCATCCTTCGCAAGTCGCGAAGTATTTTGTTTATTACCGGGGCAGGTATTTCTGCGGAGTCGGGTATCCCAACGTATCGCGGGATCGGCGGACTTTACAATGTGGACACAACCGAAGATGGTGTTGCGATCGAAGAAGCCTTGTCTGCTTCGATGTTGGTAGAGAATCCCGCGTTGACTTGGAAGTATCTCGCGCAAATTGGTATCGCAGTTCAGGGGGCGCGCCACAATCGTGCCCATGAAGTAATCGCAGAGATGGAGTCCAGATTTCACCGAGTTTGGACGCTAACGCAAAACGTTGATGGATTCCATCGAACGGCCGGATCTAAGAATCTGATCGAAGCTCACGGCAATATGCATTCGTTGTCGTGCACTAAGTGCAAATACAAGGAGTCACTCGACGAGTTGGCTTCGATAGCGATTCCTCCCAAGTGCCCGCGCTGCGGAGCACTGGTGCGACCGGATGTTGTTCTGTTTGGGGAATTGATTAACGGACCAGGGATTGAACACCTACAAAGCGAACTCGAGAAGGGGTTCGATATTGTATTTAGCATCGGCACAACGAGCGTGTTCCCTTATATTCAAGCTCCGATCTACATGGCAAAGTCGGGTGGCAATGTCACTGTGGAAATCAATCCAAGCGAGACGACTGTTTCGCAGGTTGTGGATTATCGATTGGCAATGCCAGCAGGTGCCGCACTCGACGAAATTTGGCGTCGCTATCGTTGCCCAGCCAAAGATTGACAAACCAGGTTTCGTAGTTCGACCATCCGTTGTAAGAAGTGTCAGATTCCGTGACAATGTGATGTTCCTACTCGCGGGGGTACTCGATTACGCTTGAAAATGGCGTCGAAGGTGCGCTTTCGACCTATCACTCGATTTCTCGGAAAGTCCAAGAAAATGCCTCCTGATCCAAGGCAAAACAAAGTCTTGATTCCGATCGATAGCTTCGATTCGAATTTACTTCCGCCTGACAAACGGGATACTCGATCACCCGACTACGGGCTGTGCATACAAGAGCACCTGACCAAAGAGTTTGCCGATTTCGGCATCAATACTCGAATAACAGCAGGACCTGAGTTAATCGAGTTTGAGTGGTCTTCTGAGGGCGATGAAACCCTAGCTGATCGCGCGGTGAAGCTGTTAGACAATGGCCGATACAAACAAGGGATTCGCCTTTTCCGGACCATTCGGGCCATTGATCCAGAGAACGAGGTTATGCTTCTCAACCTCGGGAAAGCACTAATCAACCAAGATAAACTCGACGACTCGATCGAACTATTGACTAAATTTGTTCAATTGAATCCAACATCTGACTTTGGGTTCATTTGCCTCGGGATGGCCCATTCCAAGGCTGGACAGATTGAGCATGCAATCGCAAATCTACGAAAGGCTTGTGAGCTGAAGCCAAGAAACCCGTTTGCCCAGCGCAATCTTGGTGAGTTACTTGCAAAAACTGGAAAAGCGAACGAGGCCATCCCTCATTTTCAGAAGTTCACGACCTTAGTACCTGACGTGGCTGTAGGTTGGTTCGGGCTTGGCGAAGCGTTTGCCGCAGACGGCCGAGCATCCGAAGCGGATGCCGCATTCCGGCGGGTGTTGGAGTTGTCGCCGAATTCATCGATCAGTGTAGCGGCGCAAGTTGCCCTCACGAAGCTGGCTGAATCTGCATTACCCAAGCATGGGGGCCACTTTGATTGCCCCGAAACCGTCAAATTCTGCTTAAATGCACTGCAGAGCTTTACGGAAATGACGAACGACCAAGTTAAGTCGATCATGTTTGAAATTGCAACAAGAGGCATGCAAGGTATGGACATCAACAACCCGGAGATTCGTTATTCATTCAAATCCATCGAAGGCGATTTTTCTGGACTGAAGGCCGTGTGCTACATGTATGTCGCCATGCAGCGACTGATGCCGGGAGTGGATGCGGGAATCGATCTTTCCAAAGAATTCGCAAAAGCGAAAGCAATGTTCAACGGCCAGAGTTTATCGTCGTTCGAAACCGGATGATAGCCTGCAGAGTTAAGATGAACGTCTGTCGGTTCATTCCGCCAACGTATCTGCTCGCGCCAAAATGGAATCGGGAATCCGGGCAATCATGGCCCAAGCAATTTCCCATCTGTGACAAAGTCTCAGAAATCTTGAAAACAGGTGAGACTTAGCCGCTTGTAACCTGTTAGGGGCTTCTCGTAACTGTGGTGTTCTATCGCGAACCGTGTGGTTCGTGGCATTTATTGAACACGATTGTTACAAGGTTTCTAAAGATGGTTCATTGGTGGGAGATTGACTTGCCGGACTCGCATGCGCCGGCGCTCGTGAGGGCGGTTGCGTACTACCGGCACTCGGCCCAAGACAGACAAGAGAACTCGATCCCGATTCAACAGGATCAAGTTCGCGCTTGGGCGAAACAACATGGCGTCGAAATCATCCGCGAGTTCTGCGACGCAGGACGATCAGGGCTTAACTCCGAAGATCGGCCCGCGTTTACGGAGATGATGGAAGAGTGGATCGCCAAACGCAACGACTTTGAATATGTGTTGTGTTTGGATGTCTCACGGTGGGGACGTTTTCAGGACATCGATCTATCGGCCCAGTTCTCGGCGATCTGCAAGAAGAACAAAAAGCAGGTCATCTACACCACGATTGGCAAGCCCAAGGAGAACGACCCACTTTATCCGGTCTACGTCCAATTCGAACGATTCCGCGCCGCTCAATACAGTCGCGAGCTTAGCGATAAAGTCTGGCGTGGTTGCGTCAAGATCGCCGAGCAAGGGTATTGGGCCGGCGGTGCGCCACCTTACGGATTGCAACGATTGTTGCTCGATGAAAAGCGCGAGCCACTCAATGTTCTGCAACCAGGCCAACGTAAGGGGATCCAAAACCAACGTGTGACGCTCGTTGAAGGAAACCCCGAAGAGGTCGCGATCATTCGACGGATCTATGAAGCGTTTGTCGAACATGGGCATTCAGAGTACAAGATCGCCGAAGATCTCAACAATGATGGAATCCCATCACCCGGTGGGCGACGCTGGGGAGCTGGCAGTGTAATGGCTCGACTGCGCAACGAAAAGTACGCGGGGACGATGGTCTACAACCAGACCAGCGGCAAACTCAAAACGCCAAAGCTTCCGAATCCGCCTGAACAATGGGTTCGAACGACGGAAGCGTTCTCAGGAGTCATCGAGTTCGAGGTGTACCTGCGGGCCCAAGAGATCTTGGAGAAACGCAAACAACGATACGATCCAGATTACATGCTACGGATGCTGGACATGCTCTATCGTTCGCACGGGATGCTGCGACCTGGTTTATTGCGGACCAGCGAGGAATATCCAACTGTGGGCGGATACTCGAAAGAATTTGGTTCGCTCGACTCCGCCTTTCAAAAACTGTTCGATGGCGAACGCGTCAAAGCACGCGACGCAGTTCATGAGCAGATCCGCAGCCATGTGCCTGAGACGATGGCCTATTCCGACTTCCTGGTCCTCGACCAGAAGTTGACCGTCTCGATTCAACCAGCGGTACCGGTACCGCACGGATACGAATCGTATTGGCCGCTGCGGCGCGATACGCGATCTGTGATCGACATGACGCTGGGTGTCCTTCTTTCCGAGCCAGCCGACTTCAAGATCCTCGGGTTCATCGCAATGCCAAGGTTCGGATTGGACTCGCGGCCACTTCGATTCACTAGTTCCTCGACTCGTACCGAATTGTTCGGTCGAGCGGATCTAACGTTCCTTCAACAACTTCTTTAACGGAGATACCTACCCATGGAAACAC
>JAJTID010000115.1 GCA_021300155.1 Pirellula sp.
GTAGCCGAAGGAATGAACAGCAAGATCATGTCAATAAAACGCCGAGTGGGAGGCTTCCGAAATGTTGAAAACTTCAAAACTGCTATCTTCTTTTACTGTGGCGGTCTAGACCTCTACCCACGGTAAAACCGGATGGACCAATGAAAAGCGTGGAGAGGAGTACTTGGCTGTATTAACCGATCAACAAAGAACAATTTTTGAAAGCCTTAAAGTAATTAGCAAGTAAACTACTTCTGAAACGCCGTTCTTTGACAATTTCCCTGCGATTTTCCGTTTGAAAGCGATTTGGGACTTATGATGAGTAGATTTATTACTGGTCCTGTTTTTTGGCAGGCATTGATGCTTTATTGTTTTTTGTCGTTGGTGATGTTATTCACACTGGACCTAACAAACATCCGATGGTTATCGCCGTGGGTACTTGGTGGCAATTCGTTTGTGTTTGTTCGATTCTTTCCTCGAAAACTGCAGGCTGGTCAATCACGACGAAAGTCAATTCGATTTATTCAAGGTTTGATGGCTGTTATTGCCGGTTTCAGTATTATCAGTCATATACTTGTGGGAGTATACTCGCATCATTTTTTGCGTTCCTTTTTCGATTTTGTGATGCCTTGTTGTTGGGTGGCCTTGTTGGCGTCACCGAGCATTCAGAAGTGGGTTTATGTATCTGACACTACATGCGACGGTCGCTGCTCAATTGCAGACTTACTTTTACTCACTTTCGTTGTTGCAATTTCGACGTTGGTTTGGTTGGCTTTAGCCAAATTTACCACCACCTGAGTTTTCATTCTTTGATTTGTATTTGGCAACATTGGAGACGGAGAACGGAAGTACGCCGTCTATTTACCGCCAGGATTTGATACATCCTCACGTAGCTACCCAGTTCTCTATCTATTGCATGGTGCGGGTGATGACCAAACCGGATGGGTGCAATTTGGCGAAGTCCAGTCCATTGCCGATAAAGCGATTGCCGATGGAAAAGCGACACCGATGGTAATCGTCATGCCGGATGCGAACACAGGAACGCGTGGATACTTCAACGATGCGAAAGGAGAGTGGCGCTACGAAGATTTCTTCTTCCAAGAGTTTATGCCTTTTGTCGAAAAAGAGTACCGAATCAGAAATGAAAAGCGATATCGCGCTGTTGCTGGCCTCTCGATGGGAGGTGGAGGTTCGTTCATGTACGCACTTCATCATCCCGAACTTTTTTCGTCCGCTTGTCCACTCAGCGCGAGCACAGGTCCTCTCTCTTTCGAAGAAGCGAAAGAACGGGCTCTTCGTGTTCGACCCGGCGAACCAAATGTGGAGTCCAATAAACCAACGGAGGAACAACTCAAGTCACATTACTTGCAACACAGCGTTCTTGAACTCGTCAACCGCATCCCGGACAACCAGAAGAAAGCGGTACGTTGGTACATCGACTGCGGGGATGATGATTTTCTCTATGAAGGAAACGCATTAGTCCACATTGCGATGCGGAAGAAAGAGATCCCACACGAGTTTCGCGTGCGCGATGGCGGACACAAATGGAGCTATTGGCGTGAATCGCTTCCAACAGTGCTGGCATTCGTATCGCAGTCCTTTCATCAAGATTAGACATTCGGTTTAGCCGGTACCGAGTTCCCGTAAGATGTCGATCGCTTCTTCCAGGCTTCGCGTTTCGAAGCCTGGAACTCGGCCGCCGCGATCACATTGGCCGAGTAACAACAGTTCTTCGTAACTTTCGTTGGCTCGCAGGCGCTGGTGATGCCGTGAACCAATCGAACCGTCCACGATTTTGTGGACATCCATGTGATGCGCAATAAGCCATGCGGTACGCGGGGTGATGACTCCTTCCAATGCTTCGAGGCCGGCCAATACATGATTGGTCGGTTCGATGCCTTTACCCACATCATGCAACAATGCGGCGGCGAGAAACTCTTCATCGTACGGTAGTTCCTCATAGGCAAGTTCGAACACTTGAAGACTGTGGTAAAGAACATCACCTTCGGGGTGGTGCTTGGGATGTTGCTTCACGTTATCCAGAGGAAGCAGAAGTCCGTAGTAGACTTGATACGGATCCAATTCGTTTTCGAGTTGTTCCATCGACTCTTCGATGGGTAATTGGTATTCGCGTTCGAGGAACTGTTCAAATTCCGCGATACTCGCCTTTTCGATCGCTTTGCCTGTGATGGAACTTTTGAATCCATAGGATTTGAGAGAAATGGGGTAGATCGTCAGTTCGACCGGGTACTTTTCTTGCACATGAATATGAACGTAGGTATGGTTTTCGCCTGATTTGCGAACTTGTTTTCGCTCGACATCGTGCGGAATCAAATCCGCTTCGAGAGCCAGCGAGACCGCTTCGACGCTATCGGAAAAGAGATGAAGATCGATGTCTGAGCCTTCTCGGACATGACCGGTCAGTACGCTTCCAATGATGCGAGGTGAGAATTTGGCGAGACGTCGCATCATCCGAAGTCCGGTCAGCCGCATATCCAACAAAGCGTCGAGGCGTGTTTGGCCTTCGTGAATACGTGCGAAAGACTGCACGAGATCGCGTATTTCACTATTGGTGGGTAGATCTGCGGGCTTTACCCAGCCCTGGCATAATCGACGAGCGGCTTTTTGTTTCGCTCGGTAGTATTCTGACTCTTCTCGGTAGTAGAGCAATCGGGCCGCTTCATGAGCGATGCCTCGACGAAGTTTATTCGGTTCCATTCGATGCACCGCGGGCCAAGCCGGTTCTCGGTGCTCTGCAACAATTTTCAATAGGGATCTCAGAGGTAGTTTCAAGCGATCCGCACTCATCTCGACTATAACTCGTTCCAACATTCTCTGCAACCTCGACCCTGTGAAAGCTGTTGTCGGTGTTCGATTGCGACTTACAATGGCTGGCTAGATTGTTGCGAGACAATTCACTGAATCCCATTCTGCTGACCGATTGGAACAAATGCATATGCTCTCGGAACGACTATTGGAACTGGTCGATGCGGCTCGGTCAGCGGCGCGTCAGGCCTACAATCCCTACAGTAACTTTGCAGTGGGTTGTGCGATTCGATCGAAATCGGGACTCATCTATCGAGGGTGCAACGTCGAGAACGCGTCTTACTCGGTGACTTTGTGTGCCGAGCGAGTCGCAGCATCCCAAGCGATCTTGGCAGGCGAGCACCATTGGGAATCGATGGTTGTATTGTCTCCCCAGCGGGTTAGCATGTGTGGAACGTGCAGGCAGTTCTGTCACGAATTCTCTCCGCACGTGGAGGTTTGGACAGGATTCTTGGATCGCAACGACGATATGTTCGGACCGACGCCCCTTTGGCAACTTCTGCCGGATGGAATGCGGCTGGAGAAATTTTAATTGGTATGACGACTGATATTGAAACCGGCCAGCAACTCGATGCGGCGTTCGAGCCTGCCAAGAGCCGATATGTCATTGGAATCGATCTTGGGACGACGAATTGCGCTGTAGCCTACATGGACACTCAGTCCGAACGTCCGACGGTAGAGCTCTTTCGTGTCGAACAAATGATCGATGCCAACACGAGTGAACGATTGGATACGCTACCTTCGTTTCATTATGAACTGACTGCATCCGAAGTTGCCGGCGTGGATCTGCGAAGCAGATTTTCTAGCGGCAAACATGTTGGAGTCGTGGGGGCCATGGCTCGCAGTCGCAGCTTGAGTATTCCAGGTCGCGCGATCGCATCGGCCAAGAGTTGGCTTTGCCATACGATGATTGATCGTTCGGCAAGTATTCTTCCGTGGGGTGGCGATGAAGAAGTTCAAAAGATATCACCTGTAGAAGCGAGCCGACGATACTTGGAGCACATTCGTCGCTGTTGGGATCATCAATTTCCTAGCTTCCCGATGAGTGAGCAGGATACGATTGTGACGTTGCCCGCGTCCTTTGACGAAGTGGCAAGGAGACTGACGATCGAAGCCGCGACCCAAGCGGGCATCAAGAATTTGCTTTTGATCGAAGAGCCGCAGGCCGCATTCTACGCGTGGCTTTATCGGCACGAAAAGACTTGGACGGAAAAGCTTCAAGCGGGCCAATCGATACTCGTTTGTGACATCGGTGGAGGGACCACAGACTTTACGTTGATACGGGTAATTGCCAACCAAAAGAATAACCAAGAAACCACTCAAGGGATCGTGCACGATGCGAGTGATGCGGTCGCCAACCAGCTTGAAACGACTTATGGGCTTCATCGTGTTGCTGTCGGCGAGCATTTGATGCTCGGTGGTGACAATCTTGATCTGGCCCTCGCCAAGGCATTGGAGCAAAAAATCCTTGCGGCAACTCCAGGTGTTGATCAGTTGAAGCCACGGCAATGGGACGCGCTGAAGCAGCAGTGCCGTGAAGCAAAAGAAAAGATGTTGGGCGAGAATCCGCCCGAGCAATACTCGCTGAGTCTGCCCGGGAGTGGAGCTCGACTCATTGAGAATACAAAGTCCGTGGAGATCGAACGATCATGGGTCCATGCATTGTTGATTGATGGATTTTTTGGTTCCGTCGATTTGAAGAGTCGGCCTGCTCCACAGGAAGAAGGCTTTCAAGAATTCGGACTGCCGTACGCTTCAGAGCCTAATATTCTCCGGCATTTAGCGTCGTTTCTGTGGGACCACCGATGGGATGGCCGAGAATCGGATGCGAGTCTGACCGACATGGGTGCGGCGAAGCCCGACTGGGTTTTGTTCAACGGTGGTGTTCTAGAATCGCCGCTAGTTCGCAGCGCCATTTTGGAACAGTTGCAACATTGGTTTGAACCGCTGGATCCAACGTGGAAGCCCGGCGAGCTGGAGGGAAACCGATTGGATCTGGCGGTCGCGCAAGGGGCTGCTTACTACGGACAAGTCAGACGTGGACTGGGCGTTCGTATCAATGCAAAGCTTGCCAAGGCGTATTACATTCAAATATCAGCGGAGCCGGACCAAGCGATGTGCGTCATGCAGGCCAATGCGCAGCCTGGACAGAGTTTCCAGTTGAATCAGCAGCCGTTGCAATTGATCGTCGGGCAGCCAGTGCAGTTTCCCATGTTCGTTAGTAGTACACAACTGCTGCACCAAGCGGGCGATCTCGTGCCTGTGGATACTTCATTCATGACGACGGTGTCGCCCATTCAGACTGTTTTGGAGTTGCCCAACAAAAAAAATCAGCGGACATTGCCAGTGACGCTCGAATCTGAGTTGAGCGAGATAGGAACGCTTCAGTTGCAGTTGAGAGTAGACTCAGAAAATGATGAACAATATCGAGAGATTTCAAATCTAAAATGGAAGCTCGAGTTTGATGCGCGTGGGCAAACAACGAACGCGAGTCAAGCAAACGGAATGATTCGGAAAGCCATCGATTCGGCCGTGTTGGAGCGTGCCAAAGTTGCGATCGAAGCATTGTTTGGACCCGGCTCTAGCGTTCCTCCCAAGGATTGTATGGAGAGTCTTGCGATGAGAATGGAATCCAATCGCAAGGATTGGGAGCCCGGCGTGCTTCGTGAGATGTGGAAGTCATTGATGGAGCATGCCGAGTATCGAAAACGGTCGCCAGAGCACGAATCGAGATGGCTCAATCTCATTGGCTGGACGCTGCGGCCGGGGTTTGGCATGGTGGCAGACGATTGGCGAGTGAACAGCACTTGGAGAGCGGTTCATGGCAAATTGATGCACCGGAGTTCCGCCAATCAATCGGAAACGGTGGTGTTGTGGAGGCGCATCGCGGGCGGCTTTACGATTGGTCAGCAACGAGCGTTGTATCAAGATGTATGGTCGCGATTGAAACCTGTCTTTCAAGGTGGATCGAGTGCCGCTTCGAATAGCAGTGTTACTGTCGAGCTTTTGCGATTGATTGGCTCGTTGGAATGGTTAGAGCCAAAAGAGAAGGAGGCCGTCGTCGAGACGCTATTTGGGTCGCTTGGGAAAAAGCGATTCGAGCCGTTGACGGTAGCGATGTTGTGGACGATGGGGCGGTTGGGAACGCGAACGCCACTCTATGCAAGCTACGATAGGTTGGTGTCGTCTTCCAAAGTGGAGCAATGGATTGCCAAGCTCACCAAGGCCGAGCACTTTAGCGGTGAGTTTCATCGAGCGGCGTGCTCGTTGTGTCTGATGCAATGGTCTCGCCTAACGGGAGATCGATACCGAGACATTTCGATATCGCAACGCAGAATGTTGATTGAGTTGTTAGAGAAGCATGCCTATCCAGATAAGCATGTAGAACTCATTCGGAATGGCGGAGAAAGCCACTCCGATCTTGAAGCGATTGTTGGAGATAGTTTGCCACTAGGGTTCGTTGGCAGTTAGGATCTGTGCTTTGTTATTTTTTGGTTGGCTTCGGAGCCTTTGCAAAATCTTCACTAGTCATCTTTTTGACTTTTCCGTCCTCCAAAAGAACCCAGCCGCCAGTTGTATCTGTTCCTTTTTCGTAAGCAACGATCGATTGTCCTCCTGCTTTCAGATCCGTTCCCCAGAAATATACTAGTTTACCATTTCGTAGATGCTCGGCAGCGATAGGAGCCATTGGTTCTCGTGGCAAAAACTCCTCAAGCTTTTTGGGTGGCTTTACGCCATCCGGTGCTAACGTAGTCAAAAACTGCCCAAAATCCTCAAGGGCAGGCTTCATCGAATCGTCAACGTTGTTTGTGTTCGAGCTAGAGCATCCGAATAGCCCTAATCCCATCAGAAGAAGCAGCGATGCTATAGAGCAGTATCTCATAGTTTTCAGTCCAAATAGGCTAGGTAATTCCGGTAGAAATACAGACTGCGATTCAGGATCTTAAAAAGAATCTGCCAGAAGTTACTCTAGATTAGAGACTTCACCATTAGCTCGTGTACCCACACTATACCAAATTTCGAAGGACGTAGAATCGCTAACAAAGCGAACAGAGCCGTCGCAGAAAACGGCATTTACTCCGCCTGTGTGGTAACTGCTAGCCCCTATGTGCGTCCTTCTCAAGGTAGAATCACCGCAGGTGTACCTTTGAGTTGCTGGATTGTTAGTTTGCTTATTCCAGTTTATTGGAAGAGTGTGGTTGTAAAGTGAGCAATGATTAATTCCACCTCGGTAATACTGCAAGCCGACGTAGTTGATTCTTACGGCAGCCGTACCACCCGCTAAGCAACCACTCACGTTTCGCCCGTCTACCAAACCTACACCCGTATCAATGGCCCCTGACTGGCGGTTTGTTGTGTGGTTAACGACCGTTGTGTCCCCCATCTTTCTCATGACCTCTGCATGCAAGGCTGTGTTGCTTGTTCCATCGGTTACTTCGCCGATTTTGACGCCCTTCGGCGTCTCATTGAGCTGAACTTGACTAAAGTTACCGTTAAAGATTCCTGCGCGACCATCAAGAATTCTACAATCGGCCACGCCACCAATGTTTCCGAAGTAGTTTAATCGACCTACCGTAACACCATTCGCAGTGAATTGTGCAGTGGATGGTTCAGATGGACAGACAAATGATGGTACGTCCTGCTGCCGAGCCGCAAGATTCAATGCGTCAGTATTGACATCCACCGTGAAGTTAAACTGGTTAAATTTGTTTGCTTGTTCCAGGAAGCCAAGGACAACTGTGGTCCACGCTGGTCGGCTCGTGGAAGCGGTTGTGGCGGCACGTGTCCATTCTCCCGGCGGAAAGTATTTGTAGGCAGATTCGAAATTGTGTGATGCCAAACCCAGTTGCTTAAGGTTGTTCGAGCACTGCATACGTCGAGCCGCCTCGCGAGCTGCTTGTACCGCAGGTAGCAATAACCCAACCAAAATGCCGATGATCGCGATGACGACCAATAACTCCACCAGGGTAAAACCGCGTCTAAGCCGAATCTTCATTAAAAACTCCCGAAAAATAAAAATGATCCAAGATAAGAGGACGTAATTAGTCTAGCAGCGTTCGAGAGAGGGGAAAGTCAATTTCGTTGAAATTTCCAGGTATTGCGATGTTTAGCTAGGGCCTAACGACAACCTCCCTGACGTTGCTGCTCACTAATCGCTTGTCTTTCGATACTTGGAATGAACCGTTGGTTCCCGTAGTTCCCGTTTGTGGACTTTTCCCGCACTTTGCACATCGGCTAGCTGTATCATTCAAGAGTGACTTGCGTAGCTGCAGCAAGATCCGCTGCACTCAAGATCCGTACGGGGGTGCCCAGAGGCATTCGCGATTGTTGCGCTAATCGCAACCCGAAGCGTGAGCGAGGGACGTCCAATCCCTCGCTCACGCTTCGGGTTGGGGCAGTCCTTCTCCTGGCGGCAAATCCAATAGATCAACAATGCCGTCATGCTTCGGATAGTTATTTGACGCTCGGCTTACATGATCGAGAAGTAGTTTTCGACCGCAAAGTCGATATGTTCTTTGGTTAGTTCGACGGGTGCGGAGTTGAAGTGACAATACGATCGGACTTGTAGGAGCAAATCGCGAGGATGGCAATTTCGCATTGGGCGGTTGATGCCCTTGTAATGCTTTTCGATCAAATAATCGATAATCTCCGCCTTGTAAGGGATTTGGAGCGACTTGCACATGATCTCAAAAAGTTTTCGGAACGCGGGCTCTTCGGGATTGAGCACTTCGATTTTGTAAGGAATTCGTCGAAGAAAAGCGTCATCCACGAGGTCTTTGGGCTCGAGATTGGTGCTGAACACAACGAGTTGATCGAACGGAACTTGAACTTTTTTACCGCTGCTGAGGCTTAGAAAGTCGTAGCGTTTTTCTAGAGGGACGATCCATCGGTTGAGCAATTCATCGACGCTCATACGTTGGCGTCCGAAGTCGTCGATCAGCAATAGGCCGCAGTTGCTTTTCATTTGGAGCGGGCTATCGGAGATATTTGTCTCGGGGTTTCGGGAGACTTCGAGCATGTTCATTGTCAGTTCGCCACCCGCGACGATAGTTGGGCGTCGAATACGAACCCATCGTTCATCAACGCGGGATTCCCGAAGCAATCCATCTGATTTTTGAAGCGGTTTTTCCTCGTGA
>JAJTID010000170.1 GCA_021300155.1 Pirellula sp.
ATCGAGGCAAGCGAACTATGGGATGTAACCACAGAGCAACATAGAATCTGTAGTCTTGCCAAATACGGAAAAACAAGAAAGAACTACTCAGAGTCGTTCCTGCCAATGGCAGCATGACTAACCGAACAGCCGGTCACACCCAACAGCAAGTCACTCGACGCTATTGTTGGAACGGATTTCTTCCCTATTGAAAAGCTGTCAACGCCATCCCAAAAACTCTCTGAAGATTTATTGCTTGCTGCACTCGATAGCGAAGCACTGTACACCATCGTTGGTCAGATCAAGCCGGTTTCTGAAGGATTCTGGGGAACGTACTTCCCGATTGAATCCGGTGACCTGAGTGAGATTGAGAAAGTCAGAGAAGCTGTCAAACCCTGGTCTAACGGCGGTTTCTTTGCAGCCGATGTTTTGATCTACGAAAAGCAACAATCGGGCCGTCGACATGCCTCTTTGTATCTCGCGCATGCTCCAACTCTTCAGGCAACCATTTTGCGAAATCCAAAGTTCTTCGATCGCTTCGGGCTAACGGACGACTCACCCTCGCACCAAGTCATGATGACGATCGAACGTTCGACAAGTCCAGAAGAACGTTGGAGAGGGTTTGGTATTGCCTTTGGATACCCAGAATACGCAATTAACTTCTTTGTTGGGGCCGGACTACACCAGCGAGAAACGGGCGAGTTCATCGAACGGGACTTTCGTCATGTTCCTACCTTCAAAAGCAAACAAGGTCGCTTTGTCTATGCAGTACCCAAGATCAGTCCGTTGCGTACCGAAGACACGGAACTGCTTCAGCGTGCTAAACCTATCTTGAACGAATACCGTCGGCTGCGAGCGCAGTACATTGGCGATGGAAAACCCGGCCCTGTTGCATTGCTGCGCGATTGGTTCGATGACGGTAGTGGAAAATGCCATCCGAACAATGCGATCGCAAAGCTTGATTCGTCCGCGGAAAGTCCTGTTGAAACGAATGGGGATGAACCAGAGACTCCCACCAACTCCAAACCTCGCGTCGTTTTCAATCATCTCTATACGGTTCTAGAGGAAGAGGCATTTAATGCACTGCGAAGCTCGGAGTTCGTAATCCAGCAACTGGCTGCAAGCGATCAAGGGTTTCCCAAATTCAAAGCAGTCGACGATTCGTGCCAGTCGATTTACTTGCGTGGCAAGGACACCTATCTTGAGTTGCTCGGACCGAACAACAGCCTCGGCGCACCTGTTGGAAGTGTCGGTCTGAATTGGTCCGTGGAAACAAAAGGGGCCATCGATACGGTAGAGAGTCTTCTTAGAAAAACGAACGCCGACGTGTCTCGGTATCTAAATCGCTGGGACTTCGACCGCGCTGGATCGGTCAATTGGTATCATGTCGTTCATCGAAAGTTCCCCGAACGCGAGCCATTCCAATGGGTGTTTAGCGAATACCATCCAGACTTTACCCCTGCACTGTATCCGGCGAGCGAACTAGGAACGAAACGAATTCTACGAAGCGATTTCCTGAGCTCCCGTTTCGATCGTTCACGTCATCTGGAAAACATTCAAAGTATCACCTTGGATCTAAAGCCAGCCGATGCCAAAGCTCTCGAACAAGATCTGCTCGCAGTTGGCTTGCGGGTGGAGTCAGGCGACAGGCGTATCTCGTTGTTGATAGGTTCCGATTGCACTTTGGTTATCAACTCCGATCCTGCGATCGCAACATCTCGGATCAAGTCGATCGGTTTTTCGACCAATAGCGGCAATCCAATCGATACCCTTCCACCGATTGGAGGCGGAATCGCAATACATGGCGATAACAACAAACGTGGTTGGATGGATTTTGATAAACCACTGTCAAAAAAATGAAACACATGTGTCCCATGCCATCTGCGGCGGAGTTCGTTCTCTGCGGAATTAGGCTTGCGAACCATTACTAAGACAAACTTTGGTTCAGATACAATTCTTCGATGGATTGGGTTGTATCTGCTTCGTCTGCCGATTTGTCGGAACGGATCATGGCGATTTTCGGATCGCGGAGGCTTAACTTGCCAGTTCCGTTTTCACGAATGATGCCTTCAAACTTGACGGTCACCACAATCTGCGGAAGAAACTCCCAACCGGGACGAGTGCCGCTTGCACTTTGCCTCTCAAACTTACGACCTGTCAACAATCCGCGTTGAACCACTTCTGCCTGGATCTGCCGGTCGCGAATCACGTCCAATCCTGCCACGTCTCCAACGATCTCAAATGTAGTTGCTTGTGCGGTAACACTCCGCGCCGAAATCACGTACGAACCGAACATACCAGCAGTCTCTTTGCTCGTCACCGCGACAGTACCTCCGGTAATGACCAAGTCGAGTGTAATCTCTGGTTTGCGTTTGACCCAACTCGGATCGCGGGCCGCGATGTGATAAAGTCCTTGCAAGTCTTTCGCAATGATTCCCTCATAACCTTGCGAGCGAAAGTGATGAAAGTAACGATTCACCTCTTCTTTGTGATTCGCCAACTGGCCTTCCGCAAGCAGAAAAGGCATCGGGGTAGATTGAGCCATCAACGGTCCAAGTACTTGACTTAGCCATTGCCGGCGTTGATGCAGTGGTAGAGAAGTCAGATCCGTCGAATTGCAGTAGAGAATATCGAACGCAGCAAACTTCAAATGGACCGGTCGTATCGGTTCACCTTGAAGCATGGCGTAAACCTCATAAACAGATGCAGGTCTCGGGCCTTCGACATTCAAAATCGTTCCGAACAATTCGCCATCGACAATTGCATTCGCAACCGGCAACATCGCGATCGTGCGATCGAGTCCTGGGATGAGCTCCAGCCAATCTTTGCGATTTCGCGTGTAAGCACCACACAGTGTCGCTCCGGTCGAATCGGTGGTCTTGTGCAGTAACAGTCGAATGCCATCGTACTTTCTTTCGACCCACACCGGATACTTCGCGATCGAATCGACCCCTCCAGATGCGAGCGCTGGGCGTACTGGCGACAGCGGCTTCAACTGAATGGCTCGCAAGCCTGCTGGCCCATCCTGGGAAAGAATCTTCGCCACGTTGACTGGGTCCGTTAACGCGACCGCATGCTCTACCGACTCTTGCGGCACGTTGTATTGCTTGGCAATCGCTTTCGCGAGAAGCGACCCTTGATATTCAAATCCGAAGCCAGCATTTCGAAGGACGAGCTTCGCCAAAAAGTACGCTTCGATACGACCGCATCGCGTAAATAAAGAACGCAACAAGTCGAATCGCTTGGTCTGAATTAGGTTTGGCAAGGGTCTTAACGCTTCCAAGACTTCGACGGCCGTGAGTGGCCCTCCTTTCTTGACAACAGACGCATGTGTCGCGAAGAGTACCGCTATATCTCCAGCACGCGTCAACGAGTCCATCAACTCTTCTCGCGATTGCAATGATATCGATTGCAGTAACCGAACTAACGAATCGCGACGAAACATGCTTCGTTGGCCAAGGAACGGGTCGCCAAGCAAGCATGCAATCTTTTGCGTGAAGGAGAGACCAATTTCGCGACCGAGAAAAGTATCGACAAGGTCTGCCATCGCGGCTGAAGAGGCGACTTTGCTTTGACAGACGAAGCCGAATAGCTCGGTGGCTCGTTGGTCCGCCATACCGCTCAATGGTAGGAACAGACCTTTGCACAGGGAAAAGAAAGAGATCGAGTGAAAAGCCTCAGGTGCAACAATTCCATCTTCACGTTCATTCGATAGCGACTCGATTGCAATTTGGAGATGATAAGGAAGTTCCGGGATCGCTACTTCTTCCGCAGGTAACCCAATGGACTTTAGGCTCTCTGCCAAGTCATCGCTAGCCAAGTACCAATCTCGAACGTCGTTTTGCGTTATTAGCTTTAGGCTATTGGGGTGGCTTGTTTTTGGTGTGTTCATGGTGCATTCGCTTTATCCAATTGAGATTGCCAAAACGTTGTCGCCGAATCGACATGTTCCGAATACTCTTCCCATTCTTTGGTGTTTCGAACAGCTTCTTCCGCATTTTTCAGCCAGCCCGTGAGGAACTGCACAGCCTTCTTTGAAATCCTCCGTTGATTATCGAATTCGAAATAGAAAGGTGCCGTACTTGCAAATCGATATCCTTTTTCGTGGGCAGTCACGACTCGGACCACTAACCATCCACTCTCTTCGATTTTCAACGGCGGAAACTCGCCTCGTTTGTAGTGATCCTCAAGCTTGGCACTGTAGATTGTCTCACCGTTGAAGATCACGTCTAAGTAGTCGACCGGTTCACGTACGGACAACGATACGACGATATCTAACTCAATTGGCACACCTGCTGTGCTCGTTTGTGTCGATCCAGGAGGTTGTTGATTGATCAGAGTTCGAAGCAACGGACCATTCGTGATGGTTGTCCGACCCGACGCTATCGACTGCAACCATCGTTGGATATCGGGTGGTTCTTCGTGATGCGTGTACGTCCTGTTGTATCCGAGATAGGTATCGCCACTTCCGAAGCCTGTTCCTGCGGTCGGGGTCAATCGCAATCCCGATTCGAGCATCATCCAATAGAGTTGCTCTGCCAGAATCCCGACACCACGTCCTCCTTTGAAGCGGAGTCGATCCTCTTTAGTAAAGGGGGCATAGACAGGAATACCGATCCGTTCTTTTCCACTCGTGATTTGAACTCGTCCGAAAACGACCTTTGGATCGCCAGTGACAAATACCATTGGCTCGTCCGATGTGGGACGATTGACCGAAGATAGCACTTGCACGGACCGGATCGCTTGGGTGCTCAATAGAATAGGCACATCGCGAGTCCAGGGTGACGTTAGCTCAGGCACCATGGTCGAGCCAGGCGGAATCGCTTGAAGCCTTTCCATGAGCGTGTTTAAATTGTCAGCGGACGCTCCGTTCGAATCGGCATCGTCAGACGGCCAACCATGCAACATAACGGGGCCATGACGCGAATGAAGTAATGGTGATTCCAATTGCAGCCCTAGGCCAACGATATTCGGATCGGTCGACTCGACCAGCGGTTCGGCAGCGTTCTTTGCGGACTTTGAAGCGGGGCGACGCGCTGGAGGCGAAGTCTTCGCGTTAGAAGCATCGGACACGACAGAGGATTGTTTTTGCCCGACTACGAAATCGACTGCATCGGCGCGTTGCCAGCGTGCTAACGGAGCCGACTCGAGCGTCGCATGATGGTCTCCGCTGTACCAATTTTCTGCGTGCATATCGGTCGAACGTGGTATCTCCACGGTCACGATATCGCGAGTCTTTTTCTCCATCTTGAATCCGCCTCGCAAGTCACTAAACTCGTGACCGCGCTGGGCAAGAAACTCAAACTCACCACCTTTCGGGGTGATCGAGAACGAGGGCTCCGCCAACCACCACTCGGATTGCACCAACAGATTTCGTGGTCGCACGACACGTTTGTCTCCAACAACAAACTTGAGACGGGCAGAAACTCCTTCGCCCGATGGGTCGTCGACGACTTCCATATCGATGCTTTGAGCAGAGCACGTCTCGACCCAAATGAGCATCAGCAAAAGCAACAGGGCGATACATCTAATTTTCTTCATGCCGTGAATTGTAGCGAACGAACGGCACAACATCGTTCGACTACTCCGCCTCGTTTGGCAACATCGCAGGTTCATTCGATGCGATCTTGGGATGATTCGAAACGGGCAAATCCAAATCGATTTGATCAAACTCAACATGATCGACATCTCGCCTGAGAATCAGATAGATCACAGCCGTTGCACTCCAAAAGAAACTGAAGCTAAAAGCCGACAGCAACAGCATCACCGTGCTTCGAAACATTGACGTGGGAAACGCACCCAATTCGTCTAACGATCCATAAGACCCCATGTCGAAAGCTTTGGATATGATCCCATATCCTGCGCCAACAATCACGGTGAAGACATCGCCACTGATCAAACTGATCAAATACAGAAACGTCACCAGGAGAAACAAAAGGGTCGGCTTTTGAAAAGCGTAAGCTGCGGATCGCGATACACCATCAAAGGCATCCGCTTTCTTTTCTGTCACCACGGCCGCTACAGAGAGTGGAAACCCGAGAAGGGTAATCGCGGCGCACCAACCGATCCCCAAAGATCCTATAACAACGGGCAGCATCAACAGACCAACTCCCCAAGTTCCCAACCAAGGGATGTTCGAAAGCCAACCTAATATCCACGGCACCATTGCCAACACAAGCACCATACATGCAGGCATCGTGACGGACCAAGCGATCGATAGCCAGCGTGAGCGAACCAGTCGAAGCGTTTCACTCCAAGGAGCGGAAACTTGAGCGCCGCATTCGAGGACCGTTCGTCGGACTAGACATCCTCCGATAAAGGACCAGATCGCAACGATACCGAGAGTCAGTGCGATGGCAAACGCGGTACCTCTCAACGTTGGCGAAGCGAACCATGCTGCCAAGGGAATAAAGTATGCTCCCCAGACTCCAAGAAAGTGCATCGGCGGATCGATTTCCACATCAGCCAATATCCAACTCGGCACCGGAGTCGCAATCGCTCGTGACTGAATCCACGTCGTTACGATTCCTGGTTCTGGACGAAAGAGCAAGTTACACAAACGAATAATGCTATCGGTCGCCAACAAACCTGCGGCACAGAACAGCACGTGGGAGGATCGCCATGAGACATTTAGCACACTCGTCAAAAGTCGCCACCAAGGTGCGGCGCGAAACCAATCAATCGCGACCATCGGTGTCTTAATGCTGCCCGGGGCAAATTCGCTTTGATTCTCTAAGTTGTGGTTCTCTGAGTTGTTATTCAATGGAGTACTCCAAGTGCAGGCGGATTAATCAAATTTCCACTCTCGAGGTCTGGCAGGCGGCTCGGGTGGTTCGTCGTCTTCGGGTTCAGAATTCTCCGCCGGCAGTCCGATATCTTCCGTCATCCAGCGATGCAAGTCCGCCATTTTGCAACGTTCCGAACAAAATGGCATAAACGGAGATGTGACGTCGGGCTCAAAGGTTCGTCGGCAGGTCGGGCAAGGAATCGTTCGTTTTCGTTCTGTCATACCTTAAAGAATAGCGTATTCAGACGTTCTCTTTAAGGCGAAACCACCCTAGATTGACTTCTGTACTCCAGCAGTCGATACTCGTTTCTTGCAGGTTCCAACCACATTTCCCTCCTTCCTCTATGGAGCTCACCGTGCTTCGCCGAAATATAATGCTCACCATAGTGCAGTCATTCGCACTGATCGCCTCTGGTATTCTGTCGCTAGGTATCGCAGCAGAAACCGACAAACGCGTTTACGAATTACGAATCTACTACGCAGCCGAGGGTAAACTCGAGGCGCTCCATAGCCGGTTCCGAGACCATACAGTAAAGCTTTTTGAAAAGCATGGCATTGAAAACATCGGCTATTGGGTTCCTGTGGAGAATCCCGAAAGCCAACTGATCTATTTCTTAGCCTACCCAAGTCGCGACGCACGCGATGCATCATGGAAAGCCTTCATGGCGGATCCTGATTGGCAAAAAGCGTACAAAGCTAGCGAAGTGAATGGCAAGCTTGTCGCGAAAGTAGAGACCAAGTTCTTCCAAGCGACGGATTACTCCCCTGCGATCAAAGCGGATGCCAAGGGGGATCGTGTCTTTGAAATGCGAACGTACACGGCTTCGCCCGGAAACCTCAAAGCGCTCGAATCGCGATTCCGCGATCACACGGTAAAGCTTTTTGAAAAGCACGGAATGACCAACATCGCTTACTGGACCTTGATGAAGGACCAAGCAGATGCCGACAACAACCTGACTTACATCCTTGCGCACAAGAGTCGAGATTCTGCTAAAGAAAGCTTCGCCGCATTCGGCAAGGATCCCGATTGGACTGCGGCAAGAAAAGGTTCTGAAGAAAAAGCAGGAGGCTCTTTGACCATTCCAAAGGGTGTCAAGTCGGTGTTCATGACGGCCACGGACTATTCGCCGATACGATAACCAAAAATGCTACCTCGGCAGCAACTGGTGACCGAAGCAGCAAAAGCCATCCCGATAAGCAAGAGAATGACGAAGCGATCCGTGATTGTGCCGGTGTCGCTTTGTCTGCTCGATATCGTACTGACGCTATGTGGACAATCGAGCGCGTATTGGGATGGGGAGTTTCGAGACGTAACTGAGGCATCTCCGGCATTTGCCACCTATCTTGCGATTCATCCGGTTGTATTCGTCGTCGCCGGGCTAATGTGGATAGCTGTCTTTACTATCCTGGTGACAACATTGCCGGCATCGCCTGGAAGATTTGTTGCTACCGCTTTTTCGATCGGGCATGCTGTCGGGGCTTTGGCTTGGCTGGTTCGAATCTTTAGAGAGCTTGTAGGAGGCATGGAGCATGGGTCCGAGAAATCGCCGTCTCCATTGATCTATTTCGCCTTTGTCCTGTTGATCGTTTTGATCGCATTCTTTTATTCACTACTCGGTAGCAAGCCACGCAACTCCCCCTAGTCGGGATGTTTACGAGGGCGATTGCCGAATGTCTAGAAAAATCAGAAAACCGCAGGCTGCTGAAGTAAAGAGTGGATGGCGTGGTATCAGGATTGTAGGCGCCCGGTGTCGTTTTTTACGCTATGATTGAAGTTTGTTGTACAAACAATTGAGTATGAAATGGCGTCTTGACTATTGTTCCATCGCCGAACAAACTCTTGTTGACTTCCAAAACGCCCTTCAGAACCAGAAATCATGGATCAAGCCACACCAAACATCTCCAGCGGTAGAAAGTCATCCATAGCAGATTCGGTTGCGGTTCTTGCTTTGCGAATCATCTTCATCGTGGTGGCTGGAGGAGTTGGGACTATTTGGTCTCAATCTAGGGACTTTAACGGTTATGGTGGAATGACGCCGTTCTTGGTTTTCAGCGGTGTTCTGATTGTCGCGTTTGGCGTGGTTGGTATCGACATGCTCATTCCACGAAAGAGGATCGAAGTCATTTCAGCTATCTATTTCGGATTGTTGATTGGACTGATGCTTACCTATCTACTGACGGTGGCCCTGACTCCGTTCTTGTTAGAGAATCGCTTCAAGGCCTATATCGACTTGGGCATTTTGACCGTGTTGTGTTATATCTGCACGAGCATTCTATTGCAGACCAAGGACGACTTTCGGTTTGTTGTTCCTTACGTGGAGTTCTCTCGCGACCTGAAGGGCATGAAGCCTTTGATTCTCGATACGAGCGCCATTATCGATGGCCGCCTTGCTGAACTAGCGGATACGGGTGTTCTGGATGCGCAGCTCGTGATGCCACGCTTCGTTTTGATGGAGTTGCAGAATATTGCGGATAGCTCAGACAAGCTGAGGCGGGTTCGAGGTAGGCGTGGTTTGGATATTTTGAATCGGCTGAGAACCAGCGATAGTCTTGACTTTATGATGTACGACCGGGAACTGCCTGAGTTTGCGGGCCAACCGGTCGACATGAAGCTCGTTCTGCTTGCGAAGCATCTGGATGGCAAGCTCGTCACAGGAGACTTCAATCTCAACAAAGTGGCTAAGCTTCATAACGTGCCAGTCATCGATCTCAATGCGATCGCCAGCGCATTGAGACCTCAATTTTTACCGGGTGAGGGATTTCAGATTCGAGTGGTCAAGCCAGGCGAAGGGCACGACCAAGGAATCGGCTATCTCGACGATGGAACGATGGTTGTCGTCGAAGGAGGCCGGGAACGTCTCAACCAAACAGTGGGCGTTGTTGTAACGAGCACGCTGCAAACGCAAGCGGGCAGGATGATCTTTACGAAGTTTGACGGACCCAACTAAGGCCCAACTCAGGGCCAGCTAGAGGGCCATCCCAGGAGCATCAAGGATGATAGGCCGAATTGTAATTCCAGCCCGATTGGCTTCGACTCGTTTGCCGGAAAAGTTACTGTTGGCTGAAACCGGGCGAACCGTATTGGAGCACACGTTTCGTTCTTGCCAAAGGGCCGCACTCCCTTCGGGGATCACGATCGCAGTTGATGACGCTCGGACGTTCGACGTTGTTCGAGGCTTTGGTGGCGAGGCGATGATGACGGATATCAACGCGCAGAGCGGCACGGATCGGATCGCAGAGGTAGCTGCTGCTTATCCTGAAGTTGATCTCTTTGTCAATGTCCAGGGGGATGAGCCGGAGATTGCCGGCGAAGCGATAGACCAAGTCATGCAGTTGCTAATTGCGAATCCGACTGCGTCGGTTGCGACATTAGCGACCCCGATACGCACCAAAAAAAATCTGGAGGATCCTGGGTGTGTGAAGGTGGTCCTCGGGCACGATGGGAGCGCCCTATACTTTAGCCGATCACCGATCCCGCATCCTCGACAATGGGAGCCCTCGATGCTCGAGCGAATTCCGCCGATGTTTTTGCAACACATCGGCATCTATGCGTATCGCCGTACTTTTTTGATGGATCTGGGGGCAATTCCTGCTAGCGATGCAGAACAGACCGAGAAGCTGGAGCAGCTTCGATTTTTGCAGGCTGGCCATCGGATTGTGGTTGGGATCGTGGGATCTTCGCACCGCGGAATCGATACGCGAGCGGATTATGACGCGTTCAAAGCACGTTGGCGAGAAAAAACCGCTGGAAAACCTTAGTTCCTGGGCTCTCTGAGTTGCTGGGTTTCCGGTTCCTGAATACGATTTCTACCTCGCGCGGTCCTCAATCCGAGCGTTCGTTGTTTTTCCGCCTCTTCCTCACCTTAAACCGCACCACAATTATGGCATCCCCCACACCAATTACAGTCGCTCACGGAGATGGTATCGGCCCAGAGATTATGGCCGCCACCTTAAAGATTATTCAGGAAGCAGGTGCGAGTCTCGATATTCAGACGATTGAAATCGGAGAGAAGCAATATCTCAAAGGCAACTTGTCGGGGATGGAGCCAAGTGCCTTTGAAAGTCTTCGAGAAACCAAAGTATTTCTCAAGGCCCCGATCACCACGCCTCAAGGGGGTGGGTTCAAGTCGCTTAACGTGACAACAAGAAAAGCGTTCGGACTGTATGCGAACATCCGACCATGCTTGAGCTACCATCCGTTCATTGAAACCAAGCATCCGAAGATGGATGTCGTCATTGTGCGTGAGAACGAGGAAGATCTTTATGCAGGGATCGAGCACCGGCAGACCATTGACGTTATGCAATGCCTCAAGCTGATCAGCCGGCCTGGAACAGAGAAGATCTGTAGATATGCATTCGAGTATGCGCGTGCTTATGGTCGCAAGAAAGTAACTTGCTTCACCAAAGACAATATTATGAAGCTGACCGATGGTTTGTTTCATAAAGTGTTTGACGAGATTGCAGCACAATATCCTGACATCGAAAATGAACATTGGATCGTAGACATCGGTGCCGCAAAGTTGGCCGATACACCGGAAGTTTTTGATGTGGTGGTCATGCCTAACCTGTATGGAGACATTCTCTCGGACGTTGCGGCTCAGATCGCAGGTTCGGTCGGGTTGGCAGGCAGCGCGAACATCGGTGATGGATGCGCCATGTTCGAGGCAATTCACGGATCTGCACCACGTCGGGCTGGTCAGAATTTAGCAAACCCATCCGGACTATTCCTAGGCGCGATTCAGATGTTGGTCCACATCGGACAAGCGAAGGTGGCGGAATTGGCTCAGAACGCTTGGTTGAAGACGATCGAAGATGGCGTTCATACCTATGACATTTTCGATGAACGAGTCTCAAAGCAAAAGGTTGGAACCAAGGAGTTCGCGCAGGCGGTTGTCGATCGATTGGGCAAGAAGCCTGAAGTCTTGAAGTCAGTTGACTACTCCAAGGCTCCTTCGAAGCCGCTCACCAGTCGCCCTCCATACGTTCGCTCTCAAGAGAAGCGTGAACTCGTTGGTGCCGACGTCTTTGTGGCGTTCACCGGCAAACCCAATGACTTGGCCGAGAAACTCAAGCCGGCTCAAGGGGATGGTATGGTTTTGGAAATGTTGAGCAATCGTGGTATGAAGGTATGGCCGGGCGGAATGGAAGAAACATTCACGGTCGACGTTTATCGTTGCCGATTCCAGCTTCCGGAAGGGACACCAGGATGCGTTTCCAACAAGTCGATCACAGCACTCATGGATCGGGTGACAGATGTAGGAGTTGAGTTTGTAAAAATGGAAGGTCTTTACAACTTCGACGGAAAGCCTGGCTTCTCCCGAGGGCAGGGACAGTAGAATTCAGGGATAGTAGAATTGTTGTCAGATACACGGGACGCCGTCTCGTGATGATTTGAGAACGGCTGCGACTCACGGAAGGAACGATGGAATGGTGCGTGAACGGAAAATCATCGCTACCGAAGCAGAGGATGTCGCGGATGCCGCGTTGTCAGAGGCGTTGGTCCGACCGTCGAAGTCTTTGCCAATAGGGCCCAGTATGTCGATCGATGGCGGTGAGGATCCAAATCCGAATAGCGAGAGCGATACCGTACTGTTTCGTCCCAAGCGAATTGCGGACATGGTCGGTCAACGCGAAGTGATGGATGTTCTCGAGATCGCGATTGATGCCGCCCGCAAGCGAGGCGAGCAGCTCGGTCATATTCTTTTCGACGGACCGCCGGGGCTAGGCAAGACCACGTTTGCAACCTGCATTCCTCGGGAAATGGGAGTCAATGTGGAGATGACCACGGGGCCCAGTTTGAAGGCTCCGAAAGAGTTGATTCCCTACTTGACCAATCTCGAACGTGGTTCAGTGCTCTTCATCGATGAGATACATCGATTGCCAAAGCCTGTAGAAGAGTTCCTATACACAGCGATGGAAGATTTTCGGATCGACATCGTTGTCGGGGAAGGCGTCAACGCGCGAACGCTGAATCTTGCTTTGCAGCCGTTTACGTTGATTGGTGCCACAACTCGGGCAGGGATGTTGAGTGGGCCGCTACGCGATCGTTTTCAGATTCGCCAGCACCTCGGATACTATGACAAAGAGGAGTTGATGGAAATACTCCAACGGAACGCTAAAAAACTTCGGGTCGAGTTAAAGCAGGACGCGGCCGAGGAGATTGCTATCCGCGCCCGCGGAACCCCCCGTGTTGCCAACAATCGCTTTCTGTGGGTTCGAGATTACGCCATGAGCAAAGCGGATGGAGTCGTAACGTTTGACATCACTCAACGTGCGCTCGATATGCAAGGGATCGATTCGGCAGGACTCGATCGACAGGATCGACGTTACCTGGAGACATTGATTCGAGTATTTCACGGCGGCCCGGCAGGCCTGGAAGCGATTGCGCACACGATGAGTGTTTCTGCGGATACGCTTGAGGATGAGGTGGAGCCATTCTTGTTGCGAAGTGAGTATTTGATCCGGACCCAGCGCGGGCGATGCGCCACCCCCAAGGCATTCGCTTTGTTTAAGTAAGTCATTCTCGAATTGTCTTAGCCTGGAATCGTGTACGAAGTCCGATTTCTGTCTAGAATACTCTGCACTCCGATTCGGCTTACCGCGAATCAGTAGCCTCTATTCTGTTCACCGCCAACGTAAACTCTGTCTCGACATGCCATACCTGGAAGCAATCACGGGTCCCGCCATGGGACGTCGTTACGATCTCGATTTAGCTCAATATGTCCTGGGACGTCACCCCGAATGCGATATCGTGCTGGAAAGCGGGTCCGTTTCGCGACAGCATGCGAAAGTCGTTCGGGCGGGAAATAGTTATCAACTAGAGGATCTTAAGAGTCGAAACGGAACGTTTGTCAATGGTCGCCTCATCGGTGAGCCAACCAAGCTTATTGAAGGTGACTCGATTCGTATTTGCGACATTGAGTTGACCTACCACGAAGAGTTGCAATCTTCGGAGTTGACCTTTGGCGGAGGTGAGAGTTCCGCATTGGGCATCATGATGGTGGACGATGGTGACGATGCTCCGTCCACTCGTTCGGTAACGGCAAAACTCGATGTCAGGGGAAGTCAGTTTGGGGTTCAAGTGAACGCATCCCCTGAAGCGAAGTTTGCCGCAATGCTCGAGATCATGAAGAGTCTCGGCAAAGCGGTAGCGCTCGAAGCAGTACTGCCCAAGGTTTTGGATTCGCTATTCAACATCTTTATCCAAGCCGACAGAGGATTTATCGTCCTCAAGGATGATCAAGGAAATTTGACTCCTCGCTGGGTAAAGACGCGGAGACCAGATCAAGAAGAAATGGTACGTGTATCGCGCACAGTGCTTCGAGAAGTGATGCAAACCAAAGAAGCCATCATATCTTTGGATGCAGGAAGCGATTCGCGTTTCGAGATGAGTCAGAGCGTTGCAGATTTTCGAATTCGATCGATGATCGTTGCACCGCTTCTCAATAGTGATGGGGAACCTATCGGTGCTATTCAAATAGATACAGTTCAGCAAAAAGGTGGATTCGAAGGAAAAGACTTGGAGATCCTTATCGGCGTCGCGAATCAAGCAGGTATCGCCATCGAAAACGCACAGCTGCACGAGCAGATGATCAATAAGAAACTAGTGGAACAAGACCTGGAGCTAGCTCGTCAAGTTCAATTAGCATTCTTACCGAAGTCCTCCCCCTCGGTGCCTGGCTACTCTTTCTATCAATATTATAAGCCAGCCAGTCAGATAGGGGGTGATTACTTTGATTACATCGAGTTAGATAACCACCGCGTTGCAATCGTCCTCGCAGATGTTGTTGGGCACGGAGTTGCCGCGGCTATGTTTATGGCAAAGCTCTCCGCAGAAACTCGCTTTGCTTTTGCAACGATCGATGACCCGCGTCAAGCCATGGCCATATTGAATGATCGAATCACCGCCTTGGGCGCAGAGAGATTCATTACCATGACCACCATCGTGCTGGACTATGTAGCGCACAAAGCAACCATCGTGATCGCTGGTCATATGCCACCGATCATGCTCAAGGCTTCGAAGACGATCGAAGAACCGGGAGGCGAAGCGGGGGGACCGCCGCTAGGAATCATGTCGGACATTCCATTCGATTCGTTGGAGGTAGACATCAAACCAGGGGAGTCGATGACCCTATATACCGATGGTATCTTTGAAGCTTCCAATGCGCAAGGGGAACAATACTCGATTGAACGCGTTCGCAAACAAGTCGCTGAGCATGGGGAAAACATCCAGGCCGCAGGGGACGAAATCATCAAGAACGTGACTCGTCACATCGTGGGATGCGACCAGGAAGATGACATGTGTCTCGTGATCTTGGGACGATCGTTGTCAACTTGATGCCGGCTAGCCTGCCAAGTTTAGTTGAGCGTTACGCTTGCTAATGACTAGTTCTTTGTAACGCGTTCTTACGTGCGCCATCCAGAAGAACTGATAAATATTGACCACCAAAAGAAATATCGTAACGAATGGAAGCCACTGGACTGCACTGGTGGAGCCTTGGGGCGGTAAGCCTTGCCCTGGATCTGTGACCAACGAACCCGTTCCCTGACCCGCTGCCCCAAGCCCTGTTGGCTGAACTGCAGATGAAGCACCTACTGGCATCACGCCTCCGAGATTAGTTTGTGAAGTCAAGGGCCTGCCAGTGTTGTTTGCGACATAGTAATTGGGATCTAATCCCGTAGGGACACTCGGTCCGATCCCGCCATTACTCCAAGACGTTTGGGGCGTATATTGCGCATTGACTGGTGGCGGCGTCGTCAGAGGTGAGGCTGTTGTATTCGTCGCTGTCCGTGAATAGCCCTGAGAATATGGCGCTGAGTAGCTGCCCACGGGCGGTTGCGTATTGCCTGTCATTTTGCTGAGCATGCTATTCGCCACCGAATTCGAAGGGCGGAATTCATCACGCATTGGTGTCGATGTACGTGGGTCCGTGTTCATCCCTCCATTGCTCGGTATCGTGTTTCCCGAAAGACTCGGAGCATCCGCAAGTGTTGTTGGTCGATATGGGTTCGTTGATAAATTGTTGGAGCCTGGTATGTTCGGCAAAGTTGTGGGATTGCGATTAGCATCGTTGGGGAGGATATCCGTAGAGTTGTTGCGAGAACTGCCCGTGAAGTTGTTGGTCGCGTAATTGCTATCTGGCTGCAGATTTGTTGGAGGCAGAATTTGCTGTGGATTATTCACAGCCAAAGACCTATCGATATCCACTGGTCCGCTTCGACCGTCGAGTGTGGTTAGGGTTGGCTGATAGAGACGACGTAGTGACTCTTGCATTTCCTGCGTTGGGTCGATTCGAGCTAGATCTGCGGTGCCGATACGAACGATGACTTCCTCAATAAATGGCCTTACATGGTCTGGAATCGGTGCTGCCATGTCCTTGCCAAACGAACCCTGTGCAAAAAGTTCAAGAGCGCTAGGATCGATCTGGATCGTGAAGACATACTTGCCAGTTGCGCGATCTGGCCCCCAACCTGTTTTGCACCTTTCGGCCGGTGAGGGAGAGTTTATATTTGAAGAACCAGGCAAACTAGAACCAGGCAATATTTGGGGCCCTTGGGCAATAAACGATACTGCAATTAGTAGAAGTTTCCCGAACATTCTGGTCGCCTTACGCTTTCATCAATCGATCGAACCGCAGCTTCGCTCCGTTGCCTCCTGCAACGACGTATGCTGCGTGACTTGGCAATCATAGAGGAATTGGAGCGTTCACGTAAATAGAAATCATTCCCAGGGTTTGGCCAAGCTGGGGATGCTCGAGCGGTTTAGGAAATTTAGAAGAGATTTTTTGCATCTCTCATTTTTTGACCTAGATTTCTAATTGCCTGCGTCGCACGACAGGACCGACAAGAAACAACCCGAGTGCATAAAGACCTGATTTTTGTGTGAGGTTCTTATGATTAACATCGATCCGCTTCCTAGATTGCCCGTTAGCTGGAAAGAGTTTTCTGACTTGCTAAGGGCTAGCATTCCGAAAACGAATGACATCAACAACACGAACCGCGTCGGCTCGGTCTATGAGGTTACTAACAGGCGGCCCGAAGAGAAGAAGCTATCCAATCGAGTTTCTCCAAACCCTCAAGCAAAGGAAAAACGTTTAGAGGAAGAGGAAAAAGACCCAATCCGGGCCGCAATCCATCAACTTAGAAACGGGATGCCACGCTCTCCCCCGCCGTCCGGCAAGGTGGATGACGGTATCGACGTCTTGGCCTGAATGCCCAGGCATAGCACATTGAAGTGAAATCAAGCGTTCATTGGGGGCTTTGAAGGCTTGGAATCATTGTCAATAGGAGGTTGTTGCGGCGGGTGCGCGTAGTCTCCTACCCACCATCTATCTCCGGCGGCGGCTGGACCCATCTATAGACGGGTTCAGCCGTCTTTTTTTTTGCGTCCTATCAGGATGGCAAAGAACTCTGCACCTTTGACATTGTTTCGAGCCGACAGATCTAAAGATCTTACGACAATTGGCCAGATATTTGACGTCCGCGCGGATCAGGCTAACTGAAATGTTCGCCCATCATTCTGGGTGATATTTTTTCCTGCTTTCGTGCACATTCGATACAGGAAATTGCGTAGGGCACAGCTTGGAGACGCGCCAGCGGAATTGGTTTGTCGCAAATTTCACAATCGCCGTAGTGTCCATCACGGATGCGATTGAGTGCCTCTTCGATTTGAGTGAGTTCCCGACTTTCCACTTCCACCAACTGACTGCTAATCTCGTCCTGAGCAGTATCCATAGCGGCGTCCATCACATCTCCACCATCTTGAGACAGAGATTGAAGCATGCTCAAATCACCATCGAGCGCCTTTTTCAAGGCTTCGCGGCGGGTGAGCAACACATCTCGCAATTTGTTCAACGCTTCCTTTCGGGACATAGCGTCAAAATCCTCTCGTGGAATTACGGCCAATGGTAGGAAGCGTTCCCGTTGGGCGGACCGCCACAATAAGCAGACCTTTTATGCCGCCCTCCTTTTGGAGACTGGCGTTGAACTATAGTACGAAAAACAGTGCAGTGTGTTCGCAAAATATGTCCAAAGACTTAGGTTTTAAGATACATTGCCGCTAAGGGGTCTTAAAATAACATTGCGCGGTGATTTCGTTGCATTGTCGCTCGGAAAAGCCACCAGTCGCCTTTCAATTCCCGATATGAATTGCTGAAAAACTAAAGAATCGACTGGACAGTTCCCAAAAAGCCCCCCGTATTGGTGTGGCGGCAAAAGTTATTTACCGAAGTCTTCGAAGTTTAGTGATGTTTCAGAGTGCCGGTAAGTCGATAAACCCAAATGAGTGTTTCGAGTCCTCAACGCTATTGACCCTACTCCAATGCAGACTTTTCTATCAGCAATGCGGGCATCCGCAACAGTCGGCAACGAAAACACGCTGGGAGAAGTCAGCTGGCGCGATAGTGCATCGGGGGCATCGGGAGAATGCTTGATTCGGTCGCCGAAGTGCACGATTGGGTCACACCCCTCTTCTACTATTGTTCTTCCAGAAAGCATCGCGGCTGCGACTCATCTCACCCTTACGTTTGGAAAGCGTTTTACTCTTCTCAAGGCCCCTTATCCCACACGAATCAATGGGCGATTGGTACGAGAGTGGCTCATTGACGAGCCAGTCGAATTTTGTATCGGATCGTGTTTATTTCAAGTTGTGCCGAGTTCGGTGTCCATCCGGTCTACAACGGTCGTTCGATCGGATCAACTGGTTGCCGCTGCAAACCGTCTGGCTGAACCCTTACCATCTCCACAAGCCGCTCGGACTATTCCGCCATCAAATGTATCAAATGTGCAGGGCATCAATTCAGAAGCAGACAGTCCAGGACTAGCTCGCGAACCGATGGTTAGCAAAAGTGACATTGAAAGGACACTATTGCGTTTTGATTCGATCGAAACATCCCTCGATCAACTGCGAACTTCCTTGGGACAAATTCAACAAGCCGTATCCAAGGTTTCGACGGACGCGCCAGACGTCTGTGCCTCCCTGGCGGTGGAATTCAACCAACTCAGCCAGAACCTAACTCTCAAGATCTCAACAGAACTACTATCGCAGTTTGAAAGTCGACTGAACGAACGGGAAGGTGTTTGGAACGAAGCGTTGCAAGATGGCGTCGAAGCGTTCGAGTCTCGTATCCAGCACCTTGCGTTCAAGGTGGAGTCTCTCGGCGAGATGCAGGGAAATCTAGAAGAAACCGTATTGAATTGGGAGCTTCGCCAAACCACTTCAATGGAGGAACGGTTTGCGGGAATAGAATCCAAGTTGGATGAGTTTGCCAATAGGTTTGTCGAATCAGCAAACTCCGAAACTTCTGCCGTCTCAAATGCCCAAAATCGTTTGAGCGTGGAACTCGAAAGTCGATTTGAAGAGCTTCGAATCCATCGCGACGAAATTTACGAAGCTCTGGAATCGGTCCGCAATGAAGTTCAACAATTCGGCTCGGTAGCCCAAAACAACTTCGATTATCTACAACAGCAAATGCAAGCGATTCCGAAACAGGAATCGCAACAACCAGCTGACGAGTACAACCGATATGAATATGGTGTCGATGAAGATCTGTCAGATGCACCATCGTTTTCTATCCAAACAACAGAGCATCCTGACGACGAATATCATCATTCCGTTGATCAGGATCATGGCCCGAATTCCAATGAGTTGTTTTCCAATCCTTCATATCAAGAGATATTGCCGGACGACGCAATCGTTGGGTCTAGCAAAACTTCTGTCAGAGATAGTTTTCTTCGCCCGAACCTTGAAGAGTACGACGGTGGTTATGACTACTCATCCAGGATTTCCAAGATTGAGAGAGCCTCGGAAATTGAGAGGCTCTCTACGTCCGAAACATCACCATTGGGGACAAACGAAGATTCGCCAAATCAAGTCGATGATCCGGTGAACGAAACACCTGATGCTGATATTGACATTGATGCATTATCTGAACGTTTGAGACGTATGCTGTCGAATTCTGGTAGCCGTCAAGAGACTCAAGAACCATTCTCTCAAAACGAACCAGATGCACGATTGAGCAGTCAACTAGAAGCGAATCCTGATCGACAGAGCTCACTTTTTGAAAAATTTCAGTACGAGGAAAGCGAAGACGAAAATTCATCCTACGCAGATGATTCTTCAGTGCAGTCGCAGCAGCGATTCGTCAGATCACCATTACAACAGGATGCGCCGTCAGAATCACCCGCCGCTTTCTCGCATCATGATGCCCGAGATGAAAACGATCGACTAAGCGATGAAGATGAAATGTCGTCGATTCATTCCCATCAAGAGTCTACGTCGGAATCGCCGACACTCATTCGACACCTCTCGGGACTGCGAGAATCCACACATCAACCCTCTAGGGCAGCGATCCCTGAGCGAGAACCAACTCGAACAAGGACACTTGAGCGAGAAATGCCTCAGGTGGAAGAGGAAGAGGATTCAATCGAGGCGTATATGCAGAAGTTGTTGCAACGCGTGAAGGGCGGCCCTGAGTCCTCTAGCGAGACAAAGCCAGCCCCCCTAACCGAGTCGAGAATGGCCCCCAGGTCTCGCGGTGAGTTTCTCAATCGTGGCAATCGAGATTCTCACACAATCACAGCGTTAGATGAAACGAGTCCCGAAAGGACAAGCATCATGACTGACGACGAGTTTGTTCCTAGACAGCAAGCTCCAGAGAAGAAAAATGAACTCGATGCACTTCGTGAGCTTGCAAACAACAACGCACGTCGGGCTATCAACAAAAGCGACTCAAAGAAAATGAGCGCTGCGATTCTGCTCAAGATTGCGATTACTGCGTTTGCCACCGGGGCAGGGTTAACACTCTTTGTGATCAACGGCACAAGAGTAAATCCGCCGTTTGCCGGCATGATCGCTGCATTCGTCGTTGCTGCCCTATGGGGAGTCGATTGCCTGAAGCACTTTCGATTGCTTGGGGAGGTCAAAGTGTCGGAAACCATAGAAAATGACCGATCCATGGCAGTGCAACAAAAAAAATCACAAGAGCAATGGCGTCCTACAACAGATTGATGGTGTTCAGATTGATCTTAGACGGCCAGATTGAGTTTCTTCCAAAAAATCAGCGTAAGTGCGAATCAACCCCTCATTCAAAGGGACACCCGGTACCCAACCTGTTGATCTCAATAATGATGTATCGGTTAGCTTACGCGGGGTACCATCTGGTTTGGACGGATCTGTAGTGATCGCTCCTTGGTACCCAACAACCTTCGCGATTAGCTTGGCCAGTTCAAGGATGCTAATGTCAACCGATGTACCAACATTAACCCAATCCGGAGGGTTAGCCAGTTTACACAAATGCACAATCGCGTCTGCCAAGTCGTCCACGTGCAAAAACTCCCTTAACGGAGTTCCTGTTCCCCAAATCGTGACCGAAGGTGCTCCTGTGATTTTCGCTTCATGAAATTTTCGTATCAATCCTGGGAGCACATGACTGTGCTCTACATGGTAGTTATCGCCTGGACCATACAGATTGGTAGGCATCGCTGAATGGTAGAGAACACCATACTGTTGCCGAAAATACTGGCATAATTTCAGTCCTGCAATCTTGGCTAAAGCATAAGCTTCATTCGTTGGTTCCAGCGGACCAGCCAATAGCTGATCTTCACGTATGGGCTGCTGCGCTAAACGAGGATAAATGCAAGTGGAGCCAAGAAAAAGGAATCGTCGTACTCCAAAACGATAGCTTGCATGGATCGTCGACAACTCTTGACGAAGATTGTCAGTAAGAAACTCAACCGGGAAAGACTGGTTCGCATGGATACCACCCACTTTCGCTGCCGCAAAAATAACGGTAGCCGGCCTCTCTTTTTCGACAAACCTTGCAACTGCGTCGTCGTCACACAAATCCAATTCATCGCGTGGACGAGTGAGCAATACCACTCCTGGCTCTTGGCTCAAGCGGCGGCAAACGGCAGCCCCGACCATTCCTCGATGGCCTGCAACAAAAACGGGGGATGCAATCACGTCAGTTTTCAAACTACTTCGACTTGGTATGGAATCGAAACGCCAGTGTGTTCGTTCAAGTTTACATGACGACTCACAATTGTCGCAGCTCCACACAAGAAGAATTTTTATCTTCCCATAAAAATCCAACGAAATGAAAGGGAATCGATCCGTGGAATGATGTACGGCTACGGATGGACTACTTGGATCTTTCCGTCACCAACGGAATCCATCGTTCGTCGCGATGAAGGATTTCAGTAACCTTCAGCCCGAATTTGTCCCCTACTTTTACCACTTCCCCTTGTGCTATCTTTTGGTTGTCCACTTCCACCAGAAGCGGAGTGTCGCACCCCTTGTCGAACTGAATCATCATCCCCGGAACTAAATTTAGAATTCGCTCGACGGGCATGTCCTTTGCTGCTAACGTCACGGCGACCGATGCGTCAATTCGCAATAAACTCTTCCAAAACTCGACCTTCGCTGGGTTCGTTGTTGTGTGTTTTTGCAATGTGTCCATCAGATAGTCGGTTGTAGATTTCCACCGAAAATGCGTTCCATCCCTTATGTCGTCGGTCATTAGGGTGCGGTTCTAAAACCGAACTCTTGGGAAATCGAGAAATCAGCTATACTTAGGAGGGAAATTCAATAAGTCCTTTTGCCTGCATAATTATGTCCATCACTATCGAGTCCTATCCGTTCGCTCCGTATCGTGAACTCAGCAACGCCGAACTGTGTAGCCGAATTCAATCGGCCAAGCAGCAACTCGGTTCGAGCTTGCTCATTCTCGGGCACCATTACCAACAGGACGAGGTGATAGAACATGCCGACCTGAAAGGTGACTCGTACCAACTGAGCAAATTGGCAGCCGAAAGTTCTGATTGCCGCACGATCGTTTTTTGCGGTGTCCACTTTATGGCGGAAACTGCAGATATTTTGGCCAATCGCCCTGATCGAATCGCCATTCGTGGTGGTGAGCGTGTACGCGTCGTTCTGCCTGACATGGCCGCTGGTTGCTCGATGGCTGATATGGCTGCTATTCGTCAGGTGGAGGCGGCATGGGATCAATTGGGAGACGTGATTGATACAAACGATCTGACTCCCGTGACCTATATCAATAGCGCAGCGAGTCTCAAGGCGTTTTGCGGGAAGCATGGCGGAATCGTTTGCACGAGCAGCAATGCGAAAGCAGTCCTTGAATGGGCCTTCAAACAACGGAAACGTGTTTTCTTTTTTCCAGACCAACACCTTGGGCGAAACACATCTCTCAAAATGGGGATCACCAATGAATTCATGCCAGTGTGGAATCCTCATGAAGAGATGGGGGGAAATTCACGAGATGCCATTGACTCGTCGAAGGTCATCCTTTGGAAAGGGCATTGCTCGGTGCATCAGATGTTCCAAGCTGATCATGTTCACTCCTTTCGAAAACGCATCGATGGGATCAAGATTTTGGTCCATCCGGAATGCCCTCAGGAAGTCAACGATATCGCAGATATCTCAGGCTCTACCAGCAAAATTATTGAAACAGTCAAGCAATCTCCTCCCGGTTCGAAGTGGGCTATTGGAACAGAATTGCATCTCGTCGACCGTCTAAAGAAAGAACATCCCGAGCAAGAAATTCACTTCCTGTCCCCTCTCGTGTGCATGTGCGCCACGATGTACAGAATCGATTTGGCGCATCTCTGCTGGAGTCTTGAAAACATCGTCGTCGGGACAATTGTGAATGAGATCAAGGTGAAAGAAGAAACAGCCCGTTGGTCCGTCGTGGCCCTTGAGCGAATGCTATCGGTCAAATGAATGCGTGAACGCTTTCTGGTAAACCTCGACACCGCGAGACAACTGTTCCAGACTAATCCACTCATCGCTTCGATGCGCTTGTTGGATATCTCCCGGTCCGCAAATCATTATCGACTCTAAGCGTTGAAGCACCGCTGCATCCGTCGCATAGCAAACACTTTGTGATCTTGCTTGTCCAACAATCCGGAGCATACTTTGGATCCACGGTGCATTGGGCGCGACACTCCATGGATCGACACTCTCTTTGCGATAGAATTCTAACCCGTAGGTCCTGCATACCGCTTCAACCTGCGACAACAACGGCTCGACGTCCACGTTTGGCATTGTGCGAAGAAAACTATTGAGCCGTGCGAGCGAGGGAGTTACATTCACGGCGTCTGGCTCGTTGGTGATTGTCATGTTCCACGACAGCGTCGGAGGATCGAACATCTGATTTTGGTAAGCGGGATTCGTTTCGCTATCGTTGCGCAACGACAAGATCGCAGGCAGTGCAGGAATCAGGGAGTAATTGGCATTCCGACCCTCCGTCGTGCTGGTGTGCGCACTGACACCCTTTGCCGACACATGAAATCGCTGCCCACCTTTGTGCGCATGAACCACACTCAGTTGAGTTGGCTCGCCTACAATGCCCACGGTGTTATTTTCTACCATCTCTTGAAAGTATCGCGATTTCCCATTGACCTTCTTGGCACCGAGCATGCCTACTTCTTCATCACTTGTTACTACAAAGTAAAGTGGATTGCTCTTCTCGGGTGGTACTAAACTAGCGGCAATCAAAGCGGAAGCCAGCGAGCCCTTCATATCGCAGGTCCCGCGACCGTAAAGTCGGCCGTCTTTTTCGACGGGTTCGAAGGCGCCGCAAAAGTCTACGGACCAATCCTCAGCGGGAACGACATCGGTATGAGCCAAATAGGCGACTCCCCCCGCACCGTTACCTCGCTTGCCGATCAAGCTTACTTTTCGAACCCCTTGTTCATCCAGATACGATAGCCATTCGACATCAAAGCCAATTCTTGCCAGTTCGTCGGCAACACATTGGCTCACCGCCTCATTGCTTTGGTGACTAACTGAGGGGAACCGGACCAGTTTTTGGGTCAAATCAATCACCAATTTCAAAGCAGTCGTCATTGCAAAGTATTCCTGTGTCCCCTTCGCCGCACGGAATCGATCGATCGCGCTGCGGAAAAACGGTGTTGGAGAAGATTCTATCTCTCCAGGAGTAAGCTGTCCGCGCCTTTCCGATTAGGTTATCCTATGCATCTACTCGATTCGCTCCCCTGCAAACTCCTGAGGCAATGTGATGAATAATATGCGGCAAGTTATTTCTCTTATTCTTGGTGGCGGTCGAGGGACACGTCTCTTTCCCCTAACAAAGATTCGCGCAAAACCCGCAGTCCCGCTCGCCGGCAAGTACCGACTGATCGATATCCCAATCAGCAATTGCTTGCACAGCGGCATCAACCGAATTTATGTTGTAACGCAGTTCTTGAGTGTCTCGCTTCACCAACATATTCGCCAAACCTACCGATTCGATAATTTTAGTGGTGGCTTTGTGGAGCTTTTGGCTGCTCAGCAAACCATGGAAGGTGGGACAGAGTGGTACGAAGGTACAGCGGATGCTGTTCGGAAAAATCTTCGATACTTTGACGAGAAAGATTGCAAGTATGTGCTCATTCTGAGTGGTGATCAGTTGTATCACATGGATTACGCAAAAATGCTCGACACACACATTGAATCCAAGGCAGATGTGACGATTGCGACCAAGCCCGTGCCTCGCTCTGCGGCCCATGCATTAGGAGTGATGCGTTGCGATGATACAGGCCGAGTAACAGGGTTCTTGGAAAAGCCAAAGACCGAAGAGGAGATCAACATGGTCTCGACCAACCCTGCTTGGATCGACGCACAAGGAATCCCATCGCAAGGCCGCGATTGCTTGGCGAGCATGGGACTCTACATCTTTAACAAAGAACTGCTGTTCGACGTCCTGAACAAGACGAACTACAGCGACTTTGGCAAAGAAGTTTTTCCAGCGGCCGTTCGATCCCGCAAAGTGCAAGTGCACTTGTTCGACGATTACTGGGAAGACATCGGGACGATTCGCGCCTTCTACGATGCGAACTTGTCGCTGAGCCAGAACAATCCGCCATTCGACTTGTTCAAAGCAGACCGACCCGTTTACAGCCGCGCCAGATTCTTGCCTCCATCCGTTGTCGATGGTGCATCCATTAGTGGCTCATTGCTCGCCGATGGTTGCCGCATCGGAAAAGGGACTCGCATCGAGAATAGTGTCATCGGTTTGCGATGCATCATTGGCGAAGGAGTCACAATTCGAAACAGTATCATCATGGGCGCAGACTATTTAGAAACTCCTGACGACTTAATGACCGGCGGCTCCGAAGGACAAGTACCTGTCGGTATCGGCGCTGGTAGCTTGATCGATGGTGCAATCCTCGATAAGAACTGTCGCATCGGTCGACACGTACAGGTCATCAACCGGTTGGGGGTTAGCGAGTCCGACCAGCATGCCCCTTGTTACGTCCGCGATGGAATCCCAATCGTTACCAAGGATGCGACATTGGCAGATGGTTGGACAATGTAGCGGCCGGCCGTAAGTAAACGGTCGCGGCCCTGCGCAGAATGTTCGGTGGTCTCCTAAGTCGTGCAAGGGAACCCAAGAACGCAGTAGCAATTTCTTATTGGACCCTAACCACTTTTCAATCTTAGGCCTTAGGCTTGAACTGCTCAAAATGGCTGGAACCGAAAAACTCCGAACGGCATTTTATGGAAAGCGATGGCTCTTTGCCTTGGGAGGCTCGATCGCTGCGTTCGTGTTCATTAGTATGGCGATGATGGGGTCACTTATTTTGTTGGGGCAAGTAAATGACGATTTTGGCAAGCCTTTGCCACCGGTCGCTGGGGTGGCTGTGAGTGCGATAGCGATTCTTCTAGGGTTTCTCACTTGGGTTTTGTGGAAGAACTTTTTTGCCCGGGGGCGACCGCTGATCCGAATTTGTCGAGATGGCGTCGAAGTTAGAGTCATTGCCGCATCGGCCTTAAACGAGGACTGGACTATACCATCCAAGCCCGTATTGCTGTGGCGCATTATCACAGGATCTGGCTACGGCAATCGAGTTGGATGGATCTCGTGGGATCTATTGAGATCCGTCACCATTGTCGGAATTTCAGAAAAAAAACTGGTTCTAGAAGGCCCTGTTGCAGTGCCGACTGCGTTGAAGGGGGACGAGATAACCGCACGAATAGGAGCGAATCTCGCGTTCAAAGACAGCCAGTTGAAGAACCGCCTCCAAACGATTGCGGACACCATCCTGACCTACAAGGATTCGACGGACAGACGGCAATCACTGCCGAGTTTGTTTGATTAGGAAATCCAATCGGCTTGTACATGCAGGTGAGGTATACCTTCAACAGTACTTACCCTCTGGCCCTCTAGCCAGTTTTTCCCGAGACACCACGGAACGTAGAGATTCGTTAAACTTGTAGCACCATTCGCCTGTGTATTCCGAAAGACTCCCCCCGAAGTCCATTGCATGTTAGCAAAGCTACAAACGTACTCTCTGCTTGGGATTGACGCGCTTCCTGTAGAAGTCGAAGTCGATCTCTCTCCCGCCGCACTTCCCAAAACGGTCCTCGTTGGATTGCCCGAACAAGCGGTCCGAGAAAGTACGCATCGTGTTGAGCGTGCTATGGTCAACGCCGGCTTTCGATTGCCGCACGATCGGATCGTCATTAACTTGGCCCCGGCGGAACTCCCAAAGCAAGCCTCCAGTTTTGACCTCCCAATCTCGTTAGGAATTTTGGCGGTATCCGATCAACTCGAATCGTCGGTACTGGAATCGTATGCGGTGGTGGGCGAGCTTTCGCTAGAAGGTCAAGTGCGAAGCGTAAAGGGTGTTTTGTCGATGGCCATGGCTGCGACGAAGCAGCCTGGTATCAAGGGCTTGATCGTTCCAGCCGAGAATGCACAAGAAGCCGCAGTCGTAGAGTCTCTCGAAATCATCCCGGTCCAAACGTTACAAGAAGCGGTCGGTTTCTTGAGTGGCAGACACGATATCGATCCCGTCCCATCGCGACTGGATGAGATATTCGAAGCCTTTTCGAAATACGAAGTTGACTTTAGCGACGTGCGTGGCCAGGAAATGGCAAAGCGAGCGTTGACCATCGCCGCATCTGGGGCTCACAACATCTTGATGCTCGGACCTCCAGGTTCGGGCAAGACGATGCTCGCCAAAAGACTGCCGACGATCCTTCCCACGTTGAGCGCTAGCGAATCGATCGAAACAACTCGCATCTACTCCGCGCTAGGAAGATTGAGCCGTGGGCAAGCGTTGTTGGCTCAACGCCCTTTTCGGTCCCCTCATCATACGATCAGTGATGCAGGACTCGTCGGAGGTGGAAGCCCTCCTTCGCCAGGGGAAGTATCGTTAGCAAATCATGGTGTATTGTTCTTGGACGAATTGCCTGAATTCAATCGAAAGACGCTAGAGGTCATGCGTCAACCGCTGGAAGACCGTGTGGTGACCATATCGCGAGCGATGCGCAGTACCACTTTTCCTGCGGACTTTATGCTGGTGGCGGCACTCAATCCATGTCCATGTGGCTACCGGACCGATCCACGTCGAAGCTGCAACTGTACACCGCCACAAATCGAACGCTATATGAGTCGTATCAGCGGCCCGCTTCTCGATCGCATTGATATTCACATCGAAGTACCAGCGGTTCCATTCAATGAACTTTCCAGTGGTCCACCAGGTACGAGTAGCGAGACGATCCGAAACGAAGTTAATGAAGCGAGAGCAAAGCAGGCCGCTCGTTTTTCTAATAGCAAGACGAGGACAAACGCGCAGATGAGTAGTCGAGAGCTGCGCGAGCATTGCAAACTGGGCAAGATCCAGCACGAGCGGATGCGAGTCGCGGTAACGGAGATGGGCCTATCGGCGCGAGCTCATGACAAAATTTTGCGAGTAGCGAGAACCATCGCAGATCTAGAGTCAGCAAACGATATTGAACCTCATCACATCGAAGAAGCCATCAACTACCGGATGCTCGACCGAGATATCTGGTCGTAGTGGATTTGGCCACAAAAAACGAGTGCATCCGTTTTCGATAATTCTTCAATCTAAATGAATATTCTTCGGTTGAAGATCACCCATTCAACCATCAATACCACCAATCCAACTCCCAAAATCCATCTCCATAGTTCTTGGCGAGCCCGAACAAAGTTCGAGGTTGCTTCGATTTTATCTGCTCCCATCTGAATCGCAGACGCGACCGTCAGTTCGCTTTCGCGACCAGAGAAAAGATTGACACAGAATCTTTCCATGGGGCGTTCCATCTCATCTGCAAATACCGAATACATACCTACTTGATCGGTCTGCGTGAACGTGAATCGCGATTCGTTGTTTCGCGTTAATTCAATCTTTTGCCCAGTCGGCGAAACTACTCGATAGTTGTCAAAGCGATTAGACAACGTTAGTCCAATCGCATTTCCTGGCAGCACTGTCGGCGCGGAGGTTTCGGTGATTCCTCCACCCAAGTATTCAACCACTGAATAAACGAACACGGGAAAGCTTCGCTTGATGCTCCAGTCGGAATTCACTTGGATGCCTTCGCTCGTGCTTTGCAGCATCCCAAACCCAAGAACGGCATCTTGAAATGGTCCACGTGGAGCTACCGCAAACACGGGACCAGAATCACTTGTCATCAAAACTGTACCGTTCTCCGGTGGAGTCACCGTCATGCCTTCCAAGATAACTACCGACCCCATCTCCAAGTATTGCGTCATCGGGTTCGAACGATTCACATCGAGAATAATGACTGGCCCCGACGACGGTCCGAACTGCCAATCTTTCGAAAAATCAGCCTCTCCCAAAGCAACTTCCGAAGGTTTTTTCGACTCGTCCGAATCCTTTTTGGGTTCGCTCAATGAAGGTGGTTTCGAACCCATGAAAAGGGTGTTCGATTCTGGCATCATCGTCGGCGCACATTGATCAAAAATGATAAGGTCAAAAAGCGATTCTGTATCGTTCGCCAAGTAAGCTGAGTCTATCAAGAAGGTGGGAGACTCCACACGTACGTTCGCAATGCGTTGGCATCGCCCCGTGGTCAACGCGGTCTCAAGAGCGGAGTTCCCGGGAGTTACCAAAAGGACGCTGATCGGTTTGTTCGGACGGATCGCTGCGTATGCTGTGTTGTCGATCGACAATGCATCTTCGTGATCAAGCTTCAATGCAAGCTCGCCTTCTTCGATTTGCTCCAATTCAAAAAGGATTCCCGTCTCTTGCTTTGCAGCGACTTTGACCGACGAAGCATCGACCAATTCTCCATTGATCTCTAAAGAGGCAGTGAACTCCACAGGCTCTTCTCCAAAGTTTCCAATTCTCGCGAAAGCTTCCAGTTGATTCTTTTTGTCTTCGTTCCTTTGTACAGCAAAACTAAGAACACCCACGTTCGCAGTACCAGTTTCACCAATAGGTAAAAACTCTACTTTTAGTTGCCCAAGATCGCTATCGCCGAGATCACCGAATCCTCCGTCGCTGAGTAGATAAACCGTGGCGGGAATAGCGTCTGCGACTTGGATATCGCTGAGGTTGTCAAAGCTGGAACGGCCTGGATTGGCCAAACCAGCAGCGGCTCGCAATGCTTCCGAGATATCGGTCGGATGATTCGTCGGTTGAATCGAATCGACCGCGGCCAGCAGTCGAGTTTTATCTTTGGTGAATCCTTGCCGAACATCGGCGCGATCCGAAAAAGCGATCACCATGCCGACGTCATCGGATGCTGTTTCAGAGAGCAGGTTCTTGACTTTCTCCTTTGCTAACTCCAATCGCGAGGGGCTAGTATCGGTCGCTTGCATACTGGCCGAATTGTCGATGACGTAAATCCGCCTCTCGCCAATTCGATCTTGCCCGCTCCAACCGGGTCGCAAGCATGCAAGAATCAATAACGCCAAGAATGCAAGCTGTAGATAGAGGAGTAAATTCTTTCGCAGTCGCTGCCAGATGCTATTCACGTGGATGTCTTCGAGTGTCTTACGCCATAGCAGTGTACTCGATACCTCTAATCGCTTTCGCTTCAGCTTTAGAAAATAGAGGCTCAGCACGGCTGGCGGTATCGCAGCGAGCAAGAGCCATTGCGGCCATGAAAGTGCATTGATCCAATTCATCGGACTAGCCCTCGCGTTCTCAAGTACTCATTGACAAGCACATCTGCCGCTTGGTCGCTTCTCGCCGGTACATAAGTGATGGATCGTTTATTGCAAAACGATCTGGCTTGTTCAATAAAGTTGGCAAGCGTTTGTTGGTATCGTTGCAACAACACCGCCGACACGGAAACCTCTTTCGTATCCCCGTCCTCGCAATCGACGAGCTTCAAGTCTCCTTGCACGTTTGGATTCAGCTCTTCCGGGCTGAGCAGGTGGATCAAGAAGATATCCATTTCGCGTGCGACTAGCATCCGCATTGCCGACTCGTATCCCGATTTATTCATCAAGTCCGAGATCACAACAACAACTCCTTTGCCAGAGTTTCTCAAGCAGAATTTCTTGACAGCCTCTTCCATCGGTGGGCTCTTTTCGTTTGCTGAAGCTCCTTCCAAGAATCCGAGCAAACGATGCACATTCGATTTACCACGAAGCACGACAGGTGAACCGGCTGTTGAAAAGGTAGAAACGGAAACCCGATCGCCGCGACACAGTCCGATGTAGGCCAGACTGGCAGCAATCTGCCGAGCCACGTAGTACTTGGTCGGTTCGCCAAAGTTCATCGAGAGCGAATCGTCCACGAAGGTGAAAAAATGCAAATCTTCTTCTTCCAGGAAGAGCTTTAGGTATAGTCGATCCATACGTGCATAAAGATTCCAATCGATGAACCGAAGATCATCCCCTGACACATAGTTGCGAAAGTCTGCGAACTCGACACTTTGGCCTTTGCGTTTGCTTCGACGCTCTCCTTTCATCCTGCCACGAAAGATCTTGCGACTGACCAGTTCCATCCGTTCGAGTCTGCTCATCATTTCGGGAGTGAGCAAGCTGGAACTGGTTTCGTTTGCTGTTTCGAGGCTTGTGGACATAGAATCAATGATAAGGAAGCGTGCATAAAGGCAATCGATGTGTTGTCGAGTATAACATACCCACTTTTCGAAGTCTTCCGGCTTCTAGTCAATCGATCACATCTACGCGGTAAAGCCCGCAAAAGTCATCTTGTGACGGTAGCTTGAGATCATTACCAGACCGACGTCACGAGCTGATGGATTTTGCGGGGAGTTAGCGACGGCCGGAACAATGGTCGACGTTGATTCAGCCTATTTTGGCTTTTGTCGATTGCGTCTATCGACCGACTAACCCAGCAATCCATTCCTTGAAGAGATCGTGAACATGGGACAAATTATCTGCTTTTGGCAAGAAATCGTCGAAAGTTATCGGTTGATTCTTGGATGGAGATCGGAAGTGGGCGGGTATCGGATCCGCTTGGATGCCCATTTTCTTCGCAAGCCGCATGGCGCGAGGCATATGAAAGGCGCTGGTAACGATGGCACACCGTTTGTCTTGCCACCATTCCTTATGCTCAGCCAGCTCCTTCATTTCGGAAAACGTGTTCTCACCGCCGAGTTTCTCAATCGCCTCCGATGGTACGCCCAACTCTTGCCATAGCAACGCTGTTTGAAATGCCGGATTGTCAGATTCTTGAAATCCGCCTTGGATACTCCCCGTTATTCGCACCGACTCGCCTGTCGTCACGAGTTTCTTTGCGATCCCACGATGATAGAGTCGAGCAGCCAACGCCGCACGGTCGCCACCTTCTCCGAGTTGAGGGAATCCATCCGGTCGAACGCCTGTACCGCCACCCAATACCACAACGTAGTCATAAGGCTTTAGCTCGTCGAGTGAGGCGAATGGTACCTGCCGTTCCCAACGTCGATAGATTTCGTCTCGTATCAATCCGCATGAGATGCACCAAACAACGGCAACGATGAACCCAATGGCCGTCGCTGCGCTTCGTTGCTCCCGTCGAAATAGTACGAATCCAAGACACAGTAAACTAAAGCACACTAGAAACAGCGGCTGAACCGTGGATGTCAAATACTTTTCCATGGCCGATTTACCAAAGAACCCACGCGACACGGCGACGGGCAGGACTGTCAGCAAACTACCACAGAGCAGCGCAGCTTGAACCCAATGGAAAACGGAAGTCTTCGGACTGGCTGTAGTAACTTCTGTCTGTGTCATCAAGACTCTATACTTGTCTTACTTGTCAGGAAGCGGAATCACACCTTGCCAATTGGCTGGCGGTGTTCGCCCATGTTGGGCTATGAATACGGTGAGGAAGTCTTTGACACGATCTTCCGCCGGTACGAGATGCAGGAAACGAAACGCTTCCCCCCAGTTTCCATCTTGCAAACTGTCGAGGGCATTTTCGTACGCGCGGATATGTTCGTCGGTCAGCAATTCACCTTCCCCTGCAGCAGGCAAAAGCTCACTGACGGTTAATGGTGTGCTAATCCCAAACGGTAGGACGCGTGCAACACGCCGAATGCGAGCACCTCCAGGCTGCATCTGTTTACGAAACCGAATAGCGGTCGTTTCATCGATGAGGATCGGTGCACGTATTTGTTTCGTCATGCTCTCCAGTCGCGAAGCCAGATTCACCACAGGGCCGAACACCGTCACTTTCACTTGATCGACAGTGCCAATACGTCCCGCGACTGCTTTACCTGTCGCGATTCCGATCCCCGCGCGGAAGCCAGACAAGGGGTGATTCTTGATCGCTGCCGAAGCTTCGAACTCCGCGCGAATGGCTAACGCCGCTTGTGCCGCATGCAACACCGAATCCTCTTGACCGAGAGGCCAGCCCCAAAACCCCATGGCAGCATCGCCATGAAAATCTCCAACGACTCCGTTACGTGCCAGGATGTGGTGTGTCATGACTCCGAGCGCATCACTTACGCGCCGCAGCAAATCCAAAAGCTTATCTCCTGACTCTTCGCTCTGCCGCGAAAAGCCTCTCAGGTCGCAGAACAATACGGAGACATCCGCTTCTCGCGGTGCCAAGACTTCGTCAGGATCCCTCGTTGCCAATGCACGCTGTACGACCGGTGCAAAGAACGGGCGCAGCGAATCTTGACGGCGTTGTAACAGTCGCATCTGCCGAAGTGAACTAATCGTGGTTGCGGTCAACTCGGTAAACTTCAGATCGTCTTGCAGTTCCAATTCGAAAGAGGCCGTCACTTCTTGCATGCTCTTCTGAGCTGAGAATGTTGAAAAATCCCCTGCTACATAAATCGCCCACCCAGGACAGGCTTCACTGACGATAGGGGTACAGAATGCCCAATCCACATTCTCACTTTGCGTGTAACTTGTTGTCCCTTTCTCTTGGGTGCGACTCCAGATATGAAGCATACTCTGTCGAGTTTCGACGGATTGTTCGATGAGCCGAGCCGATGGCGAGAATCGGTTTCCCAGAGCACTTCGCGAATCCCAGTGTAGTAACCGGATGCCCGTATCCGTTTGTTCACCAAAGGGACGTACGGCGGAGTCCGATCCTAGCCCAAACGATTGTCCCAGGTTTGCACCAGCTGCAGAACTTTCAAACTTGCGGGGGTCCGCCACAATGGCAACGAGCCCAGCCTGTGGAATACCTTGCATCAAAACATTGACGACACGAACACACAACTCTTCGTCCGAGCTGCTGCCTGCAATGATTTCCGGCAGCCGACTCAGAACATCGATTCGTTGATCCGCGTCCCGGTATCGAATTTGTCGCAATTGAGCGGGTGCATATGTCAACTCGGTGAGTGCTGGCGGTTCATCCGACTGAGACATAACTCGCAATCGTTGGTCAACCAAACTGAATGTGGTTTGCCCGATCACAAAGTGGTCGCCGACTGCAATGTCGAATTCGTCTTTCCGAAGGCCCTTGTAGAAAATAGGGTTCCTCGATTCAATCAATCGGACGACTTCCAATCGCTTGCCGGTCCAAGTGATTTTTGCATGATTTCGCGAAATACGGTCGTCCCATGGGATCGCCCAGCCCGCAGCGGTTCGACCCAAAATAATCGAGCCCGTCGCATTCTCTGTTTTGGACAAAGACCGTCGCCAACGATCCGTCGGCATAGGTCCCTGGGCAATCAAATCTGGCATGGATAGAACTTGATAATTGATGCTAACTCAAAATAGAAATGAAAAGCGATCCTCTAGGCGAGCGAATGAAATATTGCCTTACCAACCCGAAATAACAGAGAGGGATTTCGCGTCCCTCTCATTCCAACCTATCGCTTTCGTCACAACCCGAAACGTGAGCGAGGGACAGAGAATCCCTCGCTTACGCTTCGGGTTGGGATGTTTCCAACAGCCGCTTGCTTTATGATACCAGAAGTCTAGCCGGACACGCGATAATGGCCTCATCCATCCATTGCAACCTAGCCAAGGGATACCGAATTCATGACCGACGAAAAAGACCAAATGGCACAGATCGACGCTATTTTGAGCCATGTTTGGATGGTTCGGACGTTTCTGAAGCATTCCGATGAATCCACGGATGATGAAGAACTGGCCGAAGTGCATCGCGAGCTTTACGACTATATGCTCGCGCTCGGGCCTTCTTTTGAAAGTGGGGACTCGGAAAAATACCTTCATTTGGCTCGCAAAAAATTGAGTAAACTGAAAGCTGCGACTCAATTATTTCTCGATATCCAGCCGGAAGTCTCGGGGCACATGAACTTCCGTATGGCTGCTAAGTCGCTTTCGTTGGCAGTCACTCAAATCGAAACTCTCCTCCACGAGCCTTCATAGAAACCATGGAAACTCCCGAATTTGAATACATCGGTCCGTATCGCGTCGTACGGACTCTCGGACAGGGAGGTATGGGGACCGTTTACCATGGAGTGAACAACAAAACCAATGATCCAGTCGCGATCAAAGTGATTTCTGCGGGCATGGCGCAACACCAGAGATTTCGGCGCAGATTTGATGCCGAGATTCAAACCCTGCTCAAATTAAAGCACCCAGGCATTGTGCAACTCATCGGCTTCGGCGAGGAGAAAGGCCTTCTCTTTTACTCGATGGAGTACGTCGATGGAGAGAATCTTCAGCAGTTGCTGCGACGCGAAAAGCGCATGGCGTGGCCGCGGGTTATCGACATGGCGATCGAAATTTGCTCTGCACTAAAACATGCTCACGATTTCGGAATCATACATCGGGATCTGAAACCGGCAAATTTGATGATCAACTCTCAAGGGAGAGTGAAGCTTACCGATTTCGGAATCGCGAAACTGTTCGGTGGTGCTGATTCGACCGTCGAAGGCTCTGTCTTAGGCACTGCAGACTTTATGCCACCTGAACAAGCGGAAGGAAAGCCCGTCAGTGTGCGAAGCGATTTGTATTCTCTCGGAAGCGTTTGCTATGCAGCCTTAACCGGGCGCGCTCCCTTTCAAGGAAAAACAATACCCGAGGTTCTGTTCAACGTTCGCTATGGAGCGATCACTCCCATAGCTTCTCTAGCACCCGACACACCCACGGAGCTATGCGACCTAGTCGAAGAACTGCTGGCCCGTGAGCCATCGCTTCGTCCGCCAACAGGGCTCGTTGTTGGGAATCGGTTCCAGTCGCTCAAGATGGGGCTCGCGAACCGACCTCAAAGCCCGCGAGTGAATGTCGACGTCAGTCATCTCAAAGAATTGACAAGCATCGATCTAAACGACAATCCATCGATACTCCCCAGCCCAGAAAACGAAGGTACGGTCGTCGCCACGAACAAAACCCGGCTTGTCGATCCATCGCTCGCTCAGCATAGGAACACGAGCTCTTCGGTTGCGGGCCCGGACGACCAAACGCGAGTGGTTGACTCGCAAAGCGATAGGGTGTCGAAAGAAGCAGGCAGTGGTGGTCCCCCGAGCGGCATTGAGTTCATTGGCAAAACAAAATTCACCGAAGTTCAAGATACGGATCGTCGCCGATCGACGATTGCACCGGCTCCATCTGAGGAAACGACTTCTTGGGGGCAATGGATCGGTATCGCAACGCTTTCGATTGCGCTTTTGGCCTGTATTGCGGCTCTCGTTGTACTCCTCCAATCTCCTAGCGCGAATGTATTGTACGCAGATGTTGCGGCAGCGATCGAAGCGAATGAAGAAGAACAGTGGCTTGCATCGGAAGCCAGTGCATTGCGATTCAAAGAGCTTTATCCAAACGACTCGAGAATTGGGGATGTCGATGCTGCGATCGCTGAGATCGAGTCCATACGAGCCGTTCGAGCTCTGCAACGCAAGGCGCGGCGCGGTACTGCTGACCAACTTCCTGCTATCGAACAAGCCTATCTGGAATGCTGGAAGGCGCAATCGATCGACGCCGCTATGGGCAAGCAAAAACTTTCAGCTTTTCTGACGGTCTTTGGTTCAGGGGGCCAAGTCGAAGAGAAGCACAAACGGCTCGTGGAGCTTGTTCAACGTTCGTTGGAACAACTCAACGCATCACAGAAACTATCGACAAGCGAAGCATACCAGTCATTGAAAGAGCAAATGGATTGGGCCGATGCAAATCTGAATCCCACCACAAAGCGCAAATGGCTAGATGCAATGATCGAGCTTTTCAAAGACAAACTTTGGGCTCGCGACCTGGTCGATCGAGCAAAACAATCTCAAGAATAGACAATCTGAGAGATACTCAAAGGCGAACTGTATCGTTCGAACATCAGAGAATCGTCCACTGGCTGGAATGGTGGTTTGACCACGAATATCGCGATTGACACGAATAAGAATAGATCGAATCCCGCATTCGTGTGATTCGATCTATTCGTGGTTCAAAAAAAGAATCCTTGACTGACGGAGATTCAATTCTCAATTCATGATGGACAGTGATTTGACTACGAATATCACTAGATGTCGGTTTCCTTTGGGACAACAAAGGGAGTCCGATACTCTCGCGTTAGCAGTGCATCTGCTTGCGGGTTGTCTATGAATTGCTCTTTGTCGGGTGCAATTCGCAAATGCTTACCGACGATCAGCTTGGCTTGGTTTGCATCGACACCCGCTTCGGACAAATGCCTTTGCGTGCGATGCAATGTTTCCAGCGCTTCGTCCTGATCCTTTATCGATTCAAGCTTGCGAGGTACTTCTGTGAGTGTGGTTTCCGCTCCCAACCGAAAGGAGATATTGGCAATATGGCATAACGCAGTTGACTGGTGACCTTCGAGAATTTCTGCGTTCAAGTCGGTTTGCTTTCTGCTGCGGACCGCATTCAAGAAGTTGGTGAAGTGATTTTCCGATTTGCCTTCAAAGGCGCGAACGAGTTTCCCATCGAGGTCGTATAGGCTGGCCTCTGCGATGATACCTTCGGTGCCATAGAAGAACCAAGACGCTTTGATGGTCGGATGGAAAGGTGCCGTCTTCAATCCCCTTGTTTCTGAAACGATCGTCTTCGTCCCAAAATCAAAGATGGCCACTTGTGTGTTGGGAGTTTCTGCTACATCGACATACCCTAAACGTCCACCATAACTGATGACGCTTTGACCAAGTCCCGTGAGTCCGAGTCCCCAACGACATATATCCAACGAATGAATATTGTTGTTGCCTAACTCTCCATTTCCCGTGTCCCAAAACCAATGCCAATCGTAATGGAACTTGGGGCGCTGGAGTTCTGTCATGGGTGCAGGTCCGGCCCACAGATCATAATTGCAGCGAGGTGGCATTTCGCACTTCGTCGCCTTGCCGATTGAACCGCGGCCTCCGTAGACGATGCTTCGTGCGAGCTTGACTTCGCCCAGTTTTCCATCTGCCATGTACCTAACCGCTTCGGCGAGTGCACCGCGCGATCTATTTTGCGTTCCCGATTGGCAGATTCGACCGTATTTGCGTGCCACTTGGACGATGCGACGTCCTTCGCTGACGTTATGACTGACGGGCTTTTCGCAATAGACATCCTTGCCAGATTGTATGGCCCATATCGTGGCTAACGCATGCCAGTGGTTCGGTGTTGCCACGAATACAACATCGACCGATTTATCATCGAAGACCACTCGCAGATCTTGAACCTTTTTTGGCATTGGACGATTTAGTTCGACGAGCAGAGCACCGACTTCATCGGCTCGATCCAGATCGGGGTCGCATACATAGGCGATGTCGATGTCCCCCAATTTCGCTAACTCTTGAGCGTGAGCTTTGCCTCGAATCCCGCAACCGATAATCGCAGCGGTTAGCTTTTCGTTAGCGCTGAAGGAGCTTGCTGCAGTTACGGTTTCTGTGCAAAGACTGACGGCCGCAGCGGCCATGATGGAGTCTTCGAAAAAACGACGACGAGAGAAGCTGTTCATAGTAGTATTTCGATAACTCACTTAAGAAGTTGTACGGCATCTGCCTTGGCTTTGGTCATGACAGTTTCTAATGCGACTGGCTTTCCGCCTTGGCGCAAGCTCTCATCGGCAGCTTCCATGAACGCAAATATTTCTAACGTTTCTTCTGGACTGACGGGAACGATACCGGTCCGAAAGAATCGCCCGATCTCGCGGCATAACGCTTCGTAGCCACTTTTCTTGTCGCTTTGAAGAATCGCTTTGCTTCCGTACAACACCGCACCGTAGTCTGCTTTCCCCTGTACGATTCCTCGATACGTTCCGATCCGTCCGTCTTTCCAAACGCCAGTTACCTGATCATGTTTTGGCCCTTTGGTTCGCGTGACGTTCTCGCAGCCAGTTCCCATCAATGTGAATAGCGGCTCGACGCCATGTATGCCGTAGAAAAACAAATCCGGTGTACCTGCTTGATACGAGCATGGTCCCCAAGTCATGGCTCCGAGCGTTTCTCCTGCCGCTGGGTTCCCGATCAGCTCGCGAATGTTGTCACCAAAGCGAAGAGAAGAGCTTGAGAAGTACTTCACGTTGTGACGTTTAGCCAATTCATAAATCGCGATCGCTTCGGCCAACGTACCTGCAACGGGCTTGTCGATGAATACGGGCTTCCCCGACTTGAATATCTCACGGGCTTCTTTCAAGTGAATACGACCATCGACACTTTCCAGTAAGATCATATCGACACGATTGAGAAGCTCGGGAATCGTATTGACGATCTCAACTCCCATGCCGCGAATCTCTTCCGTGAATTTGGCAACTCGATCGCGACTGGCCGGCATGTCCGTGCCTCCAGGATAACCAGCAACTACCTTGAAGCCTGCGAGGTCTCCATCAGCCTTTGGATTGTTAAACAGTTTCGTAAATGCAGGAACATGCGAGGTGTCTAACCCAACAATCCCAAGTCGCATTAGTTTTGGCTCGCTCTGACTCATAGCAATGCTTGTCGAAAAGAGAAAAAAGAAAAGTAGACACAATAGTTGCTTCACGGATGAGTCCTCCAGGGAAAGGGGTTCAGCGAGACGAACCAGGTGGGGAAGGGGATAGACCGCCTAGCATAAGGCCACGAGTGACGCGAGTCAACAAATCAAACGGTGCTCGAAGAGAACAAGCGGAAAGCCTATGCGCAGACTGCATGTAACCGCCCAAAGCTGCACTAACACGAGCATGCTGAGCCGTTGGACGCTCGTCCCGGTTTTTCCGAACGCTTCGCGTTCAAGACAGAAACCGGGGCTCGCCAAATGGCTCATGGGGCTTCTAGGATAGTACTTCTTTTACGACGCGAGCGGGCATCACGCCGGTGAGTCGGAAATCGAGTCCTTGAGAACGGACCGACAATCGTTCGTGATGTAAACCGAGTTGGTGAAGGATCGTTGCATGAATATCGCGAACATGCACGGAGTGGTCGACAGGGCCGAAGCCGAACTCATCGGTTTCTCCATAGTGAACTCCCGGTCTGAATCCACCGCCCGCGAACCACATCGTGAACGCATCGATATGGTGATTGCGTCCTGTCGATTCGCGTACTTCGCCCATCGGCGTTCGTCCGAACTCGCCACCCCAAATCACAATCGTATCCTCTAACAATCCACGTCGCTTGAGGTCCATGACGAGTGCAGCGCAAGGTTGATCGATCTCTTTGCTGATCTCTGGCAAGTGTGTTTCCAGATTCTCGGTGGTGCCACCATGATGGTCCCAATTCGTATGATACAACTGGATGAACCGAACCCCTTTCTCGACAAGCCTTCTCGCCAAGAGACAGTTTCTCGCAAACGAAGCTTCCTTTGGATCCTTGATGCCGTAAAGCTCGAGCGTTTCGGCCGACTCGTTTGAGGTGTCCATCAATTCCGGAGCGCTCGATTGCATGCGGTACGCCATCTCATATGCATTGATACGAGCGGAGATCTCGTCGTCCCCTGTTTCCGCAAGCCGCTTTGCATTGAGCGCCCGCACGGTCTCAATGACCTGGAGTTGCTCTTCGTTCTTGAGCCCTGTTGGAGTCGTGAGGTTCAAGATGGGTTCTCCTTTGTTCCGAAGCGGCACACCTTGATAGGTCGATGGCAGCATGCCGCTTCCCCAAAGAACAGAGCCCCCACGAGGCCCGCGTGGTCCACTTTGCAACACAACGAATCCTGGCAAGTCATCGCATTCACTTCCCAAACCATACGTCAACCAAGCGCCCATACTCGGCCGACCAAACTGACCTGTGCCGGTATTCATAAACAGTTTGGCTGGAGCATGATTGAATAGATCGGTCTTGCACGTATGGATAAACGTCAACTCATCGACGATCTTCGCTGTGTACGGCAAAAGATCGCTAACCCAAGCACCGGATTCGCCATACTTTGCAAAGCTTCGCTTTGGACCGAGCAAATTGATACGGTGGCTACTGTTCATGAACGCGAAGCGTTTTCCCTCGATGTAGCTTTGAGGCATGGGCTCGCCATTAAGCTTGGTCAACATTGGCTTGTGGTCGAACATCTCAAGTTGCGATGGCCCGCCTGCCATGAACAAAAAGATGACTCGTTTGGCACGTGCCGGAAAGTGAGTGGGCTTCGGTGCAAGTGGATTGCTAGAAGCGTCGCTTGCCATTGCAGAGCTTGAGCCCAGCAATTGACTAAGGGCCGTCGCACCCAAGCCAATTCCGCATTGTTGGAAAAGATGTCGCCGCGTTTGATGTTGTAGTATACGTTGTTGATTGTTCATGATCGTTTATTATTCTCGCGTGACCGTTTCATCCAGATTGAGCAAGACTCTCGCTGCACTGAGCGGCTCTAGACCTTTCAGAAGATCTAGTTCGCTTGGTTCAGGTGTTCGGCCCGTGCATCGTCGGAAAGCTGTTACGATCCCGTCTTTCTTAACTATTTCCGATAATGCCTGAGCAAACTCGAAAAATCCGGTGTCGTTGAGCAACGTCAACGCTTGAAGTGGCGTATTGCTGCGAACTCGTCGGGTGCAAGTACTAAATCCGTCGGGTGAATCAAACACGTTCAGCGACGGTGGCGGAGTTGCACGATAGACAAATGTATACAAACCGCGTCGATAGCGATCTTCCCCTTGGCTGACTTTCCATTCTCGTTTGGATTGCCCCAAACTCATGACACCATCTGGGATTGGCGGAAAGACGGGTGGACCGCCCATTTTGGTTACAAACGTTCCGCTCGCTACCAGTCCTACATCCCGAACGATTTCTGCGTCCAATCGCAACCGTCGCTGTCTCGCGAGCAAGTAGTTGTCGCGGTCTTTCGCTTGGAGATCAGGTCGGTCTTGCGATCTCTGTTGATAAGTATCGGAAGTGAGAATTGATTGATGAAGCTTTTTAAGGCTCCAACCATTTTCAACAAACCCAATAGCCAACCAATCAAGCAACTCAGGGTGCGTTGGCAATGCGCCTTGGAGTCCAAAGTCGTTCTCGGTTTCGACAATCCCTCGTCCAAAATAATGTTGCCAGACGCGATTCACAATAACTCGAGCCGTCAGAGGATTGGATGGAGACACAATCCACTTCGCTAGCTCCAATCGATTCACTTTCTCGGAAGAAGCTTGGAAGGGATGCAAAACAGAAAGCGTTCCGCTCGTGACCTCGTCAGCAGGACGGGTAAAGTCTCCTTGAATGAAAACGTTTGTTTTACGAGGTTTTTCGCGTTCTTTGAGGACCATCGTCTTCACACCTCGAGACAACTGTTTGTCGATTTCTTTGATGCGCTCACGCGATTGAACCATCTTGGCGTCGGGTTGATTCGAAAACGCAGCATATAGTCCTTCCTGCTGGACGAGCGATCGTTTCTTCGCTTCTACGCCTAATATTTTTCGAACTTCGCCACTGAGTTCTTTCTTCTGTTCATCCGTCAGTTTCTCTTCCCAATTCTTCACCCTGTCGGCATGCTGGGCTAAGCTATCTGTGATCTGTTTTTCGAGTTGTTGTTTCTCTTTCTTCAACTCGTCATCGCGCACATCGGCAGGATAAATCGTGAGATCAGGCTCATCTTGATTGTTGAAAAAGGCGAATAACTGATAGTATTCCTTTTGAGCGATTGGATCGAATTTATGGTCATGACATTGCGCACAACCAACCGTGAGTCCCAGAAAGACACTTCCTGTAGTTGCGACTCGATCAAATACACTTTCGATTCGAAACTGCTCGGGGTCGATTCCACCTTCTTGATTGATTTGAGTGTTTCGATGAAACCCTGTTGCAACCCGTTGCTGGTTTGTCGGTTCAGGGAGCAAATCGCCAGCTAGTTGTTCAGTGGCGAATTGATCGAACGGCATGTCGCGATTCAAGGCGTCGATAACCCAGTCCCTATATAACCAAATCTCTCGAGGTGCATCGATCGAGTAACCATTGCTGTCGGCATAGCGAGCTTGATCCAGCCACCATCGCCCCCAACGTTCACCGTAGTGAGGGCTCTTCAAGAGTTTGTCGACAAGAGCTTCGTATGCGAGTGATCCTCGTGCAGCATAATCCGCAACGAACACATCGACCTCTTCCGGCGTTGGTGGCAGCCCGACCACATCGAGACTTGCTCGTCGAATCAAAGTGATCGCGTCTGCACGACCGGACGGGGG
>JAJTID010000130.1 GCA_021300155.1 Pirellula sp.
CCAACGATGCACCACTTTCCATTTTTGCCCCTCCGTGGACTCGATAAAATTGAAAGTTGCATTTTACAGATTCGTACGATCGGAAGAAACAATAGACGCTTCGCTAGCAATCTGCTGCGTCGGCAATTTGGAATCGCACCCCGAGTCGATAATGAGTTGTTCGTCCTCAACACTCAATAGCGTTTTCTGATTCTTGCCTTCCTTTACTTTTTCACCAAGTCCGGATGCGTCGATAAGCACCACATCGCCTTTGTTAGCAGCATCAATGAACAGAATAGAGACGTTTGTACCTGTTGTTGCGAAGATATTGCTCGGCATAGAGATTACTCCGCCAAGCATCTTGTTTTGGACCAAGTGTTGTCTAATCGCCTTCTCGATGCCAGACTTAGCAGTGATGAATCCAGTGGGAACGACAATTGCAGCGCGGCCATCTGACTCTAAGGAATGAATGATGTGCTGGATAAAAAGCAAGTAGATCGCCATCTTGTCTTTATCTTTATTCGGCACCTTTGGAATACCCGCGAAGAATCGCTTCTTATTTGCTGGCGTATCGAGCTGGTCGCGGAAGTCAGAAAAATCCAGCTTGAAAGGTGGGTTGGAGACGATGAACTTGAATTTTCGAAGCCCGGTTCCCTTGTCCTCTTTATGGTACGGTTCGAGGATAGTGTTCCCTTGAATGACATTGGGAATCGAGTGAACTAAGTTATTTAAGATAAGGTTGAGCCGCAGAAGGCTAGATGACTTCTGTGAGATATCCTGGGTGTAGATGGTACAGCGATCTTCACCAATGGCGTGGGCCAAATTCATTAATAACGTACCAGTCCCGGCTGCAGGATCGTTACAGGTAACGTTTCTTACCTTTTTCGGCACTAGGCAAGCTGCCATGATTTTGGCAACGGCATGGGGTGTGTAGTACTCGGCATATTTCCCGCCACCGTCTTTATTGTAGTCCTTAATCAAATACTCGAAGAGCGTAGAGAAGAAGTCAAATTTCTCCGCAAAGATGTGCTCGAAACTGAAATGTACTAGCTTATTGATGATCGCCCTCGCGAAATCATCCGAATTGGTGTCGACATATTTGGTTACGGCATCGAACAGAACAATACTCTTTCCGTCATTGGTTTTGACTGAGAATATGTCCGAGTTTAACTTCGCAATGTCGAGAAGCGTCGAATCGAATAGAGCCGCGAAGTTGTCATCGTTTTGCCTCGCGAACAGGGTCCCAAGAAAGTGACTCGGCTTGAGGCGTGCAGTCGATGCACCGAGTTGCATAAGCAGCATCTCGTAGTCGGCCTTCGACTTTTTTCGAAGAGCAGCTTCCCATGAATCCGCCTTGGCAAGTGCTGGTTCGATCCGCTTAATCTCGTGCGCGAATTTGTCGTTTAGGAACTTGTAGAGAAAGACCTGCGTGATGATCTTGAACTCATTTCCATCGTTCCCCAAACCATAACTCGCGCAAACACCCTTGAGACCATCAATGAGGGCGATTGCGTTGGCCTTAAATTCCTGAGATGTCATGCTGCGTGCTGTCCGTGGAACTCAGCGAGGTACTCTTTCATCACAAGGTTATTGATGAATAATGTATTCTCTGCGTTAAGTGGTAGATTGTGTTTGATCTTCAAAATTTCGATGATGATACGGGTCATCTCGGTTTTTGCGAATGCCTCATTGGTGAGGACGCGAGCATTTTGAGAGATGCAGGCGTCCGCTTCGGCCTTCAAAGCGCTAAGCGCTTCAAATAGCTTTCGCTCATTTGCAGTTGGTTCGCCCTTCTCCATCAGCCTTTTATGCAGACGAGCGTACTTTTCGTCGTTGGCATACTTCGCTCGCAGCAATTGGTTCTTGCGTTCCAGCTCGCGAGCGCGACTATGGATGCTTTTGAGCAACTCGATGTTCTCAAGCATCTCCGCTTGCGTGATCTCAGCTAGGTTCTTTTTCTTGAAGAGGCGTTCGAGCTCTTCCTTTAAAGAGATAAACGCTGGGTCGGCTTGGTCGAAATTGCCTCCAAGCCCCTCGCGGGTGCAACGTAGCGTGTCGCGAAGCTCGTCGGCAATGATCATCTCGGCTTCCGAAACTTTGCGGAAGGTAAAGAGAACATCTTCGAGAGCCATGTTCAGTATGTTCACAGCTTCGTCAGCGTTCTCCAGGGCTTCCCGTTGGTTCAGAAGCGTTAGATGATTGCTCGCCTCCGTTGCTAGTTGGTTGAGCTTGCGGAAGTCGAGCTTCTGCAGGAGTTCGTACTGACCTGACAACCGGATGAGGTTGTAGAGGCTTCTGGCATCGTTGAGGGCTTTGACGATCTTTCGCATCTCCGCACGATCAACGATCTCGGAAATTTGCTGCGAGAATATCTCGGCATTGGTGGTGTCGAAATGAAACAAAGCATCCTTGATTGCTTCGATGTCAGCCGCGATCTCCTCTTCCGTTTTGAACAGGTCCGAATAGTTCTGTAATTCGTCACCAAGTTCGCTCTGGAGTTCCTCGAAGTAGTTCTTGTTTGTCTTCTCAAACTCGGACTCGATGTTCACAAAGTCCACGACGCTGCCATATCGATAGCCTTTGTATGGGCGATTCACTCGCGTGAGCGCTTGCAACAGATTATGTGCTTTGATGATTCGGCCGAGGTAGAGCTTCTTTAGTCGCGGAGCATCGAACCCCGTGAGCAGCATGTTGAATACAAACAAGATGTCGATCTTGCCTGCTTTGAAATCCTCTACTTTCTCTTTGCGTTCACTCTTGGTCCCGATATCGTGAAGTATCAGGGCGTGAGTCTTAACAGAGGCTTTGGCCGCTGCGTACTGCCCTGGCCTTTCAGCAACGCTTGGAACGGCTGTATTCAACGGCGGTAACGGTAAGGCTGGCGTTGGGACCGTTGGTGTGCCGCTACCATACTTGGTCTCGAATATGCGAGCCATCTCTTTGGCTTGATCGGATGAGTCGCAGATAACCATCGCGCCCGTCGTGAAGTCATTTTTCATGACACGAGAGTTTTCGAAATCGTTTACGATGTAGTCGAGCATCGGTTCGACGAACTTTTCGTGTGCATAGACCAGCGTCCTGTTGTCGCCGTCCTTCAAGATCTTTATTTGAGCAAGAGTTTCCTGCAATTGAAGCTTGTACTTTGTCTCAATCGATTCACGAAGCAACCGTAAAGTGTAACCGTCAGCGATGGAACGGTTGTAGTAGTACTTGTGGATGTAATCGCCAAATAGGATCTTGGAGTTGTAGATGTGGCGTTCGAGGAGATTCCCCTCGTCATCGTATGTGCTGTACAACGTGACGTTGAGCAGCGGTGTACCTGTCAGGCCAATCTTGATTGCATCGCTATCCGACTGATTTAGGTTGGCTAGGAAGCTTCCCTTCGGGTTATAGCTGCGGTGGACTTCATCTAGGAAGTAGATTCGCTGCATACCAAGCGCGTAGTCGGTGCTTCGGATGACATCTGGATCGTCTTTGAATCGCTGGATGTTTACGACGGTGATCTCTGGCTTGCCTGAATCATTATGAATTGCAACATTCGATTTAATGTCTTCAGCGAACTCATCGCGCGAGTTGATGTGGTGGACGTGAAGTCCGCGACTGAGGAATTCGCGACTTGCCTGATCAAGCAGATCGATACGGTCCACGATAAAGTAGAACTTGGGGATCACGCCTTTCTTTTGGAAATAGGCAGTGAGGTAGTGGACATTGTAGAACGCGAGTGCGGTCTTTCCGCTGCCCTGAGTGTGCCAAATGATCCCTTTGCGAACACCAGCCTCGATCTTGTTTTCGATTGCTTTCGTTGCAAATACCTGCGGGTACCGCATGACGTGTTTTTCGTAACCATGTTCGGTCTTCACGTATGCGAGTGCAAAGCGAAGCAAGAATGCAAGACGATCCCTTGAGAAAAGTGAGGTGCTGAGCCGGTTGGTGGGACTGTTGGGGTTCTTGTTCGTTGAAAACTCAGGCGAGTGTTTGATGCTGGTCAGATTGTTGTCGGCTAAGACAGAATCCTCGATTGCCTCGTCCTCCGGTTGCAGCAGTTGTACGAGGTTCAGCGACTCTTCCTCTCGGAAGTAATTGAATGCTGGACTGCCATAAGAGGTCGAGGCATAGAATGCACCTTGCAACGGTTCGGGCGACCCGTCCTCGTACTCCATATTATTGGAGAAGACCATTAGTTGCGTGATGTTGATGAATCGCTTGAACTTTGGATTTCGGAATCGCTTGAGGATACGATCTCGTTCAGCGATGATGCCTTCGCGATTGTTTGGCTTCTTGACTTCAATGAATACGAGCGGCAGGCCGTTTATCAGCAGCGTGATGTCTGGCCGGAATTCCTCGTCGTCTTTCTTGCAGGTAAACTCAGTGACGACATGGAATGTGTTTCGATGAAAGTTCTCGAAATCGATGATCTTGATTCCCGACGTCTGCGTCAGACGCTCATAGAACTCTTTGCCCAAGTCCTCGTTGTCAAGCATCAGACTTAGTTGGCTTAGAACATTCGCGATCTCAGATGCGGTAGCGTGAGGGTTAATGGCCGATAGGCTGTCGCGAAAAATCGATGGAACAATGTTGCATGTTTCGTCCCATGCGAGTCCCTTCAAAGAAAGGTACTTGTAGCCCAATCGCACTAGGTGAAGGATGGCTGGGATTTTTACCCTGGAGTCTTCGTTGAACTTCATGGACAGCCTCAATGGTAATCTTGGACGCGCGGCCGACGGATCGAGTTAGTTGCTACTGTTCACCGGCTTGGCGGTCTTTTTGAGGAACTTGTCCAAGTCGGTTCGCTTGAACAATCGGTAGCCATTCGCTGGATTCCGATGCATCGGTATCTCGCCACGAGCGGCCCATTTGCGAAGTGTATTTTGTGCGACACCGATGTACTCGGCAGCCGCAGCGGTATGGAGGTAATCAGTTAGTTTCGACATTTCGTTCACTTTCCGGCCCGCGACACGATCTGAGCTAGCCCAACAGTCTAGCAAACCCTGCACGGTTGCGATATGCTAACCTGAAAAAGTGGGGGGTACGTGTGAGCGCTGCAACGCCAGATTTAGACTTAAGTGAACTTGAATCAGGCATGCCCGCGCTAACGTCAGCAATGGGTGCCGTGCTAAAGGAAGCTGCGGCTGTCTGTTTAAGCGACAACGGCCATCCCACTCCTGTTCCTCTACATCAGAAACGATCAAGCGGATCGTTATTGCTTCAGTGGCCGCCAGCTACGGACGCGATGAAGCGCACCTACAACGACATGCAGCGAACCACGGAACTCGGCGCATGCGGGATCGCAATACTTGTAGTCCGCAAGGAGTCGGGGTTAACCGTGGTTGAGCAATCGAGAAAGGGAACGGGTTTCGACTACTGGTTGGGACCTGATGATGATGAATCACTGCCCTTTGCAAAGAAAGCTCGTCTGGAAGTATCTGGCATACTGAAGGGATCTAATTCCCAGTTCAATTATCGCGTCAAGCAAAAGTTGGAACAAACCAAAGCATCGGACAGCAGTCGGCTTGAAGCGTATGCAGTAGTGGTTGAATTTGGGAGACCAGTGGTGGAAGTTGGAAAGCGATGACAAAGATCAAGGAGATTAACCAGCTACATCGCCAAGCGATGTCTTATGCAAACGATGCCTACGCTGCAGATCTTAAAGGTGATCTTGCGACAGCATCATCACTCTTCTCAAAAGCGTTTGAATTCGAATCGCGTGCTGCGTATATGCTAAAAGACGATTACGATGCAGAACCAAGTCGCTCTGTGTTGTGCCGAAGCGCTGCGAGTCTAGGAGTTGACTGCGGGGAGTTTCGAGAAGCCGAGCGTTTGGTTGCTGTCGGTCTTATGGGGAATCCACCCGAGGAGATTTGTGAGGAGCTTCGCGATGTGCTCGAGAAGATTCATTTTAGTCGGCATCTCGGCCTCAGAAACGCCAGTTTAGATCCCGGCGAATTTCAAATGTCATTAACTGGCGCAGCGGTTGGATTTGGAATCGTCGAAAGCGCTCAATTTCTCAGGCGAGCTGATGTCTTAGAAAAGCTGCTCGTTAGAAATGCTGAACGTATGCGAGGCATGCCGTTTAGGGAGTCGGGCAATGCAAATGCTGATTCGCTTGACGGATTTGAGGTCTACTATTCGGTTCCGCGAGCTGCAAGTTTTGCTATTACCATTCGTATAGGCCGACCATTTCGACAGCAGATGCTGCCAGGCTTTGTTTCGGTACCAGAGGTCGTTGATGACTTCCTTTTGAGTATCCAGCAATTCAATGATGGTAATGGCGACGGGCTACGCCAACGACTCGATTCGGATGCCTACTTCAACAACTTCTATGCATTGGCGAAGAAGCTTGCACCTGATGGCAACAAGATAAACAACGTGGGATTCACTTCGATCCGCGGTGACGAACGTAAAGAAGCCTCTCTCTCCCATCCCGCTGTTCCGACTTTACGACGCATTGATGAGACTGTTGGCGTGATTCGGATTGTAGGCGAGATTCACAAAGCAGACGAACTTCGCCCAGGGACGCCCGTGATTGGAATACGGGATGTTGAAGGCAAAGTTCATCATGTAAGTGTTCCAGCAGGTCTCGGGGATATCGTTAAGCCGTATTGGGGCGAAAGGGTTGAGCTGATCGCGAAGCAAGTCTCTGCGAAGAAGCTTGAACTGGTTGACATCGAACAACCCAGCGACCGAAAAGAATAGTTCCGGCCCTCGAAAAAAGTTCTCGAAATCTGCCATGAATCGGCTGGATGCAGTTTCCCTTCAGAGGTAACTGTGTGACCAACGTTGGCAACGTCGCCAACGCGAAACGCAGATCTCAAGACAAGGGAACACGAACATGGCTACCAAGACCGCCACCAAAACCAACCGTAACGCCAAAGCCGCCAGCAAGGCCACTACAACCAAAGCAACCAAGAAGAACGCCACGGTCGCCAAGCCGGCCGCCAAGGAACCGAAACCAGCGGATAAGAAGATGAGCCAGATCGAAGCTGCGGTTGCGGTCCTGGCCAAGGCGAAGCAACCGATGAATTGCAAGTCGATGGTCGAAGCGATGCAGGTCGAAGGCTTGTGGGCGAGCCCAGGCGGCGCGACACCCGACGCCACGCTCTACGCTTCGATCCTTCGCGAGATCAAGACCAAGGCCAAAGACGCGCGGTTCAAGAAAGTGGATCGCGGCTTGTTCGCCTTGACCGGCAAGAAGTAACGGGCGCGTTTTCTCTACCCACCAAAACGCACACGAGGCCGCCAGCGCGGTCTTGTGTCGCTTCTGGGCCCGCTGGCCCAACTCGCCTCCGAACGCGTGTTATCGCAACGTCGCGCGACCATAAAAAACATTCGCAACATCGCGAATTGTTGGCTTGCAATCTCTGGCATGTGCTGGCTCCTGTGTGACTCCCGTCGCGGGTGGTCCGCGAACGGAACCAACCGATACACCGGAGAAGAAACATGAACAAAGAACTAGACCTAGAACCGCTGGTACGAGAATGGGAAGCAGCCGGACTATGGCGCGACCAGGGCGAGTGGAAGCTCAACCGAGGCGGCGCGTTGGAATACCACCCAACACCCGAAGAGATCGCTGCCAAGTGCGAGCTGCTACGAACCATTGAGAATTGGCGACCTGCCCACAAACGCGCTCCTCGCGGTGGCAAGTACGCCGTGCCCGAAACCGCCGGTCTATAGATCGACGGGCTTTCGCGAACGATCTAGCCCACCGTCGCCACAAAAGGCCGCACAACGCGGTCTTTTGCTCGTTATGGCCCAACTACCCAAGCCACCCACCGAACGCGACACGGGCCAACGTGTGCGACCGTCGTTACGGCTGGAGCTATTACGCGATCTCGAGGTAACTGTGTTGGTCCGTTTGTGGCCAACGACGCCACGCCAAACCATTCAACTTCAACCGAAAGGCATTCCATGATTGCAACTACCAAGCCCGCTGTGGGCTACATCCGCATGAGTACCGACCGACAAGAAAATAGCCCAGATCGCCAACGCCGAGAGATTAAAGCATTGGCCGACCGCGAGGGCTATCGTATCACCAAGTGGTACGAAGATCATGGCTTGACGGGAACCGAGTCGGCCAACCGGCCCGAGTTCCAATCGCTGCTGCGCGATGCCGAGCGCGGCCGTTTCGAAGCGATTCTATTGCATGAACAAAGCCGCTTCTCACGTGAAGACATTTTCGATGTCATGGCCCATTGGCGTTTGCTTCGCGAAGCCGGCGTTGAGATCGTTACATGCCAACGTGGCCGCCTGCGCTTCGATGACCTCGGAGGCATCATCACCGCTATCATCGATCAACATGGGGCTCGCGAAGAATCGATCAAACTAGCTGGTCGCGTGGTGAGTGGCCAACGAACGCGAGCTCTACAAGGCAAACGCATCGGTGGAACGGTGTTCGGTTACGACCGCCAGCTCTACGATGATTCAGGCGAGCCCGTTCAACGCATTAGCTTCCGCCAGAAGTTTCGCAAGCCAGCAACTTGGCGATCCGAGCTTGTGCCAAGCGACGAACATGCAGCGGTGGAAGCGGTGCAATGGATGTTCGAAGCGATCCAGTCCGGTGAATCGATTGGCTACGTTGTGCGTGGCTTGAATGAACGAGACCTCCGAACCGCAGCCGACAAAGCGTTCACGTTCAACTCGGTTATCGGCATGCTTCGCAATCCGGCTTACGCAGGCATCTTGCGAGTCGGCAAGTACTCGCGAGCCAAGTTCTGTCGCTTGGACGATGAAGGATTGATCTTTGTCGACGACGCACACGAAGCGATCATCGATCCCGATCTATTCCATGCGGTCCAAGCGATATTGGATCGCCGCAAGTCAAAGCATCGCCGCGCTGCATCGGGCAAGTATCTACTGAGCGGCTTGGTTCGCTGTGGCCACTGTGAAAATCGAATGCATGGAGTCGAACGCAAGAGCCGAGGCAAGTCACCGCAGCTCTTCTATCAATGCTGCAACGCGCCGCTTGCACCTGGTTACGATGCCGATTGCCCGCATCCGGCCGCGCGCGTTGATCGCCTGGAGGCATTCGTCATCAAGACCATGCGTGAGTTCCTCTTATCGACGAAAGCCGCAGAACGAATCAAAGCCACCATCAATCGCACCAAGACCAAGCGATCCAAGCAGGTATCTAGCGACGAACGCAAGCTCGCAGCATTGCGTCAAAAGATCGAGCGTGGCAGCGAGAACTTAGCGTTGGCCGAACGCGAGGACTTTGCAGCGATCTCCAAGCTGCTCAACCAATGGCGTGAAGAAGAGTCCGCGATCATCGAACGCATCGAGAACGCCAACAAGCATTTGGAACCGTTGCCCGAAGCCATCGATGTGATTCAGCAATACGGTGCACTGGTCGAACGCTTGCACAACGCCGACCGCGTGAAGCTAGCTCACGCTATATCACTAACCGTAGCATCGATCACTATCGAGTCTCGCACGGCCCAGACCGGCGACATCGAGCATCCCGAGTTGGTCGGCACATTGCAGCTTCACGAATCGCTAGCCATCAAGCCAATCATCATTCCAGACGCCGCCATCGGACGCCGCAAGATCTGGCGTGAGATAGCCGACCTAATCCGCCAGTCGAAACAGCCCTTGCATCTCAAAGAGATCTGCCAGCACATCAGCACCACCGACGCCTCCCACGCCGCATACCACATCCGTAGAGCGGAGGCAGCAGGGCTAATCAAGAAGATCGGGCATCAAGGCGGTTGGGTAAAGACATGAGCTCCGTCAGCTTCTGATCTTGAGTCGCTACATCCGCTAAGAGTTCGGCGATACTCGCCGAGATTGGCAGTCTAGTGTCTACCTCAACCCAAAGATATTGACCTGCAGTATTTACTTCGAGAAACCAAGTGGTTCCATCGGATTTCAATCGCAAATCAATTGCCGCATACTTAAGATTCAAGCTGTTCATCAAAGCGATTAGCTTCTCATTAGTCTCCGGCGCCAACTCATGTGGTATGCATTCACTTGTTGCGTCCAAACGCCAATCGACATGTGCATCAGCATACTCGTTGTTCTTCTTTATTCTGGCGCTAAAAATCTGTTTTCCAACTATCGTCACACGAATATCCACTGCATCGAGAATCGCTTCCTGATAGATGGAAGGGCATACCTCAATAGATTCCACAGCGTTACTTAAGTCGTCACAATTCACAATCCTTGCGGCTGGAAAACACCCAAGCATTTCACCTAGAGGCTTAACGACGATTTCGCCATGCGCGTCAGCAAAAGCGGCAATTTTTTTGTAGTTATTTGAAATAAGCGTGCTTGGTGTTAATAGACCTACTGACTTAGCAATGACTAATTGATTCGGTTTCAGGTCAGCGAAGTTGCTGGCCGAATACTCGTTAATACACTTTCCTCCAAGTGACGCGATGAATGCATCTAAGAGTATTCCATGAGAACCGACTACGTGTTTTTTTGCTTGAGGGTCGACGATTGGTTTTGGAATCTGCACGGCTTTTGGCCTTCTCCACCAGACTGCCCCAACTTCATTGCCATTGATCCAACGATCCTCAACGAAGATTTCATATCCGTCGTCAGCAAAATTAATTCTTGGGTAGTCTGATTTGCAGCCCGTATCCCAAATGTAAGAATCTACTTCCCCATGGTGCTTTTGAAGGAACGACAGCACAGCACATGCGTGCACGTCGTCCGTCGGAGAAATGATCAAAACAACTGGCTTCATTGGTTAGCTATTATTCTGATCGTCGCTTACGTCAGTATGACAGTCGGTCGTGTCGTCTTGCTTTGTATCGGTCTTATAGTCAGGATAAGTATTTCCACCAGTACCGGTTGTGTACTGACTCTGATACGACGTCTCGGAGGAGGATGGATTGCAGCTACTACAATTAGTCGGTGCGAACGCCAGTCGACGTTTTCCGTCTTCACCGATGATTTCGTTCAAATAAGCGGCACGTTTCAACTCCAGCGCTTCAATTTTACTCATTACGTTACCGCGACCTACTGCCTCAATGTCTGTTGGATTCGACATTGTGAACGGCACTAACGTGGTACCCTCAGGGGCCAGTTCGCTTGGTTCCTCGAATGACTTGGCAATTGATACGACTTCAAATGTTGTTGCTTTGAGTGTTGCAAGAACCGCTGTGTGTTTCTCTGCAACCCCTTCGCCCTTTCGGAATCTTGCAAGAACTTCTATCAATGACACCGCCTGAGTGTAATAAACTCGTACAACGGCGGTGAGCGTAAAGGCCTCGTTGAGCTTCTCTCGCAATGCGTCTTGAAACTCACGTTGCCTTAAAGCCATAAGCACTTGGTGCTCATGAAGCAACAATCCGTGCTCAACAAGACGTTTCTCGAAATCGACCAAGTAGCTATCAAATTGCTCTACGTTTGTTGCCATCGCTTAACTCCTCATAGATTAATAGGGCTTGCTGAGGACTTAAGGGTAGCACCCCAGAGGGGCAGTCGCAACTCCTGTGGCAAGATTTTGCAAGCGAAGGGGGTTAAAAACTAAACACCATACTGCACGCGGAGCAACCAGCCACAACCTACGCCGAGTTCAAACGCGAGATTCTCAACGAAATCGCACGTTGTTTGAACATGCCGTTCAATGTCGCTGCTGGCAATAGCTCCGGCTACAACTATGCCTCAGGGCGACTCGATCATCAAACCTACTTCAAGTCGATCCGTGTCGAGCAGTCTCAAATGGCTCGCACAGTTCTTGATCGCATTCTGTATGCATGGTTGCGTGAAGCGATTCTCATCGAAGGCTATCTGCCTAATTCGCTTCGCACTCTCGACTCGTCGTTCGAGCATCAATGGTTCTGGGACGGACATGAGCATGTCGACCCAGCCAAAGAAGCCAATGCCCAGAAAATCCGCCTCGCCAATCATACGACAACTCTGGCCCATGAATACGCGCGGCAGGGGCGTGATTGGGAGGCGGAACTTAAACAACGCGCGAAAGAGATCTCGCTCATGCGTGAGCTCGGACTCGCGACCGATTCAACTTCACTTTCTCCTGGAGAGGTAACGGATGACGAAGATATTGCAGTCGAACATGCCCAATAAAGGCATGGGCAGTGAGTTGGATGCCGAGTCGGTACCCAGTTCCCTGCGAATCGTTTGTGACGATGCTAGTTCGATCAACTTGCAAGCCGCTGAGGCTGCCGAAGAAGGCAAGCCCGCGCTACGCAAGTTCTCGATGGTTGCGTACACCGGTGGCGCGATGCGTCTTGGTGGCTGGCCCTACCCTGTGGTTGTGGACTTGGCAGGCATGCGAGTGACTCGCAAGTCGCGTCCCATTCTCAAGGACCACGATCGAGCCAGTATCGTCGGTCATACCGACGACATCATGGTCGGCGATTCGCGGCTTGAAGTCGCAGGCGTGATCTCGGGGGTAGGCAACACAGCTCAGGAAGTAATCGCCACCAGCGAGAACGGTTTCCCCTGGCAAGCTTCGCTCGGTGCCAACGCCGACAAGGTTGTCTTCATTCCCGAAGGCAAGTCC
>JAJTID010000161.1 GCA_021300155.1 Pirellula sp.
AGCCTTTGAACACCGGCGCTATGCCTCAAAAAATCCAAACATCACCTACCCAAGACACCAAACCAGAAAGGAATTCAAAATATTTTTGAATCAGCAATTGCCAATGATTAAGACCGTCGCTGTCCTTTGTTGTTCTTTTTTGTTCCTTGCCCCCCGTCACAATTCGGCCAAAACTACGACAACAATTCGGTCCGTAACAACTAGTATCTTTGGATGAGCTCAGAAACAAAACGATCAATTGCTTCACTCGCAGACTCATCATTGGTAAACGTCAACAGCACCATGCTATGTCCTCATTGCCGCATGGTTCGACTTTGATCGAGGCATGTTGGACGATGGTCGAAATCATTCGATTCGTTGAAGCAAGATCTTTTTCGAACAAGGACTTACATACGGGGCCAAAGTATCGTTCAACGATGTCGTCTTCGTTTTTGAAGTCATCTAACTGATTGGTAGATGAATCGATAACTAGATCATCAAGGATTTGGTTGACGATTTCTTCTGAACCGGAACCTGTAGCGCTAACTCGAACGTGGTCGTCAACTAACTCAATCGATACCTCGGGATAGGCCTTTTTCATATCCGAGAGGAACTCTGACTTCACGCTAGCTAATGGTACTAAAGCAATGGTTTCACCTAACTCGTTTTCCATTTTTAAATCTCCAATAAATTGTTTCGGAAAAATGTGATGTAATCTTCCATGGTCGAGCCTCGACTACTTGCATGTACGCGTATCCTTGCTTCGCCTCGGTTAGGAGGCTCCACCGATGAAACGAGTCAGTCAACTTGAAACACAGAATTGCCGGGGATGTGAACGGAACTTTGCAGTTCGTTTTGCTTCTTCTCCTCCAGATCGGCGATTGCAGTTCCGGCAACTCTACCTGTGACTCGGCCAGCGCGGGTTAGAAGCGGCGACATGTAAAATGGCATGTAGGCCATGGATGGAATCAACGACGTCGCTTGAGATACGACATCTCCACCCAATCGACCATAGACCAACGGATAAAGTTCTTGCTTGAGTCGCCATTCCAGTTGTACATGCGAATACGTAAGCACGTCATTCGCGATGGATGTATCTCGAATGAGAGGCATGATCGGTAAAAAATTTGCCGCCACGTAAGTACCAGGGTATCGCTGATCATAGATCTTCTTTACGTAGCCCGCTGTGAACAGCGCACTACTTGGACGGGTGGAATTGATCGAAAGTGTATTGGTAAAGGGATCGTATCGATCGTATCCGAATGCCCTACCCGGCAGGATTGAGTATCCTAGGTGGTAGGCTGACCCCAATGTGTACTTCCAAATCGGCGAAACCCGATTGTTATCGACAAGACGTTGCCACTGCTGGCCAGGGTCGTATTCACGAACGTCAATGAATAAACCTTTTAGACTGTTGTTGTCGAGATAGTTCGATGCTACCGTCATTGCAATCTGCCGTCGCTCCTCGATGGGCAATTGTTCGAATGGATCTTTGGATGGAAACCATTTTCGAACTACGTTTCGAGGGTACTGAACTACCTTCTCCAATCGATCGATATTCGGGTGCTCGCCACCAACCGATATCACATTTGGGGTTTGTGGAAGACTAGCTACCAAATGTTCGTTGGATATTCCATACCGATAAGTACTCTGGACACAACCAACGCAGCTCGAGAGAGCACATGAAACAGCAATCAGCCCAAGAAAAAGGCGTCGCCTCCGAAAAGAACACTTAACGAACAATCGAGTACCGGTTTTTAATGGCAAAGAAACGAACTCCCATCAAGCCATACCAAGTTCAATCTTCGAGGCGGCCTTAGCCAACGTTAACCAGCGAAAGGGCTGGAGCATCTACGATTCGCGTTCCTGCGGCAAGGGAGACTGACGGGCCGGTCTGGTCTTAGCTAGCAAAGAGGCCTCAGTGGTGAACCATTTTTTATCGCTTAGCCGACATCACCGAAGCGTGGCCATCCCTCTCGGAGGCGACGCGACATAGAACTCATAAAATCGCCTCTAACGCATCAGAATGAACAGCGCGAAGATGAAAAACAGCAATTTGCAGGTAGGCTTCACAGTAAACCGAGTTATCGAAGTGGAAACCGAGTTATCGAAAAGGAGAGGTCAAATATCAGCCGGGTTCGTTGCCGCTCAAGCTGTTGGATTCGTCAGCCAGTGGAGTTGCTAATGCTTTACGGTCGTCGGAATAGAGGAACCGGCCTGAATCACTGCTCGTTGCTTCGTTATCGGTGTACCTGGCCTGCGGTTTCCAGGCTAGAATCTGCATCAAAGCGTTCCAAGACGTCGCACGTCATAGGCTGGAACAATTAAATAGAACCACACGGATGAATAGTCATGGATCTTGAATGAGCTACGAAATACTCCGTTTTGGAACTACGCTTCGATGCATCCAGAAAGTTATCTTCAATACGCTTCCCATAAAGAAGATCACTATAGCCTGCTGCGTCCTATTCTGTTGCCTTACCTCATTGCCCCTTTCGGTGTGCGTTGGGGAAGATGCGATGGAGAAGTTAACCGAAGCTAACTTGCGACGGATGCGGGAAGTGATCCATCGCTACCAAACAGAACGCAATCCACCACCTCAATCTGGTCCACTCACCACGGTTCGCGTTAACTTCCATGTCCATTCGGAACTTTCCCACGACAGTCGAGGCAAGATTGGTAACATTGTCGCCGCTGCGAAGCGGGCCAAAACAGAAGTCCTAATGTTCACCGAACACCCGTCGCAAGAAAAGGATTTCTTCGTCGACGGCCACCAGGGAATCATCGACGGAGTCCTCTGCATCCCAGGGGCCGAAATGAAAGGAATGCTCATCTATCCCACATTGAGCCTTACACCATTTGCCACAGCCGAATCTCAAGAACTCACCTCGATCGTTCGCGGGCGAGGTGGTCATGTCTTTCTGTCCCATTTGGAAGAGCGGATGGATTGGCAAATTGCAGGCCTTACGGGAACGGAGATCTACAACACACACGCTGACTTCAAAAAGCAAGTCAACTTGATCAAGGCGATGAAGAATCCTTTGTGGTTCGTTCGGATCGCATCTCTATTGAAGGACTATCCGCAGGAAGTATTTTCAGCGTTGCAGTCTTATCCTGACGACTATCTGCGACGCTATGATGAATTGTGCCTGTTGCACCCACACGCTGGTATTGCTGCCAATGATGCGCATGAAAACATTGGCGTACAGTTACGGATCGGTGCTGACGCGACATCGATTGTGGTGGTCGATGCACTTGAAGAGGAACTGGTGAAGCTACCTCGCGTTGGAGTTGAAGCCCTGCTCAGTGTTCCTGCGAACGCGGTTGCGGGGGATACGATCTTCAAAGTCCAAATGGACCTGTACGAGTACAGCTTACGCCATGCTGGCACCTATCTCCTGGTGGAGAAGCTTTCACAACCAGCGGTTTGGAACGCATTGGAGAACGGTCGCACGTTTGTTGCCTTTGACTGGCTCGCTGACGCCCAAGGATTCACGCTGGCAGCGAGGCAGCAAACGGGCTCCTGCGAAAACCGCCATGAGATCGGGAGCCAGATAGCACTTGCCAAAGGCCCCATCCGTTTGGTTGGCAAATCTCCATTGCCAGCAAAGTGGGTTCTCAAACGCAATGGCGTGACAGAAGAGTCCTCTACCGGAAGCGATTTCAAATTCGAAATTAGACAATCCGGCGTGTACCGAGTTGAACTGTGGCTTGATGGTTTGGACAGTCCACAAGCGTGGATACTAACCAGTCCTTTTTACATCGAGTAGCGTATCCAACGCCGATTGATTCTCGCGACCAGACCAACAAAAAACCACGATCCCCTGCGAAATCGTGGTCTCGGTAATGGAGGTATGGGGACTTGAACCCCAGACCTCTTGCATGCCATGCAAGCGCTCTCCCAACTGAGCTATACCCCCGGACGATGTTTGATCTGTTTCACACACCAAAGGCTGGAACTTCGACCAAACATAATCAAAAACTTAAAGGCTGACCCGATAACTGTCAAGCCAAACCCATGCTCTTGCACAAGTCAGAAGTGCTCAACGGTCTTACCGAACAAAAGACCTCCCCCGCCGATACTCCAATCGCAGCACCCGCCGCTATGGCTAAACCTCGAACCCGGTCAAATATGTATGCCTTGGCTGGGGGAAATTGTGTCTTGTAACAGGCAACACTCGCTATCTTCTTCTCTAGCGTCTGCGAAATATCCACCGTGATCTGATTGTCAAAACCGACGATCGGCGATGGCTCAAACTGCAGCCGAAAATAGAGTTGCTTCTCGATCGTGTGGACCGGCAAACCTTCGAAATGCTCATCCCACTTGGTCAACCGCGAATAAAAAATCGCTGCATCCGTTATCTGCATCGCTTGATAATGATCCGGAGACGCGAGCGGCGTCTTACTCCCAAACCCTATCACCATCCTCGGTCGATAACGTCGGAACTCGCGGGCCAAAAGAACTCTCTCATCAAAACCGTCCATCAATCGACGATTCGTTAACGGTAAAACTTTGCGAACCTGAACCCCCAATATCTCGCCAGCAGACCTAGCTTCGACTAATCGCACCTCCGGTCCAGGGCTGTTCGGTGTGGGCTCACCATCCGTCAAGTCGATGATCCCAACCTTATAGCCTGCATCGACCATCGATGCGATCGTTCCACCACACGCGATCTCAACATCGTCCGGATGAGCACCGACAACAATCACATCTAAGCGATCTGTTGACTCAATGAGGGTTTGTGCCATTGCGAATGATGCCGGACTCTGGGACGTTTATTGTGGTGTTGGGGATGGAGTGCAGAAGATGGTTCGCGGAGCGAACCACTACCTTAGTGCTTCTTGGGTTTGTAGATTTCGGTTGCTGTTCCGAAGTGCACTTCACCTGCGTTCATCAATGTCTCGCTAAGCGTTGGGTGCGGGTGAATCGATTCTGTGATATCTCTAACTTCACAACCCATCTCGATCGCTAAGACCGCTTCAGCGATCAACTCGCCTGCCCCCGGTCCTACGATTCCGCATCCAAGAACTCGATGCGTTTCTGGATCGACAAGCCACTTTGTAAAGCCTTCGGTGCGACCAAGCGATTGAGCTCGACCGCTCGCGGCCCACGGATAAACTTCAATATTGACGTTGCGATTTTCTTTCTTCGCTTGATCGTCGGTCAGACCGGCCCAAGCGATTTCAGGATCAGTAAATACAACCGCAGGGATTGCTGCTTTATCAAACGTTACATTGCGGCCTAGAATGACTTCGATCGCGACCTTCGCTTCGTGACTCGCCTTGTGTGCCAACATAGGATCACCCGCCACGTCGCCGATCGCAAAGATATGCGGGTCTGTCGTGCGCTGTTGCTTGTCGCATACGATGAAGCCGCGTTGGTTTACTTGTGCTGCGGTGTTCTCTAGGCCCAATCCTTGCGTTACAGGCCTTCGCCCAACACTGACCAGCACTCTATCGAAACGCTCGTGGCCAAATTTGCCGGGGCCTTCAAAGGTGACTTCGATTTGGTTGTCGATTTCTGCAATCGATCCCACTTTTGTATTGAGGTAGATGCGATCTTCGAAAAGCTTTTTCAATCGGTTATGGAGAGGCTTGACCAGATCGCGGTCCGCGCCTGGCAACAACCCTTCTGTCATTTCCACGACCGAAACTTTAGAACCTAGATGGGCATAAACCGTTCCCATCTCTAGACCGATATAACCACCGCCGATCACTAAAAACTTTTGCGGAACATCTTGCAACAGCAGAGCGCCTGTCGAATCCATGACTCTCGAGGAACCAATATTGAAAGAAGGGGGCATTGCAGGAACACTACCTGTCGCCACGACACAATAGTCGAAAGTGATCTTTCCACCTTCAGGTATCGAAGGATCATCACCCTCCAATAGCAGCGTGGTGGAGTTCTCAAATTTGCCACGCGCTTTGATTACTTTGACGTTGCGACGCTTCGACAACTGTCCAAGCCCGCCGGTCAAAGTTTCAATCACCTTGTCTTTGCGAGCTCGAACTTTATCGATATCGATTTTCGGAGCGTTGTATTCCACGCCCCATTCGTCGGTCAGTTCGTGTACCTCGCTAATTACTTTTGCGACATGCAAAAGAGCTTTGGAGGGGATACATCCTCGTAGCAAACAGGTCCCGCCGAGACGAGACTCTGCTTCAACAAGGATGACTTCTAGGCCTTCGTCAGCGGCCAAGAAGGCCGCTGCATATCCACCAGGTCCACCACCTAAAACAACCACAGGTGCGTGCATGCGCAACAGTCCACTAAATCAAAGGAAACACGGCGCCCCGTTGGTCTGCTTCGAGATTGTTTATCTCGAGATCGACTATCGAGACAAGAATTCGACCACGATGTTAGCATTCACTGGCAACGAGATGTCACTCGGACCAGGTTGACCTAAAACCGTAGCCTTCAAACCTTCGCTATCGAGCGATACCCAGTCTAATGGGACTGGCGAGTTGTTGGCGATAATTCCGCGATACAAATTGCGAATCGCTTCGTTCGCACGGATTTCGATGACGTCTCCAGGACGCAACATGTACGAAGGACTGGATACCTTCACACCGTTGATCTTGAAGTGACCGTGTACGATTCCTTGACGCGCTTGCGGACGAGTCTTTGCCAATCCAACACGGCGAATGATGTTGTCGAGTCGACGCTCGCAAATCAAAAGCAGTGTCTCACCCGTATTCCCTTTTTTGCGTACTGCGTCATCGAAGTACCGACGTAGTTGTCGCTCGCCTAGGCCATAGTAGTACTTGATCTTTTGCTTTTCGGACAACGCGGTACCGTAGTTACTGGTACGGCGTGCTTTCGGGTGCATCCCTGGTGGTTGTTCGCTTCTCTTCTCGTAAGCTCGCATGCAACCTGCGCTCTCATAGAGCTGGGCGCCGAAGCGTCGATTAATCCGGGCTTTAGGCCCTGTGTAACGTGCCATCTTTTCGTCTCCTGTGCCGAGCTATACTCGTCACGACAAAAGGTCTACGGGCGGTCGAGTCCTGTGATTTGTGCGATGCGGATTTAGCGAAAAGAGCTTTTGCAAAAATCTCTAACACCGAAAAACCAAACGGCCACTGGATAACCGTGGCCGCGTGCTCTCGCTAACATCGCGAGGTTGGCTCAACCTAATTTCATGAATTGGTCGGAAAAGTATGGTAAAGTCCTGCCTTTTCACAACCCCAAAACCAACGCTGGCGGCGGTCAGACGTGTTTCGATTTGACCTTTTTTCCGGAGAAACAACGTGAAATCCCTACAAAAACCGTTTTCGGTCGACGCTGTTTCACAATCCGTCTCGCAAATTCGGGAGCGTCGCCCTGGTTTCTTCCCCGAAACCGCCCTCATTTTGGGAAGCGGACTGGGGGCTTTGGCCGACAAAATCCAGGACGCTACAGTCTTGCCCTACGCGAGCATCCCAAACTTTCCGACCTCGCACGTCGCTGGCCATGCCGGAAATTTGGTCTTGGGAAGAATCGGCAACACACCCGTTGCGGCGTTAGCAGGTCGCGCTCATCTCTACGAAGGCTGGTCTCCGCAACAAGCCACATTCCCACTTCGATGCTTGCACACGCTTGGTTGCAAGACGCTCATCGTTTCCAATGCCTCGGGTGGCATCAATCCTCGATTCGTGAGCGGACAAGTGGTTGCGATCGACAACCATATCGACCGAATGCAGAGGTCCCCGTTCCTCGCTGAAGAATGGCGACATGACAGTTTGGAAGCTGGCCAACTTTATCGTCATGCGAATCCCTACGACTCCCAGTTGATCGCCGAAGCTCAAGCGATCGCCATCGAGCTTGGGTTCGCTTTGGCAACCGGCACTTATCTCGCAACGCTCGGTCCAACGTATGAAACGCGTGCGGAGTATCGGATGTTTACGAAACTGGGAGCGGATATGGTCGGCATGAGCACGGTCCCGGAAGTCGCACTTGCCAATCAACTTGGGATGCGCACCCTCGCCTTTTCGATTGTCACGAATGTTGCCAAGCCTGATGCGCCAACGAAAACTGAGCACAGTGAAGTTCTTGATTGGTCCCAACGCGCTCAATCGCAACTGATACCATTGATCCAACGACTGCTGTCGTGATTCGTAGGGGAGTTACCACGATGCTCTAACCGCAGTGGCGTTACCACGTTGCTTGTCAACGTGGGACGATAGCGGAAACCAGCCGCGTCAAGGCGAGGGTGTACATCACTGCGTTGCTTGTCAACGTAGGATGCTGGTCAGATGCACGACAACCTGACCATCGCTCCACGCTGGCAAGCAGCGTGGTGGCGTCTGCATACATCGGTGCAATGTCTGGTGACGGCTACGGCCCTACGTTGGCGAGCAGCGTAGTAGCCTGGAGCCTGACGCTCCGCATCAAGATTCAAACAATATGAACACGGACAAATCAATAAAATCGAAGCTAATCAACATTCAACGCAAGCCACAACGGGACTTACTTCACGAGGAACGGTTTTTCTAAGGTTGCGGAATTCGATGTCACGACTGCAATCTCGTAGCTATTGTCGGTGCCAGCCCCACCCCATCGACCTTTCTTGTCGATCGCCAAGAAATTGATGTGCAATTCGGAGATAGGTTTTCGTTCCGATTTTGCAATTCGGTCAATGGCCGCCTTGCACGCTTGCGTTGGCTCCATCCCATTACGCATAAACTCAACAATGAGAAATGTTCCACACGAACGCATGATATTCTCGCCAATCCCCGTTGCGCCCGCCGCTCCTACTTCGCCGTCGACATAGAGTCCGCCTCCGAGGATTGGGCTATCTCCAACACGACCGGCCAGTTTGTACGCCAATCCACTGGTGGAACAACCGCCAGCGAGATGACCGTTGGCATCCAAACCGACCAAGGCGATCGTATCATGGTTCGGCGGTGCTGCGCCAGGTGCGGGCTGTTTGGACTTCCATGCTTCCCATTTCTTCTTTTGCTCTTCCGTGAGTAGCTCTTGTTTTTTGAACCCTTGCGATTGGGCGAACGCAGCCGCACCATCGCCGACCAGAAGCACGTGCTTTGTTTTTTCCATCACACGTCGCGCGACCGAGATAGGATGCGGATAGTTTTCCAATCCCGCGACAGAACCTGCACGATGGGTCGCGCCATCCATGAAGCAAGCATCCAATTGCACCACACCATCTGCATTGGGTGCCCCACCCACGCCGACCGAGTCGTTTTTCAGATCGGCTTCCGCAACCTGGATCCCTAACTCGACGGCATCCAAGAGTGAACCGCTTTGTTGCAAAACTTCGAGTGACTTTCGACACGATGCCAATCCAAAGTTCCAAGTTGCCACAAAGAGCGGAGTTGATGCATTCGCATTGGCTCGCCCGATAGGAATGAGTTGCGACAAGCCAGCCACCGCTCCAACACTCGCTGTAAAGGTTCGTCGATTCAAAAACATAACACTACTTTCTGCATCGAGTTGACAATCAAGAATCTACTTAAAAACGACCTTCGAATTTTCATCTACCAACGTAGCATAGCTTCCAGCCAGTAGTTGGTTGGGGGGCACAGGCTGGAAGCCCTAAAATAGCCGTCAAAAGTCGAGGTAGGCTGGGACTTTTGTCGACAATGGTCCCGGCCGTCAATGACTTCTTGCAAAATCCATTAGCTCGGGACAATGGTCGGACAATGGTACCAAGCTACAGTCAAACCGTGACTTTGGTCGTCTGTGTCTTCAGTGCTCGATTGCGACGATCCGACTTTTGTTAGAAAGGCAGCCGACGGGTTCCGTCCCGACGATAAGCGTCGTGATCGAACTCAATCGTGCTACTGAATTGGCTTTCGATGTACTGAGCGATTTGCGGTTTAACAGTCTCAACAAAGAAGTTTTTCAACTCAAACTCGGCGTTCGATTGCTTTTGCCCTTCGCGATATGAGACGTTGATTTTCGTCGGGGGTTCGAGAATAAATGACTTTGCAAAAAGCCACTTTTTGGCATGTCGATCGTACATCGCAACGACCATCTTCAACGGGTCAATGAGAAACTCCTTTTCGGTGATTACCGCGTCGCGGTAGTCGACCGGATGGTAGACAATCGCGTAGCGAAGATCGAGAAACGCTTTGATTTCTGCTTCAAAGGTCGGTTCGCCGGGCATTGCCCTGAATCGATCCTCCAACAATCCTCTGTAAGCGAACGTGTACATATCGAAGTAAGTCGGGTCATCCGTTCGCTTGGTGATTCCCAAGAAATTGTCTTTTGAACCCATGATCGTATTGGACATGAGATCTGCCACATGCATGTAAGGCTCAATGTCAAGCTGCTTACTCTCGGGATCAAAATCCATTTGTGGAATCGATTCAGCCAAATCACGCAATTCAGCTAGCACAGCTTCGATTTCATTTTTGTGTTTCTCCCCGATCTCCCGCATGGTTGTTCGCGAGCATCCCGTGAAGAGCAACAATACTACAACAACAATGCTATTGATAACTTTCATATCTCTACTATTTGACCTGAATTGGACTGCCTGGACGAATGTGATTTTGAGAAAAGCGAACGAATCAACTTGCTACCGTGAACGACAACGAGATAGACTCCCCAGCCGAAGCTCAATCCGATACCGGCCAGTCCATTCGTACGCACTCTTCCGCCCCACAAGAACAACGCGATAAACGCTCCAACCCCAATGCTCGTTAGCAATAATCCGAGCCAAAGCTTGTTCCAGTTTTGCGTGACTTCCGCGGGGGCGGGAGCAACCCACCAGCGATAAATAGCTAAGCCACCTATCACTATGATGATGACAAGACTTGGTAGAAACCAAAACGGAGATGCCCCTTCATCGCCCCCTCTTGACCAAACCTCAAGATGAATAAATGTGGGAACGCCTGCTGAAACCAACAAAATGAGACTCGGCAGGATTCTCGGGAAGATCAAGTTCAAGATGCTGGCCACAGCCACTAACACCAAAAACTCCATAGTGAACCAAACGCGGGACCAATAGTCTCGGGAGAATCTCTCAATACCCACATTTAGATCATAGAGTCGCTTTTTGAATGTGGCAGGCTTTTCCTGCGGATCTTCCGCAAACATCCACCCGCGCTCAGAAGCTGGAAGTGAAGCCAATTGTGCATCAAGTTTGTAACGGACCAACGGTGATCGGTTACCCAAGAAAGGTTGCGTGTTGGTTGGTATGTATTGCGTTCGCCAAGTGTCGATGGCCACGGCGCGTGATTCTTCAGTATCGGATTCTCGAATGATCAGTGACATAAAATTTTTCGGCTGGGAGCTGGTCGTCCAATAGAGAACTCCAAGTCCGCAAAGCGACGCTATCAAGACTACGGACGTGAGGAATCGCATTGCTTTTTCGGCGCCAGTACCGCAAAGCAGACGCCGCGTTTGAGGCTCGATTTTCATCGATTTGGTAATGGCATTTATCATCGGTACGCCCTCTCAGCCGATTCGAACAGATACACTTTTCGCAATCCAAGGCGCATGGCTTTGTCAAGAACAATGCGTAAGCATTGCCATGACTCTTCGACTAAGCAGATACAGCCCGAAAATGCGATTCGAGTCAAGAAAATTGTGAGTTTCAAATTGAACCAAAGCATGTCGACTACCTGTTGAAAACGAAGCGTTTCCAACAGGTAGTCGCCTAAGACAAAGATCTTTCAGAGAAAATCAAGAAAATGTCACTTCGGCTTCGTTCGGATCGGATCTTGGGATTTGCCGCAGCTTACCCAGGGTGCGCGGCAAGGCCGCGACCCTGGGCTTTGGAATCTAACGCCGTTGGCGTATTGGGGTGTGTTACCTACGCCCGATGATCGTGGCATCGAGTTTCTGTTGAAGTTCAATTCGTTTGTCTTTGAACTGAGCTTTTTGCACAAGGTTGGTCCATTCGTGCGGATCGGTGGCAATGTCGTAGAGTTCTTCCTCGCCCGTGCTGTAGCGAATGTATCGCCAATCACGTGTACTCAATGCGTAATTGCCTGCGCCAACAGTAGTGAGTACCGCACGCTCGGTCTGCTGTTCAGGTGCTTTCAGCAGCGGCACAAGTGATGCACCTTGTGCATGCGAAGCAGGAGCGATGCCTGCGATTTCCAATAGTGTCGGATACACATCGACCAAGCTCACCGCTTCCGCACAGGTTGCGCCACGAATCGCTTGCTGGTTTCGCGGGGGGACAATAATCAGCGGCACACGGGTCGACTGTCGCCAAGGAGTCCATTTACCCCAGTGTTGTTTCTCGCCCAAGTGCCAACCATGATCGCTCCACAAAATGATCCAGGTGTTCTCAGCATACGTCGATTCATCGAGCGCTTGCATAAGTCGCCCCACTTGGCGATCAACATACGTGATACACGCCAAGTAAGCCAACGCGGCGGATTGCCATTGCTGATGTTTCACTACCAGCGAATGCGTACCCGCCGTGATTGCGTCTAAAGCAACCTTCTGCCCGACGGGTCCGAGGTCATTTAAATCATGCTCGTCGACGTTGGGCAAACGAAGGTCTTGAACAGGCGGACAATCTTGGAAATCTTGTTGAGGAGCGAACAACGGAATGTGAGGACGATAATAGCCTACACCCAAAAACAATGGCTCTTTGCGTGGCTCTGCGAGTTTGCTCATGGCCCAACTGGTAATTCGAGTATCTCCGAACTCCTCATCGGAAACTTGAGTTGGCCCCCAATCAAAAGATTCGCCGTCGTTGGTGTCGGCATTGCGCTCGCTTGGCAAGCCATTGAGTGGCAGGACCCAATCCCGCTGCCCAGGACCTGCTTGAATCCGATGGCGCGGATGATCCGTCCCCTTACTGGCTTGCTCTTGTGCCGTGTATTTTACCTGCTCGGAGGTGAAGGGGCTCCAGCGCTGTTCCGTATCAAAATAGTCTTGAAAGAAGGGAGTTCCCGATCCATGAAAGATCTTGCCTGCTCCCAGCGTCGCATAGCCATTCGCCGCGAGTCTCACTGGCAACTGCTGTGCCTTCGGCGGTGCTTTTCCACGCTCTGCACCCCAATTGCTCAGCACACCAGTGGTTTGCGGATAACGACCTGAAAGGACCGCCGTGCGGGAAGCCAAGCAAACCGGTGCAGCACAGTGAGCATTCGTGAACAGGATGCCGCGCTGCGCGAGTCGATCGATGTTAGGTGTTTTCGCTTGAGGATGGCCTCCCATACATCCGATCCAATCGTTGAGATCATCGACCGCTATGAACACGAAATGAGGCCGCTGATCTTCTGCTCGCAATGGAGATAAGCCATCGAGCGAAGCAACGAAACAGCAGAGCAGCAACGGTAGAGCGAGTCTATTCATAGAGCAATTCATGGAACAATTCATGATTGTGAAGCGGCCTTGGATTTTTTGGTTCGCGGTGGCAAGGGAGGCAAATCGTTCTTGCGAATCTCGGCGAGTTTTCGGGTGATTTGCAGTTTGAAATCTGCGACAACTTCCGCGTACTGAGGGGACTTGGCCAGATTGTGATACTGCTGCGGGTCGGCTTGCATATCGTAGAGTTCGTTGCCATCGGCGGCATCTTCTCCATATTGAATGTAAGCCCAACGCTCGTTTCGCAGCAGCAAAGCATTTCCATTTTGGGAGACGCAAAAGGCGGTATTGCGAATGCTTTGTTGGGGGTTATCCAAGATGGGACTGATATCTTTCCCTTGCAAACGGGTCGGAACTTCGAGTCCACAGAGCTTGGCGGTGGTGGGGTACAGGTCTAGCAACTCGACGAAGGAATTGCTCACTCCGGCTGACTTGCCTGGGACACACATAATCAACGGTACTTTGGCTGATTCCTCATGTAGGCTCACTTTCGCCCAAAAATCATGTTCCCCCAAATGAAAGCCATGGTCGCTGGTAAAAATGATCATGGTCGTCTCCGTTGCACCGGCTCGTTCGAGTGCATCCAGAACTTTACCAACCTGGGCATCCATATAACTTACCGCCGCATAGTACCCAGCCACCGCTTTCTTTTGTTGCACGAGGTTCATCTGCATGTTTTCGCTGGTTTTATAGTTGATGCCAGCCTTAGGTAAATCGTCCCAATCGTTCGCCACTTTCTCTGGCAAACGCATGGCTTCCCAATCGTATGCGGTGTGGTAGTTCGCAGGGGAGACGAAAGGCACATGCGGTCGCACAAAACCAACGGCTAGAAAGAACGGCTCTGACTTATGCTGCTCGATAAGTTCACATGCCTTCGCTGCTGTCTTGCCATCGGCATGAACCAAGTCATCGCCGTCGGCCGCTACCACCACGAATGTATTTCCACCGACTGCACTCTTCTTACCATCAGCATTCCCTTCCAGCGTCTCGCCTTTGCCTGCTGCTTTCCACTCTGGGCCAGCACTGTTAAAGCGTTCCGACCACGAAGCGGCATCATCGGCCCCGTTACTTCCGTTTTCGATGTCAATTGGTACTCCCATGTGAAATATTTTGCTCACACGGGCAGAGTGATAGCCAGCATCTTTAAACGTTTGCGGCCAAGTCGCCCGATCACCGGTTGCCGCACGCGGACTGTTGTAACCTTGCACGCCCGTCGCGTGCGGATAATACCCCGAGAGCATCGAAGCGCGTGAAGGGCCGCAGTACGCACCTTGGCAATACGCTCGTGTGAATCGCATCCCTTTCGCCGCGAGTCGATCGATGTTCGGCGTGTGGCATACTTCATTTCCATAGCACGACAATGCCGTCGCGGTAAGATCATCGGCAATGATGAACAGGACATTCAGCTTATCGGAAGCAATCATGTTCGCATGCGGAAACAAAAAGACGAACAACACACATTGCATCGCGATTTGCATGGCAATATGTTTTGAATGGCTGCGGGGGATCATGTTGTCAATTTATGGGTTTAACGAAGGTTCTGGCTGGTTCAATATCCCAAGAAGTAAATCGCGGTATTGTAAGGCGAAACCTATTCGAGATCTATCAGGCTAGCGGCGTCGGGGAACCTGAGCAGGTAGATCGCGCCGCAACCAACTCAACGATCCGGCATTGCATTAGTTCTGAAGCCCGAACGGCTACAATGCTACGTGACTCGCAAGCGACTCGGGATGTAGCGGCAGTTTCCATGGCATTTCCGCTTGGAAACAAATCGAATACTCACCAGGAGGCGTTTCTTTGGTTGTCACCAACTCCGGGGAAGCCTCTAACGCATTCGATGCCAACTCGGTGTCCGCTAACGTAGCTTTCGATGGCTCTAAGCGTGCAAAGCGCTCACCAATCCACCATGCTCTCGCGCTAACTAAGCTTCCAGGCAAGATAGTCCTGGCTTCCGTCGACGATTCGCAAAACGTCAATTCCGTGCGGCATGTAGCGATCTCTTGAAGATCTTCTTCCGCCGATTGTGTTCGGCGAGCGACCAGCATTATTCGACAATACCCACTTGATTCAATCGTTGCCGAACAGTCGCCTTCGTTTTTTCGTTATCAAAAAGTCCAGATTTTCCCGCCTGTATCTCGTCATCTGCTACGCTGACCATTTTCTGGAGCGATCCAAGTGCTGTCTGCCGCTTCTCTAAGGTGTCCATTGCTTGTCGAATCACATCGTCTACCGAAGTGAACATTCCGGATGCTAGTTGAGCCTGGACTCGTTGATGAATATCAGCAGGCAGAGTAAGAGACACGATCGACTCCTGAGCGATTAAAAAGACAAGATCACTAGCCTCTATTTTAACGACAAGCAAACAAATGTCGAGTTCGATAAAAACTCGATCCGCGACCGCCCCAACTTGATGGCCAACTTTCGCAGTCGATCGCGACTGGCTGACAAAGATTGGCCTACCCAAGTTTTTCTTTGCCGCCGCTTGTTGCGCTGACTCCAAACGTCAGAGCTACTTTGTAGTCGCTCAAAGATTCCTTCCAACTCGCTAGATACCAGACCCTAGCCCTTGCGAACCATGCGGGTCGTATAGTCGAGGGCCGGATAGAGCTAGGCATCAGTCGTGAGAACGAAATTCAAAAGACTCATATCCATTCCGCTAAGATTTTCTTTTAGTAATCGCTTAACCCTCGCATTGAACTCATCTTCGAGCCTTGAATACTCTTCGTGGCCCGGCTCGAACAACTCTATCTTTTTGGGACGAAAAATCTGGTAGACCAACATCGCAGCAAGGATACGCATCTCTTTGATCTCAAATTGATTGCATGCAATTTCCGCACATCTCTTTCCCTCTTGAACATTCGATGTTCGGAAAAAGGGGGTTGCTAAAGCCCTCATTCCTGAACTCTTTACAGCCAATTCTTTGTCAGTGAACGCAAGAAGGGCAACTTGTCGTTTTACAGAACTTTTCCAATTGCATTCTGGTTCCAGTGTGAAAGCTGCGATCGCGGCTTTCCGATTTGCATTCGACTCCTCGAAACGATTCAAAACCTCTTCTTCTGCGAAACCTAAGAATTCCTTCCGAAATGGACCAATCCTGTCAAAACCCTTTTGCAACTGTAGGTATCGCTCTGCGTGAATTCTAGGCTCCTCTGATTCCTCGGCCCTAAGAAATCGCTCCAGTATGGAAACGATTTCGGATTTTGAATCGTTAAATTGAGTTGCCAAAAGTGCGATTGCCCCAGCGCGTTCACGAGGAAGATCGCTTTTCAAAAGCTCCAACACACGACCTCTGTCTTGGGCAATACTCCGAACGGACTCACCGAACGCGACTAAAGCAATTGGCGGAATACGTTGCATTTTAGGTCCATTACAAAAGATCCAAAGGGTCAAGTTCCAAGTGCCTTCCACGAAGTGCATGGCACTGCGGAGTCCGCGAAGGGTGATTCTACGGCGACGGAAGCACGCGGATGCGGATGCTTGTGGTGTAGAAGAAGGTTGGGAAGTCGCGGGCGGCGGTTTCTTTTGTTAACTGCTCGATGCGTGTATTGGCTGTCGCAATCGATTGCTCTAGCTCTTTTCGAAACGGTTCGTCCTTCGACGCGTCTAACTTCACCTTCAACCTATCTCGATATGCTACGTGATTCGCAAGTGACTTGGGATGCAGCGGCAGTTTCCATGGCATCTCCGCTTGGAAACAAATCGAATACTCACCGGCAGGAGTTTCTTTGGTTGTCACCAACTCCGGGGACGCCTCCAATACATTCGGTGCCAACTCGGTGTCCGCCAACGTAGCTTTCGATGGCAAATTCTGAGCTCGTAACACACACTTCGCTTCACCACCCGCTCGTCGCTTGGCCACCAATGGCAGCTTGAGCTTTTCGCCCGCCTTGACTTCTAAGGCAGTTTCCGAGCTGCATTGGATCGTAATAGGTGCAAGATCTTGTTCATTGACTTTGAGCATCAACTGGGGAGTCAACCGTGATCGCGGCAGGCCTCGCTCAGGCGTCGCTCCTTGATGGATCGTAGCGGTATAGACGATCTGTTCAACAGGTTGACCGTTCAATTGCGATCGTGCAACTAATTTCAATGCACCAACAAACGGCGCAGCATCCTCGGAGGCATAAATGACCATCTCGGTTTCCGACTGAGAAGGATGAATCACCGTCGGCTTGGCCGTTACCCCGGCAGGTGCATCCACGAGACTAAACTCGACTGGCTCCGCAAATCCTCCCGTGCGTTGTACGATCAGATGAAGGCCCAATTGCCCACCACGCGGTAAATAACTCCCGGTCAACGATGCTACGGCTGCATTGTTTGTCCACGGTGTCCAATGGGCCAATGCCACAAAACGAGGCGTTGACGGTCCGATTCTCACTCGAAAGGGAGACACCATGCCTCGGCTGTTGGCCGTCTGTAGATTGCTGAGCGAGAGGAGCGTCTCCGAGTTTCCTTCTTTCTTCGGAAAGTTCATTCGCGGGTCCAAACTCCCAAGCAACACACCTTTCGAGCCAAGAGCAGGTGAGTCTTCCGATGTTTGGAAGGGTGAACCCAGCGCACCGGAATCCTTAGACGGTCGATACGCTAACGCACGAAAGTCGGTCGAGTGCCCAAGGCTGTTCGAAAACACTTGCAATTCCATCGGTGCGTCCCCGTCATTCCATTGAACCAACAGATCTCGCGGATTGTTCGCAACGATCTCGACTGGGGGCGTTACACGCAATGGACCTTTCTCGCTTGGCTGACGGTTCGCATCTACGATTGGAACATTTGGTAAATCGACCGAACCAAGAGCCGAAGCAGGGAGATAAGGGCTGGCATTCTTGAGTGGATTGTCGGACTTTGGGTTGGCGCAAATGGCGTAAGCAAAGGTCTCTCCACCACGGTAGATTTCGTCAGAGATCTCTAAACGTAGATCTTCTACTGGGATAGAGTCCCACGCAATTGGATTGCGATCAATAGTTCGATCGGAACGAATGGTATTGCCATTCGCATTCTTGAGCACGACTTTCGGCAACGCAAACGAATCGAAAACGTGGGTGGCACAAGCGAGCGATTGGATCGAACCGCCATTCAATGCGAAGGTGACTCGATCGTGTTTCCGCAACTTGCCCACCGAGACGGCACCGGCGGTTAGCTTCTTCGGTTCGGAAGATCCGTCGTCAGGGATCAGAACGACAGATTCTGTTACGACAACAAACGATCGGGGATTCGACACCCCATACCGACCCGAAGCATGGGCTTCGTAAACTCCCGTTGGCACACTCGCATCGATCTTGATCGCGAACGTACCAAATTCAAATTGAGGAGCATCATCGTGGGCTAGCAGTGGTGCTGGTTTGCAACTCGCCGAAATTCCTGGATGACTGAAATGGAGTTGATCGACCGCTTGAATATTCTTGCCGTAAACTCGCACTTCGCTCATAGTTCCCACCGTGCACACGGGTGGATAAATGGCATCCACAGCGATGATCGGAGGTTGAGCCGGCGTGATGCTCGCAGCAATAACGACGTAAAGGAAACTAGAGAAAGAGCAGACAACTATGCTCGATCTGTGATTGAATTCAATCATGAATGTTCGAGATCGAGACATCGATTCGTATTGCAATTTTAGTGGTTAAACAAAAACTCTTTGCTGTTCAAAATGCTCCATGCTAAGTCTTCGTACGCTTCCCTCAGGCGATCAACTCGCCCCATCAAATAACGGATCGCGGCGGTTTGCTCTGAAGCGGTTGGTGACCGGCCGAGCGCTCGCAAATAGAGCTCTTCGATATTCCCCTTGGCCGATTCTCGAATTTGCTCCGATGGCGTTACTGTGTTCGCTGCCGCGTTTGCTGTTGGATCACTGCTTGCTGGAGCACTGGCTGCCGGAACAAGGGCTGCAGTTGCACACCATTGGGTGATTCTGTTGGTGGTGTCGGATAGTTTGGCGTGCATCTCTTGTGAGTTCATGAGGTGCAGGCTTTGAGCCAAATTAGATTCCGTGGAGCGTTCGCATTCGCAGGAAGTCGCCGAATCGGGACGACCAAAGACCGTCAAGAAGTACGATGCAAACGAGGTATCGGGCAACTGTACAGCGCGCGTGCCGGGAGGCATGCTGTCGAATTTCGTCTTGGAACCCAGCACATCATCGATCGAATCCAGCAAGACTTCGGCCGTCATTCTCTTGGGATAGTAACGGGAATAGCAAGTGGAGTCGCGGACATTGTCCTCGGATGCATCCGCTGTCCGTTGGTAAGTCGAAGAATTGCATATGGTTCTCATCAGGTGCTTCAGATCGTAACCTGAAGAAACGAGCTCCTTTGCCAACGCATCGAGCAATTCCGGATTCGATGGCGGATTGGTTATCCGCATGTCATCTTCAGGCTCGACAAGCCCACGCGCGAAGAAGTGTTTCCAATAACGGTTTGCAATCGACTTGGCAAAGAACGGATTCTCGGGGGATGTCATCCATTGTGCGAATTCGTTTCGCGGATCTTCGGTGTTTGGCAATGCCAGCGGTTTGCCGTCCAGTCCCGCAGGTGCAAGAGGTTGACCTGACTTCGGATGCTTGAGTGCGGGATCTCCGACTCGCGAAACGAATCGTGGCTCTTGGGGCGCTCCACTGTCTCGTTTCTCAACTTTGGAGAAGAAGGCCGCCATTTGGTAATAATCTTGCTGACTCCACTTTTCATAAGGATGGTGATGGCAACGTGCGCATTGGAGTCGTTGTCCGAGAAACAACTGAGCAGCATCTTCGATTCGCGATTCGGTATTGTTCACTTGGCGAAACCAAACGACCGCTGGATCCGTTTGGGCGTTGCCGGAAGCGGTTAGCAATTCGCTCGCGATACGACTAATGGGTTTGTTCGTTCGGAAACTTTCGAAGAGCCAATCATGAAAGGCATACGCCGCGAATCGAGTCTCTTCGTTGGCGTGCCGATTGCGAAGTATCGCGGACCATTTGCCAGCAAAGAAGTAAGCATGATCATCGCTCTCTAGCAATCGATCGATCATCTGGCTTCGCGACTCGGAGTGGCTATTCTTGATTTCCTCCAAGGTTGGCAGACGGCCGGCCAAGTCGAGGGTAACGCGACGAAGGAAAGTCGCGTCATTGCACTCAGATGACGGCGGAATTCCTAAGCTTCGAAGCTTGGCAAAGACAGCGCGGTCTATCGAGTTTCGTTCTTCGGGCCATTGCTCGATCTTCGTCCCGAGCGGAATGCTCGCGCGAAACACAGATACGTTCCCTTGGTATCTGGCCATGATGGAAACTTCACCTGCGAGATCTCGAAGGCTCACGAGCCCTGTTGGCGTAACATCGGCCATGTCCAAGTTGTTCGATTCGTACTGGACCGTTCGCGTGACATCTTCTTTTCGTCCGTCGGAATAATTGGCAACGACAGTGAGTTGTTGTTGTGAAGATCGGTCCAGCAAGCGAGCAGGTGGGATCACTTCGATCGAAACGACGCGTCCCTCTTTCTCGTCACCATAGGGCATCGCCTGCGAGATCCACTTGCGAAGCAATCGATATTCGTGCGAATCGATTTCCATTCGTTGACCGCCACCGTGTGGAACAGTGCCAACGGATTTTTGGAGCAACAAGCTAGCATCGGGCGAAGCAGGGAAAAGACGTCGACCTCGCGACTCGCGCACGAGATGTTCGAAATCTTCTTTCGGTTCGAAACCCAATAGCGAAAGTTTAAAGCCATTCTGTCCTGCAAGTTTTCCATGGCAGCCACCTCCGTTGCAACCATACTTGGTAAACATCGGGACGATCTGGTTCGGAAAGTTGACCGGGGACTCGGTTTCCGGCAATGCAATGACAACAGGAATCGTCGACGATGTATATCCGTCTAACTTCGCAGTGATCGAACCAGTGCCGTTCCGCATCGGCTTGATCAGTCCCGTCGGATCGATCGACACCAAATCGGCAGGTTGCACTTCGAACTGAACTTGACGCGTTAAATCTTGCGTCCTGCCGCCGTTGGCTTGGGACGATGCGAGCAACTGCACTCGGCCATCGAGCGATGTGAATTCGACTTTTGGTTGCTCTAGTACGATCGCAGGTAGTGTCGGCGTTGGCGTTATCGGTGCAGGCGTATCCGCAGCCAATGCTGTTGCCATGCATAGCATTGCGAGCGGGAAAGCGACCATCGATACACCGGAGAAGCGAATCATGGTTTGGGTTGCGAACTTTTTCATGGGAAGCATAACTTTTTGTGCTAGATCAGTTCGCGAATAGGTTCGTGGTCGACCAAAAATTGGGGTCGTCCGGTGGGGTCAGCGATTGTCGTTGCCCCAGTATTGATTCCTAAGTTGTGGTAGAGAGTAGCCACGATTTCCTGCATATGGACGGGACGCAATGCGGCATACTCACCAAGCCGGTTGGTGGCACCGATCGCTTGGCCTGTCTTCATGCCACCGCCTGCCAAGTAGGCACAGCTAACTTGGGCCCAGTGATCGCGACCTGCACCATTATTGATTTTCGGAGTTCTCCCAAACTCGCCCCAAACGACAATGGTGATATCGTCAAGTATTCCTCGCTCATCGAGGTCGTCGATCAAGGCGCTGAGGCATTGATCGAGTTTGGTACCGTGATCTCGAACCAAACCAAAGTTGTCGCCATGGGAATCCCATCGACCATAGCTCAAACTAACGACTCGGACTCCTGCTTCGATCAGTCGACGCGCAAGCAACAAATGGTCATTACAAGTGGGTGCACCGTCGTACTGGAATTTGTATGGTTTCCCATCGCCGTAGCGTTCGATGGTCTTGGGGTGTTCTTTGGATAGATCGAGTGCTTCGAGCAATTTACTACTAGTCAACACATCGAGTGCTCTCTGCTCGAATGCATCCATACCACCCATCACCCCGCTGGTGTCGATATCGCGTCGCATGGTATCAAGGCTCGCCATCAGTCTGCGTCGATCTCTTAATCGATCGAGCGAGATGCTGTTAAGTTTCATATTGTCCATCCCTGGCCCGTCCGGCTTGAAGCATGAATACGCTGCTCCTAAAAATCCAGGGTCACCCGAGTGGGACCACGGAACATGAGACGTCTTCTTGGCTAGACCGACGAAGGGTGGTACGGCTGCATCGACGGGTCCCTGCAATTTTGAAACTGCAGATCCGATCGAGGGTCTTCCGCCCAACGCTTTCAAATCGTCAGGGAACCAACCGCTCATGCATTGAGTCGATTCATGTCGGTCCTTGCAACCGACAACCGAACGGATGATGGCGGCTTTGTCCATTCGCTGCGCAAGCTTCGAAAAGACTTCGCAAATTTGGATGCCTGGCACATTCGTGGCAATGGGACTGAACTCACCGCGAATCTCGGAAGGAGCCTCGGTTTTGATTTCCCACATGTCTTGGTGTGGAGGACCGCCGCCCAAAAAGATATTGATCAAGCCTTTGTGCGAGTTGGGGTTGCCGCTAGCAGCGTCGGCTCTTAGCAAGCTGGGAAGGGTTAAGCCACCCATCCCAAATCCAAGCGTGCCGATAGACAAAAAGTTGCGGCGAGACAGTCCGCTGCAAAGTCGGTCGGATTTGCCAACAAAATTTAGCATGATGATGACCGTAATGTAGGTGGGATTTGGAGAGGGCGATGAATCGCTAATTCTCGACGACGGAATCGCGAGATTGGACAATTTCAAGACCAGTCCTCCATTATGGGCTAAAGGACAGTCTCTAAGCAATAGCCTATCGGGGCTTAACGGCCCCAGAACCGTAGCCATTTCCGCGAGGAATGGGACAAAACCCTGGTTTGCGATTCGATCTCAATCGAATGCGCAAACTTTTTCTACCGGACACTGCATGGCTTCGAATGCTGCCAAAACCTCGTGAGCAGCCCATGGCAGGTCGTTTCCCGGGAGCAAATAGCGTGGCCCCGAAAAGTTGGCAGGAAAGGTCGTCGGGTCCGTTTGCATGCCAAATGCGATCGCCCAATCGCGTGCATAATCCTCCCATTGCACCGTCTCCGGGTCAGGGGTCGACACCACTGCGACTACCAGTTTTGCCTTGAGCGATGCAATCCGCTCCAGCTGAAACTCTCGCGACGGAACCAAAATCCAATGCACAGGGCAATCGATTGGACTGCTTTGGATCAACCTCTGGAACTGTTCCTGCAGTCGTACGTCAGAAGTAAGCATTGCGAAACTATTCGGTTGATGCAGATGTTGCAGCAACGCTCCGATGGTCATCGACGAAACAGGCTCGAACCAATCCGATGCAACTTCTGCGGCGGGTTGCAGGATAAAGGATCGCATGCACATTCGAGGATGTGGGATCTTGAAGTGGGGAGTCCAGATACGAAGATCATCGTGCAACAAAACGTCGATATCGATTCGGCGTGCTTCCCACCGTTGGAATCGTCGTCTGCCAAGATCCGATTCAATCTTCTTGATCGTTTCCCACACTTGCCACACCGAGGAGTCGGATTCTATGGCGACGACGGCATTGAGAAAGTCTCCTTGATCTGCGGGGCCTCCAATGGCTGGTGTCCGATAAAGATGGCTGAAACGCAAATCGCCATTTGGGAACTGATCGAGAAGCATGCGTTTGGCATAGCTCATCGTTTCGCGAACGTTGCCTAAGTTAGCGCCCAAACTAATGAGAGTTCGGGACATTTCCTATTGCTTCTGTACTGCCTGAATATCTTGGATAAACCAGTGGATGTCCAGTTTCTGATCTTCTGGTTTCACGTTTCTATTGCGGAACGCTGCACTCGGCCCCGCTTTTGGGCAGTTCTTTCGAGCAAACACCCAATAGGCAGGCGGGTTCGTTTGCCCCTCGTCGACGTATCGAAGTTTATAGGTATGTTCGTCCTCGCCGGGATACTCAGCTTCCAGTCCCGCATAAACCCATTTGGCTGGAGACTTTCGTCCACGAATCTCGACATGGGCGGAATCGGTATTGAGCTTCCTCGAAGCCATAACGAGAGGAGACTCCGATGACTGTTGCTTCCCATCCGGCGACATGTCGCCAGTTTCCAAAGGAATGCCGACCAGCATCAAAAGCTTTTCCTGATTGCCTGCCGACAAATTTTCAAGATACAGTTCCGCTGTACTACGGGCTGCCGCGAGATCGTAGTCTAGAATCATGGCTCGACTAAAGTATCCCCATGATGCGGTCGTTGCAGCAATCGAAATCGCCGCAGCTCCCAAGAATTGCGAGAAGCTACTTAGTTGGGCACGTTTCGCAATCGACAAGACGATCGCTCCTCCCACGATCGAAGCGACGGCGATCGGGACGAAGTGCACATAGAGAATGGAAAAGCTGCTAACGCCCGAACCCAGGAAAGCCAACAACGCAAGGCCTGAAAAAGATCTCGGCTCTTCGAGCTCTTGCAAGTCTTCTGCTGGCTTGAACGACGCTTCGGACATATCTAATCACAGGTAAATGTAAAGGTATCGTGCGATTTACTATCGTATTTGGTGCCAAATACTTGATTCATGAAACATCGTAACTGCCGACTATCCGACAAGCCACGATTCACCTTAAGATAGTCTGTCGCGAATATCTTGGGAATCAGCAATGACGACCGATACGATTTCGCTCCAGCTGAGGTTCATTGGCACCGGAAACTTAAATGATGTTCTACTTGCGAGAAAATCCTGTTGAAAATTCTGTCCGACTCCAAAGAAAAAGTCGCAGTGCCCGCTGGCTTTGCCTGCTGGCCGGTTTATCCCTGCCATGGTGTTCACCGAGCAACCGTGCCATCGCCTGTCCCGAGGATTCGGTGGCAACTGTTTCCATCGATTCGTTTTCCTTTCGAGTCCCCAACGATCTGACTTTCGAGAAGATCACCGACACGAATCTTTGCCAATGGCCGATTGTTGCGACATGGGATGCCGAAGGAAATCTAGTCATTGCCGAATCGGCCGGGGTCAAGCAACCGGTCCAAGAACAACGACAAACCCGTCCGCATCGAATCGTCCGCCTCATCGACTCCGATCGAGATGGCCGTTTCGATATACGGCAGGTCGTCGCGGAAGATTTGGCTTTCCCGGAAGGTGTTTTGTGCTTAGGCAACGATATCTATGTTTCAGCGCCGCCTGAGATTTGGAAACTGACCGACGCTGACAAGGATGGCGTGTGCGAAAGCCGATCTGTTTGGCACGATGGCAAGACGTTGACGGGATGCGCGAATGACCTTCATGGTCCCTTCCTCGGCCCCGAAGGCTGGATCTATTGGTCGAAATCTGCTTTCGCTGAACAAGAGTTTGATCTATCCAATGTGCTACCAGCCAAGAGTACGGCTTCACATCTTTATCGAAAGGCACCGACGGCAGTCGCTGCAGATCGCATCATGACGGGCGGAATGGATAATCTTGTCGACATCACGTTCGATGACTTTGGGGATCGCTTTTTTGTATCGACCTTTCTTCATCATCCCGGCAAAGGACTGCGCGACGGCATCGGACATGCAGTTTACGGTTCCGTCTTTGGGAAAGATCATGCAGTTCTACGAAGTCACGTGAAGACTGGCCCACTGATGAAGCCGATCGCAGAACTGGGGCCTGCTGCTCCAAGCGGATTACTCACCACTAGTCAAGCGGCCCCGTGGATCGCATCCAGCAATCTACAATCGCAAACCACCATGGTAGCGGCTCTTTTCAATTTGCAAAAAGTCACAGCTCATTCGCTAACTCCAAACGGTGCTTCCTACACAGCATCCACATCGGACCTCGTGGTGGGTGAGCAACTCGACTTTCATCCGGTCGATGTTCTCGAAGATGTCGACGGCAGTCTGCTCATCGTCGATACCGGTGGGTGGTACGACTTGTGTTGCCCCAGTTCAGGGAACGAAGAACGTATCTCCAAGGGTGGCATCTATCGACTGAAAGATCGCAATGCCCAAAAGTCTCTTCAACGAACATGGGAAGAAATAGAGAAAGCGTTAGTAACAAACCCCGTGAGCCTGCTAGCCCATCCTCATCGGCGCGTTCGAGACCATGCGATGACTCACTTGCACGCAGCTGCAATAAAACAAACCGGAGATGGCTCGCGAGCGAAGCTGATGGCCATGCTGAACGATCAGAATCTTCCGATCGCCAATCGCACAGCAGCATTCTGGACCATGGCTCGAAGTTTGGTCGATTCCGATGATGCGGATAAATCGCCCGCATATGTGAAGCAATTGCTAGAACAGCCAAATGACCCACTCATCGTGGCTGCCTTGCACTTGACATCAACGTATCGATGGGACGATACGTCTTCCACCCTCGTTCGCCTTCTAAAGAACAGTTCCCCGACTGTTCGGCGACTTGCAGCCGAATGCCTTGGGCGGGCAGGTCTCGCTTCTTCGGTAGATCCGCTGTTGCAAGCTTGGAGCGATCATCATTCGAATGCTTCGTCGAAGCCCGACCGAACACTTGAGCATTCTATTCTGTTCGCATTGATCGAACTCGGAGCGCAGCGTAACTCTTCATCGGAAGTCATAGCAACGCTGAGCAAGTTGCTAACGTCCGAAGAGAATTTGAGCCAGAAGCATGCTTCGTTGCATGTTCTCAAAGAGCTTCAGCAAGTAGACAAAGTTTCATTCGAGGCTTTGGCAAACGCAGCGGAATCCAAGCACGAGGAGTTAGCGAAACTGGCACAAGAATCCATCGCAACCATCGAAGCTCATCGAAAACAATACGTATCGCAACTATCGAATCGGCCGAAGAAGTCGCTGGACGAAAACGCGACTTCTATCGCGGCAGTGCTCATCGCAGGTTACAACCAACCTGATGTAGTGGAATGGGTACGAGCGAACATTCTTGATCGTGAGATCGAGCAAACGTGGCAATCTGATTTGTTGCGAAGACTGCTGGCTGCTTATGAGAATCAGGCGCTGCCGGAAGGCTGGTCTTCGGGACTGGCATCCTTGGTACGAAAAGACGATCCAAAAACACGATGGCTTATCGAGAGAATTGCAGCGACAAAGATCTCAACCAATACGAAAGAGCTTGTGTCTGCCATCGCTACGAACGTGGACTCCGAAGATTTCTCCAAGTCCGCAGTGGCGATCGCCATGCTACCCAAAGGGTTGATCCCTGTTTCTGCGTCCAAGCAACTTGTGTTGGTAAAGACCATGCTCGATACGAACGACGGAAACCACCAACTCGCGAGACGCAGTATTCGCAAAGTCGATCTCGAAGCGGACGCTTGGGAAGAGATTCTTCGTTCACTAACAATGTTTGGACCGCTCGAATTTCCTGCCATCGTGGAGACCTTGGTCTCAAGCAAAGTATCGAAGGAGAGCGAGCGAACAGGTAGGTTGCTTGCCGCCATCGAACAGTCACCCGCTTCAAGATCGTTGGCTGCAGATCAAGTCGAACGATGGTTTGCAGGGCACGCAGAGGGCACGAAAAAGGAAGTAAAACTGCTACTGGATAGAGTTTTTGCTCCACCTGCGGATATGAAGTCGGCGATGGACGAACTGGTTCAAAAGCTAGAACCCGGCGATGCACATCGTGGTCAAGACATCTATCGAAGCAGTCGCGCAGCCTGTAGTGCTTGTCATAGGATTGGTTATGTGGGTGGCAATATCGGCCCTGAGTTGACCAAGATTGGGAAGTCGAGGAATCGTCGCGATTTTGTGGAAGCGATTTTGTATCCGAGTCATCGCATAGCGCAGGGTTTTGCATCGACCGCCATTTTGACTGTCGATGACGAAGTCATTACCGGGCTGATTACATTCGAAGATGATAGCCGCATTGAACTGTCGACCAGCGCCGACAACAAAGTATCTGTGGACAAGAAATCGATTCAACAACGGAATCAAAGTGCCGTATCTTTGATGCCGAGCGGGATCGACAAAGTGCTTACGATTTCCGAGTTGTCGGATTTGATCGCATTTCTTGAGCAGTCAAAGTAGGCACCCCGTGGAAACGGTACTGATCGCAGCAAATCCAAAGTCCGGGTCGAAAAGTCGCTTCGAGTTGGTAACAGAGCTAGAGCACCGTATCGGCTCACTCGGGTATCGATGTGAAGTGATCACGCAACTCGATGAACTTGAGAGACGTGCTCAAATCCTGTATGGCGACCGTGAGTTGCGTGCCGTCGTAGCTGCAGGTGGCGATGGAACCATCAGCGCGGTGGCGCAACGCACACCGAGCGATGTTCCACTTCGTATTTTGCCACTAGGTTCCGAGAATCTGTTAGCGAACTACCTATCGATCTCACGAAAACCCATTGATTGCGCCGAAGCGGTCCATCGAAATCAAATACGACAAATGGATGGAATGGACGTTGGAGGTCGTCTAGCATTTGTGATGGCCAGCGTTGGATTTGATGCGGAGGTAGTTCGCCGTGTTCATCAATCACGAAAATCCCACATCACACGCTGGGCCTATCGATACAGTGCGTTGGCTGCGTGGATCCTGTATGGATGGCCAGCTTTTTCCATTCGCATCCATCACGTGGAAAACAATGTCGTGCAAACCTTCGAGGGCACGAGTCGATGGTGTTTCGTTTTCAACGTTCCACGGTATGCCACTGGTTTGAGCTTATTGCCAGATAGCGACCCATCGGACGGTCTGTTGAATGTAGGCTATTTTGAAAGAAGCGGACGAATTCGGGGCATCTTTCAGTACCTACAGGTTTTGCGTGGTAACCATCGAAGTAAAAAACATTGGAGAGACTGTTTAGGTTCAGAAGTACAATTGTGTAATTGCCAAAAAGGTAAAGCACCCCAGTTTCAGTACGACGGTGATTGGGGTGGAGTGCTTCCTGTTTCCATACGCATACTAGCTAGGCGACTTAAGCTCGTGATCTAAGCCTGCTCGATTTTCTCTTGGACAATGTTGCGTGCGACAGTAAGATGGACGCGATCGGGAACATTGGATTCGAAATCGAAAAATACTTTTGGCTGGCTGACGGAACACGAAATGGAATTCTTTTGGAACGATGGTGGCCGATCGGCATGTGGTTTTGTGGGTTTGGCTGGCGATTGTGTAACGCGTTCGATTGCGATCGCGACGGGATTGGTTTACCGGGATGTTTACAACCAGCTTGGAGCCGCGAGTCTTGCTACGCCGAGGAATGGAGTTCGGACGGATATTGCCGCCAAGTTCTTGGAAGACCGCCGATGGCACCGTACCCAAATTTCGCCAACCAGCTACGTACCATCGTTGCTTCCAGCAGGTGCAGTCATTGTTCATCTTGCAAAGAATGATGGACGATGTTCTCACTTCAGCGCATTGATCGATCACGTGGTCCACGATACTTGGGATCCAAGCGATGAAGATGACTATTATGTTTATGCGTATTGGACGCATCCAGACCATGGGGCGGAATCCGTACGTCAATCAAGTCCCGCGTCGAGATCGAGTTCAACAGACCAGGACTTAACCCAAGCGGAGTTTGACAAGATCCTCAACCGATTGCGAGCGATGGATCGAACCGCGAGCAACAGCGCGAGCACCGAAGCGGAAAAACACAATGCCATTCGCATGATGCAGAGTCTCATGCTTCGTCACAATCTCAGCCGCGAAGATATCACCTCGGACGACAATGTTGAGACTGTGCAGTTCACTCGAATTGCTTGTCCGGTGAATGGAAGTAAAGCCTACAATTGGGAGAAATCGCTCGCGAGCTACATCACGGATCACGTGCTCCCGACAACTCAATGGTACATTAGTTCTAAAGCCCATCGGACACTCTTCTGTTTTTACGGGCCGCTAGCAGATGTGCGAAATGCAATAGCTCTTTTCCGGGAACTGCTGGTAACGATCGCCGCCGCTGCAAAGCTCCAGTTTGGTGGGCATTCGCGAGGAAGTGGAGCATCCTACGCCGAGGGCTACGTAACAGGGCTCCCCCGCCCCAGCTCAAGTAGCGGATTACGAACCCAGAACGATTCAAAAACAGATTCAGCGAACATCGTCAGTGAGCGAGCATTGATCCAGTTAAGTAAGCTTGCTATTCACTCGGCGGCAAAGCGTTGGCTCAATATCGAATGTGATTTGCAACTCATATCTGCGGGTAGATCTGGGCGATACTCGCACGATGATGTAGCGGAGCGCCGTGGTATCCTTCATGGATCCAAGCATGAAGTGGTGATTCCTCATGCCCCCAAACGATTGACGCAATCATGAAACAATTTTCATGAGCGATTCAGTCTCTGATCGCAAACATGTGCGTTGGGGAATGGTATGCATGATTGGATCGCTGGCGTTCTTTACCATCAATGCGTTGTTGCTTAAGTACCTCAGCACGAATGTCGGCATTAGCCCATGGGTAACATTGGCCTTTCGAGCAACGGTCGGTTTGATCGTTGTTAAAGTCGGCTTTTCCGCCTCGGGAACCGTCGACTTCCGACGTGCTGCGACCAGCAAATGGCTTGTGGCTCGCGGATTGTTCGGAGTACTTGGTTCAGTCGCTTACTACTTTACGGTGCCGACTCTCGGTGCGGGCAAAGCGACACTCATCAGTAACTTTTACGTTGTCATCGCCGCCGTGCTGGCTGCCTTTTTTCTCCGAGAAAGGATCACATTGTCGAAGATCGGAGGGAACGTGGTCGCTTGCTGCGGATTGGTGTTACTGTTGGGCGTGACACCTGAGGAGTTGTCGAAGATAGGATTCGATGAATGCCTTGCCTTGTTCGGAGCACTCATGTCGGCTGCGACCGTCGTGGTGATTCGCCAATTAACTCAGACAGAGTCCAGTGCCATGATCTATACCACACAGTGCCTTTATATTTTGGCTGCGTCACTCCCGATGGCGATCTACATGAGGCCAGAATTGACGATGGGACACATTGTGTTGTTGCTGATCGCAGGAGTCAGTGCGACGTTTGGCCAGCTCGCCATGACAGACGGTTTTCGATACTTGACGGTATCCGTCGGGGGCGCGTTTCAAGTGCTCGCTCCGATGCTGATTTCCTTTGGCAGTGTTTTGTGCTTTGCAGAAGCTTTTTCCGTAGTCCAAGTGATCGGGGCCGCCTTGATTCTTACAGGTTGCTACAGTGTCATTGCAATCAAGTAATTGAGCGTTACAGTAGAAAAATGCTTGTATCTTGTGATACGGCTACCACGAAAAGCAACAGATACTACCGCAGCATGTTCAGATAGTTTAACAGCAACGCCACAACCAACATTAGCGTAGCCCAAAAGGCCATAATGTTGGTTGACCATGTCGAACCCATTGCTCCGCGTTCTCCAAAGACCGATCGCATCAGACGAAGCAAATTTTTCAACTGAGAAATGAACATCATGCGAATTTGTTGATCGACTGTTCGGATCGCAGTCCCAAGCCATCTCACAACTTTAGGGGCAGCTTTGCGATAGAACCAATCCGTATCTAGATTCGTAGCCCGCTCTTCCGCAGGGTACAAGCCAAACTTGATCAAAAACACAAAGGCCAACGCAGCGAACCCTAGAAGCTGCAACTGAGCGACCACGTGTGGCGTCGTATAAGGTTGGTACGGATGATCCACCGTACTGAAAGGTAGGATGTTGTAAAGCAACGGGTAAGCCACCCCCAACCCCACACACAGTGCGGCTGCACCACCCATGGCAATCAACATATTCGTGGGCGCTTCCGGAACTCTTTTGCCTGAATCGTGAGCAAAGAAGGCGAAGAATGGAATCTTGATTCCCGAGTGCTCCATCACACCAGCACTAGCAATCAACAATACCATCCAAACCCACAACAGATGCTCTTCGCCGGCGGCCGAGATAATCATGGACTTGCTTACAAAGCCAGACAACAGTGGGAAGCCCGAAATAGCACCGGCACCGATGAGGCAAAAAATTGTTGTCAGCGGCATCGATTTGTACAAACCACCTAACTCAGTTCCCTTACATGTACCAACGCGAAAGAGCACCGCACCCATCGTCATGAACAGGAGGGCTTTGTATAGGATGTGACAAAAAGCATGTGCAACCGTCCCGTTGATCGCCAACTCTGTTCCGATACCAATACCGACGACCATGAACCCCAACTGATTATTCAAACTGTAAGACAGAACTCGGCGTAGATCATTTTCGATCACGGCAAACAGGATAGGAAACAAAGTCATGACGCAGCCGATTCCGATCAGCAGATCCAAACCTGGGAATCCTCGGGCCAACGCATAGATGGCCAGCTTCGTTGTGAATGCGCTCAAAAAGACTGTTCCCGTCACCGTGGCTTGAGGATACGAATCTTGCAGCCAGTTATGCAGCAACGGAAACGCAGCCTTGATTCCAAACGCAGCGAGAATCAGCCACGATCCCAAGCTCAACGGTGAATCGTCGTTGACCATCCCAACAAAAGCAATCGACTTCGTTTCGACTAGTTGAATGATCGCCCCTGATAGAAGCAGCACTCCCGAACTCACTTGAATGATCAAGTAACGCATACCGGCTCGATAAGATGCAGGCGTATCGCTAGCCCAAATCAGGAAAACGCTAGATATCGCTGTCAGTTCCCAGCACAAAAACAGTGATACCAAATCCCCGGCGCAACATGCTGCAATGGCAGAACCCGCGTAGACCAGTCCGGAAATCTGCTGTCGCAAATCTTGCACATGTAGCGAGTAAATACTCGACAGGATGGCTGCGATATGAAATACGATTACAAACGGCCACGAAAGTGCATCCACTCGAATTGGCTGCAGAGCTAACCCAAAAAGCTCCAAAGTCGCCGCCGAAGGATGTATAAAGCAGAACAACGCCAAGCTCAGTACAGACAGAACCAGCGCAGCATACGATCGAACTGCTTTGGGTAGCAGCAACAGTAGCGGGCTTCCCAGCATCATCACCCAACCGGGCGGCAGAACATCAATCATAATAGTTCTCCCGGCGACGGACGATCGGTCTTAGCAGCCGACCCAGGAATACAATCACCACGAATGCAATAAAGCCAACCCAGGCCTGAAAGCCAAACATCGATTCCCATGCAAAATACGGGTGATCGTTCGTGTACATGAAATCTGCCAGAACTAAACCGATGCAAACGACAATCAATGCACCTATCAGCATGCGTATATTCCCTGGCTTATCGAACCAGCCTTTCTCTGCCGATTCAGTTGTAGTAGGAGATTCGTTTGCTTGACTATTTTGCATGGCAGAACTGTGGTTTAGCTTTTGGTGATTGGCAACAAGATGTCATATATCCAGCCGGCGGCAAAGAACAACACTACGCTGAGCAGTGCCGTGCAACACAACGGTATAACGCAAGCCAATGGTGCTTCACCACCGGACGTTGCAGGATGGTCGTCGGTATGTTCTTCGTGGCTCGTATTTGGTCTCTGATCATCTGCGTTTTTGTCTATGCAATCGCCATCTTTCTCCGGCGACTTCATAAAAGCAATCATCGGAATAGGAATCAAATAAGCAATGTTCAATAGCGAGCTGATCATTAAGGCTGCAGTTAGGAAGTAAAAATGCGATTGACCACTTTCCACCGCTCGCTCCACGGTCCCTGTAGCCAGAAACCACTTGCTCCAAGCGCCACCACCGGGCGGCAGTCCGATAATGCACAGCGAAGCCAACAAGAAAGCGCCAAAGGTGAATGGCATTTGGCGTCCCAAGCCTTTCATCTCACTGACATGTTTTTTATGTGTGGCAACGTAGATCGCGCCGGCACAGAAGAACAGCGTGATCTTTCCAACCGCATGCATGACGATATGCATGCCCCCGCCGATGATACTGTTGGGAGTAGCCAAAGCGGCTCCCAAGGTAACGTAGGAAAGTTGGCCGATCGTGGAGTAGGCTAACCTTGATTTCAAATTGTCTTTTGTCATGGCAACTATAGACGCCAACAACAGTGAGATACCGGCGGCATAACATAGCCAAACGCTCGTCTGAGATTGATGCAACAAATCTATTCCAAATACAAAGACAGCAACCTTCAACACAAAAAACACACCTACCTTCACGACCGCAACCGCATGCAAGAGCGCGCTGACCGGTGTCGGTGCGACCATCGCTGCAGGTAGCCAGCGGTGAATCGGCATCAATGCTGCTTTGCCAATACCAAACGCGTAAAGCCCTAACAATACAATCAATTGGGTGCTGGAAACGCGTCCTGCCGTATGCGCCTCAGCGAGTATCCCACCCAACTTAAAATCCAACGTCCCTGCGATCTGATAGGTCCATGCTAGGGCCAAAAGTAGAAACCCAATCGATGTGGAAAAGAGGATCCCCAAATAAACGCGACCACCGTTGCGAGCTTCCGTCGTACCATGATGCGTGACCAACGGGTAAGTCGAGATAGTCATCAATTCATAAGCGACAAATAGCGTGAACAAATCTTTGGAAAACGCAGCACAGGTCGCCGCAAAAATCGCAATGGCAAAACAGCCGAAGAATCGCATCTGATTCGCTTCTTTCTCAGACCGCATATACCCAACCGCGTAAACCGTGGTTAGGATCCAAAGCCCTGATGCTACCAAGGCAAACAACATCCCCAGCGGCTCAATGGAAAACGCTATTCGAAAGCCAGGCATCATTTCAACGCCTTCCCAACGAACTGCTTGCTCATCAAAAACGTGGGCAGCTAACAGTGTGTTAACAAAGAAGAGGAGGCAGGCCACGATCACCGTGGTTCCATCTCTCAGATTGGCATGAAATGAAAACAAGTAGTTGAACAGAAGTGCAATCAGAGGTAACGCTAGCGAGGCGATTAGCAGTTGGTCCGGTGTCATTTCGCCACCTCTTTCAACATCGTGGCTGTTTCTAGCATCGTGGCTGCAGCTTGTTGAGCAATCCCCAAGGAGTACTCCGTCCAAAATCCGAACACCATCATGACTAAGATCAGCCCATATGTTGGAACAAGCATCGAAAGAGGTGCTTCCTTCGCCTCAAGAACCTTTTGGCTTGGCTGACCGAAGTATAGAACCTCTACAACTCTCCAAACATAGACGACTGCCAATAGGGAACTGACAACCAACGCACCGGCAAGAAACCAAGTTTCCTCTTGTGCCAACGCCAACAACAAAGTCCACTTACTAATGAAGCCAGCAGTCAACGGAACACCAATCAGCCCCAAACCCGCTAGTACCCAAGCGAAAGAGGTCCATGGCAACCGTTTGCCAGCCCCTCGCCAATCTTCCAGTTGAACTGATCCCAGCCTGAGTGCAAAACACCCAACGACCATGAACAACGCCCCCTTGATCACGGCGTGATTGAACATATGAACGATCGCACCGCTAAGCCCCATGGCACTGATAAGGTTGACGCCCAACACCATGTATCCCAATTGAGCAACGCTCGAATAGGCCAAAATCTTTTTCACATCCGACTGAAAAATCGCTGCGAGAGAGGCCGTGAAAATGCCCAGAAAGGATAGCAAGATCAACTCGTAACGCATCGGCAACAAGTCAAACGAAAACTCTAAAGTGAATATCCCATAGATAAGGCGTATCAATACATAAACCGCAACCTTGGTAGACGTGGCCGCCAACAAGCATGTGACCACATTCGGGGCAAAGGTATACGCATTCGGCAACCATTTATGGACTGGGAACACTGCCATCTTGATCCCCAATCCGACGGTCATGAACGCTAATGCGACTCGAAGCGTTCGAGTCGAGGCCAGCATGACAATCCCCTGCCCGTTTACAATCTCCAGTTCTTGCAAACGGCGGGCAATGTCAAGCATATTCAAGGTGCCAGTAACCTGGTACAGCAACCCAACACCGATCAAAAAGAACGTGGCACCGATCGATCCGATAAACAGATACTGCAATGAAGCCAATACTGCTCGGCGATCTTTTCCTAGACTGATCAACGCATAGGAGGATAAAGATGAAATCTCTAAAAACACGAAGACATTGAACAAGTCGCCGGTCAAAGTGATGCCCAGCAAGCCCGTGAGGCAAGTCAAATACAGGCTGTAAAAATAATGTTGCTTCTCAGCAGGGATCTCCACTTCAACCAACCGAGGAGCGTACGCAAGAACGGCAGCGGCCATTCCCGAAACGAACATGGCGACAAACGCGCTTAAAGGATCCGCGACAAATTCGATCCCATAGGGTGGTGCCCAGTTGCCGATGTTGTACCGAAGCTTTCCACTAACCAAAACCGTTGCCAGCAAACGAAGTGAATTCGCAAACGTAAGCCACGCAACTACCAATGAAAACAAATAGATGAGTCTCCGGTTGCCTAACAAGAGGCAAGCAGGCGCAGCAATCAATGGGACAACGACGAGCAGTATCGGCAAATGATTTCTCATGACTGCGCCCGATCCATCGCCAGGGCTTCATCTTCTTCAATGGTGCCGTAATCTTCGCGAATACGCACGATCAATGACAGTGCTACCGCCGTGGTCCCAACCCCCACAACAATCGCCGTCAGCATCAGTACACTGGGCAATGGATGTGAATAGACAGTTGTGTCAACAAAGGGATGCTCTTCCGCTTTGCTGCCGTCGGAAGACGTATGTTCATGCGAATCATCTTCATGCGATTCGTGATGCGCAAAATGTTGAGCAATCTCTGACTTGACAATGGGAGCTGTTCCGCCGTGGATCTTCCCCATCGTGATGTACATCAAAATGACCGCGATCTGAAAGATATTGACTCCGATGACCTTCTTGATGAAGTTGTGCCGGGCAATAATCATGTAAAACCCAACCATCATCAGGAATATGACGACCCAATAATTGAACAAACCGAAAAACTGCACAGTATTCATACAGCGGGGCGTCTTCCTGCAAAGGCGTAATAGATCGTTATCATGACTGCAGTCACCGTGATTCCGACCCCCATTTCGACCATGAAAATTCCTAAATGCTGCCCACTGGGTACATGATGTTCCGTCATCCAGTGGTGCTCGAGGAGGTTGTAGTCCAAAAACTGCCCGCCTAACGCAAGCGTGAGAAATCCCGTGCCCGCATAGATCATCAACCCGAGCGCGAGGAGCTTCTCGATAACGCTCTTAGGGGCAACCCGCTGCGTCGCATCAAGCCCGAAGACCAAGCCATACAAGATAAAGGCCGAAGCGATGATCACGCCCGCTTGAAAGCCACCGCCGGGTCCATAATCTCCGTGAAACTGCACATACAATCCAAACATAATGATGAAAGGGATAAGCATCTTGGCAACCACACGAATGATCAAAAAGTCCCTCATCTTCAAGCCGCTCTGGCTGCTAGGAGCTGCTTCGATCTTTTGAGTGGACTTCGGATCACACATCAAAATCAGCAGAGCACCAATTCCTGCCGTGAAAACGACCATAGTCTCCCCGAGAGTATCGAATCCCCGATAGCTGGCGAGAACCGAAGTCACCACATTGGGAAGACCATGCATTTCACGCATCGATTTCTCCACATAGCCTGGACTTGGATACACATGGATCGGTGCATTCGCATCGCCGTACATGGGCATATCCAACGTTCCATAGACCAGCGCGAGCCCTGTGAAGGTGACGGTCAATAAGGGTATCAACTTGACTTTGCAAGCAATTTCTTGCTTACCCACGAGTGCTAAGGTGCCCAACATCAATACTGTAGAAATCCCGGCTCCCACGGCAGCTTCGGTAAATGAAACATCGGGCGCGTCCAATAGCATCATCCAGCACGCGCCGAGGAAACTGAAGATCCCAGTCGCCATGACAGCCGCCCATAGATTGCGCATTCGCGCGACCATAATGGCTGTAACCATCAGCAAAACAAGAATTCCAAAGGTTACAACGTACATTTCGATCCCGTGCTTTCCTGAGTCTCAATAGGCGAAAAGAATCGCCGAGATCGGCATGGCACATGGATTGGCATATTGATTGAATACTTCATGAGTAAGTGGACCTGCATTCAAGACTCTCCGACGGTAGCTTCGTCCACTTCGGGCTTCACTCCATGGTCCATAGCCGAACGCGCCAAAGCATGGCATGCACTAGGGCTGGTGATAAGAAAGAAAACCAAGATCACCATCAGCTTCAACGTCGCCAAATTAAATCCGGAATAGACCATCAGCCCAAACAGAATGAGTCCCGCCCCTGCCGTATCCGTTATACCACCACTATGCAATCGAGCGTAAAAATCTGGCAATCGCACGAGACCTAAACCACCCACCATCGAACAAAATGCTCCAGTGCACACCAAGGCAATGCTAACCAACAGTACGATCCACCCAAGAAGATCGACGATCATGGCAATTGGTCCCCCTTGAAATTGCCGACCGTCGTGAACCGGAGAACAGCCACCATCCCGATGAAGCTCATCAAACTAAACAGCAATGCAAGATCCAGAAAGTCGGTGCGACCTGACCAAAACGCAATGACGCAAATAAGCAACACAGTTTTGGTGCCAAACATATTCAGCGCCAGAATTCGATCGAAAACTGTTGGCCCCATTTGTGCTCTAAAAAAAGCCAGCGATAGCGTCACAAGCACGCTGATGGCGACACCTACCAGCACGCCAGCCCAAATCATTTCGCGTAATTCAAGCATCTAGCGTCCCTCCAGCATCCAAACGCGCCGTTCAATTTCAAGAATCGTAGGATCGTTCAGCCCAGGATCCACCAAGGCGTGCACCTGCATCGAATCCGATTGAATACTCGTCGTCAACGTTCCAGGTGTCAGCGTAATCGAGTTCGCCATCAGAACCCGGCCGACGGCTGTTTTGGGCGATGCAGAGACTTGAAACACCGCGCGACGAATCTGAGGTTGTTTGCTGATGATGATCTTGATCACGCTGATATTCGAGGCAACGATCTGCTTCACCAACCAAACCAGATACATCAACAGAGACACGCCCCCAATCTGCGTCGGGACTCCTTCATTATCCAAGAGGCCCATCCGCTTCGATAACCACAACACCAAGAGACAGGACAAAGTCCCCATGGTCAACAAAAACCCATTGAAGTACCCCGACAATGTCAACCAGAAGATTGCCAATGCAAAAAAAAGAACGAGTGAATACTTCATGAAGTGAACCGCGATGACGAGCCGAAAAGCGAGGATTCTTTTGTCTTAAGTTTTCCTGCGAACCTAATATGGTAACCCACGCTGCTCAGAACAGAAAGACCGAACATTTCTCAAAGCGACGATTGATTTTTGTTGCATTTCCTCTCCGATAACTTACTTCGATACTTGCGACTCTTGCATACAAAAGGTGTCAGGAACCGTTTTGTTGACTTCCACGCGTGAGTTGAGTAGATTCTAGCCATTATGGGAAGACCGAAACGAGCTGCAATTGGTGGTTTAATCTATCACGTACTCAATCGAGCGAACGCTCGTCTCCCTATTTTTGAAAAGGACGAAGACTATGAAGCCTTCGAGCGAGTCCTTGAGCAGGCAGTCGAGCGTACAGACGTCCAATTGCTCTCCTATTGTTTGATGCCTAATCATTGGCATCTTGTCGTCTGTCCGCTCCGAGATGGCGATCTATCGAAGTTCACAGGTTGGCTGACCCTCACGCATACACAGCGGTGGCATGCACATCGCAACTCCGTTGGCGAAGGGCACCTTTACCAAGGTCGCTTTAAGTCGTTTCCTATTCAAGACGACCAGCATTTCATCACCGTCTGCCGCTATGTCGAACGAAACGCACTCCGGGCCAAATTGGTCACGAAAGCTGAGAACTGGCGATGGAGCAGTTTATGGCGTTGGTCGAAGGGGTCGGCGAAACACAAAGAGATTCTTTCGACTTGGCCGGTCCGTCGGGTCGCGAATTGGGTCAACTTTGTGAACGAACCGCAAAGCGATTCCGAACTAAAAGCAATACGCCAAAGCGTCAAACGAGGCTGCCCCCTAGGAAACGAATCCTGGTCGAGGAAGATCGTGAAACGCCTTGGGCTGGAAAGTACACTTCGACCTCAAGGACGCCCGAAAAAAGAACATCATCATATCCACAAAGAAAAAAACGGTTCCTGACACCTTTTCGAATCGTAAACTTTTCGCCTCGCAAACCTCAAGTTTATATAAAATGCTTACAGTAATCTTCGCAGTTTTCGTCATCGGTTATTTGGCTATTGCGTTTGAGCACCCGTTGCATATCAACAAAGCAGCTTCGGCATTATTGATTGGGGTTCTTTGTTGGACTTTATACGCTCTATCACTCGACCTGCTGTTACCTGCGGAAAAAATTCCTGAATGGTTTTCATCCAAAGCGGGCGGAGAACTTACTGAGCAATTGAAGCTTGAGTATATGCTCGAGGGGCAGCTCGGACATGCGTTGAACGAGATTGCGCAGATACTATTTTTTTTGATGGGAGCAATGACAATTGTCGAATTGGTAGACGCTCACGAAGGATTCGCGTTGGTAACGGATCGAATTCGGGCGCAGAAAACGGTTACTTTGCTTTGGATTGTAAGCATCCTCACGTTCTTCTTATCTGCGGTTTTGGACAACCTTACTACAACAATCGTCATGGTTTCGTTGTTGAGAAAGTTGGTTTATGACAGAGAAACTAGGAGGTTTTTTGTCGGAATGGTTGTTATCGCAGCCAATGCTGGCGGTGCATGGACTGTCATTGGTGACGTAACCACCACTATGCTTTGGGTTAAACATAAGGTGGGTACTGTTGAAGTCATGGTTCAATTGTTTCTCGCGAGCGCTACGTGTTTGGTTGTTCCTTTGCTGGTTCTTTCCAGAACCATGAAAGGAGAGTTATCGGAACCGGATGTTTCCAATTCTCATCAACGGGACAAGAAACTAGAGACATGGCATCAAGGCTTGTTCCTAACGCTCGGATTGGCAGGTCTATTGAGTGTGCCGATTTTCAAGGCCTACACCCACCTGCCTCCTTATATGGGGATGATGATGGCGCTCGGCGTCTTGTGGATGGTGTCTGAAATAACAAGCCGCACGATGGACGAGCAGACTCGGTCCAGTACTGGTGTTTTGGCGGTGCTTCAACGTATCGATATGAGTAGCATTTTGTTTTTTCTAGGAATATTGCTGGCAGTGGGCGCCCTAGGTGCTATCGGCTTGTTGACTGACTTGGCTAGTCTTCTTGACAGGGTAATTCCTTCGAGGGCGTTGGTTGCTGTGGTAATTGGATTGGCTTCGGCTGTTATCGATAACGTGCCGTTGGTAGCGGCTGGAATCGAAATGTATGATATTCCTGAGAACAACTTTTTTTGGATGATGCTTGCCTATTGTGCAGGAACAGGCGGAAGTTGTTTGATCATCGGCTCAGCTGCTGGAGTTGCAGCGATGGGGCTAGAGAAGATTGACTTCGTCTGGTACTTGAAAAAGATCTCTCCATGGGCGTTGCTGGGTTACCTTTCAGGCGTCTGTGTCTACTGGATCCAAGCCAAGCTGACTGGAGCAATGTAATCGATGTTAGCCTCCAAAAATCAGACTTTCCCCAACGGTTCGTACATGAACGATTTGGTCGCTTTGCTGCTCGTTTCGTTGGCAGCGGGGATGGGATGGGGAATTCGAGGGCAATACGGTCACGAGTCTGGTGCCATGATCGCCGGGACGTTAGCCTCCCTCACGATCGTTCTGTTGTTTATTCCGAATGCGAATTCTCTGTTCGCGGCGCGTGCGGCGGCGATGATGACCGTCGGCATTGGTATTGGCGGTACGATGACTTACGGGCAAACGATCGGCTTGACGCAGGATCGAGATTTGGTTGGGAACTGGGAGGCATTACGATGGGGGCTGATCGGTTTGTTCATCAAGGGTGGCATATGGATCAGCTTTGCAGGCGCCTTTTTGGGGATGGGGCTTAGCGGGAAATCCTATCGTCCACTTGAAATGCTGCTTGTCATGTCGGGACTGATCGGTTTGCTCTTCATGGGTCTCTGGTTGTTGAACTCACCGTTCGACCCCGCGAATAAGTTACTTCCTCGGTTCTATTTTTCTGGCAATTGGTACTTTCAACCAGACAAGGTGGATTTGAAACCACGTCGCGAAGTCTGGGGCGGGTTACTGGTAGCCTTACTCGGGTTGCTTTGCTATTGCGGTTTGGTGCGTCGAGATTCGCTGGCTTTGCGGTTGGGATTGATTGGTTTTTTGGGTGGCGGTTTTGGTTTCGCGGGAGGACAGTGCATCCAAGCATTCCACAGTTGGAATACAGAACTTTTCAAAACGGGCGCATTGTCTTCTTATAAGGTGTTCGGCTACGTCAATTGGTGGAACATGATGGAGATCACCTTTGGATTGGTCTTCGGCGCCGTGATGGCATGGGGAGTTTGGCTCAATCGACACTTGATCGATTCGAAAGTGAGCATCAAGAACCATAGCGAACTGAACAAAAGCGATGACACGCAGGTTTGGTTGTCGCCGACCATGGAGATGGCGTTAATCGCAGTTCATCTTGTGCTGTTGCTCAACGCCGAATTCTTACAGATGCCCAGGGGATTGATGTTTTTGTCGCGTTATACGGACGGCTTGTACATGTGCGTTCTACCAATCATTGGGATCGTTGGAGGTAGGATATGGCCGTACGCTCATTTGCTACCGATCGTCGCGGCGCCAATATGCGGAAAAGAAATCCGTGCTCTGGTGTATGGCGAACCACAGCATTACTCCATCGGATTCGGATGGTTGATGTTCGCGATGATCCCGGTCGGGATTTCTATTGTCATGGCAACGTGGTTGATTTCGAAGAGCTACACGCACCGAGCTCGTGAATTGGCATCGATAGGATTGATTGCAACCGTATTGCTGTACTTCGGACTCAACACCTATTTTTTTCACCAGGGGTGGCCTTGGTTGGAATGGACCAGCAGAACTCCCAGTCAGTGTATCTTTATGATCTGTAGCATCAGCTTGATTGCTACGGCAGCCTTTACGTGGTTAAGGCGTCGACACAACGAGAGTTGATCGTTACTGCGCTCCTATTGAATGAGCAATACATTCAAGCGGTGCAGAGAACAATCTATCGAAATAGAAGTTGTTCTCTGCAAAATCGCTAGATAGGGAAGGCTGTAAAGTCAAACAAAACAAATGTCGAAAGCTTGGTGTTGTACCAGCTACGCCGAACTTCGCCCTTAGCTGACTTCAGGAAGCACGTACCCTTTGCGGTATTCGCGAGTGAAAAGCTTGTTCGCGGCCTCGTTGGTCGACAGTTCCGTTTTTGGATCGATGCTGAGCTCTACACCCAAAGAAAGTTTCGTTGCACCGAAGTCCACGTTGTTTTCTTTTGTATACGCTTCGAAACTATCCAACGTTTCCGCAACATGTTTGTGCATCGACCAGCTTTTCGGACGATCACTTACTGAAGTCGTTTTCCCGAGTTGCCACGAAACATTACCCAAATGTGCTAAAGCACTTGAGAGGTGACCGTCTTCGATATCCAAATGAAGGTCTTTGTAGTTTCGGCTACGAATCGCTTTTACAAAGTTAGCAAAATGCGCCTTGTACTCCCCACCTGACCATTGGTCGATCACATTACCATCAAGGTCAAATGCTACGCCTGATGTGTAATTGGGAGCGACTACGTATCCATCGGTCCCGTACCAAAGGTTGGAAGCCCCATCAAACGGCTTCACTCCCTTGAGACCGAACGTCACGCTAGACTTGATATCCAATCCGCGAACGTCAGAGATGAGCAATGCATCGTCCCATTCATAGAATGTCACTTGACTATTGGCAACATCACCATTGTCGATATATCCAAGTCGCCCACCAATGCTAAGAACTCGCTTCGGCAATTCTTGTTTCCCAAGTCCCCAACGGGCTTTATCGAGTTCATGCGGGTTTTGATTCCCTAAGTCTCCGTTGCCCGTAGCACTTACCCAATGCCAATCGTAGTGAAGCTTCTTTCGAATAGGCACAACCTTGGGTGCTGGTCCGCACCAAAGATCGAAATCCAATCCCTCTGGAATTGGAGCAGGAGTATCGACCATTCCAATACTTCCACGTCGACGGAAGCAAACGGCTTTCGCCACACTCACTTTTCCAATTTTACCACTCTTTACAAAATCTAACGTCGATCGCATGCCGGTCATGCTTCGGCTTTGTACACCCATTTGACAGATACGTCCCAGTTTGCGAGCCCACTGCGTCATGACTCGCCCTTCACGCACATTGTGACTGCATGGTTTCTCGATGTAGACATCTTTGCCCGCTTGCATGGCCCAAACCGACATCAGCGCATGCCAGTGATTAGGAGTCGCAATCGATACCGCATCAATCGATTTATCTTCTAAAAGCTTGCGAACGTCTTGTACGTAAGTTGGCTGTGTCTTCGCGTCTTTGAACTTGCCAATCACTTTTTTGTAAGCGGCAGGATCG
>JAJTID010000084.1 GCA_021300155.1 Pirellula sp.
ACGGCCGCATAGCGGATCGTGAGATCTTCAACGCCAACGCGTTCTTGACCATTCACCTCGATGGCTGTCACCGACTTCCCACCGGCAATCTTGAAGAAAGGAGCCTTCATGCGAATCTTGATGATAGTTGAATCCTTGTGGGTGCCCCGTATGACCACTCCGGATTTTAGCTGGATTGTCCGATCGATCCAATAATCGCCAGGGCCGAGCAATAGGATGCCCCCACCTTGTTCGGCAACGCGATCGATCGCCGACTGCAGATCATCCCCTTCAGACACTCGAAGTTTCTTTGAAAGGGTAGTTCGTAAGGGAATGCCCCCTTCCACTCCAGCTTTGGCCCATTCTCTCATTTCGGGGAAACGAGGGTCGTAGCGGCTTTCATCAAACACCCAACCAGGATCTCCAATCCGTGGCCGAGTTTCCGAGTCGCCTTGGGGTTCGACCTGCGGCGCCTGGGGATAAGCCGAGGAAGAAACAAAGCTCTGCCAAAAGATACCTAGAAGGCAGAAAACAAGTCTCATCATTTTTTCTCGTTGATCTTGAATTCGAAATCAAAACACAAACGCGACCAAGTATTCGAGTGCATAAATCGATCAAGGAAGCACCCATATCAACCTCAAACCGAGATTCGTTTGCCGTGAATCGGGGTCGTGCCTATGGCGGTTTGCACTGCGCAACGCCTCAGGTTCGTTAAACCAACTACCACCGCGAATAACCCGATGGGTTCCTAATGCAGGGCCCGGAGGATCTGTGACCGCTTGATCATCAGCGTAGGGGGCGAACCAATCGCTGCACCATTCCCAGACGTTTCCATGCAAGTCGAACAATCCCCACGCGTTCGGTTTCTTCAAACCAACGATATGGCTTCGACCTTCGGCTCTTGAGTAAAACCAGCCGTGTTGTAGCAAAGCGCCATACTCGGGGTCGTCCCCGAAACCGAAACGTGTCGTCGAACCTGCCCGTGCTGCATACTCCCACTCGGCTTCCGTAGGTAGGCGAAACGTGCCTTCAAGATTCAAGGCGTTCAGGCGGCTGAGGAAATCCTGAGTATCCCTCCAGGAGACCATTTCCACTGGGTTGTTTTCGTGCTCCGTGAATACCGATGGATTTTGGCCCATCACAGCAGACCATTGCGTCTGTGTAACCTCATGGATCCCCATAAACATTGGCTTTGAAATCGTTACTCGATGTACGGGACCTTCGTCAGGAGCCCGACCGGCTTCCGACTGCTGGCTACCCATGGCAAAATCTCCCGCTGGAAGCCTGACAAACCGCATGGTGATACCGCCAGGTAAGATCGCTAACTTTTCCTCGCCGATGGTCGGTTCCATTACCAGTCGAAAACCAATCGATGTGAAGCCCTTATCCGGCGTATGACGATGCCGATTTGCAGAACGGAGCGCGTCGGGAAAGTCATACCAGCTCCCACCTCGAAAGACCTTTTCTTTACCGCTCATGGGACCGATCGGATCTTTAACGCTGCCTGCGGTATATGGTGCGTACCAATCGCTGCACCATTCCCAAACGTTTCCGTGCATGTCATGCAGACCCCATGCATTCGAAGGCTTCCGGCCAACCAGATGAGTGCGTGCCATTGAACGGCTATTGGCCCAGGCAAACTGATGTACGTCACCATCAAACGCATAGGGCCTCGTTGTTCCAGCGCGGGCTGCGTATTCCCATTCTGCTTCGGTGGGAAGTCGAAAGCGGCCGAGAGCTAAAGCATTCAGACGCTGAATGAAACGCTGCGACTCCTGCCACGACACAGAATCAACAGGGCGATCCAAGTGATCTTCATCTTCGGCTGGCTGACGGAACACGCTGGGATTGGTGTCCATTACCGCCACCCATTGACGCTGAGTGACTTCCTGCAATCCCAGATAATAGCCATGGGTGATCGTCACCGGATGCTCCGGGCCTTCGTCTACATCACGGTTAGCTTCATCGTTGGGACTACCCATCACAAAGTTGCCGGGTGCGATGTAAGCGAATTCAATTTTTACGTTTCCGGGCAGTTCGATCGTTCTTCGCGGTAACGGATTATCCGCGAAAAGCGTGGTCAACGCTATCAGCCACACAAAGATCATCAGTACCAATCGGCTGAACACTTGCTTAGAGCCTTTAAACAAACTTCATGTCTTGTTTGATGAAACAGGGACAGGTTTTCAAGTTCTAGAAGTTAGATTTCTTCAAGCATCGTCTTCGCGTCGCCGAAGCCCGAAGGATGGACATCCATTTTGTCCATCATCGAGAGGTAAGATCGCGATCTTGTCCTCGCCGTTGGTCGGTTCCATCAACAATCGAAAACCAATCGATGTGAAGCCATATCCGCATGCGACGATCCCGATTCGCGAAACGGAGCAAATCGGGAAAATCATACCAGCTTTCACCTCGTTAGGCTCAACAGCCAGACTTAAAAATCCGCATTCGCAACCTCGCCACTAGCTCTTGTTCCAAGAGCGCCCCATACGCCGTACGGAGATGGAGCGTTGATCGAAGCGGGCTTCAAGGAGTGATTACCGGTATCGATGTTATCCGAGACGAAGCGAACAGACCCATCGACGAACACGGCTTGAACACCTCCCGTGTGCTGGCTGCTGGCAGACAAAACCGCATGCTGAGAGTCTGATCCTGCATTGTTGCCACTCACACAGGACGGACTATTGGGGCCGAGCACTGTATTAAACCCAACATTCTCGACCTGCCCATCCATCCAGATCGAACTGAAACGCCCCTTCAGATTTGCTGATTGCGAAGCCAAGTAGCGACCACCGGCAGATGCTGCTGCGGCGGCTGCACGGCAATTTGCAGGATTTCCAGCACCAAGCAGAACTACATTAAGAAGCGAAGCCTCGCGGATCGTGGGTGACGTTCGCTGTCCCGGAGTAAAGTTCGCGGCAACGCGTTCAGAAATTGCGATCGTGTTGCTCGTTCCATCAGACACATCTCCAATCCTTACGGTTCCAAATCGAAAGAACATGCCTGAGCCGGTAGTTCCAACACTGATCAGCGTATCGCCCGAACAAAAAGCATAGTTATTGATTCCCCGAGCTCCATCCATTTGTTCTGGTGAAGCTGGATCACTCGGACACTTTAGAAAGGGAAAACGCTGGACGTACATCATGGTCTGCCCAGGGCCTGTTCCTACAGGGTACCAGGGCACCGGCCCGCCAGGTGCAATCGGTGGTGATGCGAGGGGATCTCCAGCCTCTATACGATTAAAAAAAGCCGATTGCTCTAAAAAGGGAAGCATGCCAATAATGCCTGAACGACGACCACCATTGTGCATCGGACCAGATTGGGTTCCGTTACTACGCGATGGAAATGATCGATAGGTATTCTCGTAATTATGTAGCGATAGCCCAAGTTGTTTCAGGTTGTTGGAGCACTGCATCCTACGAGCAGCTTCTCGCGCGGCCTGAACCGCTGGCAAAAGCAAGCCAACCAATATTCCAATGATTGCAATCACAACAAGCAATTCAACAAGAGTGAATCCTTTTTTCATTCGACAAACCATGATCTAATTCAACTCCTCACAGGGGTTACAGAACTGAAGAAAACAAAACACCAATCATGCCCCGACGCACTTCAAACGCCCCGAGCTTCAATTGCTTCACACGACGTAATCTCTTCGACTAGCCTAATCCTCAAGCTCAAGGTTGAGCGGCGGGTTCTTAGAATTCGCATCGATGACAATCTTTAAACCGGAAGTTTTGAAGTCCGAATACTTTTTGGGAACCAATAACTTCGGGGCTTTTTCAGGAACATACGCCTTCGAGGGATCGTATCCCGGCTGGCCTGCGATAGGAGCCGTGCTTGCGGGGAGTTCCTCCCACTTCGTGACGGTGATCAACGCCTCACCAGCCAGTGCACCGTCCGCATTCTCGTATGTCGTTAAAGCGAATTCCCCGGAGGAGTTTGTTCGCCCAAAACTCGTCTTGTTATGCTCTGCGAATTGCAAAATTACATCTGCATTATCGAGCAGTTTTCCTTTGTACTTCACTGTGCCAGCCACCTTGTAAGTCGGCAGACGGCCGTCTACTGAGCCGCCACACCCCAAGCACATAAACAGCATCAACAAACCAAAAGCCAAACTTAAGCGTTTCATGGTAGATCGCCATGGAGAGGGGCAACGAAATCTAGGATGTGGACCATTGAACTTCCGTTTCGCGGGTTCTTTGGGGCACAACGGGACGGGAAAGGCAGCGAGAAATCCGGATGGCAACTACCATCAATGGCTCTAACAGATTGAAACCACGTTTTCTATGCAACATTCTTACTTGCTCCACTCCAAGGGAGGGACGGGAAACTAAGCCCCATACAATGCCGTCAATGGCCGTCTGACCATATAACAGCGGCTGAAGTCTCGTTATCACATTTTTTCTTTTCGTTTTTCCAAAAATCGTTGTCAGATCGGATTCGGTTTGGATGTCATTATTCTATAGGCTGCTATTCGTTGGAGCCCTTTCCTAGCATGGAGTGTCGGCGTGCGTCCGATGCAGCAATGGAACGAGATACGCCAGAATTTATTCGCCTCTTGACCGAGGTTCAGTCGATCATCGAATCGTACGTCCGTGTCTTGGTTCCGGACCAAGCTGCCGCGAGGGACATCGTCCAGGAATCGAATCTCACGATTTGGAAAAAAGCGAACGAATTCCAAGTGGGAACGAACTTCACGGCGTGGGCCGTGAGGATCGCTTACTTCGAGGTCCTGAAGTATCGGCGCAAAGCCGGACGGGAAAAACTGGTCTTTGATGACGACGTAGTCAACCTATTGGCGGACCGAAATGCCGAACTTCTCAACTCTGCTAAAGAACGAGAATCCGTCTTGCAGGAATGCTTACAATACTTGTCTGCGGAGAACCGTTCTTTGCTTCGCCAACGCTATATCGATGGGACCTCTGTCAAAAAGATTGCCGAGTTGCAGGGGAAATCCCAAGGCTCGATCTCTCAAGGACTCTACCGTATTCGTGAGTCGCTCAGTGCTTGTGTCGCTCGTAAACTCAGGAGCATCGAAGGATCGTGAAACCAGAACTCTATACAAGAACCATCGAACTCATCAACGAATTGATCGATGGTCAGCTTTCGCCATCAGAGACAGAGGAGCTCAACGATCTCTTGCGTAATAACCCCGAAGCAAGAGATCTGTACCTGGAAATTTCTTCCGTGCACGTCGGCCTCGAGCGATCGCATGGTAGCGGACTCGAGGGTGTTCCGACATCGTTGATGCTCGCTCGACAATTCACGGATAGTCCGAGCGGGATGCCACCGACTCGCCAATCGCAATTCAGAATGAGCTGGATGGCGGCGGCATGCGCAGCCTGTCTTGTTGTCGTCGTTGGAACAGTAACGTGGATGATCAAGCCGTCTATTCAGCTATCCTCTGGGCCATCCGAATTGTCGAGACACATTGCGACCTTGATTTTGGCGGACAATTGCGAGTGGGCTTCGTCGGTAGAGATTCACGAAGGCGAACGACTTCCGAAACAACTACTGACCTTGACACGAGGAACGGCAGCCATTCGCTTTGATGGCGGGACAGAGATGCTCTTTGCAAGCCCCGCAACGATTGAACTCAGAACTGCCGAGAGCGCTCGCTTAACATCGGGCGAAGTAAAAGTACGTGGCAAAGAAGGATTCAAACTGAGTACCTCCGCTTGCGATCTGATCGACTTAGGAACAGAGTTTGTGGCCTCCGTGAATCCAACAGGTAAAACTGAGCTTCACGTGCTTAGTGGGCAAGTCGCTGTTACAAGCATTCTCGCCCAAGGAGATCGAGTTATCAAAGAAGGAAACTCGGTCCAGGTCGATCCATCGCAAGGGCAACATCAACCCATCGAAGGAATGAACATAGGGTTCCAAGAATTACTAGAACAAACGGTGTCGAAAAATACATCGTCTGAACTGCAGACGCATGAGAATTTTCTCTATCCCGTCGGCAACTATCTACCCAGCGAGCTTACCGGTGGAATCGGGTGGTCTGGCGCATGGCGACTTCGCTCCGACGCGGAATTTGCACCCGTTCATGAACTAGAGAATCCCAGATTAGTAGACTCGAGCAAAGAGATCCAAATCAAGAAAGGAACCTTGATTCCAAAATCGGAAGCAGCAGAGAAAGACGGCGTGCTTCACTTTCCTCCCGGTAGGCATTATCGATTGCGTGACCTGTCGACACCGATCGACATGGGAGTAGATGGGGTTACTTACTTCAGTGTGCAATTTCGCCAAAACGGTGTTCAATCCAAAAAGAATCGAATCGATCCCCCAAGCAGTTCCATACAGAGTGACAGTTTTCGAATCACTTTTCGATCCAGCAACAATTATTGGAAAGAGAGCCTGCTGTTCGGCCTGAAGGATAACGAGAACCCGATCGTTCATCCTTTTGGTTCTGGATTTTTTGAAAGCATGGCATCGGTTGCCGCGGACGCTCCACTGCTTTGGACTGGCAAGATTATTCGGCAGAAATCTCAAGAAGACGCGATCTATTTCCGAATCTTCACTGCCCCAGAACAGCTTCAAGTGGTTGAACCGAGTACCTGGCACATCAGTACGCGGGGAGTGTACATGGATCAGTCCTTTGATGTACTGGTCTTGACCTGCATCGGAAACGTGGATGTTGAAATCGACGAATTCCGAATCGGCGAGAGTTGGAGAAGTGTTGCAGTATGGCACTGATCGCGATCAATTAGACGCCAAGAACGCCAAGGTCTCGGAACAGCTCATGCTGTTGCCTTTTTTCAATACTTCGCCCCGCGCATTCAGAACAAGAACGGCTGGAATTCCCAAGACGCCGTAACGTGCCGATAGTTGCGAATGTTTTTCTTCATCAACATCCACGTACATTGGCACGTAGCCTTGCTCCACAGCTTTTGTAACCTCTTCGTCAGGCCAAACATTTCGCTTCATCGTTTTGCAAGGTGGACACCATGTCGCTCCAAAAACCAAAAGAACAGGCTTTCCCTTTTCTTTCGCCTCGGCAAGTGTCTCATCAAAGTCGCCACGCCATGGGATCTTGGACTCAGGAAACTTGTAGCCGATCGCGTTGTAATAAAGCTCTTCGAAAGCCGAGCGGCGCAGCAAAACGAACACTGCAAGAATAATCAATACAGTCCACAGGATATTCATACGAGATTGCTTGCCAACCTGATCTTGATTTTTCATGGAATCTTCAAATTTCTAGAAATCGATCCAATGGAGCATCGGATGTCAACTAACAGACTTTATCCTCGTTGGATATCATATCAAACGACTACTCCATTTTGCGAAGAAAAGTCGGTCGCTCGATCAGCTACTCAACGTTTGTCTTATCTATTGTGAAGGAACTTTGTCTGATGTCACACGCCAATTCAGCTCCGAAGAAAAGAAACCCGATTTGGATTGTCTTGGGCATCTTTGCCGGTGTTTTTGCAGTCGGACTCGTTTTGTGTTGTGGTATTGGATTGTGGATCATTCAATTCCCGAGCGTTTCCGCAGATGCCGCTACTTCCTTCGATTCCGATTCGATTGCTGCCCCAACTTTTCCGCAGAAAGGAACGTTAAAAAAGTTTCCAGGGACCGCGATTCGAACCGAATTGGTCTTGGGAGATGGCTCTGGGTACGGAACGCCAGCAGGTGCGAACTCGCGACTTTGGATTTACTTGCCCGAGCAGAAAGTGCCAGCGGCCTCACTCCCGTGCGTATTGATTTGTGGTGCAGGAAGCACGATGCTGACAGGTATGAGGCTAGGCGATGGTGACGAACCGGAACATTTACCATACGTTGCGGCTGGGTTCGCTGTTGTGGCATATGACCTCGACGGCCCAGGGATGACCGAAGAACCTGAAGTGAAGGCCTATGAAGCATTTCGAAGTTCGAATGCGGGACTCGTGAATGCTCGCAACGCAATGGAATACACTCTGACACAGATCCCGGAAGTGAATCCAAAACAGATCTTTGCTGCTGGCCATAGTTCGGCGGGAGGCACCGCACTGCTATTTGCTGCACATGAACCGAGACTAGCGGGCTGTGTAGCCTTTGCCCCATGCTCGGATTTAAAAGCTAGATTTCCAGGATTCGTGGTACGTGGCTTGAGCACAACATTCCAAGGACTTCCCGAATTCCTCGTAAAGAGTTCGGCGCGTACACACGAGCAAAAACTCCATTGCCCTGTGATGCTCTTCCACGCGGCTGATGACTCCAATGTACCGATACAGGAAAGCCGCGATTTCGTTACTAGACTAAAACAAAGTGGGAAAGATGCCACACTTCTTGAAGTACCAACTGGGGATCATTATGAGCCAATGATCTCAACAGGGATTCCCGCTGGAATCGCTTGGATGAAGAAGCAATTGAAATAATCGCGGTGGATAGTAGCCAAGTTATTGATAGTAGCTCGGTTTTTGAGGAACGATGTTTAGCTTCTTGTAGTTGAACCCACTGTCAGGTGGATTGTAAGGTCCAACAATATCCATGCGGGATTGCTCCTGAATGTTGGCCTCCATTGCGAGACACCAATAGGCAGCGTTGACTGTCATCCGTCGCAGCCCTTCGTTCTGAAAATCTTTGGCGCTACCCATAGTCACATGGAATACGCGAGCAGTGCGGCCGGTATTGCCGGTCCATGTTTTCACCCATGCCACAGGCAATGGTATCAACTCCGTATTGACAGCGTCATCCTGTTTGCGACCCACGAGCGGTTGACCATTTACCAGGGGTAAGCAGTCTGCAGGCAAGCTGCTGTCCTCCTTGTACGTGCGATAGACATCCGAAGTGCCCCAGATTTCTGTTACCCCTTTCAAGATAGGATGGTCTTTGTTCTCCTCGATAATGATTCCTCGCGTCGAGTCCTGCTGCCAACGGCCGTGATGCCCTCGGAATGCGCCCCCTAAAACTCCAACACCAAAGTCGACCTTTTTGCCGTCCTTTTTGTAGTCCCAATCGATGAAACCATGATTGGCCGTACGAACCCCAATGATGGGCTTGCCTGAATCCAAGTAGTCGTAAACATGCTGGAGTTGTTCAGGAGGGAGCGACAGCAGGCGACTGAACCAAATCACCAAATCGCAATGCTTCAAATGTTCCAGGCCTGGTATGTTGTGCATGACCGTCTTGTCGTCCCACTTAATCTTCTGTGTCGGATCGACTTCATTGTCCTTGTTGAGACTAAACAGTACGGTGCAATGAAAACCGTGGTGCTTTGCGAGTAACCGTGCCATCATCGGCATCGAATGTTCGCTTCGATACTCCTGCTCAGCCGCCACCAAAACAATATGCTTGCCTGCCCCTGGCCCATCGCCACCAGAGTATGTCAACCACAACGGACTCTCCGGGACCGGATGCTCCAACGCTTGCAAAGCAGCCATCGGAGATACTACCGAACCAAGAATGCCGAAGACAATCGAAACGAGTGAAGCGATGGATGGGAAAGAGATCGGGTGGTGCATTTCAGTAGTATCGTTCGATGGGAGGGGAAAGGATTTGATTCTTGAAAGTTAAGCTTTCAAAGGAAACGACCACATTTGGTTTTTCCAGGTTCCGGATTTCCATCCGTCATTAGTACTGAACTCACGAATTTTCATTTCTCGCGAATCGATCTCGACATGCAAAATCCCTTGATCTGGTTTGCTAAAGTGGGCCGCATTATCCGTATTCAAAAACGGTACTCCTTCGGTCACTCGATCATCATTGGTTCCATTCCATCGCGTGATCTTTCGGTTGTGAGTGTGACCACAGAGGGTCCCAATCACGTTGTAAGGCTTCAACGTCTCAAAGTAAGCGATCGCATCACCATAGTCCCACTCGTGATTGCGTACCTTCTCGTCTGGTACGGGAACAGAATACCGATGAAGATCCACGTGATGTGCCAAGACGACGGGCCGACCGCTTGTTCCTACATGTTCCTTCAAATCGTGACGCAGGAATGGCAAACTACCCAACGGTGCATATCTGCGTTTTCGAGTAACCTCAGGCGCATCGCCAACGACGATACCCAAGCATACAAAATGAATGTCGCCCCAATCCCAGGAGTAATGAACACCATTGTCGGAGACGTTGACAACACCTTTACGAATCTTGTTTCGTTCCCGAATTGTAGTGATTACCGGACCATCTCCATGAGGACTGTCATGATTGCCGTAGACTTCGCGAACTGGCCATCGAAGCCTTCCTTCCTTTCCATCGAGCCCCCAATCGGAAACGAACATTGCGGTCTCGGTATCGGCCATTTTGTATTTTGATGGCCCTTTGTCACCGTTATCGATGATATCACCAACGTGAATTACTCCATGTGGCTCCTCGACGACACCTCCACCAATTTCATCCGGCAACGCAGAACCCGCAAGCTGATTCAGTTGATAGACGAGCGAAGCGTTGTAACTCGCGGAGGTTTCATTCATCGTCGAGTGGTTCATTGCGTCAGCACAGTAATGCGTATCTCCGACGATAAAGAACGAAACTCGATTACTGTTATCAACTGTTCTCGCTTTCGAACTCGCCCATGCATTCGGAACAAGGCTCGAAGCCGATGCGGTCGCGGCAATACTTCGAATAAACCGCCGACGATTGATCATGGTCTTATCCAATCTGATTGAAATCGAGGAAACATCATCAGAACCAATAGATCAGAAAAGTGTGTAGATAAAAGGGGCAGCCCCGGTGGAACTGAGCGCCACCAGCAAACCAATCAATCCAAACGAAAGAAGGATTGGAATCAACCACCATTTTTTGTTCTCGACGATAAACTGTAAAAACTCTTGAACGAGCGTCTGTGAAGGTTCGTCACCCACTCGTTCAAACTCGTTCTTTACAGAGTTGTTCACAGAATTGTCGACCGATGGGTTCTCAGGGGCATTCTCTGGAGTGTTCATGGTGGACAGAAAATCAAAAACGAGAGTAGACAAGTGCGTTTGGGTTTTGAAGACGGCCGGATCTGTAAGCCGACAAACGTCCATTCTAAACTTGAGCTCATCCCAACGCATTAGTCGAGACAACAATCCGATTGGAAAGCGAGAATCATGCTTATTTCCAGTAAATCTGAAACTAATCGTGTTTTGCGAACAATTCCTCAAACGCAAAGGTTGTCCACTCTCGATAGGGGGCATCACAACTCTGGTTTCATCGAAGCGACAGCACCGTCGAACTCCAATTGGCTGGGTCTCGTGATAATCGCATGTTCCGTCGTTCCGTAGGCGACCGTTTATAGCAACGGACTCGGTCCTTGATAGCTTGGCGAGTGTCTCACGCATCGCCCACGAGATAGGGACGGGGGTATCCACCATTTTACCTGGCCCAGTCAAGCCCGCTTTCTTCATGGCGTAAAAGCCCTCTTCGTTCATGCCAGAAAGGGTACCAGCGAATCCTGGCCACATCATCGAAACGAATCGTTTTGATTGGCCTCTTCAGGAGTGATTGCCATCGGCAGAAAGTGACTAACTGTCGTCTTGTAAATGTCTATTGTCAAAACCTTCGGGTAGCCACGAACGAGCGTATCGACAGGATTCCCAGCGAATAGTTGCATCACAACGGCGTCGAACAGCATTGCAACGAGAATTCCGAAGGCCCGAGTCGTTCTGTTGTACACCGTTGTTGAGAAATACATGGCAATGCCGAAGGTACCGTGGGTTGGGATGTTCTGTTCGATCAGTCCACCGTCATTGCTTCGGTGTTTTCTCGGCTGATTCCGCAACCAGGAAGCCGATCGAAACAAGGAACCGATCCGTGGCCAAGAGTGTTTCTTGGTAGCCTACGTTGTTGTCCCGACCGTAGTTGAAGAAGCCGTGCCCTTTGTCTGCATATCCGACGAGCTCGCATGGATTGCCATTTTTCTTCATCGCTTCCGTAAACACATTCGCGGTACGAAATGGAACGGTTGTATCCGCTCGGCCATGAAAAATGATGGTAGGAGGAGCACCTTTGACAATATGATGGTAGGGTGAGACCTTTTTCGGATCATCGCCAATCCGTTTGCGAAGATCATCCAGTTTCTCCTTCTTCACCGGTTCTTCTCCGTCTACATTGTCAAGTACCAGCGCGGGGTTAAACAGTATCATTGCATTGGGTACCGAGCTGACCGATGAGTCTTCGGTCGATCTTTCGAATCCCTTGATAAGGCCGGTGGAAGCAGCCAGATGTCCACCAGCAGAACCGCCACCCGCGGCGATTCGATTCGGATCAATGCCAAGCTTTGTTGCATTCTTACGTACCCAACGAATCGCCGACTTTGCATCTTCGACGCAATCGACTACCTTTGCTTGATGCCGAGAAGCGACGCGGTACTCCACTGTCATGGCTACCATTCCTCGATTCGCTAAATGAACGCATTGATTGGCAAACTGTTTTGGGTCACCACTTTGCCACCCTCCTCCGAAGAAGAATACTACAGCCGATCGATGATCCGATTCTCGGTGATCCTTGGGATTGAAGCGGTAGATATGAAGGTTCACATCGCCGATCGACTTGTAAACCTCAGCGACGGCTCCATCGAGGGTGGCGCCTTCTGGAGTCGAGGACTTGGACTTCTTTTGAGCCCATGCAGAATTCGACAGAGAGGCAAGTACAAAAATGAAAAGCAGTATTGTCCGCATTATCATCCTTTCAATGTCAACGAAAATCTACATGGTTTGACTGGCGATCAACCCGGCCATGTAGGCACCTTTAAAGCCGGAATCGATGTTCACGACAGCGATATTCGAGGCACACGCGTTGAGCATGCTGAGCAACGCGGAAAGTCCTGCAAAGTTTGCTCCATACCCTACGCTCGTCGGAACGGCGATAACAGGACATCGAACATGTCCACCGATCACACTCGGTAACGCTCCTTCCATACCGGCAACACAAACGATGGCCGTCATCGTTTGCAGTTCGGGCACTTTGGCCAATAGACGATAAGGGCCAGCCACCCCGACATCTTGAAAAAGCCGACTCGGAACTTTCATCCAACCGAGCGTTTCGACCGCTTCTTGTGCGACCGCTTCGTCCGTAGTCCCTGCGCTGACGACGGCCACCACTCGCTTCGTTTCATCGCATGCAATCGATTCAGGTGTTGCGGGTGTTGCTAATTTTCCGATTCGAAGCGTTTGTCCTTTATGGTTCCATCGATGCAGCGGAAACCATTCGCTCAACACTTGTACTTGCTCTGGTATCACTCGCGTGACTAACACCTCGTCGTTGTCTATCAACAGTTGCTCCGCAGCACTTCGAATCGACTCGTTCGACTTACCTGGTCCATAAATGACCTCAGGGAATCCGCAACGCTTCTTGCGGTCCCGATCAATCATCAATGCACCGTCCGATTGAATCGCTGCGTTCAAGATCCGTTGGCCAAACTCTAAAGTCGAAAGCTGGCCTGATTGGTAACCGTCGATCAGCTGCTCGACAGATGGGATTCCGTTCGTTGGGTTCATTGAGTATTGAGTACTGAGTGTATTGAGTACTGAGTGTATTGAGTACTGAGTGTATTGAGTACTGAGTGTTCGGTGCTGTGATCTTGTTAGTAAGTGTCTAAGCGATGGACTGTTGAAGATCCGGTTGGAGAATCATATCAACAACACGATTGATCGCTTCTGCTGCTTGTGATTTTGGCATCGAAGGCAAATCGCGATGAGCTCGGAGAACTTGCTCCGGTGTCAAAGGAACGTGTATGAACCCGACCGGTCGCACCAGGCCATTCTGTTGAAACCATCGATGAGTTAGGTACATGAGAGCGTTGCAGAGGTAGGTTCCGGCATGAAACGAAACGGTGCTCGGAATCCCCATTGATTTGAGTTCGCGATTCCAGTCCCCGAGTGGAAAGGTGGTGCGGTACGCGATCGGCCCTTCGGGAATGAGTGAACCGAAAAAATCCCCTGCCGCTTCCGTCATGCCTGCGACGTTCAATGCGATCGCTTCGAGTTGAATTCGACTCGCTCCTGGGAATTGTCCTAGATGCAACACGGCATCGAACCCTGTTGAAAGATCTTTGTGCAACCGCTCCTGAAGCAACCCGAGATCCACCGGATAACGACGCGTCGTCAGCCCAGGAATGGTCCCTCGGTGGTGCAAAAATGCTACTAATGCCTCCCAACTGGAGTTCTGATCCCAAATGTCGTATGGCTCAAAGGCGGTAAGCAGGATTCGCAAGGCGACCTCTCTTTTGACGAAGTTCTGGCTAATGTTATACCTGTTTTAGTTCAAAAAAACGTGCCTGTGAGTTTTGACTGCTCAACAACCCTAGAATTGCTACCTTTGTTGAGATAAAGTGGGGTGATTCGCGGAAGGATCGTCTCTTCCGTCTCCCGCCTCTCCGTCACGAAAGCACCTAGGATGAACGGTCCACAAGCTGGTTGGGCTCCTCGCTCAACACACCTTCCCACCCAAGTGACCTTGTTTGCTACATTCACCCTCAGCCTATCCATGGGTTGGACAACAGGATTATTCGCCCAAGATCTGTTTCCTGACAAAGCACTCGAAGCAGCCGTTCGTTGGGAGGTTTTCGAGAAGCGTTTCAACACCGAACCGATCAAAGCGGATGATGTCAAAAACATTTCCCAGGTTGTTGCCAAAGGAAAGGGTATCAAGTCGCTCGAAGGCCTGCAGCACTGCAAAGCGATCATGAAGATCGACTTGGCGAACAACGAAATTGTCGACCTGGCTCCTATCGCCGAACTCAAACTGCTGCAGTCAATCGACCTCTCTTCGAACAAGATCACATCGATCGCTCCGATGGCCGGACTGGTCCAATCACAATACATTCAATTATCCAAGAATGCGATCGAGGACATTTCGCCGCTGAAGGATATGAAGAACATGAACTCGCTCTACATTACCAACAACAAGATCAAATCGTTGGAGCCGATCGCGGGACTCAAGAAGCTGTGGACTTTGCAGCTTGCTGGCAATCCAGTCGACAACGTCGCTGCTATCTCCGAACTCAAGGGTCTTAAGACGCTGAATATGCAAAACTGCGGACTTAAGACATTAGACTTCATTCAAGAATTGAAAGAACTCAGTCTCTTGATGCTCGATCAAAATCCGTTGGAGTCTCTCGAACCGTTGGCCGTTTCGTGTGAAGCAGATACGGGCCGCCGATTTGCACCTTTTTTGCGTCTCTACCTCGATCCAAAGATAGTAGGCGATCAAGCGGCAACCATCGAACGACTTCGCAAAGTCGGCGTGCGTGTTAATCCGGAAAAGAAGTAATGACAATCCAATACCTGACGGTGATCCGAACTACCATTGTTGCTGGTCTATTGGTCATCACGCAACTGAACTGTCAGGCGGAAGATCCTGCCTCCGTACGCTTTATCCCACGCAGCGATGAAAACGCTGCAAAAGATTTGGAAACACTGCGCTATGCACTGAGCAAAGTGAAAGACTCTAAAGGGAACATCGATCCACTAAGTGATTATGTGAAGCCACCCAAGCCCGTCTCAGACAAAGAGCGAAGCAAACGAATTGCTTGGAACGAGGATGACGAAGCGTGGGTCGCTCCCTCGCTAATCGGGGACCAAGGCAAATCATATCGAGCACCGCGTATCGAACTTGAGTCGGTGGAGGACCTTTACGTTCCGTTGGACGCGAAGTTAAAAAATCTCCAAACAAACTCCGCTGGAAAGACCACTCCAAGAACAAACTTCACCGACGGTTTTCGACCTGCTGGGAGCATCGATGAACGCTCGCGCATGACCAGCCAACCGACGTTGGCATCTGCTCCGTACACCACGAATAACGGTTTGGAGCGACTATCACGTTTCCAAGATATACCATTTGGCTCTCAGGGAAACCCAACGCCGCCTGGACTAGGAAACCTTCCGGGGGCATTTCCCGGTGGCGATTTTTCGACTCCTAACCCGAATGGATTCAATCCTGGCGGTCCCGTCAATCCAGGCACAATCGCTGCCCCCCCTTCGACATTCAATCCCAATCCGATTCCAACTGGACCTCCAATCCTTCCGAATAATTCGATAACGAATCCGCCTGCTGTAACCCCTGGAACCATTTCGACCCCAGGGACTTTCAATCCTCCCATCGCGAACCCGAATCCTACGTTCACCCCAGGAACAACCACAGTCCCTGGGGTCACCATGCCTGCTCCAGCCCCAACGTATGTTCCGAACCCTTCAACCTCGATTCCTTACCAACCCAATCCTTACGGGACCGTAAACACACCTACAAATCCAATGCGCAGTCCTAGCGACATCAATCCGCCGAGATACAACACGACTCCATCGTACGTGAACAGTGCGCCCTTTGTCAGCGGCCGTCCGTGCGAGACAGACGCGCGATTCATGGTGTCGCCAACGCTGTTTCGACCTGCAACAGACAATTGCAGCACTTGTGGTACTACCCCCAATCGTCCCTATGCATCGAATCCGTACACACCCGGCGGAACTCCTTTTAGCTATGTGCCACCCACCTATTTTCCCAATACCTTCGCGGGCTACAACACTAGCTACCGACCTCTGATTGGATTCGGGCAGGATCTCTCGCAAGCGCAGTTGGGACGAGGCATCATTGGGCAACCAACAGCCTACATGGCATCGCAACCCGTTCGAAATATTCTTCGATACATCTTTCCTTAGGCTAGCCATCACTTCATCTAGCTATTTTTAAGAGCTAACGAGCAACGGATGCGCCATTATCTTGATCACGCTTCGACGAGCTGGCCCAAACCTCCCGGTGTCATCGAAGCTGGCGTCTTCTTTCAAACATCGTGTGGTGCTGCCGCTGGTCGCGGCGGCTATCGATCGTCTCAGGAAGCAGATCGAGTCGTGCAGTCAACGCGTCGTCTTTTACAGGAGACCATTGGTGCAGCGCATTCGGATGAAATAGCGCTTTGCACCAATGGCACACACTCGTTGAATGCCGCCATCTTTGGGCTCGCTCTGGGCTCGATGGGAAAGCCGTTTCATGTGGTCACGACCGCGACGGAACACAACAGTGTCCTACGCCCCTTAGCGTTGGCAACCAAACGAGGTTGGCTCACGTGGACAGCCGTCGATTGCGATTCCACGGGGCGAGTCGATCCCGCGAAAGTCGCTAATGCCGTAACGCCTGAAACACGATGGCTACTCATTAATCACGCATCGAATGTTACAGGTATTATCCAAGACCTCCCCTCGTTACGCGAAATCGCCGACCGTCATGGCATTCACTTGATGGTCGACGCGGCACAGTCTCTGGGTTATGTACCGATCGATGTTCGTGCTATTGGTATCGATATCCTGTCAGCGCCGGGTCACAAAGGTCTATGCGGTACTTTAGGAACAGGTTTGCTCTACGTTCGACGGGAAATCCAGTCCTCTATATCCCCGCTTGCTATTGGTGGCACCGGAGAATCGAGCGACAAGATCGATGGCGATTTTACTTGGCAGTCGGTAATGGAGTCTGGCAATCTAAATGTTCCTGCGATCGCTTCTCTCAAAAGTGCGATGGAATGGAAACGGTCCGCCCCGGCGATAGACTATTCTCCCTGGATCCAACAACTCCTCGATGCAATCAACGCTACCAGCAAATTCGAAGTGGTTGGAAGCCAACACCGTTCGCCCCATTCTCACGTGCCGATCATCAGTGTCGTTACCCGTTCTCGTAATTCGGGCCTTCTAAGCCAAGAGTTAGCGATGATGATGGAATCGATGGCGAACGTCGAATGCCGTGCGGGATTTCATTGCGCTGGCTTGATTCACCAATCCCTTAACACTGCGGACTGTGGCGGTACGCTACGACTGAGCATGGGGCAAACGTCGCAAGCCGACGATGTTGTAGCCGCTTGCGAAGGCATCCAACGCGTGGCTGAGATTCTTTAGTCCGCTCGATCCTGTACCGCTGTTACGCTTGATATACCCATCTCGTTCGCATCGCTTTAAAATGCGGTATCATGAGAGTGTCGAGTCGAGATCCTTGGAGCTAATAAGTTGAATCGCGGTACGAATAACAAACCTAAAACCAAGCCATCTACACCAACCAAGACGATCGCCACCAAGTCGAAAGGCCGAAACTTTTGGTTGATGAAGACGGAACCTGATGTCTTCTCGATCGATGATCTTCGGAATGCTCCGAACCAAACGACATGCTGGGACGGCGTTCGCAACTATCAAGCTCGCAATTTCATGCGAGATCAAATGAAGTTAGGGGATGTGGTCCTGGTTTATCATAGCAATGCGAACCCGTCGTGCGTGGTAGGCACGGCCACGATCGTACGCACTGCCTATCCAGACCATACCGCTTGGGACAAACACGATCCCCACTATGACCCGAAATGCGACCCAGCCAATCCGCGATGGTTCATGGTGGATATCCAGTACGAGTCCACCTTGCCCCAACCACTCTCGTTAGAAATGCTCCGTCAAATACCCGCTCTCGAAAGTATGGAGTTGCTTCGAAAAGGATCTAGGCTCAGCGTTCAGCCAGTAACCAAACAACAATACGACACCATCCTTCGTATTGTATTACCCAGCATGTAGCTCGAGCTTCTAGTATCGGAAGCATACAATCGGAAGCCTACATCCGGGTTACTTTTGCGAAACGGCAGGAGCCTTGGTATCGGTCACGACTTCAAATCGAAAATTCCGATACCAGACTTCACTTCCATGGTCGGTAAGCATTAGTCTTCCGTGAAGTGTTTTCCCAAAGCGTTCGCGATCATTGAATTTACTTTCTGCAAATCGTTTGTCCCAATCGGAGTCACCGATCGTGGCGGTGACGATTTGCTTACCATTCAGCCAATGTTCTAGCTTTGTACCACGTGCAACGATCTTCGCTTCGTTCCATTCGCCAGCAGGCTTTGCAGCCTTTTCAGAGTTCGGTTCATATAAATCGTAGATAGCACCCGTGCTATTCTTAGACGCAACTTTCTTGGCACCTGTATCGTCGTAAACTTGGTATTCGAAACCGAGCGTTCGATTGTCGTAGGTCCGAACACGATACTTGATTCCGCTATTCCCTTTGGGAGCGATCTTGAAATCGAAGCTCAAGCTGAAGTCGGCATATTCTTCTTTGGTGACAATGTTGCCACCACGTTCGCCATCGCGACTTAGATGAATGACACCATCGTTAATCTTCCAGCTCGCAGGTACTGGTTTCCCATCGACAGTACTCCAAGCTGAAAACGAACTATTGGGAAAAAGGTCTTTCACTTCTTGTGAGAAAGCCCATGTGGGACACCAAGCGAATAAACCAAGCAACAGAAGTGCACGATCAAGATAAGTGGAATAGAGCACGGGAGAGTTCCAAGAATGAGGAGGGAATAATCAATCAAGCGAAGCATTGATCACCACGTTGCCTGACAAGCGTCGCTATCACCCCAACCCGAAGCGTGAGCGAGGGACGACGGAAAATCCTACAGAATCCTTCGCTCACGCTTCGGGTTGGGATCAATACATCGCATGGATTATAGCAACTGGAAAGCATCGATGCTCGTTTCTCCAGCTCCGTAAACCAGTTGCTACTTGAGAATTTCCTCTTGCCATGGTTCCAGGGTCAAACCAGCGGAGCCTTCGACGCTCCAGCCAACCAAAAAGCGGATTCGATTGCCAGAAACCTCTGAGCGTTTGACGCGAAACTCCCCATCCGCCGTCATTGGGAGCGGCTTACCATGGCACTTAACCTGGGCAACGCGGACAGAAATAGCTTCTCCTGTTCTTCTAATGCACCCAATCGCGATTCATAATTCGCGATGAGGATGTCGAGGGAATCGTTACACTTCTGAAGCAGGATACGCCACAACTCGATCGGTCTCACACTCGGGGGCAACGGTGTGTTTTGCAATGCTTCCAGGAATCGCCGAGGAAGAGTCGGACCGCCCGTATCCACCATCGCTTGTGCCATGACGTAGCCCTAGGGGTAAACGACCATCGGATCACGAATGTTCGTGAGCTTTGCATCATCGCAAAGAACTTCGAAAGGAACTCGACCGCGAACAGAGACACCACTAGCCCAACGTTCCTTTTTTGTCGATGTTGGGCATCTGCCATAAACTCCAAATCGGATTCTGCTGACGAGCCACACTCGACTATGGATCAAACGAAATCGTTTCTGCGTCATCTGTCAACGACGGCCATAACGCTTGGCAGCGCGACGAGTTGCCTGAACCAAGAGAGTCAAGGTTGGCTCAACAATCTCTCGATTCCCCATCTATGATCTTGTTAAAAGTCGATTCTAGCCAGATGGCAATTCCGGAGTCGAACAAGTAAATAGGCGTTGAGAAAATGCTCCAATAATGAAGCAGGGTGGGTCATGTTCCGCATGCACGGTGTGAATCGCGACAACATTCGGAGGAACGACAGCAGCAGACCTTTCGACTTTGCAACTCGAATCAATATTGGTTCATAAAGTTCGACAAATTCAGCCCACGCCACAGAATCCTTCGGATCTGCGATTCGTATCAAGAGGCCAGTTCTAGTCGTGAGTGAAGACATTGCGAAACGGAATACGAAGGGCGAGTAGGGAACCAAATGAACTTCTCTGTGTCGCAAGAAGAACGTTGTCACCCAACAAATCTTGCAACCGTCCGAACGAAATTTCCGGAAAACGAGAAAATCCCTTATTCCCCTCTGGTCAACTAGCACATGGATACCGTGGACTCCGATCGCGAAAATCGCATGCTTTTCGTCCATACTTTATCGCGAATCACTGTTCAATCGCGGTTAAATTCGGCCTGAGAGCGGATGACACCGCGGAACCGTTGCTATATGCTCATAAGTAGTGCTGCGACTGCATTAAATGCTTGTATTTCGTGCTTCGCCGTTTGTTTGACGAGTGTTGTTTTCCGCCAATCCCCAATCGTTCCATGGTAGATATCGTTGTTCCGTCCGTCGGTGAGAGTATTTCCGAAGTTCAAATCAGCAAGTGGCTGAAAAAAGAAGGGGAATGGGTCGCCGCTGGTACCGATTTGGTGGAACTGGAAACCGAAAAAGCATCCGTTCAGGTTTCTGCCCCCGAGGATGGGATTCTGGTCAAAATCCTTAAGAAAGACGAAGAATTCGCTTCCGTAGGAGACGTGATCGCTTCGTTCCAGGCAGCAGCCAAGGGCGCAACTGGCCAATCTGCAGCAGGTCAGCCCGCGGGAGTTCCCCCAATTGCGACGCCGATCGCAACTCCCGTTTCAGCACCGGCAAACACTGCTTCGCAACCCGCAGCGCACGTGATGCCTGCGGCTCAGAGGATGCTAGGCGACAACAATGTTTCCGCAGCCAACGTTCCTGCGACGGGGCCTGGGGGTCGACTGTTGAAAGAAGACGTCAGCCGTTACGTGGCCGCAGCCGCCAACGCCGTTGGCAGCACGATCGCATCCGCTGGTGTCGCTGTCTCTGCGGCAACCACTGCCGCAGCGAAGTCGGTCGCAGCCACCATTTCGCCACCTGCACAACCAACCTCTAGCCACGCCGCATCTACAGCAATCGTCGAGCAAGGTTCTGCGAATCGCGCTGAGGAAGTCAAGCCGATGAGCATGATTCGTCGAACCATCGCAACTCGATTGGTTCAGGCGCAACACACTGCAGCTCTCTTGACCACCTTTAATGAAGTCGACATGCAACCTGTCATGGCGCTTCGCAAAAAGTATCAAGAAGCGTTCTTGGAAAAGCACGGCGTAAAACTGGGCTTTATGTCATTCTTCGCCAAAGCGTCGTGCGAAGCATTGAAGCGATATCCGTCCGTCAATGCCGAGATTCGCGGCAGCAATGTCGTCTATCGCAAGTACTTTGATATTGGAATCGCGATCGGTGGTGGAAAAGGGCTTGTCGTGCCTGTTCTTCGCAACGTCGAGAAAATGGGATTTGCCGAAATCGAACGAACGATCGGTGAATACGCTTCACGAGCGATGGCGAACAAGCTTATGCCGGAGGACCTCGAAGGAGGCACATTCACTATTAGCAACGGCGGAATCTACGGCTCGCTTCTCTCGACACCAATCGTCAATCCACCTCAGAGCGGTATCCTCGGGTTGCATTCGATCCAAGAACGACCAATCGCATTGAACGGAGAAGTGGTCATTCGACCGATGATGTACTTGGCGTTGACGTATGACCATAGAATCATCGATGGGCGCGAAGCCGTTAGCTTCTTGAAGACGATCAAAGAAGTCATCGAAGATCCTTCGCGTTTGTTCCTTGAGATATAGTTATTGCGTCCTGAAGGGCTGGAGGCCCGACATATCGTCAGCCGGTGGCGTGAGCCACTGGCATTGGATTATCGGCCCTATGGGCATGATAATCACAACCTCAAAGAGCGTGAGCGAGGAACGAACAATCCCACAGAATCCCTCGCTTACGCGTCGGGTTGGGATTAAGACAAAAAGCCCTCACACTTTGGTTGGGATGAAAAACGTTTCTCTCTCTCCATCGGATTACGAAACATGATGCAGCTCGGATTTGTTAGTGCAATCGTCCCAACCCTCACGCTGGAACAGGTCTTTGCCATCGCGGCAGACATCGGCTATCGATGTGTGGAGGTGATGTGTTGGCCTCCCAGCAAAGCGGAGCGCAGATACTCGGGAATCACCCACATCAATGTTCAAGAGCTCAGCCCACAAAGAATCGAAGAGATTCGGTTGCTACAAGAGAAGACGGGCGTCAAGATCAGCGGACTCGGATACTATCCAAACTGTTTGTCCCCTGACGGCGAAGAGGCTGAACGAAGCGTCGAGCATCTCAAGCATGTTATCGCGGCGGCTCCTAAACTGGGCCTTACACAAGTGAACACGTTCATCGGTCGCGACTACACCAAGAGTGTTGACGACAACTGGCCGAGATTGCTCAAGGTTTGGAAGCCAATCGTCGATTTGGCGGAGAACACGGGCGTTCGAATTGGTATCGAGAATTGTCCCATGCTCTTCACCAAAGACGAATGGCCAGGCGGCAAGAACATCGCCTCTTCGCCTGCGATTTGGAGGCGATTGTTTGCGGATCTAGGTAGCCCAAACTTAGGTCTGAACTATGACCCATCGCATATGGTTTTTCAATGCATGGACTACCTGCAACCGATGCGAGACTTTATCGATCGCATTTTTCACGTGCACGCGAAAGATGTGCGGGTCGACCAACACAAACTCAATGACGTCGGCGTCTTTGCTCATCCGAATCTTTATCACACCCCCAAATTACCCGGCTTAGGGGACATTGATTGGGGCAAGTTCTTCTCGGTACTGGGTGATGCGGGCTACAAAGGTCCTGTGTGTGTAGAAGTCGAAGACCGAATCTATGAAGGCTCCGTCGAGAACCGTACAGCATCGTTGGCTCAAAGCTACCGCTACTTGAGCCAGTTTGTTGGATCCGATTGAAAGTAAGTTTGCAGCCTTCCACTTTCGCGTTCGAATTCAAAGTTCGAATAGAATTGCAACGCAATCCAAGGTAGGAAAATCGGCGAGTCTAATTCTTGGCGAAAGTTCTCAGCGACGATTCACATAGCTTGATCGAGTCACTTGCGTGGACATCAAGATCCTGAGTGCTTAATTGAATAAAGACTCCATTCAGCATTGCAATGTAAATGACTCCCTGCATTTTAACACCCATTTCTTTGTGATCCCCCGTCCATGTCACTCTAGAGAAATCTACTCCGTGCATTGTTCCTCGGGTTACAGGAGATTCTGTCCAATTGGCTCGAATTCGCTGTAAACCATCCAGGGCTTTGCGTACTCCGACATCTACGTTGGGAATGGAGTTGCTCAAGGGCGGAGACATGAGCATCAACTGCACCGACGGAGATGTGCCATCGGGCCGTGCCTCACCTTTCCATACCTTGGTCATGAATCCTTGGGGCGCACCCGACGCAACCATGCCGGAATAGCCAGCGGGTGGTCGGATGGAAAAGCCCTCGATGATTTCAGGTGGACTGAGTAGGCTGTCCATGGACGGCTCAGGGACCCAGCGAATGACGTCCGAGACATTCGATGCATTCGGTGCAACGCCGGATGGGGCGGCAGATGACGGGAGTTCTGTTTTTGGGATTTCGGTTGCGTTCGAGCCACCCGAACTTGTAGCGACCGGTTGCTCTGCATTTGGACTGCATCCAAACGACCCTATAACAATCCCAAAAAGCAAGCAGGCGCGAAATCGCATTGTATAGTCTCCCAAAATCATCTTAGTGGAAAGGAACGATATCCAACGAAGTATTTAGCTTCGTCGTCTTGATATGCAAATTCTATTTGCCTTCCGAAGCCCATTTCTTCATCGTAGCGATGTTCTTTTCTACTTCTGGATTGCCTTTACCCAAGTACTCCTTCATGTCGCTGTCGTACATCGCGTCTGACTCGGGTCCTTTATCTTTTGTATCGACCATCCATTGATCCAATTTGGCTCGCATCGCTTCCAGTGTTGATTTGTGACTCGGTAGGGAAGCAAGATTATTCACCTGCCATGGATCTTCCATCCATGCATACAATTCCTCCGGTGCGCGCGTCGGGCTGAACATGAGCTTTTCAGCAAGCGGATCAAGCTTTCCACTTTCATGCAATGATCGCAAAGTCTTTACAATCGATTTACCATCCTTGTAAGCGTTCGGCTGTAGATGTGGGCGTTGAGGGTAGAAATTACGAATGTAGAGAAATTTCTCTGTTCTTACACTTCGTAAACGCTCAACCGTTTCATCACATCGATCTCGTGCCGCGAAAACAGATTCTCTGGGCTGATAGGAAGAATCGAACACATTGCGAGATTGCATCGACGCAGGTATCGATACGCCGGCTGCGGCGAGAGAGATCGCGGCGAGATCGATGTGCTCAACAAGATCTTTTCGAACCTGCCCTTTTGCAATCCCAGGACCGCGAACGACCAACGGAACATGGGTACCTTCGTTGTACAAAAATTGCTTGCCTCGCGCATGGCTAATGCCATGGTCCGTCATGAAGATCACTAGCGTGTTTTCCAAGAGACCTTCTCGCGTCAACCTCTCAATGACGCTACCAACGTGCTTGTCTGTAAGCCTGACTGAATCCAGATACGCAGCCCAATCTCTCAAAAGCACCTCATCGCGAGGATAATACGGAGGCAACGAGACATTCTTAGGATCGGTGGAATTGCCCAATTCTACCTTCGCTCGCTCCGATAGCTTGATAGCAGTCGCATCCGTTCCGCCTCGTAGCTTACCACCAGCTAATTGAACTTGCATAAAGAATGGTTGGTCCGCTCGCTTGCCAGACCAATCGTTTGCATCATACATCTTTGCATCCCATTCAAAGTTGTAGTCCGTCTTTCCCATGGCTGTATCCCGTCCTTTTTTGCCACGACGATCGGATTCTTCTAGACCACTACCAATGCACGTGTAATAACCTGCTCGTTTCAAAAGTTCAGGGACAGGAACAATACCATCGGGCAACTGGATCTTGATTGGGCCACGCCCACTTCGATGATGATGCGACCCAATGCTAGTTTGGTACATACCTGTAATCAACGCTGATCTGCATGGAGAACAGACAGGTGCAGTGACAAATGCATTCGTAAAACGAGTCCCCTCCCTGGCCAGTCGATCGACACAGGGGGTCGCAATGAGCTTCTCACCGTAACAAGAGAAGTTGGCAGACATATCGTCCACGATGAACCACAAGATATTCGGGCGGGCGCCTTTTACTTCACTTGCGACGCAATTCGAAAATGGCATAACAAGTGTTGTTACCAGGGGCAAACTGAGCCTAAGAAGGAACGATAATCGCGTAACAAGTCCCTGATTCATGATGACAACCATATACGGAAGAGACGGAGAGGGGTCGACTAAGTATAACACGAAGAACGGCGTATAACACGAAGAAAGGCTGTCGAGAGGCATGGAACGGTCGACGATAACTGTCTAGCCGTTGCAACAGAGCAAAAACGGACGGTCGATGGACTCACCTCATCTCTCGTTCCATGAAAAAAGGACGGGGTGTTTCCCGTCCTTTTTCATATTGGTAGAGCAGCTTGCGAACCGTATGGATCTAAGCGACTCTTCGCTCCGCGTGTTCCCGCTTCTTTTCTTCCATGCTAGAAACGTCAATGATGTTCTTGGCTAGTCCGACAAAGCGTAGAAACCGAATCACAGCATAGGTGGCGTCAAACTCCCACCACTTGTGTCCGTGTTGAGCCAATCGTGGATGAGCATGGTGATTGTTATGCCATCCCTCACCGTAAGCGATGATGGCAACCCACCAGTTGTTACGACTATCGTCTTTGGTCTCATAGTTCTTGTATCCGAACATATGGGATGCGGAGTTCACAAACCAAGTCGTATGGAGTACAGCAACCATTCGAACACAAACTACCCACACGAGCCAGGACAGAGCGAGTTCGGTTCCACCTATCATATAACCAGCGCCAGTGATCAACGACCCAAACGCAATGTGGATCGGCAAGAACCATCGTTCGAGCATGACCAAGAAAGGTTGCTTTAACAGATCAGGCACCCATTTTTGTGCATAACCCTTTGGATCTCCATTGTCGGTTGTAAAGGCCAACCAAAACATGTGTGCCCACCATGGACCTTCATGCGGCGAATGCGGATCCCCAGGCTGGTCGCTGTAAGCATGATGTTTGCGATGGTTTGCCGTCCAACTGATCGGTCCACCTTCACCAGCAAACGTACCAAGCAATGATAGAAAATTCTGAAGCCAATTCGGAACCACAAGACCGGTATGGGTCAACAATCGATGGAACCCAAGGCAAATTCCGAGGCTACCTGTTACCCAGTGCATGAATAGAGCCAGTCCAAGTCCCGACCAAGTGAAGGTCCATGGAGCAAACAACGCACCAATATGCAAAGCGATCAACCACGTTCCTGCAGCCCACTGCACATGGTAAACCTCAGGAACAGGCGACTGCTTTCCGCCCCCCTTCGGCTTTTGCGCAAAAGAGGTCATCTCTTCCATCTTCGGCTGAACGGTCGGAACTGCCGTCTGCGGATGGTGGTTCTTGATGGTAGAACCTGCTTCTTTTGCTTGGTTTGGGCCGATCATTTCGGCGATCCTTTACGTTGGAGAGTCTAAGAATCTGAGCATCGTTCGAACGAAGCTCGCATCGAATTGTCTGAGAATAATAACGCTCAAAATGGAGGATGTATGTCCCGGCCCGGTTTCCACTGTGTCAAAGATATGTAAAACCTCGGGAACCGAGTCTTACTAGAGACGGCGAATGTAATGGTTGTCTCCTAAACTCAACGCATGCCGCACATAGCCCCACCGGTGCATCAATCGCTCGCTTAGCCGATCCGAATACGCTTGGCAAACGATAGCAATCGATTTTCGACTGCGGGCGATTTCTTCTAGAACCTGCACGCCCAATAATAAGGTTCGATAGCTAGTCTGATCACCGCTGGTCATATAGTGGACCGCCATAAAACCAGGCGTTCGCCACGGGAACGAGTAGAAAAATCGGCATTCTCCATTGGATGCAGAAGGCTTTGTCTCATCGTTCGCGATATCCCATTGGCTCGCCCAACGAGGAAACCATCGACTCTGATGCGAAATACTACGGTCTGAGAAGATGGACAACTGAGCGAATCGACTGGCAATTGTTCGCGACAAAAATTCTTCATTCGCTGATGAAGAAGGCTCCCACTTAGAAAGATGTATGTGTGAGAGCATCAAGCTAGGAAAGTACCAACTCCGCCGAACCAGAAGTCGGTCTTTTGGTAGGCCAGTCAAGCTCATAACGTTTCCAAAGGGAATCGTCTTAAGCTACGGAAGAAGCCTTCTTGATGTATGCACTCAAGCGACTCTTCGTTCGTGCTGCCTTATTGACGTGGATGATTCGCTTGGAAGCGGTTTGATCCAGCAATTTGCAGAGACTGCTATACTGTGTCTTTGCGTCATCAAAGTTCTTAGCAACAACTGCTTCTCGTAGCTTCTTGATCGCTGTCTTCATCTGGGACTTTGCCGAACGGTTACGGCTACGTCGCTCTAGGGATTGTCGAAGTCGCTTCTTAGCGCTTTTGATATTCGGCACAGTACACTCCAACGGAACCAAGGTTCCTTGAATCGAAATAACTAATACAACTGTCTCGGGTCAGTTATCTTCGCAAGGAAACTCAATCTTGTCAACTTGAACAGGAAGGAAACGGCGATTAGGTTTAGAGTAGTTGTAAATCGCGCGAATTTGTTGTGCGCCTAGCAACCAGCTTTTCTAGTAGCGAGCAATATGAGCCTTTACGCAATTCTACCTTACTTTTGGCTGCTTCTCATGCTTGCGGCGATCCTTTCCGTCGTAATAGTGGCGGTTCGTGGACGGCCTAAAAAGGCGAAAGCGAAGGCAGCGACCGAAGCCCCGGTTGCCGATTCATTTGGGGAACCATCTTTGGATTTCGGGGATGAAGTGGCTCAAATGGAGAATCGTTAGTCTTCCATTAGCGGGATGTCACCTACCATTATTTGCGGGAATCCTCTACGTTTAGGGGATGAGACAGACTCTTTTTTACATCCCACACGAGCTCCTCGGGTTCCCTGTTTTCGGACTCCTGAGCTGGGGCTCAGCCCTGTTGCTCCTATTCGCGTCAGTACAGATTGCCATCGCGGGCACGGCGGATAAACGGATTCAGTTGATTCAAACCAATGGGATGGTTTGGGCCGGCATACTGTTCGTGCTGACCTTTATCTTGCCTCGCATCGAAACACGGATTGAAGATTGGACGATCGGACTTCCAGTCCGGGGATACGGCGTGCTGTTGATGCTCGGTGTGATCTTCGGGGCGGCGGTGGGATTGAAGCGGAGTGAATCGAGGGGTATCTCAAAGGATGCTTTTTTTTCACTTGCAACCTGGGGAGTTGTCTCTGGGATTGCTGGTGCTCGATTGTTTTATGTGATCCAGCATTGGGATACCTTGGAGGGCAGTTCTCTCTCGGAGAAATTATACGCGTCCCTTCAATTCACCGAAGGCGGACTGGTCGTCTATGGTGGTGTGATCGCAGGTTTGATTGCGACTGGCTTTTGGGCCTACCGTTTCAAGGTTTCACCGCTCAAGGTAGCAGATGCAGTAACTCCTGCTTTTTTTCTGGGACTTGCTTTCGGACGTATTGGATGTCTCCTCAATGGATGTTGCTACGGTGGCTTGTGCGACTCTTCGTTGCCGTCGATCTCTTTTCCTGCTGGTTCTGCGGTTTACAATGACCAATTGCTAAGTGGCCGTCTGGTGGGCTTGGTCGTGAAAGACGAACGTGTCATTAACGTTGAGAAAGATAGCTGGGCGGACAAGAACCATATTCAACCGGGACAGACGATCACTCTCATGGAGCCTCGTCAAGTCGACGGTCCTACGCACGAGAATCCGCTAGCTTCACCCGAATTGGATCTGCTGTTGAAGATCGACGGCAAGACGTATCGGGCTCATCCGCTTCCGAACCGATCGTTGGGAGTACACCCATCACAAATCTACGCATCGTTCGGCGGACTGCTTTTGTTTCTGTGGACAGCATCTCTGTCCAATCTTATCAAGCGACAGGGGTTGATATTCGCGAGCGGGTTGATTGCTTACGGAGTCATTCGAATTCTGGAGGAGTACATTCGAGTGGACGAAGCAGGGCAGTTCGGGACCGATCTCAGCATCTCGCAGTGGATTAGTATCGGGGCCATTCTAGTCGGTGCGATGATAATCGTTGCCAGCAACTGGCGATCCAAATTCGCGGCCGAGGTTGAGACTGCTGCAATGCGTTGATTTCAATGCAAAACACTCCCTGCTCTTGGTAGCCAACCCATCATCGAGATCGACCCAACAGTCGACTATGCGTGCAAGCAAGTGATCGGCAATCCGTTGCTCCCGGAGATTACCATCTAGTAGACTTCGATGGTCTTGACCGCATGCGTTCCTTGGATCGATGCACCGTCGAGGCAACGCCATGCTCCCTCGATCAGTTGTTCGATGGCGAATGCTCGCGACGGACCGTTCACCATGGCAACGCCAGCAACAAGTGGTTCCACTTCCGTCATGGAGATCCCGTTTCCGGCGGCGCTGATCTTGGAAAAGGACTCTCGAATCCAAGTCGATAACTCGGCTCGATCCGCATCCACAAAAACCAATGCGAGTTCTTCGTTGTCAGTGGTGAATCCGCGTATGTCTGCGGTTTCGCTTTCGGCCATCATCGCATCGATGAATCGAGACTGCCATCGACCGAGATCAACACCATCGGCAACCTGAGTGCTGGTCGCTTCCATTCGTTTGACAACAACCAAAGAGAAGATGGACTGATTCTTTTTGCATTGCTGCAGGAGTCGCTCGAGATTCTTTGCCAATTGTGGATCGCTCGAACTTCGGATCTCTGCGAGCCGATGATCTCGTATGGTTTTCGCTGGTGGAGTTTTCGCGCTCGTTGGTGCAGGTGTCCCACTAGATGGAATGGTCGATGGCTTACTTTCGGCAATGAAAGGGGCCGGTGAATCTGCATGGCTGATCGAAGATTCCACTTTGGGTGTCGTCGCGTTCTTTAGCTGTTCGGGAAATGATTCCCAATGATGGAGTACACGCTCCCAGGAAACAACACCGATTCGTAAGCTAGGCGGAACCGTGAGTCTGGTCGTCCGTTTCGTCAGTTGCAAGGAAATCGACCAGAGGCCTTTCTCAATCACTGCATCTTCTCTTTGCTTTGTGTTCCGTAAGCCTGCGTCCAGCGCTGGGTGCAGCGAACACCAGAAAGATTCGGAAAGACTCGTCAAACAAATTCGAAATGCTTTCTCTATCGTCTCTTGAGGTGCGATCTGTATGCGAGTGTCATGCTCCAGCCATTCATGAATCCCCTCACTCTCGAGCACTTTGCATAGCTGGGATAAGCATGCCACTCGCCGTAGCCAGTACATTGTCGTCTTCAGGGCTGGCTCCCAGTCCTCTGCGGCTGGCGCAATATAGACCGGCAACAATGCATGTAGTGTCAGTTGTTCAAAGCACTTTCGGTGGTCCCATTGAGATTCGCGGAGCAACCAATCCAATGCCGTAACGACGCCTCGCAACGTCTGCTGATGCCGTTCGGATCGGATCGGCGTAGAGCTGTAGCTATGCCCTGCATGAGATCCCATGATCTCCGATAGATGATTGGTAGCTCCATCCAACAGAGTAAATTCACCTCGGAACGTCTCAGGATTGCTGAACCCTTCAATTACATTCTGAGGAATCTGATTTTGCTTGATCAACTCCATCGCCATCGCTTGGGAACGCGACGCCGTATCGGATGGAATGTGCACGGCAGGAAACGTCGCAGTCGGAACGAAGGCCCCGGGAGCGGTAAAACCGGATGTTTGTAACGTAATAGTCATAAGTCGCCAAAAACCGAGCGCAGAAAACAAGGCCCTTTTGGGACTATAGGTTTTGCCAATGCCTCGGCCAATCGAACGAGCCAGATGGCCCATCGGAAACCCATTAGCATTACCGCCTATTCCGACGGTAGGGATTATGACGAAGAAGTCAGGCTTTCTCCAACCCGACGCGTGAGCGCGTGAGCGAGGGAGCGAGGGACGGAGAATCCAATAGAATCCCTCGCTTACGGACTCACGCTTTGACAGAGCCGACGAAAGTCAAAATAGGCCGGGACCGTAGGCTGGGACCATTGTCCCGGCCTGCAATAACTCCATGGAAAATCCATCCGCTCGGGACAATGGTCCCACGCTACAGGCAAAGCGGAACGTTTGTCGAATCCCTCGCTTACGCGCTTACGCTTCGGGTTGGGATTATGACTGTGCCCCCAAGGCGAGCGAGCAGGCTGCAAACCTTGGGGGGAAAAAGTGAAGCTCCCTAGACGTGTCCGCTACTCTTTGCCAACCGTAACACCAGGCCAGTCATCAGTGCGGAACGGCGTGAGTGGCAATCCGTTCTTGCTGAATAGATTGCAAATCGGATTCTGCGCCCAAGCGTATCGAACCGCAATCGGTGCTGAAACGCTCGGTGAAGAAACTTCGATTCGGCCATCGGGAAGTAGCTTGGCTGTTGCATTGAAGAACTTCTTGTCTTCACCTGCGATGGTGAAGCCACGGATTTCATTGACATCGAACGGACGCCAAGCAGGTCCGACGTGTTTGCATTTCACAAGGATCTTTCCGTCGACTTTTTCCATGGAATCATAGCGAGGGCTTTGATAGTCAATTTGTTTTCCATATTGATTCGCCAACGCCCATCGCGCCAATCTTCGGCCTACATCTTCCTTGTTCATCGGATGGATATCCTTGCCTTCACCGATGTCGATAATGACCGCTTGGCCAGAGTTAGGTACCACATCCATCGCCATGGTCTGTGCTTCGCGAAGTTCAGCCCAGTCGCTATCGGCTGGTTCTGTCTTCTCTGCTTGAAAGTCCGCCAGTTGGACCCAATAGAATGGAAAATCTCCCTGCCCCCATTCGTCGCGCCAGTTCTTGATCATGCGTGGAAACAATTTGCGATATTGGTACGCACGGCCCGCATTGGACTCTCCTTGATACCAAATTGCTCCTTTGATGCCGTAACCGAGGTGTGACTTGAGCACACCGTTGTAGATATTGCCTGGACGTGAATTTCCTTTCATGTTGTTCTTCAATTGGTCCCGCTTCTTCAATTGCTCTGGGGTAAGGTCGGTCTTTGCGGCTAACGCTTCGTATTCCGACTCCGTTCCCTTCCAGCGAGCGATCAACTCGGGAAACTCAGCGGTGAGGATATCTCGATTCACCCAGGCTTCACAAGCGGATCCACCCCATGCGTTGTTGATCATTCCGATAGGAACGTCGGTCGACTGATGAATTTGCTTTGCGAAGAAGTATCCGACCGCCGAAAAGTTTCCGACAGTCTCGGGGGAAGCGACCATCCATTTTCGATCGTCATGACTCCAAATTGGTTCTTGCGTTCCTACTTGAGGAAAGTTGATCATGCGAATCTTTGGATAGTTCGCGGAGAGCTTCTCAAGATCGGGGTCATTGGATGCATTGATAGTCCATTGCATATTGGACTGACCGGAACAAACCCACACCTCGCCCACCAAGATATCTTTGATTTCGACCGTGCTGGAACCTGCGACCTTCAATGTGTAGGGCCCACCGACGGGTAACGTTGGGATCTTGGTTGTCCAGTTCCCTTGCGGGTCTGCACTGCACTTTGCGCTCTTGTCCGCAATCGTGAGGGTGATTGATTCACCAGGGTTGCCTTTGCCCCAAATCTTGTTTTCTTGTCCTTGTTGCAGAACCATATGGTCGGAGAAAACGTTGGGCAGCTTTACTTCTGCATCAACGGGCTGGCAAAAGCCAACACCCATCACCGTAATGGGCAGTAACATCCAAGCATGAAAGGGAAGCCGTAACTTCATCGTGGGTTCCTTGCGGAGGAGGGGGAGGGAATAATCGAGATGTCTAACTCGTGATCCCTATCATACTAACGATTTGTCGCCACGCCATCAGGTACACGAACGCTACGACAAATAGCGCTGTCATCGAGGACACCGAGGCGAACGTGGACTTCGGACCCAAGAACCACTTCCAAAGCCACGCGCCGTACAGCGACAATGGAATGACGAGGGCTACGGATTGCCAGCCCATGACACATCCAACCAATAGGGATCCTTGAACCCATCGCGAGCCCGTCTCCTTTGGATACGGTTCTGCTGGCTCCTCACTTAGGAGGGCGGATCGCGCTCGGCATGGCAGAAAGTATTGGGAAAGAACCCCCAATACGCTCCCTGCAATAGCGCCGCATAAGATAGTAATGCCCGACGATTGTAAAGACGAAGGGTAATCTTTTTGTCCCTTGATTCCCTCGAACCATCGTACAAACTCGTAATCGACTCGGAAAAGTCGGATGGCAACGATGCACACGACAATCGTCAACCATGCCCGCCAAGGAAACGGATTGCGTTCCCAACACGAGATTGCCAACAACAACAAAGAAGCCAAGTAAAAGACATGGTGTAGATAGGCACCTATCAAATCCCACTTGGGATAAAAGACCGTATAGATGATGCCAACGTACGAGTACCCTTTCCAATGAGGTAGATTCACACCGCCGCTAAACAACTCACGTGCCGCTAACAGTGTGAACAACAATCCAAAAACCAACTCGATCCAAAGATACTTTGGAGATATCGGCAACCTGCAAGTCAAACATTTTCCTCGACACCACAACCAACCAAAGATAGGGGTATTCGCCAATCGGCTGATGTTCGTATTGCAATACGGACACTTCGATCCTCCAAAAACAATTCCCCTACCCGCCGGTAGTCGAGCAGCGAGTACATTGAAGAAGCTTCCAATGCTGGCACCGAAATAAAAGAACCAGCACACAGCGAGAAACTGGCAAGTTCGAAACAGTTCGCGATTCGGGGAGGATAACTCCAGACTCGTACGCACCATCTTGCTATGCGATAATTGCTTCAACCTATCTTCAACAACAGGCATCACAAACACATACAATGCCCAACATGCGACGATGCAAAAAAAGGGAATCAATACCAGCCAAGGGATAGATAGCCGTTTTCTTCGCCTGACTCGTACTTGTCGGAAAACATAAGGATCCGCGTCGGACGCCAAACTGGGAATCTCGTTCAAAACGCCGCCCGCTGCTTCTGGAACTTTTGCAAGATGTCTTTCAATGGATCATTGGTAGTGGAGTTGGAACCTCCCTTGAGATCGCGTTCACTCAGGCGGCGAACCGCGCCCTGGTTCTCGCTCTCTTGAGCGACTCGATACGCATCGATGATTGCGTTCGGTGGCAGCTCGTCTCCTGGTGGAATAAGAAAGAATCCTATACTGCGAGGTTGATAATTCACATCTTCGATCGGATTGGGACTGGTACCTGTTCGATCGATGGCAATGGATTGCAGGAATATTTCGTAGACACTCATATCATACAAAACCATGGGTGGCACCGGAGTCGAATACTGCTGTTGTGTCCAGTTTCCGAACGCGTCTACTATCTCGACGTTCTCCACGATCGTACCACCGGCATCCCGTTCGATTTGCACTTGTTCTCGACCTCTCGCTGGTATGCGGAGCTTTTGCGGTGTTTTGGGATTACGTCGGTCCGCGAAAAGAACGAGCAACTCGTCTTGATGTGTGTTGGAGATCGTCGCTGTGATCGGTGCCAGTGGTGCATTGGGTACGTACTGTTGTTGCATGGTCCGGAATTGAGGTGCTGGCAATGAAAAGACCGGTTGCTGCGGGTACCAAATCTGCCATGGATCGTAGAGGATGGGTTGCAACATCAGTCCACCCGATTGCAAACAGGTCAATCCCATACCTGGATAGAGAACACTTTCAAAACAATAGCCTCCCGCCTGAAAGGGGTTGATGCGCCACAATTGTTCACAACCGCCGTGGATTGGGTACAAACCTAGCGGGATGGATGAGCCGCCTCGCATGCCACCGCCACCAAAGGAGCCGCCTCTCGGAAATGCACCACCACCAAAGCTGGCCCCAGGAGGGAACCCGCCACGAAGCCTTCCCCCGGCAACCGCCATCCCGTCGGTACCGGGCAATCCGATCGCCATCCAGTTGTCTTGGACTCGCTGTTGCAATCGAAACATATCATTGCCAACCGGTGTGACATACCAAGCGGACATTTGGTCAACGGCCCGATCGACCAACCCCAAACGATCGCGTCCGGACATTGTCAAGAATTGCATACGGTTTGGTTGGCCAACTCCCATAAGCAATGGAGTGGACTGTGGAAACTGGAGAGCAGATCCCGAGGCTTGACTCATCGTCGGCTGGGGACGTTGACTGGGGGTCGGCAGACTGCGGGGCAAACCTGGCGGGTCGAATGAGCCGCTCGGTAGAATTTCTTGTTCCGAACCAATCGCTCCGTTCTTCGCATGAACACTCATGCGGCTTGGCGAGAACTGTATTTTGCCTTGCTGCAATGTCCCGATCTGCATATTGCCCGAGCCACTCGCAGGCCATCGAATGATTTGCTGCAACTCCCGCGAACTGTAACCGATCCATCGTTGGTCGGGCGTATCGTAACGTGCGAGTCGCAAGTATACGTTCGGCTTTCCTGACGGATCCCGAATCACCAGTTGACTATCGGATAGTTCCGCAATGGATGGTTTGTCCAATCCCTGCGCTCGTAGTTCGTAGACTTTCGAGCCGCTCGCGTTTTCCTGGCCATAGCTCCATGCCTGGAGTGACAAACCAACGGTTAATAGAACGGATACTCGCAACAGATCGGCACAGAAGCATCGGATTGCAAACAAGATTCTAGATTGGATTGCAGAAAAAGCATTTACCATGGTCGGTCTTCTGGTTCTGGTCGCGAATTCTCTAGACTTGACTTAAGCCTTTCGAAGGAACGCGTTTCTCAACAATTCCAAACTCTTTGGAATCGCTTCTTTGTAATCTTCTTTTCCCTCAAATTCGAGAGAAACCCAGCCTCGATAATTCGCTTTCTGCAAAATTCCAGCAATGCGCTGGTAATCTAACTCGAGCGTGTACCACTCGCCACCACCGTAATACGTCTTCGCTTGCAATAGGACTGTTTTTGCGGCCAGCTTTTCAAGCTTCGGATAGGGATCCTCTAAGAAGTTTCCTGTATCCAACGTTACTTGAAGGTAAGGTGATTGGATCGCATCGACGATTCGAAGCACTCCTTCGGGAGTCAGCCCCAATCCCCAATGGTTTTCTAATCCCAACACGACACCACATTTCTCGGCAGTCGGTAAACAATGCTGCAACGCATCGATGACCCATGGAAAGCCATCGTCCTCGGTGTAGCCAGCTAACGGCGGTTCTATTCCACGATTGGCCATCAAAGCATCAAAGCTTTTGGTCGTTCCCCACCGACCGGTGTTGACTCGCATCGTCGGAATACCAAGCTTGTAACAAAGCTCGATCTGTCCGACCGTAAGCTCGATGTTCATCCTGCGGACTTCGGGATCTGGAGATACGAACCCTTGGTGTGTAGACATTCCGTACAAGGGTAAACCATGGACGAACGCGTGGCGTTTGATCGATTGGAGAGCCGAGTTGCTCAAGAGCTCCGTCTGCGAGAGTTGGTACAACAAAATCTCAACACCGTCGAAACCGCATTCGGCTGCGAAGTCGATACACTTGCGAACATCCTTGAACTCATCGTTCTTAAATCTCCAGAGCGAGTAAGTGGAAACTCCGATGGGGTTCGTCGTCCGTGCACCTTTCGATCGCTCCGCTCCTTCGCTGCTTCCTCGCATCGCACCGAGTGTAGCCAACGAACCACAAACGGCAGCCAATTGATTTTGGAAAGTTCGACGATGCATGATGAAACCTCACGGAACAAAACAGCGAGATAGGATTTTGTTTCTACCTCCTATCATACCGAGGTTTCGAGCCGGCGAGCCGATCCACTACCAATTTGGACCGCTAGTTTATCGCGGCAGATTGGATTTTGGAAAAATCCACTAAGTAGTGGACCATTCCATGGTCCATCTCTCGCATCAGATTTCGCGTCCCAATTTTTCTGGCAACTTTTCCATGCGAGGGATAGAGGAATGGATTTCGGAGAAATCCACTACGATGATTGGCAATCTCTTAGGCCATTAAACAACTACACGAGAAAATTACGTGTATCGATCGGACCAATTCTTTTCCATTCATCATTCTCATCTTTGCGTTGATATTCAATCAAATGGTCGACCAGCGGGTCGGTGTATCGCTCTAGCCCGATCTCGTCAAGGATCGTCTTAATCGACTTTCCGTCAACTACTTTGAACAGTTTCCAAAAACGAAATACTTCCGCCCGATTCAGTACCAATTTGCTTCCATCCCATTCAAAGTACCGATTCGTCCAATTGCCTGTATACGATCCATCCCAAGCAAATGTCTGTTCACACCACAGGTACCCTTCCTCGTTGAAGCAACTCCGTGTCCCAAGGATATGGTCATTCCCCTGCCAATAACTGACCGTCCGAACCAATCCGGACTCCCAGAACGTAACGGTTGCTCCAAAGCGACCCCCCTCGGCTTTCGATATTTCACCATAGTATCTAGGTGGTTCGATGGATTTATGTTCCACAGCCTTGTGTTGTTTCAGCCACGATTCCTCTGCCTCGATGTCAATGATCTGTGGTTTGACCGAGGAAGATTTTTGCAAATCAAACTTATGTTCGCTCTTGTACTCTTTGAAATCACCGTCGGTTACCGTCAACATCGTCAACAATGCGTCTCGATCTATAACTCTAGTCACTTCACTAGTCATATAGTGCATGTCCCAAAATCGACTTGCAAAATCTATCCAATGCATTGCAGTTCCATAGCTTCGTCCAGCGTATTCACACTCGCAGGACTCTAAGTTGGATGTGTCATGAAAGACGAGCTTCGGGCCAAATTGGATTCCGTTCTTAACAGCCACATAGGACTTTATCGATTTGTCTTCAAAATAGTCTATTTCGAACTTTATCATCTCATCCCGTTTCTTTCTCGTTCTCGGCAAGCGTCTTCATGGGTTCGAGCCAAATTCGAACGATTGGGACGTAGCGCTACTTCGATCGATTGTTTTCGTTCCGAATGAGAGACGCTTGTCGATGGCAACTAGCCGATCAAACCGTCAGCCGAGTGTCCTAGCTTCGGAGTATTGCTGAACAATCTCGATCGCTTGAAGCATCGCCTTTCGGTCGATCTCGTGAACTGAGATACAACCGCCCACTCCTCGCAGCATTGTCACTGTCAATCGTCCTCCCAAGTGTTGACGGAACTCTTCGAGTCCATCGAACAAAGCATCAGAGGAAACGGCCGGATCGAAGATGGGTAGCCCCAACTCGGTCAAGACCTTGAGCGTGGCCATCATATCAGAT
>JAJTID010000125.1 GCA_021300155.1 Pirellula sp.
CCGTGTCAATTTCGAGCGGAGGTGGGCAGGTTTTGACTCGCAAGCAAGTGGCTGGTTTTAACCTGCAAATGACAGGCGCGCCGCGGACACGTCACCCAGCCACGGAGCCAGATCATGGCACTCAACCGGCTCGCCCCAGACATACAGGAAGCCCTACTCAACTTGCCAGCCACGAAGAGCCAGTTGATGATTGCGATGACCTGGTGAACACCATTGGTGCGCTGTTGACCAGTCTGACAGATGCACTTGCAACTCTGGCATCCGCAAAGGCAAGCGCTGCAACCGATGTTGCTGCCTTGAATGCACAAATTAATGCCCTATGGCAACAGCAAGTGGCTCTTAATCAACAGATTGCGGTCACCCCACTGGGGCCCGCAAGAGATCTTCTGGTTGCCCAAGCAAACGCACTTGAGGCTCAACGCAACACCCTGCTTGCAAGGAGAGACTGTAAGCAGTATCTGGTAGACGGTGCAGACATCGTTACCAGTATCGTTGATACGACAATCGCGCAATACAATACACTTGATGCAAACAGCGGTGGGCCCTGCACACCGGAACGACGCGAGATTCTACAGCAGATGATAGATCTCTTGTTTCATGCTTTAACGATCACAGTGAATCAGATAGAAAACATCGCAGCAGGATGCCCCTAGTCTCTAGCTCGAATCCTTTCAGATGTTTTCTTCGCCTCTTCTAATGTTTTCCTCATCTCGGCAACTGTCATTGGTTGCTTGGGAGGTGGAAACGGTTGCTTGGGAGGTGGGAATTTTTCTAGTGTTTGATTAAGGCGTTCGTGTAAGTTCGCTTCCGTTTGTGCTATCGAGGCGTCAATCAGATCATAGGTTGCTCGGTGCCTCTCACGTAGTCGCACTCGTCGTATTTCTTTATCTGCAATTTGACGATGTGCAACCCATGCTTGAATGGCGATTCTATCAACGGTCTGAATGTGAGTTTTGGCCTGGGCCTCTATCGCTGGTCGCAAGCTGGTAAATGCAAGCACAAATAGAAGTAGCATATTGTAGTCTCCTTTTCCCGAGCTTAGGACATCCTAAGCTCGGAAGCAAGATTGAATTTTATACTGACAGTCGATCCACCATGCGTGGAAACGATACCGAGACCACTATGTGGCCTCAGACCGGTCGCAATGACTTAACGGTAGCATACAACTCCTTCAAGGTTGTGGTGGGGTTCGACTCACCAAGTGGCTTGCTATTTCAGACCCTTAGAGGGTCACGGTTACTGCACTCAGGCCAAACCGACTTATGGATCGGATTTCGTCAACCTTGGGAATACCGCTCATGGCATTCTCAACTGGAAACGTAATGAACTGCTCAACCTCGACAGGGCCAAGGGCAGGTGAGTTGGTTAAGATTTGTACTTGAACATTGGTAAGGTCAGGAACTGCGTCAAGCGGAATCGTGGTTGCGGCAAAGCCACCGAGGCCTAGGGCAATCACTGCCAGTAGCATAACGATGAATCGATTGTTGAGAGACCATTCGATGATGTGGTTAACCATTCTTACTCGTCTCCCATCAAAGATTCGAGCATTTTGGATTTGAGCACAAATCCGCCAGACGTGACGACACTGTCTGACTTCTTGATTCCCTTTCGAACTACTGTTGATGAGCCGTTACTCTCCCCTATCACCACGTCGCGGCGTTCGAAGGTTGTGTCGTTTACTTTTACGAAAACGAATCGCTCGCCGGCATGTTCAATGATGGCTCCCGATGGGACTTGCAAAACGGGAGCGTCGTCTTCTTGTGAAGCAAAGCCGATACTCACAAACATCCCTGGCTTGAGAAGATGGTTAGCATTGCTGGCGATTGCCCGCATGGAAATCGTACGGGTCTTCTCATCCATGATTTCGCCAGTGAAGAATATCTTTGCTTCAAACTCGCGATCCGGCCAAGCAGAATTTTTAACGATGACAATGCGATCCTTGAGAGACTCCAATAGTGGAGCATCTTTCTCGTAGACATTGGCTTCAATCCAAACCGTTGAAGTATCCGCGATAGACATGATCTGTGTCTCTGGTCGAACCTGCTCGCGAAGAACCACATCCTTAGATATGATCGTTCCGTTGAATGGAGCTCGTATCGAATAGTGAGAAACGGCCTGACCTTGTTCGATCGGATCGATATCTTCCAGATCCTTTTGCTCGCACCCCATGATTCTGAGGTTGGTGGTTGCGACAGCTACGCGAGTCTCTGCCTCCTTTACAGCCTGCGAAGCCTGTAGTTGTGATGTTTTCAGTTCGTAGTCGATCTGCTCAAGTCTTGCAAAGAAAGTTGCCGAATCGGCGTTTCGCGATGCCTTTGCAGCGTATAATTGTTTTGATGAAATAGCACCAGAGTCTGATACACCGCTTAAACGTTGTACGTCAGCCTCAGATTTGACAAATGCAGCGTAGGATTGCAGCAATCGTTCGCGGTAGTCGCCCATCGAGCGTCCTGTGAACTTCTCCTGTATTTCAGATATTTCCTCTTTTTTGCGAAGGGTGTCGAGGAGTTCCTTTGTGTTGGTGGCAAGTTCGTTTTGTAAATTGAACTTTAGCTTTGCGAGTTCGAGTTGTAGTTTAGCTTGATAAAGATCGAGTTTGGCACTCCCTACTTCTCGGCTGTGAATGTTGAGCAGTACATCTCCCTCGCTCACATTATCACCTAGGGTGACCTTGACCGACTCTACTTGCCCGCTCACTATCGGGTAAATATGAGCTAGTTTCTCTTCATTGAGCGCTACCTTACCGGTCAGGTTCATGGAACGCGAGAAGGGTTTTTCCACTGCGCTGGTAACCTTTACTGCGGACGCTGCAAGTTGCGATTCAGTTAATGTAACCCTTGTGGATTTCGGTGCAGCATCGATTGAATCTGCTGTTGCCGGAGACTTCGTCGGCTCTTGTGCATTGCTTAAAGCTGGTTGTAGCAACAGGAAACTGGAAAGCAATGCGAGTTCGCTTGATCGGCGAAGTCCGTAAGCAACCACTTTATTCATATGAAATACGTTTAGATCCATGGTTGGAATTCCTCAAAATAGTCAATCAAAATGAGCCTTGCAGTTACAAAAAAACGGGCGCTAGAGAAGGCAATAGGTTGCACACCTATCCACATTAAAGTAAGAGGAACGAGAACTTCCGCTCGTTCGATATGCTGGGAAACTAGATGATCCAAACGCCAAAAAGAATGTGTCTGAACCGATTGGTGCCGTGGCTGGTGTTCTTGCCTACAAGGGCTGCGACGGGGAAATCGCTCGACTCGCTAGCAACCGTCCTGTCTAGAAGATACGTACACTCAACGGATTTGGGTTGGCTCGATTGCGCAACCTCAAATTGAGTAAACGTTCCGAAATCGAAAGAGAAAGTTGCCGGAATTTCGAGGGGCAAAAGAGAAAACGTCAGGTGGAAGTGTAGCTCGCGCTCATCGACGGGGAATTGGCCGGAACCGTGGAACATCGCCAGGTGGGAAGCCAATGCCTGATTTGCTTCGTTCGGTCCCATTGCATCGATATGACGATGGCCGACGACTCGCGGTGCGAAGAGAAAACAGACAACGAACACCCATCGCAGGAGGGTGAAGGTCTTCTGAAAACTCGACTTTGGATACATTTCTACTCAGCAAGCTATTCGCTTTTGATAGCAATTGAGACGAGGAGCGAGGGGCTCATTCAACCGTTTAAGAGGATCAATCCTAATTGCCCTGTCGTCAGTTGTCGAGAGATTGACCCACAAGAGTGCCTAGTACAGCGGTTGTTTTTCAGGGCGCGTAATCAGCTTTAGCTTCAGCAAGCGAGTGTAGATTCTCTCCCTAACCCTTACCACCACACCCCTTACGGTGCGGTAACTGACGGGCGACCGCGGAAGACTAACGGCTGATGTGCTCGGATGACGACAGAGTCAGATTATGCGGCATTAGGCGAACCCTTGACCTGCAAGTTGTGGGGAAGTGCCAATTTTGTTCTAGAAGCGACTAGAGTGACGTTGAATTGCCGTGCACCAAGGATGCGCCCCGTCAAATTATGGAATTCGATCGCTTCGGTTGAGCCCAGGGAGGGGCTGTGAGAGTGAAACAAAAATTTTGGCTAGGTTTATCCGCATCTGTCTTAGCAACGGGTTGTGGGGTAAATCACCAGCTGAAGCCAAGTGGGTATCTCGGGCTACCAGGAAGTCGTTCTGGCGTCTCGAGCATAGCATTGCGTATGTCCCCCACCGCTTCCCCAACCGTTGACGCATTTCCTCGTTCCGAAGGCCCCAACGGCGAAAATTTACCGCAGTCGTCGGCTCCCATGAACAAGCTAATTGAAACAAGCTCATTGCCTAATGAGGGAAGTGTTCACCTAGCCAGTTCGGTTGTTCCTGCAGTTTCTGAAGAGAGCATGCCTGGCAGCGCAGTGGTCGAGACTAGTTTGGAAGAACTCCTTTCGCTTGCATTCGCAAGTAACCCTGCAATCAAGGAACTTGCTGCTACGACGCAAATCGCGGCGGGATATCGAACTCAGGTTGGATTATATGCCAATCCATTCGTGGGCTACCAAGGGCAACAGCTAGCTGATGCTGGAACGGATCAGCATGTGGCTTTTGTCCAGCAACAAATAATTACGGGTGGTAAGCTCCAACTCAACCGTGCTGTACTAAATGAAGCCGTACGTGCACAACTGCAAGAACTTGAGACGCAGAAACTTCGCGTCGCTACAGATATCAAAACCGCGTACTATGACTGTGTTCGGATTCAAAAGCAATTGTCTGCCATCGATCAGTTCTCAGTACTTATGAAACAAGGTGTGGATGTAGCGAGCAAACGTCTAAAGGCTGGGGAGGGCTCGAAAATCGATTTGTTGCAAACACAGGTGCAATTAAAACAGCTTGAGCTAGACCGAAAGCAGTTGATCGCGTCGCTAGATGCTAGGCTTCGCGAAATCTCCTCTTTGGCCGGAGCACCAAACTTAGAGCTACGAAGAGTGTCCGGCGAACTTCCCGATTCGCCGGTTACACAGGATTGGAGAGGAATTGAAGAGGGGGTTGTCGCAATGAGCCCAGAATTCGCCGCTGCACAAGCTCGTATTCGTCAAGCGAGCGCTCTGATTCGGCGACACGAAGCCCAACCACTTCCTAATTTGGGACTTCAAATGGGAGCTGGCGTTGATAATGGAACCAACTCTGGCATGATGAACGTTCAGGTTGGAGTGCCGGTACCCGTTTTCAACAAAAATCAAGGAAATATTGCAGCCGCTCGTGCCGAATATTGCCGCGCTATCCAGGAAGCACAAAGGATCGACAACGCAATTCGAGCGCGTCTGGCGGTTGCTTCAGGTGAATATGGCCGAGCGGCGGAAGCAGTGTTGATGTACACTGACGAACTGCTACCCGTAGCTCAAGAAACATTAGATCTTGCCGAGGCTGCCTATAAAGCGGGCGAGCAAGATTTTGTGCAGCTACTTGTGACGCGACGAACCTATTTTGATACGAGCTTGGCGTTCATCGCAGCTCGGGCGCAGCTTGCTTCGGCACAAGCTCAAATTGATGGTTATCTTTTAACCGGGGCTCTTAATTCGGTTATTAATAATAGCGGTGACGATTCGCTTCGAGGCCTGACGTTGGGCCAGGAGTAACGGGGCTTGATTTCAGGCGTGCTTGCTGCGTTGGTGAAAGAACAGCTCACAGGATTTCGTCGAACTTTTCACCAGGGAAAAGCGCAAGGATTCCGGCAAAAACCGATCGCGAATGAGGCCCGAAGTCTCACCGGTCACCCCAACGTTTGGGTGACCGGTGCGAGTTGCAGTCGATCGATATCCGCGATGTTTGCCGCTTGTGCATACCAAGGTCGATTTGAATCCGGACTGTGTTTGCAAGGGAAACGGATTTGGATGCATCGAGGCGAATACAATCGCATTGGAGAGACCTGTTGGTGCGACAGGGTTAGAAGGAGTTCAGTTTATGACGAAGCTCAATTTATGACGAAGCTCAATGGCCCTTTCGATCCGAGTGGCCCTCGCCCACTCGCTTGGCCTAACTCACCGTTTGAACCAACAATCGTCCTCCCGGCCTCGTTGATGAGCAAGCTCGGCCCATAGTGTCTTCAGACTCAAAGTTCCTTGCTCTGCCTAAACGCCGTTCCAACCGGTAAACATCCCCCTCCAACGGTGGGCGTAACAACAAATAGCTGTGTCCCCAACAGCCC
>JAJTID010000120.1 GCA_021300155.1 Pirellula sp.
GTCGAGGAAGAAATTCCAGACGAAGAGGTCGTTCCAGCAGACGATGAGGATCCAGATCCCTTCGACGATTTCGACGAAGAGGACTTCGACGACGATTTTGATGACGACTTTGAAGAAGAACTCGATGACGAGTACGAAATCGAACCAAAAGACGATGGATTTGTCATTGGTACGGATGAACCTGATCTAGAACCAGACGAAGAGGACATTGACTGATCTCACGATGTTTCATGCAGTCAAGCAAGATACGAAGTTCCCACAACTCGAAGAGCAAGTTCTCGCGTTCTGGAAGCAAAACAATATCTACCAACGAAGCCTCGATCTAAGAAAGAACGGTAAGCCGTTCGTTTTCTTTGAAGGACCTCCGACGGCCAACGGACTTCCACACCCTGGCCACTGCCTTACGCGAGCAATCAAGGATCTATTTCCTCGCTATCGAACAATGCGGGGCTACCTATGCGAACGCAAGGCAGGCTGGGATACCCACGGTCTACCTGTCGAGGTAGAAGTCTGCAAAGAACTCGGTATCCACGGTAAAGAAGAAATCGAAAGTTACGGCATCGAGGGCTTTGTTCAAAAATGCCAACAAAGTGTATGGAGGTACATGCAAGAGTGGGAGCGAGTCACCGAACGACTCGGCTTCTGGATCGATCTTTCCCAAGCGTATGTCACATACCATCAGAGCTACATCGAAAGCGTTTGGTGGTCGCTAAAGACTTTATTTGACAAGGGACTGCTATACCGCGGTCACAAAATCGTTTGGTGGTGGGCTCAGGGTGGAACCGCATTGAGCTCTGGTGAAGTCGGCCAAGGGTATCGTCAAGTTGCAGACCCTAGCGTTTATGTTCGCTTCCCTCTAGAAGGTGAACCAAACACGTCCCTCGTTGTTTGGACAACAACTCCTTGGACTTTGCCTAGCAATCAGTTTGCGGCAGTGAATCCAGAACTCGAATATGCATACTGTTTCGATGAAACATCCAGCGAGACGATCGTCATCGCGAAAGCGCTTGTCGAGAGCTTGTCAGAAAAAACAAAACGAAAACTTGCCATTGTTAAGGTCGTCGTAGGAAGCGAGCTCGTCGGCAAATTTTATGTCCCACCTTTTGATTGCTACTCAAAACAACTGGGGCATGCCGAAGCGAGACTGAAGAGCGGCGGCTCACAACGTCCCTGTTGGCGAGTGGTCGCAGCAAACTTCGTTACGATCGATTCCGGAACCGGCCTTGTGCACTTAGCACCTGCGTTCGGCGAGGTCGATTACGAAGTCCTTACCGAAGAACGATTGCGATTTGTCGAACCGAGCGTTCCACCGTTGCTGTGCGCAGTCGGGCCGAACGGTAAGTTCACGGCAGACTTCCCTTCGCACGAAGGCGTTTGGGTCAAAGATGCGGACAAAACGTTGCAGCGATTCCTCAAAGACGCAGGCAAACTATGGCATCAAGAGCAATACCTACACGACTATCCGTTCTGCTGGCGGGCTAGCGAAGATCCGCTCATCCAGTACCCCCGCGAAAGTTGGTTTATTCGCACGACCAAGTTTCGTGACTCAATGCTCGAGAACAACAAAACGATTGGCTGGTTGCCGGAACACATCGGACCAGGCCGATTTGGGAACTTCCTTGAATCGAATGTCGATTGGGCTCTCTCGCGCGAACGCTATTGGGGAACACCGCTACCGATCTGGGTTTGTGATCAAACGTCCCAAATGGAAGCGATCGGTTGCTACGAAGAACTAATCGCGAAGCCTGGCGTCCAAGGTACCGAAGTTTGGGCGAATGCAAAGAAGGCTAATCCGGAACTCGAAGATGATTTGCGAGTTCACAAACCGTACATCGACGCAGTGACCTATGATTCACCGTACGCACCTGGCGCTCGCATGCGGCGAGTCACGGAAGTCATCGATTGTTGGTATGACAGCGGAGCCATGCCATTTGCGCAATGGGGCTATCCTCACAAGAATGCGGAGTCCTTTAACTCGCAATTTCCTTCGGACTTTATCAGCGAAGCCATCGATCAAACCCGCGGGTGGTTTTACAGCCAATTGGCGATCAGCACGATGCTATTCGGTGCATCGGATGAAGATACAAAGAACGGAAAAATTGCAGAGCGTGCTTATCCGCATCCGTTCAAGAATTGCATCGTTCTCGGACTCATGCTTGCAGAATGGTATGAGAGCAAAGATGGCAAGCAACGCTTTCTCACCGAAGAGGAAGCTAAGACTGCGTGCGGCACAGACTATGTCGTGAAGACTGGAAAGATGTCCAAGCAGCTTCGCAATTATCGAAGCCCGCAGGAGATCTTTGACAAGTATGGGGCGGACGCGCTGCGTTGGTACTTGTTCTATAACCAAGCGCCTTGGAATTCCATTCTCTACAGCGAACGAGCGATTCGAGACAGCATCTCGGAGTTCATCCTCCGATTATGGAATTCTGTTAGCTTCTTCTCCATCTACGCAGAAATCGATGGCTTTGCAGGCCCATCCGAAATCGCCTCTGGATTGGACCAACTCACGAGCGAGGAACTGAGTCGGGCCAAATCCTATCGACCTATCGAGCAACGAAGCGAACTCGATCGATGGATGATGAGCGAGCTAGCTGCGACATGTCGAGACGTCGTGGAGAGGATGGATCGATACGACAGCTACGGGGCTTGTCAAACACTCCATGCTTTCGTAGACGCCATGAGCAATTGGTACATTCGCCGAAGTCGATCTCGCTATTGGGCTGCCGACAAACAGTCCGCTGACAAATTGGATGCTTACTGGACACTTTACGAGAGCTTTGTGGTCGTCGCCAAACTGATCGCTCCGTTTACCCCGTTTCTTGCAGAATCCCTATGGAAACTGCTGAAGGGAGATCTCGCGGGAGTAAGAGATAGTGTTCATTTATGCGATTTCCCTGACGGTGGTGCAATCGCTCCGGACGCAGAACTAAACGCGAGAATGAGTTTGCTCCGCGAGATAGCTTCCCTGGGACGATCCGCTCGAATGGATTCCAAGCTCAAGGTGCGACAACCTCTGCAACGCGTCGAAGTCTCATTGGCAGACGATTCGCAGATCCAATGGCTTCGCAAACATGACGACATCGTGCGTGAAGAGCTGAACGTCGACGAAATTCATTATGCCAGCGGAGCTAGCCCCTTTGTCGAATACCAAGTGCAACCGAACTTCCGTCGCCTCGGTCCCAAGGTCGGCCCATTGTTGCCTAAGCTAAAGCAACAACTTGGATCCGTCTCGGGTGCGACACTCCTCGAAGAGTTGACCGCAAACGGCAAGATCACATTGGTGCTAGACGGCAAGTCGATCGAGTTGGATTGCGAAGACATTCAAGTTCGAATGCAAGCCAAAGCCGGCTGGGCTGCTGCACAAGGGAAGCTATGCGTTGTCGCATTGAATACGGAACTAACCGATGCGCTGATTCGACGTGGCATTGCGAAAGATGCAATTCGATTGGTCCAGGACTTGCGCAAGAAACGCGATTGCAATTTTACGGATCGGATTGAGATTTGGATTTTGGATGCACCAGTCGCGATGCGTGAAGCCCTCGAAGAAAACCAAGTGTTCATTTGCACCGAAACACTTGGTGTCTCGATTCACTTCGATAATCCGCCTAGCGACCTGGAGTTAGACGATTGCGAACTGGGGGACTCGAAAGTCCGGATCGGGCTTCGTGTGACAACAGCATCCCTCGCATAGTAAATCACTTTACCACCCAATCATTCCAGAACGATACCTTTCTGCGTTCGATCTTTCTGCCAACCTGTCGGCCTGAAGAACCTGCATCTCTGCGTCGATGAAAACGCAGAGTCCAAGAACGATGAGCCAACATAGCCGAATAGAACGAAAGAAACCGAAAAAACATCTATCAGCGTCAGCAGCAATGGCGATTGATCATAAACAGTCGTTCTATCCAATGCGCGATCATGCAGCATGCGATTGATCCGCAATAGCAATTGCTCTTTTCGTCTTTTTTGCTTTCTTTCAGCCGATCTACCCTGCCTTCATCAGCAACTGATTCCGCTATTCAAACAGTGGCATAGCCTTTAGATAGGTTTCTTGATCGATCTCGTCCGAGAGGAATTGTTTGGTCAAAATGTACCTCTGCAAACGTTTCGCGTCCTGAGCTGCGTGCTCGATGCGATAAGCGACACGATCCAATCGGTAATTATCGTTTAGATCAAGTAACTTTACCTGGGTTGCCACTCGATCCGTTTTGATTCGTACGACATACTCTGCATACGACAGTTCGCTCGTATGCGTTAGCAACTCGATCGCATGAATCGCACGCGGATCTAATTGTGCCGTTACCAGGTCGTCTCGAGTGGCGATTGTATCTTCCAAGAGGTCATGTAACACCGCGGCTTGCTGAACAACCGGGTCGTTTGACTGGAGCATCAATGTCAACGGGTGCAGGATGTAAGCTATGCCAGCTTTGTCGCGTTGGCCTCGATGAAACTTGACCGCCAATGCGATCGCATTTTCGACGGCGATATCTGGAGTTGTAGACATGGCTTACTTCTTCATTGCTTACTTCTTCATTCGATTCGTAGCGTTCAAATGCGGTTATCTTCCTCATTCTCTTCGAAATCATCAAAATCAGGATGCATCGGATCGTCTGGGTCTAAGAAAAAGTCACCTAAACCGTGTGGTAGAGTATTGGCACCTAGCGATCTCGATCGACGTTCATGCGTCGCTTCGAGATCGAGCGCGTCTTCTCCTAAACAAGCCATCAACGCTTTTTGCCAAACCTGATCTTTCGCCACAGGGTGCGTGGAATCTTGCGACAACAACTTAATGGCATACCGAAGCATTTGAATGCCATCTCGAGCAGAGTAATCCAGTTTTAGAGCATGCGACTGTTGTAGAAAATCGACAGTCAACGTAAGCATCTCATCGCTGGCAAAAGGTAGGTGATACTTTAGAATTGCGAGCTCATCTTCTCGGTTTGGAAATCCAACCTGCAACGTCGGTTGCAAACGGCTCATGATGTAGTCTGGAATCTCGTAGGTCGAATCGTCCTGATTCATGGTAACAGCGCATCGAAAGCCTGGATGAGCCTTGATCGATACGCCAGCAACGATCGACTCGATATAACGACGATGATCCAAAAGAGGGGCGAGCGATGCCCATGATTTTTCATTCATGCGATTCCCTTCGTCGAGAATACAGACCGCTCCACGGATCATGGCAGTGACCAGAGGTGAGGCGTGATATGCAATTTTTCCATTGCTCGCCAAGATGGGGGTGATCAGCAAGTCTTCAGGCCGCGTATCTGCCGTACATTGATAAATGTATAAATCCTGGTCGCGAGCCTTGGCCGCAGCCATCGCCAGGGCCGTCTTTCCAATACCGGGCGGTCCTACTAACCTGGGTGCTAACGGCAAATCGCTCTTGTCGACGACCAGCCAGCATGCCGCTAACTGTCGCAATACCTCTGTCTGACCAATCCACTGCAACTCATTGGAAATAGAATTGCTCAAAGAGAGCGTGACGCCGTCGATTTGAACTGTGTCCTGCATGGGTCGTTTGTATCAATACGGTTGACGTTAGAATAAAAAAATGTTCAAACTGATCAAGAATTGTAACAGATCTACCAAGAAAGGGGCTGCTCATGGCTGATTGCTTCCGGCTCGATGACAAAGTGACATTGCTCCCGGTGGTTCATCGCAGCGGCACGCACGCGCGAGCTGTTGAGAACTGGCTTCTCGAACAAGAGATCGACTGCCTTGCTGTTCCATTACCACCCTCTTTCCGAGAAAGCGTTCTGGCCGGAGTAGAACTCCTACCAACGATTTCTATCGTTGCCCAAGCTCCAGACGCGGCTTCTTGGTCCGAACCAGAATTAAGAGATTGGTCCGAACAAAATCAAGAAGAGCTGGACGAAGACGAGTCTGAGGGTTGGCTTATGGATGTTTCTTATAGCTACGTCCCGATTGATCCCTGCCAAAGCGTCATCGCAGCGATTCGTTACGCCGTAGGAGAACGGATCCCAACTCGATTCGTCGATATGGAAACACCGATCTTTGAAGGTGAAGATAGCTACGTCACTCCCGATTGTTTCGCTCTTCGTGAAGTCAGCCTCGAGGTCTTTAGTGCCGCATTATTGCCGAGCATCCCTCGACCAACTTCGGAACAAACAATCGATCGGATCCGGACGATGGCGTCGAGGCTTTTGGAGCTAAGACAGCGATTCAACAAAATTGTAATGGTCTGTTCGATCGCTCATTGGCCGTGGATTCGCGAAGCCTACCAACAATTACTCCTTACAGAATCATCGGAACAGGAAATCGTCACCAACGATATTCCTGCCGTCAATTATTCAGTAAACGAAAAGACACTTGTTTTCCTTTTGGGAGAATTGCCTTACATCACATCAGTGTACGAGCAGCAGAGATTCACTTTCCAAGAAAAAGATGTTGAAACTGCAATCGATGGGGTCAAGCGATTGTATCTTTCTGCACGTTCGTCATACATTGCCGACTTTGGCAAACGCGCTAGAAAGATCTCCCCAATGCTGTTGGCGCAATGTCTTAAGTACGCACGAAACCTGACTTTGCTAGATCGTCGATTGACGCCGGATATGTACACGTTGGTGCTGGCTGCGAAACAAACACTCGGCGACCAGTTCGCCATCCATGTGGCAGAGACGATCCGAGATTATGCCTTTCAAGAGCCGCTCCCATGGCCCAGTGTCGACATGGGCATTCAAGAGATGAGACTGCCGGATGGAGATACGGTCCCTGCATTGAGTCGATTGGGTGAGTCTGATGGACAATGGCGATCATTGGAACTGAATCGCAAACCTCTCAAGGATGAGTCGTTGCAGTGGCGCATGCAATGGAATCCTTATCAGCAATGCTCCTGGCTACCCGATGATGCCAAGATCGAAAGCTTCCGAACTCGCGTGATCGACCGCGCTCGCGCATTGCTCGGTGCAGATCTAGCACGATCGGAAAAGTTTACAACGAGCATGATGGATGGCATCGATATTCGAGAAACATTGAGACATTGGTACGATGGTACGCTATACGTCAAAGTGCAACCACCCAGCGTTGGGCATCTCGACGCGTGCGTGTTCTTGTTTGAAGCCTCGCCTGATCCCGCGGTCTATACATGGCGGACGACATGGTTTGCTGAGCATTCCTGGGAATCGACGCTGGCTTTTTACGCAACCGATTTCCACGAGGAGATACTCGGGCCAGGTGTCGCGGTAGCCACCTACGGCGGAGCGCTCTTTCTTTATCCTCCGAGATCGATCCCCGACATTTGGTCGGACAAGGAGCTGCAGTTTGCAGATACGTTGGAAGAAAAACTGATCGCTGCGGCCTGCTTGCACGCCAATTCCAAGCAAATCGCATTACTTTCGCCGCTCGCTCCGCTGGCCTCTTGGCGTCGAATTGCGAAGCGATTTGGCAAATCGCTGGTCCACGTTCCACTTTCCCAATTCAGCGACGCGATGGTCGCTCAGTTAAGAACGGTGCATGTTCTCAACGGAAAAGAGGTCCGTAGCTTCGCGGCCCACTTCATTCGACAAGCGTAAACTTGATCATTCGTGATCGCGATGTAGAGCTAAAGGTAGGCTTACTTCAAAAGGGAAGGCAGAAACTCGTGGAGTAATCGAGCACGATGGTAAACGAAGGTAATCCACTTGGCGAAAACTTTTAGCCATTTTGGTAGCTACAGTTGTTTCAAAAAGCCGACAATCGGAGGACAATTAGAACTCAATTTGATGTCGCTTAGAATCATTGGGGCGTTTCGCGCGAACCAAAATCATTCGATGTCGACATCCCCGCCGTTTTCCAACTCACCCACCTCCGATTTCTTCCATGCACATTCGCAAACTGCTTTCCCTTGGCTGTCTCTTGTTGCTCACGTCTACGCCAGAGCAGGGGAGGGGGGAGCCACAGGATTATTCTACGCAACTCCCTCGAATTGCCCCTCGGACTCCCGCGGATTCGATCGCTACGATGACGATCGCCCCGGGCTATCGGATAGAATTGGTTGCAAGCGAACCCCATGTTTTCGACCCAGTTGCGATCGCCTTCGACGAGTCATCGCGTCTGTATGCAGTCGAAATGTGCGATTATTCGGAACAAGAAACCGAACATCTTGGAAACGTACGTCTACTTGAAGACAGAGATCGCAATGGCTCCTACGAGACTAGCATTCTTTTCGCAGAAAAACTCTCTTGGCCTACAGCGATCGCTTGCTACGACGGGGGAGTTTTCGTCGGCGCTGCACCTGATATCTGGTATCTCAAAGACACAAACGGTGATGGCGCAGCCGACATTCGCGAAAAGGTGTTTACCGGCTTCGGACGGAGCAATGTCCAGGGATTGTTGAATAGCTTTTGTTGGGGACTCGACAATCGGCTCTATGGACAAACAAGCAGTTCCGGTGGCACAATCACGCGCCCCGATGTCGCTGACTCAAAACCCGTCTCCTTGGGTGGTCGCGATTTCTCCTTCGACCCGCGAACTCGCGACATTCGCTCCGAAAGCGGTGGAGGTCAGCACGGTATGTCGTTCGACGATTGGGGGAATCGATTCTCGTGTCAGAATAGCGACCACCTCCAATTGCATGTGTACGACGAAAGTTACCAAAAGCCCGACAATCTACTACCTCTCCCCTCCATTCGACAGAGCATTGCCATCGACGGCCCACAAGCGACGGTCTACCGCCGAAGTGAAGTCGAACCATGGCGGATCTTGCGCACCAATCTGCGCGTGACGAAGCAAGTAACAGGACTCGTCGAAGGGGGGGGACGTCCAAGTGGTTACTTTACTAGCGCGACTGGTATCACGATTTATCGAGGGGATGCGATGCCCGAACTACGTGGCCTAGCCTTCGTCGGTGATGTCGGGAGCAATATCGTTCATCGCAAACGATTAAAGCCTAACGGAGTCAGCATGGTCGGCGAACGGATCGATCAAGACTCGGAGTTCATCGCGGCAACCGATATCTGGTTTCGACCTGTTCAGTTTTCCAATGCTCCAGACGGCAGCCTTTTCCTTCTGGATCTCTATCGCGAAGTAATCGAACATCCGAAATCGCTACCCGAAGTCATCAAGAAGCATCTTGATTTGACCAGCGGTCGAGATCGAGGGCGACTCTATCGAATCATCCCCAACAAGGGACTCGCAACTCGCGACACGGATTTGAAGAAGCGGTCGACGGATGAACTGATCGAATTGTTGGGACACTCCAATAGTTGGCATCGCGAAACGGCTGCACAGTTGCTGGCGAACCATATTTCGGAGGGGAATAAAACATCGCCAACCGATGCCAGTAACTTGCTTCAGAAAATTGACGCGACTGCATCACGCATTGAACATGGTGAAGGGAAACTGCAGTGCCTCGGAGTACTTAGCTACTTTCGTCATTTGCCGGCAAATCCAAGTGTATGGCTGAAACATGAAGATCCCCGGGTCCGGTCTTATGCGGTCCGACTCTTGGAACCGATGGCAAACGTCGATGCATCGCTACGCAGTGACATGCGAAATCTCGCAACGGATGCCAATAACCGCGTTCGATTTCAAGTGGCATTAACTCTCGTAGCCTTACCTCAAATCGATGCAGAGCAACAGGAGCAATCGATTGCAGTAAAGTCAATGTTAAAGTCGACCAACAATGACCCATCGCTCGAATCAGCAGCAGCCAATGCTTCGCGCCCATTTCTTGCTGACTTCTCCAACGAGATAATTGCCAGCGGAGCAGGGCAGGGGGGGCAATTCAATCCGTGGTCCGAGTCCGCCAGTTTACTCGTTGGCCGGTGCTTTGCACTTGCTGCTAGCGAAACCGAAATTCAAGCAATCGACAAGCGGCTGACCCTTTCGCCGAATACACCGAATGTGGTGGCTTCTTGGGTGAAGGGCTGCCTTCGTGGTCTTGCGACTCGCTGGAAATACGATCTGAAAAAGCTGGAGACCTGCCCTCAATTGGCGAAGGTTGTTCAGCAATCTATTGAGCAAAGCAAACTGTCCGGTATCACAGAGCAGCTATCTCTGTCTCAAAAACTAGATGCGATTCAATCGATTCGATGGAGTCGTTCGAATGAAAGTGCAGATTTGTTGTTTCGCTGGATGGATCTTCGAGAACCTTCGGAGGTACAACTCGCCGCCCTCGATGGGATCGCTTCGTGTGCGAATGAAGAAGTCATCAACAAGTTGATCACCAAATACACGTCCTTGTCACCATCGATCCGTACTAAAGCGGCTGATTTGCTCTTGTCGAAAAAAGGGTGGCTAGAAATTTTGCTGAGAAGGGCAGGGGAGGGGGGATTCGATTTGCAGGACTTGGACGCAAGTCGTCAGAACGCACTGCAACAACATGCGGATTCTGCCATTCGCGAAAAAGCCAATTCGTTACTCGGTCGATCAACGAATTCGAATCGAGAAGAAGTGCTAGCCAAATACCGCGAGTCCCTCTCCCTTCGAGGGAACCAAGGGATAGGGAAACAGCATTTTGCAAAATCCTGTGCGGCATGCCACCGACTCGATGGTGTCGGATACGAGCTGGGACCGAACTTAGCGACGTTCAAGTATCGTGGCGCAGAGGCCATTCTCCAAAACGTGATCGACCCAAACCGCGAAGTGAACCCGCAGTACATCAGCTATACGATCTTGACTACGGATGATCGAACCATAACAGGGATGATCGAATCGGAAACAGCGACCCATATAACGCTTGTACGGGGCGACAATGCCCGTGATACCATTCCTCGCTCGGAAATCGAACAACTCAAGAGTTCCCGAGTCTCCATCATGCCTGAGGGGTTGGAGAATCAGCTCAATCCGCAATCAATGGCCGACTTGCTCGCATATTTGCTGAATACCCCTTAGCCGCGATGTTAAACCTTTCCGCCTAGGCTGTTTTTGCTTATAGTGAGACGGGTAGAGTCATGGAAAAGCCTTGTTTTTCTTGCACCAGGGTAGGGCAGGGGGGCTGCAAAATGCCTCCTCTCCGTTATCAGGCAACAAATGGTCAAAGTTCGTGACTTTCTCGGCCGCTATCGGCTGGCGAGACTTATTCGCCTCGGTAGCACCTGCCAGGTGTGGGAAGGGATCAAGGATGATGGTAGCCACTACGCACTCAAGGTATTGCGTCCTGAACAGCGAGGGAACAAAACCGAAATCGGCTTCCTTAAGCATGAGTTCGAAGTTGCCAGTAATCTCAATCACAAGAATATCATCAAACTTATCGAGTACTGTACCGACTCGGAAACGCCATTTATCGTTTTGGAATTGTTCAGTGAAATCAACTTGAAGCAAGCGCTTCGGCGCGGCCCAGAACCGATTTCTTACATGCTGACCAGCATGGTCGAGCAGATCGTTGAATCGTTGTACTACTTTCACAGCAAAGGGTACGTGCATTGCGATATCAAGCCGGACAACATTCTGGTGAATCGAGATGGTATGATCAAGCTCATCGACTTTACCATTGCAAAGAAAGTTAAGACCGGTATTGGAAAGCTCTTCGGTGGTGGTTCGAAAGTCGAAGGGACTCGATCCTATATGTCGCCGGAACAGATTCGCGGCCAATCCTTGGATGCACGAAGCGATATCTACTCTCTTGGCTGCCTATTGTATGAATTGTTGACCGGGAAAGCCCCTTTCACTGGCAACACTCCAAACGACTTACTTAGTAAACATCTTTCGGCCACTCCTCCATCGGTCCTCGTGGTGAACGACAATGTTACACCAGAATTTAATAACCTGATCAAGAAGCTAATGGCCAAGAAACCAGAAGACCGGCCACAGTCTATGTGGGATGTGCTCAAGACAGTTCGTGCCACCCCGATCTTCAAGAAGCCTCCACGCATCCCTGAAACTTCGATCTTCGACGACTTTCCTACAGGTGGTCGAATGGAAAATCCATCGTAGTTCTCATTACTGCATTTAGACGACCTAAACCACTTTCGCGATTATCAACAACCATCATGGAATCAACTCCTCCTGGATTCGAATTCGAACAACCTATGCTGGATCTCGAGAACCAACTCAAGCAGTTGGAACAAAATCCAAGCCATACACCAGAGGAAGAGCAACAGATCAATGCGATTCGTCGTCAATGGACCGACACGACTCGCAAAATCTACTCCAACCTAACACCATGGCAAATCGTTCAGGTGTCGCGACATAAGGATCGCCCCTACACGAAGGACTATCTCAATTTAGCATTCGATGAGTTTTTCGAACTGCATGGAGATAAGTTCTTTGGCGATGATCGAGCTATGCTCACCGGCTTCGCTAAACTTGGAAGGCACAAGGTGATGGTCGTCGGGCATCAAAAAGGGAGGACCTACAAAGAACGAACTGCATGCCACTTCGGATGCGCGCATCCCGAAGGTTATCGAAAAGCTATGTCCAAAATGGAAATGGCCGAGAAGTACGGTTTGCCTATAGTTTGCTTCATCGACACTCCCGGCGCTTATCCCGGCATCGGAGCCGAAGAACGAGGCCAAGCGCAAGTGATCGCCGAAAGCATGTTTTTAATGAGCCAACTCAAAGTACCTGTGATCTGTGTCGTTATCGGCGAAGGAGGATCAGGAGGTGCGTTGGGGATCGGTGTCGGCAACAAGATTGCCATGCTCCAAAACGCCTACTATTCGGTCATTAGCCCCGAAGGTTGCGCGGGCATCCTATGGAAGAGCCATCAGTTCGCGTCCAAAGCGGCTGATGCATTGCGTTTTACATCCTCCCATCTTCTGAAGCTCGGCGTTGTCGACGATGTCATCGAGGAGCCACTCGGTGGAGCGCATCGAGATCATCACCAAATGGCTTCTCGTCTAAAGAATTACCTTTCCCGAACTCTCGATCAACTTCTCAAACGATCCCCTGACGAGTTGGCAAACGATCGTTATGAGAAGTTTCGACGGATGGGTACCTATCTCGAAACCATGGAAGACGGCAGCGTCCTAACGCACGGCCACTCCGTAACTTCGTAACGGCCGATTTCACCATCTGTGGATATTCGACTTAAACCTAAAGCGTCGCTAAACAACTCCATGGCAAGTGGAGCAGGGTAGCCACGTTCGGCATGAGAAGTTAGCCACGTTTGCCAGATCATGGTTTTCCCCTGGAGCCACTACGGTCTGTCGAACGTAGCTACGCGTTTAAAAACTAAGCCTCGAGCTCATCGGGGCAGGGCAGGGGGGCTTACCCTGCAATTGGCAGCTAAGAATGGCATGAGCACCATAGCTGATCTTCGTCCGGTTCGGGCTCGACCCGACCGGACGCCGCTTTGGTGTTCTAGCACCGTTTACCAAAACAACTCACCCCATCTCCTATCACTTGGCTGAGCCCAGCGCCTTCGCTGCTTCATCCTGGAACACGCGTCTCATATCGGAAGCATCCGAGTTCGGGAAGTTTGATCGCTGGGTCATCAAGATGTAGCAGCATCCCTTCACCGGATCGATCCAAGCTTGCGTGCCATGTGCACCTCCATGGCCGAACGATCCCTTCGAAAGTTTCGCGGTTACGCCAGCCGGCTCTTGAACGATGCAGCAGCCGATGCCCCAAGCATTCCCTGGCGTAAATCCAGTAACTACATTGCCACTGGCAGGAGTACTGAACACTTCGACGGCTTTCTGAGACAAGATTTGCTTCCCGCCATACGATCCTCCGTTGAGCAGCATCAGGCAGAAGTTTGCGTAGTCACTGGCCGTCGAAAACAGTCCTCCATTGGCGGCCGGCATTCGATCTCGATCGGTCGGTTTTTTGCCGGCAAGCAACCCAATTGGAGCCTCAACCAACTTGCCATCATCCGTCCTCTTGTACGATTTCGCCAAGCGTGCTGCTTGGGATTCATTCAGATAAAAAGTTGTGTCAACCATACCAAGCGGCTTGCAAATACGTTCATTCACAAATTGATCGAACGGCATCCCCGATACAACCTCAACAATCCGAGCAGCCGTGTTGATCGACGTTTGGCTATACTGCCACTTCGATCCAGGAGGAAACAAGACCTTCACTTGCGAGTACTTCTCAGCGGCTTCTGCAAGATTCTTCGAGGTATAGGCACTTGCTGGCGGGAGTTCGGCCATCCCCGAAGTATGCGTCAATAGATGCTTCAAGGTTATCGTAGGGGACGTTCCATCAGCTAGCTTCAATTGGCTCATCTCCGGCAAGTACTTGGTGATCGGCTCGTCGAGGGAAAGCTTACCCTCGTCCACTAGAATCATCACGCAAACACCCGTGATAGGCTTAGACATGGAAGCGATCCAAAATATAGAATCAGCCGCTATCGGTTTTGCGTTGTCGATGTCCGACATACCGGCAGCATGGCGATGCCACGTCCCATTCCGACCGACGACCATCGTAAGAACGCCAGCGACTTCACTCCGGTGCACGAAATCGTTCATGGCTGTCGCAACGCTTTCGATAACCGGCGGACCTTGCGATCCCTTGGCTTCTTGCGAGTAAACCGAATTGCTTCCGATCAAGCAGATCGACAAGGCGACGAGACTCGAACTCAACCTTCTAAAGTAACGCATAGGTGCAAAATCTGTCTGGAGGATGGGGCAGTGATGACCAGGTTCAAGTATAGCGATTGCGTAGATCTTGAGCCCATCGCCCTACCCTAAAACCAAAGAACTGCAGCCAAAGGAACGCAAGAAACAAAAGTGATTGCTGAACGATCGCCTCCACCGCATACACCGACCACGGCAATCGGCGGGGCAGGGCAGGGGGGGCCGGGTAGGACATATAGGTAGCGATGGCTTGATTTCCACTGGCAATCTCCATGCCTGTCGCACTATCCAATTCGCGGCTGATCTCACCTGCAAGCTTACTCTCCAGGGCGTCTGTACCGAGAATAGCAACACCTGTGCTGGTCTCCCAATAAACCTGCCCAGTTCCCCAACGAACGAACATGAAGCACGGGATCCAAACAACCAATGCGGCCAACCGATACGACTTGGCCCGAAGGATGGCCCAGGTAATGAGCCATTGAAACGGGAGAAGCAAACCGCCGATCAAGGCGCTAATGAACGGCTTCAGTTCGATCGGAAACCAATGAAACATGGATGCATTTGAAGACCCGGTAGGAACCGGCGTGATCAAGATTCGATACGCAAGCGATCCGCATCCAACCAAAAACATGAGGAACAGAAGCTTGCGAACGCTCAACTTGGCCGGCGGTTTTACTGCGCCCCCCGCCCTCTCCTTCCCTGACCGAATTCCCGCCGAGTCGCTCCAGATCCCAACCGATATGCTCCATTGCAAGTACCTAGCCACCACCACACCCATCAAGAAATACAAACTCCAGTGAATGAGGTTCGAGACCAATGCATCTTGGAGGACGTTTCCCTCCAAGCCTCGAAGCATGATCCCGTTCCAAACAGCGAACGATGAAAACGCGAGTATTCCAACAGTGAGTAAATCCCGTTGGTTGATGCTGTTCTTCCATCCCAACCACATGCACGCGACAGTTGCTGGGCAGAACAGAATCATGCCGGCAACTTGCGAGAGATGTCGCTCCTCGGGAAATTGCAAATTCAGCCATCGAGCCAAACCGCCGAGCATCCATACGACAACGAGGGTTAGGCAAATCGTGCGGGCAGATGACACGGCGGTAAGTCGTTTGGGTTGGGAGAGCGGATCCGTTAGCGAAATACGTAACCTCTGCGATGACTTGGGAGAACGCGTTGCCGAATCCGAAAACTCTGTTCCGCGAACAAGAGCAAAGAGATCTACTTCTTGAAAGGATAACGATCTGGCAAGCTGTGTCGATTCCGGAAGATCTCTCCACTACGGGAGCAGGATGACCAATCCAGTTGTTCTCAGCCGATTGCGGCTGAACCAAAAAGGGCTAGGGCAGGGGAGTCTAGCAGGACGGTTGGGGGAGCCTAGCAGGACGTTTGGGGCTTGCCCCCACCGTCCGCAGCTTTGGCGTTCTAGAAAAGGCCGACGCGGCGATGACAGCCCAGCCTTGCATCGCATCTGTGAATTAGGTTGCGGTGCTAGGACTCCAAAGCGACGTCCGTTCGGGTCGAGCCCGAACCGGATGGAGAGCAGCTATTGTTCTTGGGCCATTCTCGTAGCTGCCATTGTGACTGCGGTCTATGAACGTCCGTGTATCCGCATGGAAATCCGCAGACCCACGAAAACCCAGGGAGAAACCAAAACACAACCGAACATAAGAAACATTATCGGACGTTGTTTCGGCGGGATTTTGACCTCGGGTTTCATGGGGTCGCTTCCCTGTGCACCATATTTGCGTTTCCAAAATCGAGACTGAACGCGTGCCGACTCATGAGCATGTCACTAAGTCTTGCCGTCATAAATAGCCGCTGGATAGACAGGAGCTTAAAGCGTTTTGAACTGCAATCACTCGACGACTGAGAACCAGCCGAGCAAGCCAACCAACTAAAATGAATCCAGCAGAAATGAACACGGTGTTCCGCTCCGAGGAAAAGGAATCGAATCGAGCCGAATGGAGCTGAAGTCAGAAAAGTCGACGCGATCCCGTCTGTTCAAGCGAATCCGTTTTGTTTCCCGAATCGGATCTTTTTCCCAAGAACGAAATCGCCGAACAATTCGCAGGCCTCGCCCAGACCGATTTGTTCAGAATCCACCCGGCCAGGTTTTTCTTCCCGCCCTGCCCTGCCCTTGCCTGAAAACCGCTTTCCATCTTTTGGAAGCCTTGTTTCCGAGGAACATCAAGGTCACACTAGAAGCTTAATCTTCCCTGATCGATAAACTCGCCTGAAACCATGCCGAACAACAGCACACCATCTTCCTCCGAATCAGATCCGAAACGTCGAGTAATCACCACAACGGATTCGGAACGGCGCGACAAACTCCTCAAACGACTGAAGCCGTATTGGATGATGGAAGGTGCGAATGTTTTTTTCATGCCCTTCTTCGCATGGTTTCTCATAACGGTCGTTGCAAAAGGGCAAATCACTGTCGCGGTCATAGCAGCCATGCTGGCCACGTCATTCCTTCTTGTTGTCGGCACCTTCGCTTGGAAAATGGTCGTCGACGGACTCGAAGGCAACTCAACGTCCGAAGAGCAATGGACACCTTGGTTAGATCTCGCTCGCTGGCCGGCAATATTACTTACCACCCTTGCTTTGATTGCCACCGTCATTGAGGCTATCTCGACATTGCCGCGTTTCTCTGCAAGTCTTATTGGTGCGAGCCTACTCTGCTTGCTCGCGGTTCTTGAGTTCGTGAACTACTACCACGTTCAGTTGCAACACTTCGATCATGCCGACGACTTCCAGCGACTCTTGTCCGGCAAGGGCTTTCGCCAATCGCATCTCTCCAAGTCCATTCGCGCCTACCGTCAAAGAGTTCGAAAAGTTTAGGAAAGTACGGTTCGGGGTTGATTCCAGTACAGTCGTACGTGTATCTTGATTCCAGTACAGTCGTACGTGTATCTTGACTCCAGTACAAACGTACGGGTTCTGAAACTTGTTGGCATCACGGAGGCAAAGGATGGCGAAAAGACCCGCTCTTTCGAAGGGAGAGATGGTGGTGGCACGATTGCTGTGGGACCACTCCCCTGCCACGGTTCGGCAGATCCACACCGCCCTGCCCTCCCCTCAAGATATGGACTTCTCTACCGTCCAAACCTATCTGCGTCGACTTGAGACCAAAGGCTACGCGTCGTCGGTTCTGCAAGGAAAAACAAGGATCTACTCGGCCAAGGCGAAAGCGGCTGCCGTCGTCAAAGCGACCGTCGACGAGCTCGTCTCTCGCCTCTTCGGCGGATCCACGATGCCGCTGATGCGTCATCTCATCGAGGAACGGTCCGTTTCAGCCGATGAGCTTTCCGAACTTCGCCAGTTGATCGAGCGTTTAGAAAAGGAAAGGAACTCCGAATGATCCATCAAACTCTGATACTCGTCTGGACGCAAGCGTGGCAAATCGCTGTCTTGTTTTTTGTCATCCTCATCCTGTTTCGACTGCTCGCTCGCAATCGACCCCATGTAGCCCATCTGCTCTGGGCCGTACTACTGATCAAGTGCTTGATACCTCCGGTGGTGAGCAGTTCGTGGGCTCCGTTTTCTTGGATAACCCATTTCATGTAGCAATGGTTGCCAACCGAAGCTTCCGATTCCCTTAGAACCACCGAGTACATCACGTACTCCACTCAACCAACAAGTTCATTGCTCTCACAACTAACAGAAGAACCATCTTCGACACAGAATGCGAACGATTCGTCGAAGCTCAATCCTTCGTGGCAATCGTACCTTGCAAACACGGAACGCACGCTGATTGTGTTTTGGATTGGCTCCATCGCCTTCGTGATCGCAGTTTGGGCAAGTCGCTTCGTTCATGCCCTTCATCGGTTGCGTTTGCATCGCATTGATACACCCGAACGAGTGAAGAAGATTGCGGATGATCTTGCGCAATTGCTGTCGCTTCGCCAAAAGATTTGCGTTCAGGTCAGTAACGAACGAATCGGGCCGGCAGTTATAGGATGGCTTCGTCCGCGAATTCTGCTCCCTTCCTTCTTGGTCGACCGAATGGACGATGAGGCGCTCCGCATATTGATTGCTCACGAGATGACGCACATTCAGCGAGGGGATTTATTCTGGACTTTTCTTCAAACGGTCGCCGGGAGTCTCTGGTGGTTTCATCCCGCAGTATGGATTGCGAATCGACAACTCAATCTAGAGTGCGAACGAAGCTGTGATGAAGAAACCATTGCACGCTTGGAATGCCCTCCGAGCGATTATGCAAAGTGTCTGCTGCAAGTATTGGAATGGAAGCATCAGTTGTATGTTGTGCCCGCGCTGCCGGGCGTACGACCAATGCAGATTACTAAGGATCGATTGGAAAGGATTATGAAAATGAGACATGGATGTTTCAAGAAAAACTCGAGAGGACTTTGGCTCGCGATGGCGGCTGCCGTCCTATTGGTGGCCCCCGGTGCCGAATATGGTATCAGCCAGCAATCGACAACTACACCACAGGAACCAGCCAACGTTGCGAAGCAACCGACCAAGGCGCAACTCGAGGGAACTGTTAACTCCGATTTAGGAGTCGCTGGCCAAGTAGTCGTAGAACAGACTCCTGCTGTCCAGAAGGCCATTCGTGTGACGAGAGTTTATGACGCCTCAGATCTCATCGAAAGATTCGTTGCGGACCATGCAGCCAATAAGGAAGATGCACCTAGAATCCTCGAAAACATGTTGGCATGCTATGAAACTCAGCCGATCCCCCAACCTGGAATCGCTAATTCAACTGCCGTTCCCACGGCGCCCCCTGCCCCGCCCAATTCGAGCTCAAAACGGGACGGCGAGTTTTCCCTTCGTAATGGCCAGTTCTCGGCGACCACCTCTGAAGCAAACCACGAACTGATCAATAACCGACTGGCTCGATTCCGCGAATTCGGATTTAGAACACTAGACTGTTCTGTAGAAGTTTTTTGTGGTCCCGATGAATTATCGCTGGACGGTTTGAAATGGCAGAGTATCAACACTGAATATAGAGGGCAAATCAACGTGACTGAAAACGTGACTTGGGAGATGGTGGTCCTAGATCGTTCGCAAGCGAACAGCATTAAGGAGTTCGTCGCGGCCCAAGATCGAATCGTACGACTGATGTCACCAAATCTGTTGCTCTACAATGGCTCTCCGGGTTCTGTCATGGTTGTAACTAGCATCTCAAATTTGCCATCCGGCAGATCGCAAAGCGTGCCGGATGCGATCGAAAATTTTTTTGATGGCGTCCGTGTTGATTTGTTGGCAAAGATTCGCCCCGAAAATCGCGTTTGGGTCGAATATAGGCTTTCGGAATTTCATCGAGAGGGGGAACCGGTTCCACCAACGATGCACAAGAAACGTCGTTTTTTATTCATCGACACCGCGGTAGAACTACTCAAAGATGATTATGTGGCGTATCGACTACACGTCCCCGAGCTGGAGTCCCCTCTGAAGGGAAAGTGTTACTTTTTCTTGATTCACGCCGAGCCTTTCAAAACCCAATGGAAATTGACAAAAGTACTGCCCGAAGCTGCTAATGCAAATGCAAAACAGAGCTCATCGAGTGACTTGAGCACCCACAAAGTCATCGCTATTCCGCGTTTCGACCTCGAATAGGCAACTCGTACCGCGCATCCTCGTCAAACAACATCAACATGAAACTTGCTTTTTCGTTCCCCCCCTGCCCTGCCCTGATAATCGCTTTCGGACTAGTAGTTTTTTTAGAAGCCCATCTGCAAAGGACTTCGGCTCAATCCCCTGCGGTATCAATTCCCGAACTGGGACAAAAGCTGAGCGATGAACAAGCAGCTAACCTTTCGAAATTGGCGATCGATGGATTGCACCGGGAGTATCCGAACAAACCTGGCAATGTTGTCACGAGTCCTGAAACGGTGCTCAGTCCCAAACAGATGCACCCTGCCTTCTACGGTTGTTTCGATTGGCACAGCAGTGTGCATGGACATTGGATGTTGGTCCGACTGCTAAAGACGAACCCAACACACTCGCTTGCCGATGCTACCCGTAAAGGCTTGGCCATCAGCTTGACTCCAGAAAACATCTTAATCGAAGCCGCCTACTTCGATGAGAAAGAGAACAAGTCGTTTGAAAGAATGTATGGTTGGGCTTGGTTGCTGCGCCTGGCTGCCGAGTTGCACACATGGGAGGATTCGCAAGGGAAGCAATGGCGAGTTGCACTACAACCTTTGGAAGCGAAGATCGTAGAGTTGGCGATGCTCTATCTTCCGAAATTGAAGCAACCGATCCGCACAGGAGTCCATCCTGACGCGGCTTTTGCATTGGGTCAGTTTCTCGACTACGCCAGAATCGTTGGCAACCAAGAATTGGAGCAACTCGTGGTTGCACGCGCAAACGACTACTATGCGATGGATCGAAACTACAACTCCGAATACGAACCATCCGGCGAAGACTTCTTTTCCCCAAGTCTCAATGAAGCCGATTTGATGAGAAGGATTTTGCCTCAAGCTGAATTCGCCCAATGGCTTACTGCCTTCTTGCCTGATCTGAAAGTGAATTCGAAAAGTAAACTGCTTCAACCCGTAATCGTCAGCGATGTAACCGATGGAAAGTTAGTGCATCTCGCCGGCTTGGATCTATCGCGAGCTTGGTGTATGCAGGGGATCGCGCAAGGGCTCCCATCGAATGATCCACGCGTTGGGATGCTCAAGCGTTCCGCAATCGAGCACGCAAAGATGGGTTTAGGCTATGTCTTCAGCGGTCATTACGAAGGCGAACATTGGCTCGGCACCTTCGCCGTCTATACGCTAACGATGCAATAGCAGCCCCCCTTTCGTCGCAGAGGCTGTTTACGCAGTTCGCAACGCGAGGCGACCAAGCTGCTTGTCTCGCTCAAGCGACCACGCTGTTCTTCATCCACAGGCTACCACGCTGCTCGCAAAGCTAAGGCTACCACGCTGCTCGCCAGCGTGGAGCCATAGCCGCAACCAGACCGAAGAAAATTCGCGAGCCGACGCCACCACGCTGCTTGTCAGCGTGGGGCGATGGTCAGGCTGCGTACCCCAACCAGACCACCATCCTACGTTGGCAATCAACGCAGTGATGAAACCCCTCGCTTCCGCGAGGCTGGTTACGGCTATCGTCCCACGTTGACGAGCAACGTGGTAACGATGAGTATTGCTTCGCAATGCGAAGGACGATACGGATCCGACTTCCCCACTTTTTGCCCATATACAGGTCACCATACTACTCGCCGAGATCTGGCTACCACGCTGCTCGCCAAGCAAAGGCTACCACGCTGCTCGCCAGCGTGGGGCCATAGCCGCAACCAGAAAGCAAAAAACGCGAGAGGCGACGCCACCACGCTGCTTGCCAGCGTGGTGCGATGGTTGCGTCCTAATGACCAAGCCTTCAAAATCACTTACAATTTCCACTTCGCTACGATCAATGCAATTGTCGATGGAATTTCATCATGCCATCTCTTTCGACGTCAACTCAGATATACACACCTAGCAACTGCACATTTTCAGCACCGCTACTTTGGTCTGTTAGCTTGTTTTGGAACGAACCCGAGCCAAATGACTCTTGGACAGAAGCTTTGATTCGCGACTTACGGAAGGACGACATTCGGCTGTTGCGGCATCACTTCTCTGATATGCAAACAAGCCACTTGACCGTATCGACGAAGATCGGCGACGCGCCATCGTTTATCGTTCAGCGGGTCAAAGGCAGGCACTACTATTTGGTCAAGCAACGTAAACCGAAGCCTTTTCACGGAAACTTTGCCATTCGTTCTATTGGGAAGTCATCACTAGCAGAGACTCAACAGTATGTAATGAATCAGCTTGGGCATCACAAGATGGCTGATCCTGATCTGCAATCGAACTTAGAGACCTTGCAGATTCGGAACGAGGATGTAGACCTCAGCCGGTTGGAAACGTCATCTCACGGAGCATATTGGTACAATTTGCATATGGTGTTCGTCCATCGGGAACGATGGAGTACATCGAACGTTTTTCAGTTGGAGCGGGTTCAGCAAAAGATCATTTCAGTTGCAAAGTTGAATGGATTGAGATTAGCGGCTGCGGGAGTGCTGACCGATCACGTTCATTTATTGGCGGGTTGTCCTTATGCCCTATCTCCACAAGACATTGCGATCGAATTTCTAAATGCGTTGGCAAGTGTATGGGATTCAAAGCCAGTCTATCAATTTGGCGGCTACGTCGGAACAGTCGGCGACTACACAACCAATGCGATTACGTAGCGAGCAATCCGTGGAGCGATCGCTGTCCGCTTCGTCGCTATGCTCCCAGTAAGCCACTTTCAGGCTACAACGCTGCTTGTCGAGCTCCGGCTACCACGCTGCTTGCCACGCCCAGGCTACCACGCTGCTCGCCAGCGTGGGGCCATAGCCGTAACCAGAACGCAAAAAATGCGAGGCGACGCCACCACGCTGCTTGTCAGCGTGGGGCGATGGTCAGATCGCGCACCCCAACCTAACCACCATCCTACGTTGGCAAGCAACGCAGTGATGAAACCCCTCGCTTCCGCGAGGCTGGTTACTGCTATCGTCCCACGTTGGCAAGCAACGTGGTAACGATGGGTTTTGCTTCGCAATGCGAAGGACGATACGCATCCGACTTCCCACTTCTTGCCGTAGTTAGGTCATCAAACAAAGGGTTTCTTACTGCTAACCAGGCTGATGTTGGCACGCTGCACGCCACGCGCAGGCTACCACGCTGCTCGCCAGCGCGGGGCCATAGCCGTAACCAGAACGCAAAAAACGCGAGGCGACGCCACCACGCTGCTTGTCAGCGTGGGGCGATGGTCAGGCTGCGTACTCAATCTGGCCAGCATCCTACGTTGGCAAGCAACGTAGTGATGAGACCTCTCGCTTCCGCGAGGCTGGTTACGGCTATCGTCCCACGTTGGCAAGCAACATGGTAACGATGGGCTTTGCTTCGCAATGCGAGGAGACTACACGAAACCGACTACCGAGGAAGAATATCGTTTGGCCAATTCGGATTGGTGTTTCCATTCGGCCAAGTGTTATTCTGCGAGTTGTTCGCCGGCCACGGATTCGTTGCTGGCGGTTGTGTGCTAGGAGTGGTCGATGGCCCGTTCCAGAAGCCCCCCCCTGCCCCGTTCGAGTTGTTACCGGTGTTGTTTGGATTGGCCCCAAATGGATTGGTGATACCCCCCTGCTCTGCCATTCGACCCAGGTTATCGAGTATCCCCCCCTGCCCTGCCCCAGAATTCACAGGAAATCCAAGCGGTGACGATGGGTTCGTCCCCCAAGTATCGGTACCAAACTGGCCATTACTCATTTGCCCCTGTTGAAGCTTTTTCTCCACGTTATCGAGGTAAGGCCCGACCACCTGCTTGATCTCTTTCGGCAACAATCCATCCGCGTTTGCCAAGAATCGACTGATGTAACGACCGCTGCTCGAGTTCGCAATCCGTTGCTGCTGCGCTGGCCCCAATAGAGTCATCGCAAACATGGTAATCAACAAACAAATCAACACGCCTTTCACTAAACCAAAGCCTGCACCGAGCTGCCGATCGAAGTCTCGCAGCTTGATCTTATCAATGGAGGTGCTCACCAATCGAAATGCCATCCATATCACGAAGCTGGAGCCGAAGTACAGAAGCAACATCGCCAGAAAGAGATTCCAAGGTGGATCGGCGTTGATCATCTTCGCTACATCATTCCTGAAAAAGTATGCAACGAAGTAGCTAGCAACAATCGAAGCGACAGATGCCAACTGCCAAGCAAAACCCTTGATCGCCCCAAAGATTGTCGTCGACGCCAAGACGATAAGCATGACGATGTCATATGTTTGCATTGCTAGCATTCCTACGCATATCCTGAGTTGTAACTTCCACTGGGACTATAGCGAGACATCCCCTCAATCGTAAAGACCGAACGGTCGCCATCGGCGAGTGAGTCGTCATAACGATTATGCCACCCAACCTTAGTTTTCAAACTTCACACATCACACTTCAAACTTCTCCGTAGTTCTGCTACTTTCCCAACTCCCCTGCCCTGTTCTGGTTCTTGGTGTAACGAGAAATCCTATGGCCGACTATCGCACACATATGATTGTCAGCACGACTGCTGGCGTGCTATATGGACTGGGTGGTTTTCAATCGGGACTACCCATAGAAAGTTGTATCATCGGCGGCGCTTTATGCAGTGTCAGTGGCATGCTCCCTGACTTGGATAGCGATTCAGGTATCCCATTGCGAGAGGCGGTAGGGTTTGCCTCGGCGTTTATACCTATGCTTATGGTCGATCGACTGCAGCGGATCGGCATGTCGCATGAGAGGATGCTGGTTACAACCATCGTTGTTTATTTCTGTCTCCGATTTGGAATCGCGGAATTGTTTCGTCGCTACACCGTCCATCGTGGGATGTGGCACAGCATGCCTGCGGCGATTTCTGCCGCGTTGTTCGCATTTTTAGCTTGCTCCTGCGAGCATATGGGGCTCCGGCTATTCAAGACCCTGGCGATCTTCATCGGCTTTATGTCTCACATTCTGCTAGACGAAATCTGGTCCATCGAGTTTCGCCGAGGACGCTATACCTTCAAACATAGCTTTGGAACAGCGCTCAAGTTCTGGAGCAACAGTCGTGTTGCGAATATCTTCAGTTATCTTCTTCTAGCAATCCTCTGTACCCTGGCTTACTATGATGAAGGTCTCATGCAGCGTTTCGGTTATAAAGCGCAATCGCCACAGACCGCCGTCGACTGGCTAAACCAATTGCGACAGCATTCGCAAAATCTATTAACCAGGTAATATGCTTTATCAAATCAATACGCGGGCACTGCTAAACGAAATTGCCCGTGATTGCGGTCGTTCGGTGACACTGGACGACATCCCGGATGCAATACTCGATCGTTGGCAGTCGATGGGATTCGAGTGGATATGGCTCTTGAGCGTTTGGCAGACCGGGGACGCGGCCCGACAAGTTTCACGATCGCATCATGACTGGCAACAGGAATTCGCACGCAACCTGCCTGATCTGCGAGAAGACGACATCCAAGGCTCTGGATTTGCAATCACCGACTATCATGTGCACCAGCAGATGGGCGGAGATGAATCGTTGGCTCGACTGCGCGAACGCCTGAAGGCTCGTGGTTTGAAGCTCATGCTCGACTTCGTACCCAATCATATGGCACCAGACCATGTTTGGATCGAGTCGCATCCGGAGTGGTTCATTACTGGCACCGAAGAACAACTTCGCCGCGAGCCTCAAAACTATTTTCGACATCCCTCGGGTCAAGTCTTCGCGTTCGGCCGCGACCCTTACTTCTCAGGTTGGCCAGACACAATTCAATTGGACTATAGCTCCCCTGCCCTGCTCCAAGCGATGGATGGCGAGATGCAACGTATCGCTTCTCAATGCGATGGTGTGCGATGCGATATGGCGATGCTGATTCAACCCGATGTCTTTCAACGAACCTGGGGCCGCCCTGCCCTCCCCTTCTGGGAACAAACGATCCAACAAATCAAAAGCAACGATCCGAAGTTTTGCTTTTTAGCTGAAGTTTATTGGGATCGCGAATGGGAACTGCAACAACTGGGCTTCGACTATTGTTACGACAAAAGGCTCTACGATCGACTGTTGCACGAGAATGCAAGATCCGTTCACATGCACTTGGTCGCAGGTCTCGATTACCAAAATCGACAAGCGCGCTTTCTTGAGAACCACGACGAGCCACGGATCGCTTCTGTCCTTGAGAAGAGTAAACACTTTGCCGCTGCCATCGTTTGCTATTTGACACCAGGTCTACAGTTCTTCCATGAGGGACAATTCGAAGGCCGGCGGATCAAGATATCACCACATCTCGTCAGGCGTCCTGTTGAAGAACAGAACCCCGAAATCGCGGGATTCTACGAACGATTACGAGGACTTCTAAAGCTCCCCATGAGAACAGATGCCAAGTGGCTACTATTGGATGCGAAACCCGCATGGGATGGCAATACGAGTCACGAATCCCTCATTTGTTTTCGTTGGAAGAGCCCTGACAATCGTCAACTGGTTATCGCTGTCAATTACTCGGATAAACCATCGCAAGGGCGATTACGAATAAACATCGACAGCAGTTGCGTTGCCGAGGTCGTATGGCACGAGTGGATGACGAACACAATCCTACGTCATCATCGTGGTGAGCTATTCAACCCTGGAATGCTCCTCGACTTGGCTCCGTGGGAGTACCGTGTTTTGCTCGAAACGGACGATTGACATCCACGGTCAGAGGACATGATCTGCGGACAGTAGATGCACTCATTGGGTAGCTAGCGATTGAATGGCACCGAGCCATTGCGGTACAACGGCAGTCCATTGATACAGCTTGGCTCGTTCTGCCGCGTGAATGCCCATCGACTCCAGTTCTGACGGATGGGACAAAAATGATTTGAGCGATGCTGAATAATTGTCGTTGCCCGACACAATCATTCCATGAACTCCGTTCTCCATGATCTGCGAAATAGCCGGTGAGCAATCTGTCACGATTCCTGGCAAGCCAGCAGTCATGCCCTCCAATATGCATTGAGGAAAACCTTCGTAGTCGCTCGGTAGTGCAAACGCATTCGCCTCCTTCCAGTGATCCCAAATTCGATTTGTCCACGGTATCCAATCGATGCTTGCGGAGATACCAAGGCGATCGGCCTGACGCTTGAGTTCCATTTCTAGCGGTCCTTCACCGATAATTCGAAGTCGCCAATCGGAATGCAGAGATCCCAGGGTCGCCCAAGCTTCCAACAGTCGATCCACTCTCTTTTCTTGAGCAAGCCGACCTACGAACAGTAGGATACGAGGATTGTTCGTAGCTCGTCGAGCGATACACGATGCCAAATCGATTTCAGGTGCATCGATGGCGGACGGGATGGTTATCACTCTATCCGGACTTCGAAGGAAGTAATGCTCTTTCAAGTACTCGGCAACCGATTCTGTTTGCGCCACACATCGAGTCGCGCGTGAATAGGTCCAGGATCGCAACCATTCCCACGGCCTCGACAGGACTTGTCGTCGTGGATCGCTTCGCTCAGAGATGAGAACGGGAACGCGACCGGAAAACGCGAGGAGTGACAAGATGTTGGTGGAATCACAAAAACTGACAACTACCTCTGGTTGCAATTCTGCTTGTACGCGACGCATGCGTTGAATGCGATTCCAATTGCCAATGGTTCCGTTCCATATGCCACCGCGACTGGAGGTTAACCCGAGGCCGATCCGTTGGATTCGAGGATCGAGGGTGTAACGGTCGTTGTCAGAACCCGACAAGGTGAGTAGGCTTACGGTGTTCGTCGATGGCAACTTAGCAAGCTCGTTCGCTAGGCAACTCATTTGACGTTCCGACCCACCACCCGTCATCGCATGAATGACGAGGAGGATCCGAGTTGGGAATGGAGTCGATGCCGATTTATTGTCCAATGCTTTGAAACTCATCCGATCTACGAGAACGATCTCTTTCTTTATGGACCATTCTAGCACACAACCGAAATGTATCATTTGTGGTGGGCAGAATTGGTATGCGGACTCCGAAACAACCACTGTGATTCGGTCGCGTTTTTCTTCGGCCAACGTCGTGCGATGCAGAAATTGTGGACAAGGTCTATTATGGCCGATGCCTTCACAGGAAGAAGTACGACACATTTACGAGTCCCACGACTATGTCGACTCCTACGACGACGCCGGCGAAGAGTTTGCGATTGCGGGAGACAAGTTTGTTGAACAGCTTCGGGAGCGATTCGACCGAATAGAATCGCAATTGCCCGGTCGAGGTACCATGCTCGATGTTGGAGCGTCGCGAGGATACTTTATGCATGCAGCCAGGCAACGAGGTTGGCAAGTCAACGGATTGGAGGCAGGGAAAGAGGCGATCGAATTTGCGAAACGCCAGTTCGACCTCGAGATTGCGCATGGCGTTATCGAGTCTGTAGAATTGCCAAACGATCGATACGATTGCGTCCATATGAGCCATGTGCTGGAACACGTTTTGGATCCTCGTGGCTGTATTGAAAAACTGCATAAAACGTTGAAACGAAACGGACTATTGGTGATCGAAGTTCCCTATGAGTTTGGAGATTTGTTTGAAAGGGCTCGCAAGTGGTTTCTTCGGCGTTCGCGACAATCGAACTCAGTGCCATCGACGCATCTTCATTTCTTTACGCTTGCTACGCTCGGAAAGTTGTTGCAGCAGACCGGCTTTGAAGTGATATACTCTGCGACACCACGACGAAATCGATCGAACGACAGCCAATTGCCGTTAGGAACTTTGGTAAAATCGATGGCTTATTGGGCCGAGTATCGATGGAAACGAGGACCTTTGATCGAGTTCTATGCAAGAAAGTTGTAATTCATGTTGCCCCCCCCGAAGGCAGTTCAAACGGTTCGCGTCATTTTGGTGGGTGATGTCGTTGGAAAACCTGGCTTGAACATGGTTTGCCAAAGCATGAAATGGCTCCGTCAAAAGGGACAGATCGACGCCGTGATTGTCAATGGCGAGAACGCAGCCGATGGAGCGGGGATCTCGATTCAGCAATACAACAAACTCAAGGAAGCCGGAGTGGATGCGATCACGCTTGGAGATCACATCTACAAGAAGAAAGAGATCGCAGGAATCCTGCAGAGTGCCAACAACATCGTAAAGCCGGCGAACTTTCCGCCCGAAGCGCCCGGGAAAGACTTTTGCATTGTTCCATTAGCCTGTGGATATTCGCTAGCGGTGATCAGCCTATTAGGCAGAGTGTTCATGCGGCCGGTCGATTGTCCATTTCATGCAGCGGATCGCGTTCTGGCTCAATTGCCAGCAGATTGCAAGATTCGGCTTTGCGATTTTCATGCGGAAGCAACGAGCGATAAACAATCCATGGGACGATACTTGGACGGGCGTGTGTCGGCAGTGTTGGGGACTCATACGCATGTGCCTACGGCCGATGAGTGTGTCTTGCCAAAGGGCACAGCGTTTCAGTGCGATGTCGGAATGACGGGCCCGTACGAAAGCATTCTAGGTCGCCAGATTGAACCGGTACTGAACACGACCTTTTCGTTTGATCCAAATTCCTTCCATGTTGCTTCGGACGATGTTCGACTATCGGGAACTTGGTTCGACGTGGATCCCACAAATGGCCGAGCCTTGCAGATTGGGCGACTGCAGTTGAGGCCATCGGATCTCAGTTTTTAGCTTTACTTGCCGACGAACCTTTGTCGAAAGATTTGGGGCGAAAAATGCTGGAACAATTTCGTGACCAGGGACACGTTTTTGCTAGCCAGTAACTTTACTGACGACCAAGAGATTCGACCTTCAAGAAACCGTGGTCTCTATTGCAATTCGTTTTCGATTTCTGGTATTGCCTTGGCTTAAAAGGAACCTTGCCATGAAATCGATCTTTCGTCTTTTGCTATGCTTTCACTTCCTCTCTGCAATTTGCTTTGCAAGCACTCCGTCGGAAGTTTCTTATGAGAAGGTCAAGAAACAACTTTCAATCGCTTGCGATTGGTTAGCCAAGGGGGAGATCGAGAAGTTCGTGGAGTCGTTACCCGCGGGGACTCATTCCGTAGAAGCAGATAGTGAGTTCAGAACAAAGTTTCAGGGAATACTCCAAAACCAAAAGGCAAACATCGTCGAAAGATACGGCATTTCGTTAGGTGATGTCTCTTATGTTCGTGAAGAAGCGAGCGGTGCCTATTGGCGCAAGATTGGTTACCTGCAGAGATTCGCAAAAGGTGCTTGCTATTGGTACTTCTTGCTATATCGCGTGGAAGACCAGTGGCGTTTAACAAAAGTGCAATTTGATCCCGTGGAAGCAGGGTTCACTAACGAACCCAACGCGATCTCAGCAAAAGATAGCGAGCCGATGAAGCTAGCCGACAAGTTCGCTGAGTTATTCGCAAAGGATGCAATTTCCGAAGCGATCGAGACGTTCCAGTCGAGCAGCGAGTTGAAGATTGACGAGACGGCCGTCAAAAAACTCGACCTGACTATGAAACTCGACACCTTAAACGGAAACCCGACGCGTAACGAGTTCGAAATCGTCCAAGCAGAAACAGTCGGCCCGAATGCAGTGCGATATCACTACATCATCCCGCGCTTGAAAAGTGCGTCTCAATTGCAAGTTACTTTGTACAACGGCGAAAGAGGTTGGCAGTTCTACGGATGGAGCGTAACAAACGATGCGCCCAAAGCATACACCGTCATGTCGACAAATGCGCCCTTGGTTCGATAAAGCAGGTGGTTCTCGCAAACGGGTCCTCGCAAACGGGTCCTCGCAAACGATCGTGAGTGGCTGACAACCATTGATTAGCCACTCGCCACACCGCCGAGCCTCAAGCCACTATACTTTTCCGCAATAATCGATCGCTGTTGCGATCTCCGTTTTGAGTCGATTGCGTTGGACAATACGGTCGATGTAACCGTGATCCAGCAGAAACTCACTCGTTTGGAACCCTTCCGGCAATTCGATCCGAATCGTTGCCTTGATCGTTCGTGGTCCTGCAAAACCAATCAGCGCCTTGGGCTCGGCAAAAATCAAGTCACCTAGACTCGCGAAGCTTGCAGCAACACCGCCCATCGTCGGATTCGTCAACACACTAATGTAGAGGCCGCCATTCAAGTGATACTTGGCCAGTGCGGCTGATACCTTGGCCATCTGCATCAAGGACAGAATACCTTCGTGCATGCGTGCTCCGCCACCGGAACCGCTGACAATGATGAGAGGAAGCGAGTGCTCGGTCGCTCTTTCGATCAACCGTGTTAATCGCTCTCCAACCACAGACCCCATGCTACCCATGATGAACGCGGAGTCTGTAATCGCGATCGCGACACGTCGAGCACGAATCATCCCTGTGCCGCACACTGCAGCATCAGTAAGCCCCGTTCTCTTCTGTTCGTCGACCAACCGCTGCGCGTATGGTTTCTTATCTGAAAAGGTGAGCGGGTCGGTTGGCAAAACGTTTTCGTCACAGATCTCAAAGGTATTTGCATCTAGCAATTGCTCGATACGTTCCTGTGCCGACACATACATATGATAGGAACACTTCGGGCAAACGTTGAGATTGCGATCTAGCTCTTTTCGATAGATCGTCTCGCTACAGCCAGGGCATTTGATCCAAAGCCCCTCGGGAACACCCCGTTTGATGGCCGATTTAGTGTCGTTTTCCATGATGGACATTTGCCAGTTTCCTAACGAATAGGTTGTGCTTCATTGTTTGCGGAGCTACCAGAAACACCGGTATCGGAATCCACGTATGTATGCGTGTCCGCATCGATCATTTCCCAGGTTCCGTCGTCTTGCTCTGACTTCCACATATCGTCAAAGTCCGTTTCCGTTAGTCGATTGGAAACAAGTGTTGCCAATGGTTCGGGAATAACCACAGCTATGGTTTCGTTGGCATGTTTGCGACACAGTTTTGCCAGAAACTTTTCAACGCGTGCTTCTGCTTCAGCGATCGTTTCTCCACCTGGGGGACAAAACGATCGAGGATTCTCTTGTACCTGTCGGAATAACTTTGGCTGTTGTCGCTTGACTTCATCAATCAACTTACCTTCCCACAGGCCATGGTCGAGGTTCCGAAAGCAATCGCAAACCTTCCATTTTGATTGAACATGTTCTGCGATCTCTTTCGCGGTGGATTGTGCCGACTCGCATGGTGCTGAGTAGACAAATCGAATCGACAATTTTTCCATCGCGCTGGCTACCCGATGCGCTTGCTCCACGCCATTCTCGGATAGCGGCATGTCTAGGCTTCCTTTGATGCGTTCTTGCTCGTCAAACGCTGTGGCACCTGGACGCACTACAACTACATTACACATACAAATCTTCCGAAGAGGAAACAATCGCGGCTGTTGTTCATTGCATAGCCGCTTGAAGTCGCGTCATCGCTTGGCAGTAGTCGGCCTGTCGAAACAGAGCGGAGCCGACAACGAGTAAATCCGCACCAGCGGAGACGCACGAATGAATCGTCGCATCGTTTACACCACCATCGACTTCGAGGAGCACTCGGTCGCCGAAGGTGGATTTCATTTCTTTCAGGCGTTCCAATGAGATCGGATTGAAGGATTGGCCTCCAAACCCAGCCTCAACACTCATGATCAAAATCATGTCGCAATACTCAGCGAACGGCCTTAAACGTACCATATCCGTACTAGGATTGATCGCTAAACCCGACAGAACGCCGGTTGCTCGGATTTCTTCTAGCAACGCCTGGGGAGCGGGCAGCGCTTCGATATGAAACGTAATCGCATCAGCTCCGGCCTGGACAAACTGCTTGGAATACTTTGCCGGCTCGCTGATCATCAAATGAACGTCGAGGGCCAAGTCGGTGATGCGTCGCAAACTCTCCACGATCGGCATCCCGTAACTGAGGTTCGGAACGAAATGACCATCCATCACATCGAGATGCAATATCTCGACCCCCGCCTCCTCCAATTGACGGACTTCTCGTTCTAAATTCGAAAAGTCGCAAAGAAGGAGCGACGGCAAAATGGCCGGGCTCGCGTTTTGGAACAAGCTTCGGTTGCGTTGGAACTTGTCTTCAGTTGCGGACATATAGACCGTGGGAAAATTACCACCGCGGAGCTGGTCGATGCCAGCTAAAACTCCGCAGACTGCACTACACAATAGCCAACGCATGCCGGTTTCGGCAAGAGGCAAACCAAAAACTGTGTTGAACCACACTAGCCCCCGGCCTGACAATTGTTCGCAAGTTGTTTTCCAGTAAAGCTTTAAGAAAAAAGCGAGTCGAGTGAGACCGGACTCTTGATCGTCGTTTCGCCGTGCTTAACGAGAAGAATAGGAATCGCCTGCCAACGTTTTTTCCCTGTCAAAAAATCTGCAAGAAGCTGAAAATGGCTTCCTGTCGCTCCTTCGTTTTGGACATCGTTGAGAACGATCCCCTGGACTCGAATTTGAAGAGAGTCACAAGCGACAAGCGTCGTCAAAACTTGATTCACCACCCCTAATCGCCAACTAGAAACCAAAAGAATCGGCACGTCCAACGCTTGGATCAAGTCGGCATTGGTCCAACGATCCGAAACCGGTGACATCAACCCTCCAGCTCCCTCGACCAGCAGCAAATCCGCCCGAGAACGCCAATCTTGGTAGCCGGACAAGATCGCCTGCTCATCAACGACCCGCCCTTCCATCTTGGCTGCAACGGGCGGTGCCAAGGGTGCGACGAACCGTTGGGGTGAAACCTGATCGATCGAATCAGACTGCCCTATAGCCTGCATCAGTCGCTGGCCATCAGAACCTTCGATGGTCGGAAACCCACTTGCGACAGGTTTGTAGGCGCCCAACCGAACTTGCTCCGATGCCAATTGCTTCAGCAGCATGCAACTCACATACGTCTTTCCGACGTCGGTGTCCGTGCCCGCTACAAAGAGGCATCTTGCTGGTTGCATACTTCGAATCAAAAGTGAGAACTGGGTTAGAGGTTCGATCAGCCGTGATTCAACCCGATAACCAAAATTTAGCTATCGAACCTTGCAATCGAACCGAATGAGTCCGCCATCGCCGGCTTTGAGCCCATCCTGCAGTTCCCATCGTAACACGTCTGAACCGGCAGCGTTCGGTTGCGTTGAGAATTTCGCAGCGACGCTCGACTTCTCGCTTCCCTCGACATACTCAAGCCGAGGGGTGAGCGAATCGGTAACCACCAATTTAGAAAGAGGTTGTTCGCCGACGTTGTCAAAGCGGATCGTGAACGAGATGATATCGCCAGGATTCGCCATCTGTTCTGAAGCAACTTTGCAGAGTCGGATTCTAGCTCCTTTGTACTCGTACAATCGGAACTCTTCCGCTTGCTTCTTCGAGGTGATCTCGGTTGTTTCTTGTCCATCGATTAGCACTTGGAGTTCGTCGACATTCGTCCATGTGCGAGCGGCCGCTGCAGCTTTGGCAAATCGAGCTAGATCTGTTCCCTTCAAGTCACCGTTTCGCATCAGCGAGAAGTCTTCGTATGGTTTGAAGGCTTCGCTAGCCACCAACATTGGAAGGACCATTTCGGCAGGTACCAATTGGTCGCGATCACGCACGGATTCGATTACATTCACATTCCCTTGGTTAACGAGTTTCTCTGGTTTGGAGACGCTGACACTTGGGAGACGATCGATGAATTGGCCAGGGCCACTTGGTTGGTCTGTCGTTCGCAATCGCATAGCAACATCGCTTTGCGCAGTGCTCGTACGCTTCCGGACACTTGCGAAGCGAGGTGCGTAAATGGCAACGCGGCAACCACTCACTACATCGCTCTTTCCATCTGCGGTTTCATATTGAATGACGGTGTCTTCGGTGTCGAGTCCCGAAAGGGAGTCATCCTTTCGCAATCGAACTGTCGGCCCGCGGTCTCCTCCGTCAAACAAATACTCTTGTGGATCCGACTGTCGCGGAACTGCGAACGCATCCACGGGATTGCAAGGACCACACGAAACGGTAGTCGATGGCGAACAATCCACTCCGTTCTCAAACTGTGAGAAGACAGGTTGATAACGTTGTCCGATCATACTGCAACTCGGGCAACTATGCGCCGCCATCGATCGAGGCGGCATCATCGTCGGCCCAACGGGGCCAGGCATCATAGGCCCTGCCATCATCGGCCCTGCCGTCATTGGACCATTGCCATAAGCAGAGTACACGGGTGGCAACGGTTCGCGAGGAACTGCGTAGGAATCACTCGATGGTTCGGTATATTGAACCAAAGCGATCTCATTGGTTGTAGCAAGGGACGCATGTCCTGCGGTCGGCATTGTAGACGCGGTTGCCGAACGGCTTGGTTGATTGCTCTTGTCTAGATTGGCTTTTGCGAGAGGTGTTTGGGCTAAGCTCTGTTGGCGTGCGGTTTGATGAAGAACTTTTGAATTCGTTAGTTGTTGCGTTTGGCAACCTGCCCATGGCACGACAGTCAGCCCTAGGATAACGGTGCGAACGAAGACTCTTTTGTGCATCGGATTGTTCATATTGGAAACCTATCTTCGATCGCTAATGGAGCCCGATTTTGCGGAGGCGGGCCATTTCCCTTGCTCGATCAACATTTGTTTGGTGGGAATCGGCTTGATCGTTGTCCATGCTGGACATCCGTAAAGAAAATTGTCCCAATCTTGACCTTCGGACACATTTGGGACGCGAGAACCGATGCGAAGAATAGCAACGGGCCGACCCAATCGATCCGCAGTCCGCAGTGCATCTTGCCCGGGTCGAACATCCAACACTCGTTGCGGACGTCCTGCGGTATCCACGGGATCGGCAATCTCGTTGTCTTCCAAGTAGATGACCTTCATAACCATCTCTCCCTTGATCGCTTCGGCCAAATCATCTTCATCGAGCTCGATAGGGATCGGGAATCGGTGTTCGCGTTCGGCAGGTGGATGGATACGGTCAATGACTTCAAGTGTAGGGTACAACGCCACATCTTCTTCAAGAGGGATCCCAGTAATTCGCAATCGATAGGGATAACCGACAACAACAGCGATCCTCGACTCAGCAAGATTGTCTGTGAACTGACCAGCGTCGGCCATAGCCACCTTAAGCCCCTGGGGGCCCTTGATCTCAACCGCTTGCCAAACGCCACGTAGCTCCGGCTTTCGATGAAGTTGTATGGCTCCGATTTCACCCGGTGGCATCGAATCGTGCAACAACGGATGAGTGCCGCTCGGCAATCGACTGCCTAAATCCTGAGCTCGTGCGCTACTAGCGAATGCGGCAACGACACATAGTGCAACCGCCGCAATCCAGGTGACAAGGAGCGTCGGGAACGATACTCGCTTTAGCATAGTGCCATCCTATAGGATGCGAGATACAAACATCTATAAACGATTTGTCCCCAAGACTTGGCTTGGGGACAATTTGATTTACCGAATCTAACTACTAGCGAACCATACCCGGTGGGCAGTATTCACCATTCCCACCAGCCGGTGGCTGGCTACTGAATTGGTTCGGTGCCACCACTCGGCTTGCGTTGTGGAAGCCTGGTGCTCCGGACGGAAATCCTGGATGAATGTTTTGCTCTTTGATATGGAATCGGCTTGGTGGCTGTGGATAGCTATATCCTGGTTGATGCCGAACAGTTCCCTTTACCTTTTCTACTGGATCTGGGATATGTTGATGTGTTCGATTCACCATGATGTGCTTTTGAAGCCCAGCAGGATGTCCCAATGGAATATGAGGAGGTCCTGCAAGCCCAATCGGTGTTCCGCTATAAGGCATACCGTATTGAGGAGCAGTAACACCAGCCACCATGTTCGGTGGGTTATGTTGTGGGCCGATCGGCGAACCATCTGGACCGCATGGCATCCCGTTTCCGTCGAGCATTCCTGCGTAAGGCACCCCTGCAACACCAGCACCGGATAGCTCAACGTCTTTGTTTCCAAGACGCACGATAGCCAAAATCGAACCGCGTCGATCGGCTTCAATGATCGGATCCAAACCTGGTTCCAATCGCGAGCTTACAAGAGTGTCGATACCGGAGATCGCTTCCCCTTGGAATTCAGGATCTGGCAAATAGATCACTTTGGTGACAAAGTTGCTCGACAACGCTTGGTCGAGATCTTCTTCAGTGAACTGAATCGCCAGTGCATTGTGTGCCAAGAAGGCTGCCGTACGATAGCTGGCAGTACCAACTTCGACTGTCGGATAGAGTTCGACACCTTCGCGACCTGGAATATCGGTTAGCTTCAAGCGAAAGATTCCGCCTTGTGCGAATTCAACTCGGCCAGGAACCACAAGTGGTTCGCTACCGAATGTTCCATCACCGACAACATCGTAAAGGATGTTCATCGACTGTGGTTGATTGAACAAAATTTGGATCGTGGGAGCTACCGCTGGTGCACCATACCCTGGAACCGGAATGGTTTCTGGCATTAGAACACCTGGACCGGGTCCTCCGACCATGGGACCTGGTTCTGCCAAGCGAGCAGCAGGTGGCATGTTGTGCCGCTTTGCAAGCTCACCAGCGTCAGAAACATAAGCCAGTTGGGAGAGCATGCAGGGAGCGCCCAACCCGAACACGGCCATCGTTTGCCATTTACTACGCATTTTCATTCGAAATACCCCTGGAATTTGGCCCTGGAATTGATTGGGTCAAGCCGGCTAGACATTTGGGTCCAATAGACCGACGTTTCAACCTGGACACTACGCAAGCGATCGACCTACAATCCGCTCCACATGTCCTCATCGCTATGTTCGGCAGAGCTGAATACGAATCTTTGATAAAACCGATACAAGTTGCCAATGCGGCTATATTTAAAAATCGCTAGCACTCACATCTCGCACTCCAGAAGCCCTCGAAGTGTTCGTTGTGACGTAACGAAAACTCGTGCACGAATTGCCAAGACTATTCGAACTACAGCGATTATTGCATGTTTACTTGTAGCCGATTGGTTCGCTAGCAAAGTCATGTTTGGTCAAACGTCGGGCATGCTAACGTCGGCTGCAGCGCCTAGTGCATCGCGGCCTGTTATCGACCCGAATACGCTTGTTCTGGCAGCACTACGCCAGTCGATCACGGGCCCACCGATTGCGTGCAAAGTTCATCAACAAAGCATTGCTTTCGATCAACAAGTAGTGCTAAGTGGTGAATACAAATCGGCGGGTGCTGGCACTGGACAATTTCGATATACAGCGAGAATCTCGTCAGGCGAAACCACCGTTGATACGATTCAAGTATCAGACGGCCGACTAATGCATACCCAGATGGGAGAACTGAGCCCAACCAAAATCGTCAACGTGGAAAAAATTCGCGAAGCAATGACAAGCAAGATTCGCCGAATCGACGATCATCCTGAAGTCTATATTCACCTGGCAATCGGCGGACAACCAGAACTTCTTCGAAGCCTCTATCAAAAGTATCATTGGTATCGCTCCGTCGAAGGCAAGGTGGGTGGTACCGATGTGTGGCAACTTCTTGGCAAACTACGAACCGAACCGCCGAAACTGTCTGGCACCGCAAAAATCGACAAGGACACGCTGGCGTTGCCTGCAACCTCGGAGAATTTGCCAAGCAATGTTCGCTTGACCCTCGGCCGTACCTCCAACATGCAGTACTTTCCGTACTTGATCGAGTACTTCCGGATCAAGAAAGACAAAGATGGGCGAGCAATCGGTTTGGAGGCTGTATCCAAGATCGAATACAGCGAACCAGTACTCAATCCAAAGATCTCTGACTCAGATTTCGTCTATCGTTGCGATGTCACAGTTGACAAACCCGAGTGGGAGACAGACATCTATTTGCCTGCACCTTAAAAAGCATTTGATCGCATTCAGGCAACGCGTTGTTCACGAATTCCAGACTTCGCCAAAGATGGGGAAAATGCTATCGAAGCCAAATCAAGGAAATCACCCGGGTTCAGAGACAATCAAACGAAGCATCTTAGCACTTTCTTCTGTCCTGGCTGAAACTTGCGTAAGCCCAAGATGGCGTCTTCTCGCATCCTATCCGGCGAACCAGGCCCGCGACTCCTGCCAAAGTATCGCTTGAAGTTCCACACCAAGTCGCACCACATACTCTCAGCAA
>JAJTID010000203.1 GCA_021300155.1 Pirellula sp.
AACTGCCGCTTGGGCTTCTCGAACATGGGTTTAGATTCTGGCTAACCTCTTTAGCCGCCCACCATAGATCGGGCAATCACCCGCAGTCCAGCCCGCACCCGTCCCTAGAACAACAACGCAGAATCTAAACCTTTATATGTTCTGAAAAGTCGAATGGAACAAGGATCGTTTTTTCGATAGCCCAAGTCATATTTTCCTCTTTGAATAAGCTGTTTTTCCTCAGTCAGCACTGAGCGATAGATTGCCTTTAGTGCTAACGGTGTTCCGGATTGAGCTTCGCCACCGAGCAAAAAGCGAGACTAGCGTCGCACACAAACCAAAAATCCCGCACAAATTTTTAATAAATCGCAATATTATCAATGAAATAAAAGTTACCCTTGATGTTCATTAGTGCGATAATAAAAACCTCTGCTGTGGAGTGCCTCCAATTTGCGGGGGTCCTGCGTTTGGGAAAGCTAATGCAAGCTTAGAAAAAACTTGACATTGAATTCACGATTTGTTCTATTGACAAGTGCTGCACACACACACACGTAGCAACTCTCAAAGTGATGTTTGGCCGGCTAGGTTCATTTTGCATCCTCGCCTGACGGCCGCTATAGCGAACGATAGTCCGCTGTCGTTCTGCCCTTTCAGTTTTCCGTCTTAAGTTATTTCTTTTTTCACAAGGGGTCTGTATGTCTCGTTACAAGAAACGGGCTGGCTTTACGTTGGTAGAGCTACTAGTAGTTATTGCAATCATTGGGATCTTGGTGGGTTTGCTTCTTCCAGCCGTTCAGGCGGCTCGTGAGGCGGCCCGACGTATGCAGTGCGTCAACAACCTGAAAAACTTGGCGCTCGCGATGCACAACCATCACGACACCTACCGTCGGTTTCCTTCAGCTCACCAACTTGGGCGAACATGGTACACCACGCGTGGCAGACGAGATGCGCCGGGCGGATACGCACCGAATGGATATCCGAAGGAAGGTCCCTTCTGGAGCTGGGCGATGCGAATTGCACCGTTTATCGAATACGGAAATCTCTACAACACGGTGACGTTTGACGGTTCGCGAGGGGGTGCAAGCTGGCCGTGGTGGCAGAATCGTGCCGGCGTTTACTTCGGCTCACTAACGGGCACTGATCAGAGTTTGATCGGCCAAAAGTCTCCAACGTTTGCGTGCCCTTCGGCGCCACGCGGTGGAGAATCATGGGTTGATCCAGGTAACTCACGGCATGCTGCCGCTCTTACGCAGTATCTTGCTGTAGCCGGAACGCACCAGTTCATGGAACCTGGTACTGGGAGCGCGACTGTTGCGAAGGCTGGCCAAGACGGAATGGTCTATGTGAACTCGGGCGTTCGAATGGGGGACGTTACTGACGGAACCAGCAATACAGTAATGATCGGCGAAAGACCGACATCCAGCACTCTGGAGTACGGATGGCAATGGGCTGGTTCGGGCGACGCTCCATATTTCGGAGCGTGTGACGTAGTTCTAGGCGTACACGAAAGAGCTGGAGACCCCAACGCTGCAGGTGACTGGTTCCGACCTGGTCAGCAAAACGATCCAAACGACATCCATCGATATCACTTCTGGAGTTTGCATCCAGGTGGAGCGAACTGGGCGTTCGCAGATGGTAGTGTTCGATTCTTGAGCTACTCGGTTTCAGGCAAGCAAGTCGCCACGTCTCAGAACGTTTTGGAGCAACTTTCCACACGTGCTTCTGGTGAAGTTGTTCAGACGAACGAGTAATTGGATCGGTCTTTTATCAATTGGATTTGAGGTATCGAATGTCTCGTAAGAGTTGGTTTTGTACGATTGTCTTGACTAGTTTCCTTGTGGGGTGCACTCCTCCACCACCGCCAGACCCACCTGACGCCCCACCCATACCACCGGGGCGTGCCGCAACAGGTGAAAGTCCAGCAGGTGGTGGAAAAGGCGCAGGAGATTCCTCCAGCGCTCCAGGTTCGAAAGGTCGTACCCCAGGAATGCCTGGGAAATAGTGGACTAGAGGTTGAATTGCAAAAAGGCACTCGGAAACGGGTGCCTTTTTTTGTGTCCGTATTGCGTGTGGATCCTTGATTCTAGAGCCCAGATGCTTGGGGTTCTCTCGCATGGCAAACGGGGTATCTCTCGATAGCAATACGTCGCTTGCGTTATGGACTTCACGATAACGGCAATTCGAGTCGGCTTACCTTCCTCGCGAGTTCAACGGTATATCGCGAGGTGATACATCTAGCGATGACTTGGGCCTCGGAGTAGAGCTTCCTGGGATAGCGTTGTTCGGAATGGCCCGTTGCATATCCTGTGGCAGATTGGTCTCGATGCTTCGTATATTTCCTTTGATTGCGCCTGTCTTCAGTTGCATGGAGAAATTGCTAAATTGCATATTTCCTCCAGAACTTGGATGTGTGATCGTCGCAGCCTGAGGTGAACCTGCGATATGAACGGTATCGTTTAGCGATACGTACTTCAGACTATCGCCAGACATTGATACCAGCCCCTGGTCTGTCTCGGAATCGAGGATTACTTTGCTCACGGCTTCGATTTCCCACGCGGGATCATTGGGGCTTCGATAGGGCACCGTGTTGTTGGGCATAAGTTCCCGTCCATCAAACAAATTCAGTTGATTGGCAAGTAATCTCGTTTGATTCTTGCTAAGCCTCTCCGCGTAATGAACATTGACCTGATCGTCCCAGCTTCCGATCGGACCGAGCAATGCATCGATTTTATCAAAGAAGCTTACCTTTCGCGTAATCATGTCACCTTCGATGCGTCCCATAAACAGGAGATGAAGGCACTGCAGATTTGGTTTGCTTGTTGATGTCGTTGTGGTTGGCGTAGGAGCCCCGATGACTGCCAATGGAGAGCTCTTGCGGCGGCTCCAAAGCTCCCCTGGACCATACCCTAAAAAGGTCTGAGTAGGAACAAATACATCGAGCCGAGGGATCTTGATATGATCCAAGGACTTTCGATTGAGTTGCCGATCACGATCCGTTTGCGCCACTTTGATATCCACATTGCTTTGTGGATCCTTGGGGTCATTCTCAAACTGAATCGATGCTACTTCGGCGCGTTGGGAGGGCCCGTTTGATTTCACTACAAAGTCGACTGGTTCTGTCATGTTAACGGTCATCGATTTCGAATGGACTGCAATATGCCAAAGCGAATCGATCGCCGTCTCCAATTGACAAGTCAACGAGACACCTCCGCCAAAACGAGCGGTTCGGCCATCGAAAGTCATGCGTTCTCCCCAAAGCAATTTGGGTGGACTGTGCCACTTTGTTAGGCTAGGGGTATCGGAGTTGGTGGATGGAAACTTTGGAGCATTCAGTCGATTGGGGGGGCTGAAAGGAAGACCAGGAACTGGAGCACTCACGAGCGACGCATTCGGGCGCACATCTTGAAGCGGAATGGCTTCGGCTGGAATCACGAGTTCGCCTGGATGATTGATCCAGAATTGATGATCCGATTGGGAAAGCTGAAGCTCAGGCGCAGTGACCCAGCCACTGCCCACGGCAACCTTGGCAGGCGTTCCGACCAAGTGAACTTTGGCTGCGTCGGGGGCGGTTTGCGCTAATCGCAACGAAGCCCCCGTTGCAGTGAATGGCCAAGGCGACGATTCTGATAGCATCTCTTTCGTCAACACAAAGTTGCCGTCCAAGGATAAGCCATCTACATTCGCTTGGTCGCCCGTGATTCGCATCGATGCTTGGAGCGATTTCGCTGAAACATTGTAAGGGCCTGTCGGATTGTTTTTGACTCGAGGGTTTTGAACTCCGGCTATCTGCGATGGGAATGTTGGAGATGGATTCGAAGTAGATAGATTGTTGGGCTGTTGAATCAAACTGGGCATGCTCGCAGGACTTTCGAATTGCGTTCGCCCAGCATGCGCCGAATCTGTTGCGACGTTGGTCAACATCGGGGGTTGCATGGTGATAGCTGCAGTCGAAAATGCGTTGGATGAGGTCGAGATTGCAGACTCCGTCATCGTATGTTCGAACTTAACAACAAGCTTGTCCACTTTTGCTCGTAAAAGAAGCGTATCGACACTTACGTCATGTTCCGCATCCAAAAGGTCTGGGATCCAGCTAGGTACTTTGCCGTCTTTATAATGGGGCTTTAGCTTTGCGGACAAGCCATTGTCGACAGGACGCAACCAAAGCCGTAGTTGATTTGCAACAAAGGCCCCTTGCGTTTCGTTTCGTATGTTGGCACTGCCATCAATGGTTACTAGATCCATCTCCCCCGATTCGCGTACCAGCAACCTTTTGCCCCACGACAATCGCCATGATTCTGCTCCATCCTCAAGCTGAGCGGTGCCAGGCCCGCTCGCCACAATGGCTCCCAGTCGGCGTGGAGTAGTAGTTGTCTTTTGCGAAGTTCCTAGCGACTGCAAGATCTGTTCGTTGCGATAAAGTATTTCCGGCGACCAAACTTGGATGCTCTCGCGTCTCAAAAAGACTGGCGAAGAATCGCGAGAGGCCATCAGAGGGAGTGTGTTGCTGAGTGACATTTCGCCGGAGATAAAATCCATGTGAAGATGAAGCCCGCTCGCTTCTGACATCATGCCGGGTGCCATGAGCTTTAGCCATCGAGGAGCTTCCATCGGCGTTCGACCGAGTGCTCCCAAGGCTTTCAGCTTTTCGAGTTTCCAGGGAGTACGTTTGTTCGACCTGTCGGGGGTGGTTGGGGCAATCGGCGCTGGATCGTTGTGAAATCCGATCTGCATATGGAGCTCTTCGCATTCAAAAGTGTCGATGGGCAACCCTTCGACTCGATGCTCCATCCTGACGCCACCTAACAGAGTCGCTTCCGACTGACGAAAATCGAAAAGGAATCGACCTCCGCACTTCAGGGTTGCGAGAGCGGGACGTTTTCGAATGTCGGGGATTCGATCGCTTGGCCATAGCCCACCAGGCTTGAGTCCCACACTGACACGATCGACATAGATAAGTTCTAGATTCTCTAAACCATCGAACGGCGCGTGATTCGTTTTCTTTTGAGTCTCTTCGGTCAACAATTTGTTTTCCAGCAAGATGGTCAGGTGATGCCCTTCGATGAGAGAGTCACCCATTTGCATCTTGATGCTTTTATCAGTCCAAATTCGGCGTCGGTCAATTCGTACACCGCTCGTCTCAATCTGCAGGCCATTGTCAGACGAGTCATTGTCGGGAGGTGCGTAAAGCAGGATCTTGCCAAGCAGTAGCCCTGATTCGACAGGGGGTGGCTCCGATGTCCACTCAGGCCGGCGTTGGAATTGAATCTCGGCTCCTTCAGGATTCGAGATCAGGATCGCGCGTTTCGTGCTTCCAGAACTGCTTTGAGGTACGAGGATTGTTAGCGGATAGATCTTCCACTTGGTCTCCGAGATTTCTTCCCGGTGTTGATACAACAACGTGCCTTGCTCAGTCGTTAGGACTTGCGGGGATTGGCGTTGCCAAGAATCTTCTTTGAAGAAGCTGTTCCACCATTCATCGTCCGCCCCGAGAATGTCCGTGCTCCATTTTTTTTGCCCAACGTATCTGGCCGAATCGAGCCAAGGAACAAACGTGAGGTTATAGATCGCAAAGAGGATTGCCAGAGGGACGAAGACTCGAAGATAGCTGCGTGAGAATATCATGTCATGCGGTTCGGAACAAAGTCCTCCCAGCGACCTTTAGCTTTGAGAAGCCTTTCGACCAACTCACGTACTGCGCCTCGACCACCCGGTGCGTTCATTACCCATTTTGCTGCTTGTCGAACTTCATGAGCACCATCCGCAACCGTCGCGCTAAGACCGACTTCGTGCATGACAGGCAAGTCAGGCAGATCATCACCGATGTAGCAAACTTCGCTCGGTTCCAGCCCCATCTGCTGGATCATTTCACGAGCCGCTGGAAGCTTTTCGGCAAAACCCTGTCGAACCAATGTGATGCCCAACTCTGCAGCCCGAATCTTGACGATCTGAGAATTGCGTGCGGTTAGCAATCCAAAATGAAACCCTGCGTTGCACCAAAGTCGAATGGCATGTCCGTCGCGAACATAGAATGATTTGCTCTCAATTCCCGCGTTGTCGATCGTGATCAAACCATCCGTCAATACGCCATCGACGTCGGACAAGATGAGCTTGATGGGTTTTGCAATCTCGGTATCTCTAGGTGCCACGCTTGATGCTTTCTAGAATCGGAGTGATGGTCCTACGACTTGGGTCCAAAAAATCGAAGGGTTCGAGGGGCATCAGACCAGTCGTCCTGCATCGTTGGCCCATTCCCAAGATTAGAACTCTTCAACTTCATCCCAAACGAATGACTTGATGGATTCCGTAAGGAGTTATTGCTAGGAGTTTGGCATTCGTGCTCTATTTGCAGTACATCGGTAATATCGATCAATCCGATCGGGTGATCTCGATGATCAACGACGGGTAGCTCGCTAATCTTGCGCATGACCATGACATCGATGGCATCGCTGAGGCGAGCGCCGGATTGGATGGCAGAAAACGATTTGGTCATCACATTCCGAATAGGTTGATCCAGTTCTTGCTCTCGCCGATGCTCTAGCATCTTCGCTAGGTCGCTGTCGGTAAAAATCCCTTCGAGTACTCCATTGTCATCGACCAGCATGACCGCACCTGTTCGACGCCCTGGTCTCGCGACCACGCCGAGCATTTCACGTACAGACTGAAGACTGCTTGTAACCCGGCATTCCGACAAGTGACGCATCGCTTCATCTACCGACGACAGCTTTCGGCCGAGCGATCCGCCCGGATGCAATTCGGCAAAATCATCCACTTCGAAGCCCCTCGCTTCGCTAACGACGAATGCCAATGCATCCCCCAAGGCCAACATCGATGTGGTGCTCGTCGAGGGAGCTAGATTGTGTCTGCATGCCTCTTTGAGAGGTGGCAATATCAGAGCAATATCCGCAGCTCGCGCAAGCGGGCTATTTCCTGCGCTCGTGATTGCGATCATGCCTGCCGATCTTCTGCTGGCATAGGGAAGGACTCGAACGATCTCTTCCGTCGCGCCGCTGTTCGATAGAATGAGCATGACATCGTTCGGCCCAATGCTCCCCAGATCACCGTGGATTGCCTCGGACGGGTGCAGGAAATGAGAGCGAGTACCGGTTGAAGCAAAGGTTGCAGAGATCTTTCGCCCCACGAGACCGGCTTTGCCGATCCCACATACGATCAAGCACCCTTGCATGGCGAGGATACGATCGACCGCTACGAGAAAATCCTCGTCGAGCGATTCGGCAATGGTTCTTAATGCGGTGGATGCATCCAGCAGAACTTGCGAACCGCGTTGAAGTCTTTGCTTCTTTGCTATCGGGGTTGTTCCACCTCGTTTTGCAGGTAGACCCATAATTGCCATCCTTGGCTTTCGCGAATACAAACCAAACGGGTAACGGATTACCCACCAGAACACGTTAGACTAACAAAATGTCCTGGTTCAAGACAACAGCGATGCGATCGCTAGCAATTGATCCGTTATTTGGTGCTAATCTCTAAGGGTTTCAATTCTGCATTGGACTTACTTATTACCACAGTAAGCTTTGATTTGTCCTTTGCAACAAATTTTCCTTTGAGGAGATCGGGAGGGTCTTTCGACTCTGCAACACCAAACTTCACCCCTTCGGACCCTGACTTAAACTTTGGATCGGGCCATATCACGGTAACGCGATACTCCCCTTCCGCAATCCCTTCATCCGCGCCCGTAAGCGGTGAGTAAACACCGCTTTCGTCGGCTATAGCATTCGCAACATTGCCGCCCGAAGGAGACTCCGGATGAAACAAAAGAATAGCACCGGATGCTGGCGTTCCGTCCACAAGCACCCTGCCTTTTGCCTTTACCAGGGACGACCCACTGCCACCACACCCTGGGAGAACGAGCATAGTCACACAAGCCAGCATCATCTGCCAATTCATGACCCGGCCTGAATTACCACGGCGACTATCCGTCAACATCGCGAGAAACTTCACTTAGTTTTCCTCCGCCACAGTTTCTCCGCCGTCGCGGGAGAGCAAGGCGACAAATACTCGATTGTCCATGTTCTGACTTGAGAACCCGACGGATCCGTCACCACGGACAGCCTGAATACCTCCAGTATGGAATGAATATGGATTGTTCGCGTTGAAAACATTGATTATCGAACATCCCTGAGCACCATTGCTCGCCGCGGGAGTGGGAACCACGGCGGTGTTCACGCTTCGCACTTGACGGGCAATATTCCAATCGCCGTAAAACGAATTCAGGTTGATGAAGTTGGGTTGGACAGTAATGTTGCGGTTCATGAAAAATACGTTCTGCTTGCCAGCAATCTCCACAAAGCAATACGTATTCGATAGACCATCCGAGGTTTCCGAGAACTTCACGGTAAATTTGGTTCGTGGGTCGGTCGTACCCAGCATCCCGTTTTCGGTGTTCGCGTTTGGCAATCCAACACACTGCGCCGTCCATGCATGGATACCTCGCATTGGCGCATAGTCGGTTCTAGGCAAGTTATACGGCGTATTTGATGGCATGCCTAAAGGGGCAAAGTAAGGGCCATAATTCGAAGGACTATCGGGAACCGAAGGGCAAATAAATACAGGAATTCTCGACATTGCAGCGGGATTATTGCGAGCTCCTGGAAACGGCGGAACATTATTCACTGGATCCAGAAGCGCTTTTTTCGAATCGAATAGGTTGGTGACATTGGATTGCTCCAAATAGGGAAGCAGTTGCCCTAGTGGACCATGCGGGCTGCGAGCATCTCCTGTCAAAGTAAAGTAGGGATTTCCCGTCGATGCATAGGTATCGGTGAGTAAAAACTCGCGTCTCCAAGCGGGGACCCATTTGAAGGTCGATTCGTGGTTGTGCAGGGCGAGTCCCATTTGTTTGAGATTGTTCGAGCATTGCATCCGCCGCGCGGCTTCGCGTGCAGCTTGGACAGCCGGAAGCAAAAGCCCAACAAGGATGCCGATAATCGCGATAACCACGAGCAGTTCCACCAGAGTGAAACCTCGTTTTGCAAATACTCTTTTCATAACCTACCTCTGACAAGAAAAGAAAAAAACAATTCAAAAATTACATCTACACAACCGTCGGTCCTGCAATCCGATGGCAGGCAACCCTCCGCGGCAATCGGGTAGCCGTTACTAATCATCACTTTCCTGTTTGATTCACTTTATCATTCAACTCCAGCTCATAACTCACTTTCGTGAGATCCAATCCTCGGAAAGGTAAATCGTTGGGCGTTACCTTGACCGCAGTCGTAACGACCAACGGAAACGGACCACCCTCATCGTATGTTAGCTCCACGAAGCTGGCAGTCCAACCTGGAAGTGATGCTGCTTTCGGCGCGATGAAGACTCCTTCGCTCGTTGACGATAACTCCTGGCTTGTGAACGCAGGACCAATCGTCATCAATCGGAAATCGCGAGCGATCGGATTGTTCGCGCTCCAAACCAGAACCTTCTTCGGCTTAGACTTCGTAACAACTCGAATTGTTCCATCTTTTTCAAAGGTCCACGAGTACTCGGGACGCGGCTTGCCGGTCGCTACCATGTTGTAAAAGGTCGCGATACTTTGAACCGCATCGGTATTCTTCAGACCATGATCTGCATTCGGCACGTAACGAATAAGCTTTTCCCCTTTCAAGTCATCATAATAGAACTGAGAGGAGTCGGGAAGAAAAAACTGATCGCCACTGCCGTTCACAATGTACTTTGGCATGGTCAATCGATCACGATAGTAGTACGGATCCACGATCGAGTACAAGTCTTTCATCCGAGGATGATCAAACCGCTGCAAGATTTTATGCTGGTAGTAATTGCCGATGGCAGCAGACCAGAATCCATATGCCTCTGCATGGTGCCGCAAGGAGGATTCAGCATTGACGACATCGATCACAATAGGAACGACCGCTTCCACTCGATTGTCAGCCGCACCTGTCATCCAAGTGGTCCAACCTCGCTTCGAGCCACCGCCTACTACAAACTTCGTCACCTTGTGCTTGCCACCTGCCTCCGATGCTGCAAACTCAGTGATGCAGTCCATCGCACGGACCGCACTCTTGACCATAGGTAGTCGAGGTAACCAAGTTGCATCGCCCGTTTCCAAGAATTGCGACCATGCGTAACCGATTAGATCGTCCTCGGTCCGAGGCTGTCCGTCTTGATGAAAGACCAGAGGCTGATTCGGTACATTCTTTAACTCAGCAACAATACCACCAGTCGATTGGGCAATCGCGCCAGTAATCGCATCTGGGCCTGTCGGCATTTTGCTGTCGTGACTTCCGCCACCGATTAGCAAAAACACGCGATCAGAGGTAACTTTTTCAGGCACCGTAATGACGAGCCAATGCTCCCAAACCGGACGATCGACATCTTTTTCTGTGCGCCATGTTTGTGCCTTGAGACGGATGACGGACGTTTTGAGCGGCCCGGTCTGCACGGTATTCTCGGTGGACCAGCTATAGGTGCTATCAGGTTTTGAGACGTAGTCGTCGAGAGCCGTTCGTTTGCTACCGAGTGGTGGTTCCGCATTTCCATACAATCCGACCATGCCCAACGCAATCGATAGGGCCAATGCCAAACGAACAAAACGCAACTGATGTACCATTCGCAAGTCCTTCAAGAATCCTTAACGCACCCTAAAGTCACACTAAATGATCTTAGCGGGCGGCGATCGCACATGCCAGTCTTGAATCCAATCCATTGAATTTTTCACGATCAAAGCCGAGATTTTCAAAGACTTAAGCGTCTTCCATGGAAACAAAAAACGGCATGCCAAGGATTTGGCATGCCGTTCAATCTAAGAATTGTGGTGATTACGTGAATAGTCGCCAGGGTAGACAGAACTGGCAAAAATCAAAGTAGTAGGCGCATCCCGGGCGGTTAAAAATTTGGTATTGCAGCGACTTTCGAATTTGCAACTTTCGAATTTGCAACTTTCGTTCCGTTGAGACCCCAGCGGCCTCGTGCCGCTTGGTGAATATGGTTTCAAGCTAGGAACCGAGGCTAGGCGATTGGAAAGACCCCTGTGACCTTGCGTCACTGGTGAATCAGGTTCATTGGCTAACGAACCTTGCGTACCGGTCGGACAAGCCGATCGGGGATGTCTGGCGCAAGCTGCATGATTCTAGCCGCTAACCTTCTGCTCCAGTTGGACAAGCCAACTGGGGGCATGACAATCCCATGTGCCGCCCACCTAGAATCCCTGCAAATCTTGAAGAGCGGACGGCACGACGGAGCGTGCCTCCTACCTTTATCAATCGTGTCTAGGTCGCTGGTGTTTCCACGCGGGGCATGGACTCGACGACCTTATCGATCAGTCCGTACCCTACAGCCTCTTCCGGATCCATAAATCGATCTCGGTTGGTATCTTTTTCGATTTTTTCGAGATCTTGTCCGCAATGCTTGATCAGGATTTCGTTCAAGCGACGTTTGGTACGGCGAAACTCTGTTACATGGATCGAGATCTCTTCTGCCGTTCCTTGCATGCCCGCCAAAGGCTGGTGGATCATGATTCGGGAATTCGGAAGCGAATATCGTTTATTCTTGGCACCCGCTGTCAACAGGACGGCTCCCATCGATGCAGCTTGACCGATGCAATAGGTCGCCACGTCGCAGGAAACGAATTGCATCGTGTCGTAAATCGCCATCCCAGCGCTGACACTGCCACCTGGGCTGTTGATGTACATGTGAATGTCCGCCTTCGGATCATCGCTTTGCAAGAAGAGCATCTGTGCGACAAGAGCATTGGCGATCTCGTCGTCCACTTGCGTTCCCAAGAAGATAATTCGATCCTTGAGCAGACGACTGTAGATGTCGTAAACTCGCTCTTCTCGACCACTCTTCTCAATGACGTATGGTATCAATGGCATTAAACTAAACTCCGTTCTGGATCTATGGTTGTTATCGCGTTATGGAATTATTTGCTATCTTCATCGACGATTTGCTTGGTCAGCAAGTGATCGACGATTCCATACTCTTTTGCATCGTTGGCGGTTAAGAAGAAATCGCGGTCGGTATCTTTGGCGATTTGATCCACAGACTTGCCTGTGTGCTTGGCGAGGATCTCATTGAGCTGCGTTCGCATTCTCAGGATCTCGTTGGCTTGGATCTCGATATCCGAGATTTGCCCGCGAACACCACCGTGCGGCTGGTGAACCATGACCGTACTGTTCGGCAGGCAATAGCGTTTTCCAGGCGAGCCACCTGCCAAAAGAACCGCTCCACCGCTCGCAGCCTGCCCCACGCAATAAGTCGCGACTGGGCACGATAGCATTTGCATCGTGTCGTAAATGGCCAAGGTCGATACCACCTCGCCACCTGGAGAGTTGATGTAAAAATGAATGTCTTTTCGACGATTCTCGCTCTGCAAGAAGAGGAGCTTCATCACGACTTCGTTCGCATTGCCGGTGTAGATTTCCCCCTGAAGAAAAACGATTCGGTTTTCAAGGAGCAAATCTCCCAACGTCATTTGACGCTGGCGTTGGTAGCTTTGGTGCGCGTGGGAATCAAACACGGGTTGCATGTTTGGAAAGTAACTCAATTGATCTTTCCTTATTCATTTGAGTGAAACAACTTCTGGATGTGTACATCTTTTCGATATGCCTGCTTTTGGCAAGGGTACTAAGCCTGTCCCGCGACTAAATCGACTGATTACTATTCCTGTCATCGACATGCAGTCATAGCATCGATTGAAGGTTCCTACTAAAATTCTGACTTCCATTGCCGCTACCCTCTCGATTCCAAAGCTATTCCCATGCCAATTTCCGCTTCACAAGCCATCGAACGAATAGAATCCGCCGCCCATTCCAACAAAATCAGCTCCGGAGCCGTCTCAAACCTGAAATGCTGGCTAACCGAAGATCGCTACGCAGAATACGTTCCATCGGTCATTGAGCACGTCGAAGCAGAACAATGGCAAGCACTCGATGACGCTTTCTGGACCATTATCCCGTTTGGGACCGGAGGTCGACGAGGAAGAATGTACCCGATTGGGTCGAATGCTATCAATGATCGGACGATCGGCGAAAGCGCCCAAGGGCTAGCGGAATACATCCTCGGCCAGGCAGATTTGCCTCGCCCCCTTTCCTGCGCCATCGCCTATGATACACGACACAACTCGCGCCATTTTGCAGAATTGTGTGCCTCGATCATGGTGGCAAACGGCTTCACAGTCTATTTCTTAGACGATTATCGAGCCACTCCTCAACTTTCGTTTGCCGTTCGTACCATGAAGTGTAGTTGCGGGATCATGGTTACAGCGTCTCATAACCCACCGAGCGACAACGCGGTCAAAGTCTACTGGTCCACGGGCGGCCAAGTGCTGCCACCTCACGATTCGGCGATCATCGATCGGGTTATGAACGTCCAAACGATCAAGACAGTACCTTTCAAGGAAGCTCTGGCCAAAGGGCAAGTCTCGATCGTTACGGAATCGATCGACAAGGATTTCAAAGCGGCAGCCAGCAAATACGCTTGGCCGGGCAGTCGCGATGTGCGGGTCATTTATTCGCCACTGCACGGTGTGGGTGGGGTTGCTGTATTGCCATTGCTCGAGGCTACCGGCTTCCACGACGTTCATATTTACGAACCTCATGCCAAGCCAGATGGCGATTTCCCAAACGTTCCGGGGCATGTGAGCAATCCGGAAAACAGTATCGTCTTCGATGCGATCATCGTCGAAGCCAAGGCGAAAAAGGCCGATCTTATCTTGGCTACGGATCCAGATTGCGACCGCATGGGTTGCGCTGCACCACTCACGATGGACGAAGGCTCCGCATGGGGCACGATCAACGGGAATCAACTCGGTGCGTTGTTGACTGACTTTGTGCTAAAGAAAATGACTGCAGTCAAGCAACTCACAGCCAAGACCTATGTGATCAAAACGTTGGTGACCACCGAATTGATTCGCCGTATTGCAGAGAGTTACAACGTTCGTTGTGAAGGAAATATCCATGTTGGATTCAAATGGATCGCGGGGCTCATGGATGCATGCGGGCCATCGGACTTCGCCTTCGGCACTGAAGAGTCACATGGCTACATGATCGGCCAATATGTGCGCGACAAAGATGGCGCAGTCGCCTGTTTGCTCATGGCTCAATTGGCAGCGGATTTGAAAGCCGAAGGCATCACCCTGCATCAGAGGCTCGATCAGTTGCTGACCAAACATGGTTGCTATCTTGAAGATTTGATCAACGTGCAAATGGAAGGAAGCGAAGGGATGCAGAACATGAAGAAACTGATGCAATCGCTTCGCGACAATCCGCCTGCGACGATGGGTGGCCTCAAAGTAGTCTCCGTTCGAGACTACGGCAATTTGACTTGCAAAATTGTCGGGGGCGAGACGCTGCCATTGGATGCACCGAAGAGCAACATGCTCATGCTCGATCTAGCACTACCAGGAACCGACCGTCCATCGGGGAATGCAATCGCGGTGCGTCCGTCCGGCACCGAGCCCAAGGTGAAGTTTTATCTCTTCGGCTATGAGCCCGTACATGGGAGCGATCTCACCGCAGCCAAGAAAACCGTCACCGATCGCATCGCCGCGATGAAGGTCGATGCCCAGAAGTTAGGCTAGGCAGAGCCCTTTTGGCGCTTCCTTGCCAGGTCCCAGCTCTATTTGCCGACTATTGGTCCCGCGCGCGTGAAGCAATGAAGCGAGCGGATGGACATGCAATCGCCATCGGCTACTACGCTGCTGGTCAGCGTAGGGCCATAGCCGTAACCAGAAACGTACCCGTGTCGAATGACGCCACCATGCTGCTCGTCAGCGTGGAGCGATGGCCAGACAACGCACGGAACCTGACCAGCATCCTACGTTGGCAAGCAACGTAGTGATGTGCGAACTCATCATCTCGCGGCTGGTTTCGGCTATCGTCCCACGTTGACGAACAACGTGGTAACGAGGAAGACAAAGGCAAGGTCTGGAAAAGCCGAACAGTGCCAAAGCACACCGGTGCTAGGAATGTTCCATACACCGATCGATAGGCAGCTTGGAAGGCAATCTGAAATCAAGAAAACTTTCCTACATCGTTTGCGAAACCTTTTGGCTTCCCTCAATCAAGTTTTGATTATCGCAGATTACCAAATATCTTGAATCCAATATGCTGTAGCTTTTTCAATCTGCACGTCACCTTGATCGGGGTCAAGGTAATCAAGAGTAACTATCCCATCTACAAAGTGATCATCCGTCCCCTCCACCGTCTGATAACCTGGTGTCGCAACAGCCATGGTACGAGTCGCACCTGCGGGAATCACTTTCATCGTAATGGAAATAGAAAGTCCTTTAGCACCGGAAACGCTTGCATACATCATCGCATCACAGTCTGTAATGCCAGCAGTGATTTCTGCAAACGCCCCGCATTTCAGTAGTGCTCCTGGGGTGTATGCAGTGCACCCCCAATCGTGCATGGGTGACACATGGCCACCATCAAAAAACTCAGCAAATATGTTAACTGTATGGGGATCTGTAGGCGGGTTAGGAAGCGGTGGCAAGTACGTGTTTACCGCGTAGCTTTTTCAGTTTAGTTGGATTTGCGTTAAGAATTTATCTGGCAACAGAAGTTTTGGTAGGTACTTCGGACCAAAACCGATTATCCGTTCTTGGATCCAGTCTTTGAAATCGGCTCCGCGT
>JAJTID010000002.1 GCA_021300155.1 Pirellula sp.
CCACCTACGGACACTGCAAAAATTTGATCGAGCTCTTTGAGACGCTGATCGATCCAATCTTTCCGATTGTTGGTTCCGTCGTCTTGGAGGAGCCACGCGGAACGTACGCATCTGGAAACCAGATGATACCAGCGAGTCACCGTCGTATCCACAAGCCGAAATCGAGCCTTAGTCATAGATTCATTTTCCGAACTGCAGAGGCGTCAGTCGTCCCAATGGGCAACATCATACCCCAAAAACAAACGCTGGTCAACAAAACGTGCCTGTCCTTTATTGAATTTATTCTGACAGCTCGCGGGGCTGTACTTCTGCGCTCGCATCTAACTTTAGCCAATGAATTGATGTGTGTTAGAAGTCGGCGCCAATGCCCCAGAACGGTATAAGTGAGTTCAAACCATTGGTTGTCTGTCGGAATCTGTAAAGTGGTGTGTCCCTATACGGCGACCCGTTATGTGGGGGCTCGCCGCAGCCGATTGGCCTGCATCTAGTGGGTGGAGGTTGCTTGAGTGGATAGTATCCGCGATAGGTTGTATACTTAGTCTTGCCCAGTAAAAAGCAGCGAAGCCACACCGTTCAACGCACAATCTATGCCTTCGTACCGCTTCACTCCAGTTGGGATAGATTGTTATTCGTTATTCCGATCAAACCCTCATTCTCCACAGGCGACGCATATGAGATCTATACTTGTATTGCTGTTTATTGGCTTGCCCTTCCCGGCATGCTTCGGCCAAGATGCCAAGCCAGATGCACAGCAAGAAAGTTCTACCATCGGCCCCAAGTTGCGCTTCGATGAATTGGCAGGACGATACAACATCCTTCGAAAAGCGTATCTCGCTCATGAGCCCAAAGAAGGTGAAGATTGGCTCAAACTGTATCTCGAGAATCACCCGAATAATACTATGGTGAGTGATTTTTTCACGCTTGAGCAACAATCACGAGGGACCGACGTTGGTTTTAGCTGTCTGTATCATTTGGTATCGGCAGCCGCGGGCGTTGTCGATTCCCCCGACCTCCCAGTGACCAGGGGCAAAGTCGCCGCCTTAAAGGTCCTCGGTGAATACTACCATGATTACCCAGACGTCGACACAACGTTTAGAAATCTGTTTTCCGGAACGAGGATTCCCGAATCGAAATTGTTCCTGCGTAACTTGATTACATCCTCACGACATGGGTATGTTCGGGCGAATGCCATGCACGAACTTGCAAAGTACCTTGCATTAGAAGCTAACCTTCCTGGTATGTACGAATCGCTACTGGCAGTTTTGGACCGGGAAGACGCAGAGAATGAAGCTCGAATAAATGGTTTGGAGAGTATGATCGCCAGTCTGAAAGACGTGACCATCGACCGAAACCGTGCAGAAGCGAACAGCCTGATCGACCAAATAGTCAAAGGGTGCCAAGGCGAACTCGTTCCACCACTGGTCGCCGTTAGGGGGCCTGGACTTGTAAGCGTTAAGAGAGGTGAACTTGACGATGTGTTGAAATCGAAAAGAGAGCGAATTGTCGATCGTCTACCAGCCATTCAATTTGAACTCAATCATTCGATCGGGCAGAAAGCCCCTCCAATCGACGGCAAAGATGCGAGAGGAAAGCCGATGAGTCTCGCTGGCTTTCACGGTAAGATTGTAGTCGTGATGTTCTCGTACAAAGGATGCCAACCATGCGAGGCAATGTACCCTGACAATCGCCAGCTGATCGACGAGTTGTCCGAAGAGCCATTTGTCTTTATTGGAGTTCAAAGAGATGAAACGATTGACACCGTCCTTGAGTCACTGGAATCCAAGGCAATCACCTGGCGGGTATGGTGGGACGGAGAGGACAAACGGATTTCAACTCAATGGAATATTCGTGGTTGGCCGTCGACGTTTGTACTGGACCAGCGTGGTGTCATTCGGTTTCGTGACATTCGAGGCAAAGAACTTTCAAACGCGGTCCGTAGCTTACTAAAGAAAGAAGCGGAATAACAAAGCATTGCACGTGCGTACTGGAAATGAGTTGAAGCAAGTGGGGCAGACTCCCATCTGGGTAGCCGCTAGCCACGAGCCCAGTATCGAGTGTTGCAGCCTGTCTGGTAAGAAAGCAGCAACAAAGGACGGGCATTTAGTGGGCTAGCCCACGATCAGCCGTAAGCGTATACGACCAAATTGGGTGGAATTCGTTTAGTGGGGGGTGACGGCCGTTGATCTAGCCCTTGAGCGACTTTCGCAGTTGTGTCTTCCAAACATCCGAAAGCAATTCCTCGACCCTTGCCGTTCCTCGAAGCATGTGCGTGATCACACTCTCTAGGTAAGTTGTTACATCCAAATCGTTGCGATGCGCACTTGCCATCAACGTCATCAAGTTCGCATTGCGCACACCTAGGTCCATTCGATCTTGGCCGTGTAAATGCGGCTCAGGCAAATTGGCGTGTGGATTTCTCGAAAGTTGATATAGCGGCAGGATTTTCGTGTTATGATAAGCACTTTGTTTTGCCCCTTGCCCGTTTAGATCAAGATTCTCGTCCGAGGAACTACATGAGTAATGTCGCCGAGTCGATGCAACAAGAAGCCGAACGATTTCGATCTCGCTATGCTGCCGTCAAGGAGCAGATAGGCAGAGTCATCGTCGGCCATGACGACATTGTGAACGGTGTGTTGACGGCGATGTTTGTGGGTGGGCACTGTTTGCTCGAAGGTGTGCCAGGTTTGGGCAAGACGATGTTGATCAAGACATTGTCGGAGACGTTGTCATTGGAATTCAATCGTATTCAGTTTACCCCTGACTTGATGCCATCAGACATTCTCGGAACGAACATGATTGTCGAGAACGAAGGGCGGCGCCAGTTTCAGTTTCAAAAGGGGCCGATCTTTACTCAGATCTGCTTGGCAGACGAAATCAACCGTGCGACGCCGAAGACGCAATCCGCATTGCTAGAAACAATGCAGGAAGGAACCGTTACGGTATCAGGCATTCGACATGAGTTGACGAAACCATTTTTTGTTCTCGCGACACAGAACCCCATCGAGCAAGAAGGAACGTATCCTCTGCCCGAGGCGCAGTTAGATCGATTCCTATTCAAGTTGGTGGTGGGTTATTCAACACGTGAAGAGCTCAACACCATCATTGATCGGACGACGCGTGGCGAGATCATTCGTCCTGAGAAAGTAATGGACGGAACCGAGATTCAGCATTGGCAAAAGCTAGTGCGTCAAGTGGTGCTGGCGAAGCATGTTCAGGACTATGCAGCTCGACTCATTTTGGCAACACACCCTGGTGGCAAGCTAGCACCGGAAGTCACCAACCAGTACATCCGCTGGGGGGCAAGTCCTCGGGGAGCACAGACCATTGCGTTGGCGTCCAAGGTACGAGCGTTGCTTGACGGTCGATACAATGTGAGTTTCGAAGATATTCGTCGTGTTTATTTGCCGGCGATGCGTCACCGCGTTTTGCTCAATTTCGAAGCACAAGCCGAAGGGATCGAAGTGGATCGTGTTCTTTTGGACATTCTCGAAAAGGTTACGGAACGGGCTGATGACTTGACATAGAGTCCGTCTCGATTCGAGTTGATTTCAGCAATTACTCTTTTGGGTCTGTCTCGCTATAATGGGGTGAAACAAATACTCCTCAGGACCTAGGCTTATGTCCACGACCATTCCAATGCAGCTTTCGCGGATCATCATCAGCGAAATTAGCGATAACCAAGTGATCTATCTCAAAGAGATCGAGGGCGAACGACAATTCCCGATCTTGATTGGCATCTTTGAAGCGACGAGCATTGACCGCCGCGTGAAGAACGGAGCTCGTCCACCTCGACCGTTGACACATGACTTGGTGGTCCAAGTGGGCGAGGCACTTGGTGGTGAGATGGAAAGTGTCGTGATCTCTGACTTGAAAGAGCAGACTTATTTTGCTCACATCCGGATCAAACGTGGCGAAGAGTTTTTTGAAATCGATTGCCGCCCTTCCGATGCGATCGCAATCGCGGTGACCTTTCAACCACCGCTTCCTATTTATGTCGCAGAAGAAGTGCTCGATCGAGTGTCTGGAAAGCCTGAATAAAACCGCATGTCGGAATCACCATCCCCTGTCCGGTCATCTCTTCCCAAACGTATTCCTTTCAAAGTCGATATCGCGGGCGTGATTGAGATTATGGGTACATCGTTGTACTCGAATCCGAACACCCCCGTTCGAGAGTTGTTGCAGAATGCGCATGACGCGATCATGCGGCGACGAGCGAAAGACCTGAGTTACCATGGACGCATTGATGTCATCCAGGATGCTGCGAATCGAACTCTCAGTTTTCATGACAACGGCATAGGGCTTTCTCCTGCCGAAGCAGAAGACTATCTCGGAACGCTCGGGATCGGTCTTACTGGATTGATCAAAAAGGGGTTCACTCCGGAGAATCTAGAAGCAGCCACGCCAGCTAGTAAGAAAGACGGTAGCACGTTGATCGGTCAGTTTGGAATTGGTTTGTTCTCGGGCTTCATGTTAGCGGATCGAATCGTAGTCGACAGTTTGCGATTTGAAGGAGAGCAAGCGATCCGTTGGGAAGCGGGTGCTGGAACCGACATCGAACTATCCGAATCGACTCGCACAACGATCGGCACTTCGGTCACGCTGCATCTGAAGTCCAATTATGGGATTTTTGCCGAAGACGAAGAGTTGTTAGAAGAGAGTATCAAGCAGTATGCGGATTTTCTGCCGATACCGATTTTTCTGAATGAGTCGAAAGCCCGAGTGAATTTGATCCAAGCCGCTTGGTTGGAGCCGACCCCAGATAACGATACTATTGTAGAAGAGCTGTCTTCATATTTCGGCGAAACACCACTTGAGACAATCCCGATCGCCATTGAGTCGCCTGTGGCAGTGCGTGGCGCTGTTTATGTGACTCCGCAGCGAACGCCCGGCTTCGCTGACGAGGCGACGATTGCGGTCAGCGTTCGTCGCATGATTATCTCTCGCCATATCCGAGAATTGATACCTGGCTGGGCACCGTTTCTTCGCGGCGTGCTTGAGCTACCGGATTGTTCGCCAACATCGAACAGAGAAGATTTGGTTCGCGATCCCGTCTTTGCTGCGGTCTGTGACTCGCTCGAAGAGTCGATTTATCGACATTTCGAAACACTTGCAATGAAGTCACCATCGCGATGGCAAGCCATATTGCAATGGCATCGCTATACGTTTGCCGGAATGGCCGTCTACGACGAACGGTTGCGAGAGTTGCTGAGGAGTACTTATCGTTTCTTAACCTCGCATGGTGAGCTGACCGTTAGCGAGATCCTATCTCGAAGCAATGCAGATCCGCTTGTCGAGTCGAGTGCCGATTACGTCGTGTGGTATAACGCAGATCGTCGACAGGAAGTGTGGTTAAACGAGTTCTTTTCTGCGACGGAAGCCCCCTGTGTACATACGCTTCGAAGTTTTGAAGAAACACTTCTGGCAACGATGCTCGGGCAATCCGAAGGAAGTCGTTCTGAATTGCGGCCGGCTAGTCCATCGTCATTGAATTTTAGCGAGTCAATCCTGGGTATGACGGACCGCCGAGATGCGGATTCGGACTGGCAGGAGTATCTGAGCAAGCTGAATGTGAATGTATTCGTCGCGAGTTCAAAAACTTGCCCACCAGTACTCGCATTTATCAATGAGAGGTACGAGTTGTCGAAGACCTTTGATGAGATTCGAGAAAACGGTGATTTGCCGAAGGGATTCGAACGAATCATTCAGCAACACTTCGAACGTCAACCCGCAGGCAAGAACGAAGTTATTCTGAACAAGCACCACAACGTCGTAAAGAAAGCCATGATTCACGGAATCGACAGTCCCATGGCAAATGTACTGCGGGTGCTGGTTGTCGCTGCGCTTACCAAGGCGGGAGCGAAGTTAAGTCGAGAAGCTCAGGAGTACCAGTCGATCGATTTGTCCTCCATCACGGACGCTCTCGATAGGTCGTAGGAATCATGCGAGGGTGTTTCAATCCCTACAAATGGTTCTTTGTTTCCGAGATTTATCGTCAGAACCGAATCATGAGCAAAATACTGTTCGTGATTGCAGGTCGGAGCCGACTTCAGAGATGTGTGAAGCCCCCGTAGCACCGATCGCCCCCACCGATCATTTGACCATTTTCAAACGTTAGTGCCCCTATGCGTCCTGACGATATCCTCACGCCATTGCTTGGTGACACAACTTCTAGCAAGTGGTTTATCAAGGTTGAAAATCAGCCGGCAATACTCGATGCCGCTACGTTGGTGGCGCTTACTCCTTCCGATTATATCGTTCTCAAATGTTTCCCGAAAGAAACGATTGAATCGATCAGAAATACGATTTCGGAGATGCAAGATTGTTTGACGGAGTCTGTTGCGTCGCTCCGGCGAAGATCTGGATTTCAAGTGTCCCGAGTCACATCTGCGGTGAGTCGCCTATCGAAGGAAGTGAGCGACAATATGATGGCCGTTTTTAGTGTTCTCGCGACACACTCCAAAGTGAACGACTCACAACTACATCAAAAGATCGTAAAACATTCTACAAATCTGTCGACGCTCGGAATCATGATGAGTGTCCTCCGCGGTGACAATGATCGAACGACATGTGAAATAGGGTTGGCTGGACTGTTGCACGACACATCGATTCTGATTCAGCCGGATTGGTTTGTCATGGCCCCCGATTCTCGTACAGACGCAACGAAGAGGCAGTATCGTTCTCACCCTCTAGCCAGTGCATCCCTTTTCGAAGGTTTGCCGGGCGTGCCAGAATCTGTTATCAGGATGATTCGTGAGGTACATGAGCAAGTCGATGGATCAGGCTTTCCGTATTCGAAGTCTCGTGAAAAACTACATCCAGGCTCGCTGATCCTCAACTTAGCAGATGCGTATCTATCATTGATAAACCCAATTTCAGGAGTGCCCATCGTCGCTTCCGATGCGATGGCGATTCTTTGTCTTCACACGACGCAAGGAGCGTTCTCGAGAGAAGTGTTCCGAACATTTTTGGATAGTGTGTCCATCTATCCCGTGGGTACTGTCGTTAAACTAAATGATGAATCTGAGGCAGTCGTGGTTAAAAGCAATAAGAATAAGCCGATGCAACCTGTCGTACGATTGCTCCCGTCGGGAGTGCAAGAAATCGACTTAAGCCAATCGAAATTTCGAGTCATCGAGCTAGCGCACACTGGCGAGGAGATGAGATCCAAGCGAGTAAGTCGGGCCGATTTTGGCAAAGCACTTTGGCGGAGTGAATTGGAGATCCATTAGGTCAACCATTGCGTAAAAGGTGACGATTCCAAGGGTTTTGGAACTAGGTCTTCGGGAGACATGACATCCAAGGAACTTAGTAAGCGGATTGACACATTGACCTCGGTGGTGAAAATAATTTATCTTGCGAAATTGTGATTGACCACGGATTGAATCATCCCGAAAGCTGAATCTTTATGCGTTGTGAGAAGGCTTCTTCATGACCTTTCTCCATGTATCGCTACTAGCAGGTGGATTGCTGGCACTTGCACCCATCGCTTTGCACATGCTGGGACGCAGGCAACCAAAAGCGTTGACGTTTCCTGCGATTCGGTTCGTTCGCCAAACCGCAATACAAGCCCAGAAAGGGTGGGCGATCAAGCGATGGCTTTTGTTGTCGCTCCGGGTCCTTTTGATATTGTCTGCTGCGTTTGCACTCGCCTCTCCACGCGTCCCAAGTCAAATGTTCGCTACATATCTTTTGGTGGGATTGTTAGGTGTCTTGGCACTGCTAGCGACCGCTGCTGCAGCAACCGCTTTGGCGACCCGCAAATCCAGGATGAGTGTCGGTATTACCTCACTAATTGCTATTCTTCTTTGGTTGGCCAGCGGTAGTTGGTTGCTATTGGCTGTTACTGGGAATGCATCCTCTGTCTTGCCGACCAATACGGGACCGATTGCTGCGGCGATCATCATCGACACTTCCCCCTCGATGAGTTACCTCTATAAAAACGAAACTCGACTTGCCGCAGCCAAGGAAACGGCCGGCTGGCTCATGGATCGTCTTCCTAACGGTAGCCAGATCGCAATTGTAAATTCGGACGCAACGGCACGATTGTTGGCAGATCGCGCTTCCGCAAACCGAATTCTTGACAAGACGATCGTGGAGGGACGCGCGTCGGGGTTGGTCCAGCGTATCACCAACGCTATCGATGCATTGAGAAAATCGGAACTGGAACGGCGTGAAATTTATGTACTGTCTGACATGAATGCCGCTGGCTGGCAAGATGCAGAGACATCATCCATTGGAACCAAACTGGCGAAGAACCCAGATGGGACTGGAGTGGAGGGGCCGAACGTTCTCATCCAATTGGTCGACGTTAGCGTTCCGGTCAATGAGATCAAGAATTGGGGAATCAAGAAACTTCGCTTAAGTCAACAATCAACGGTTCCAGGATCTCAAGTAACGGTCGGACTGGAAGTGGAGGGCTTTCGTGGAAGCGGACAAGAGCAGATGACCGTGGAGTTGCTCCAAGAAAAAGTAGACCGTGACTTGGTCGTGCGAAACGGCATATTGATCAAACCAGAGCTCGAAACAGTTGATCGCCAATTGATCGAGGTGCCAGATGGCGGCAGCGTCCCTGTGCAGTTCGTATGGAAAGGTCTTGCAGAAGGTATCAACCATGCCCAGATCAAGATCACTAGACCCGATCCACTCGATGTGGACAACATTGGATATCTCTCAGTGGAGGCGAAAACGCAAGGGCGGTCGTTGATCGTGGCGAATGATTTACAAGATACGAAGTTGATCGTATCGATGATCGATCCAGATGCCATACTTTCCGAGGGTGGTCCGGAAGCGAGCTTTCCAACAGCAAAGACAGAGACGTTTGCCAAGCTTGGTATTGTCCCACTGAGCGATTACTCAAACATTGTTTTGTATGATCCCATCGATATCGATGCGAACACATGCGACAAACTTCAAGCTTGGGTGGAGCAAGGTGGTGGATTGATGATCGTGCTCGGGTCTGCCTACAAGTCGGCTGAGAGTCTGATGGATAGTCCGATCCAAACGTTGCTCCCAGGTGTCGTCAAGCGAATCACTCGGCGTTCGCTCGACAATCGTCAAACGGTCCTCACACCCGCCGTCAAGAATCATCCGATTTGGAGTATCTTTGAACGCCCAGTAGAAGAGATCCCATGGGTTGGATACCCCGTGTTCAGGCATTGGGATATCGAGGATCTCAAACCTACAGCCTTCCCATTAATGCGATTCACACAAAGTGAACTACCTGCGCTGACGGAAGAGATTCGAAAGCAAGGGCGAATTGTCACTTGGTCGTTGCCCTATCCAGAGCCTATTGTGCACAAGCAAGGTGAGGAATGGAGCGAACTCTTTCGAACGACTTCCGATATATGGCCAGGCTTCGCGCTCTTTGATGGTTCGGTTCGATATCTGGCATCGTGGAGTGATCAACAATTGAATTACTCTGTGGATCAGCCGGCGGCGTTGGAAAACAACACAAAGACGATGCCACAGAAATACTTGCTGTTCGATCCGAATGGGGAACAATCTTCTGTCGATTCGGGTGAAGAATCGATGTTGGTCAGTTACACACGATACGCGGGTCCATATCGTCTCAAGGGACTTCGAACGCAAGGACCAGTGGTGCGAGGGTTCTCTGTCAATGTCGACCCGAAGGAAATTCGGCTCGATCGCGCGTCGGTCGAAATATTAGATGCCGCCTTGGGCAAGGAGAACGTTCGAATCGCTAAAGACCGGAACGAGATCGAGTCCTCATTGGGCGAAGGTAGAAGCGGACGCGACTTGACACCTTACTTTATGGTGCTGGTGGTGATGTTGTTCATGGCGGAACAGACTATGGCGAGTCGATTCTATAGTGCAACCATGAGATCGAGTAGCAACAGGAATGCAAGTAAAGCTCCTTCGCGAGGAGCGGCGTAATGGACTGGTCGCTCAACCCATTGTTCGGTAGCTATTTCCTAGTGATCCTCGCTGCATTGGGGTTGATGATTGTTTTGATCCTGGTTCAGGAGGCAGGCCGCTTGTCACGCAAACAGTCCGTTGTCCTTTGGGGACTGCGATTGGGAATGTGCGTGGTGTTGCTGTTGTTTCTTTTGCGACCGGGCGTCACCTTTACCAAGCAGAATAGTCCATCTGGTAGTATCGCGATCTTGATGGACGAATCGACAAGTATGTTGTTGCCGTCAGGCGATGGAAAGTTATCTAGATGGGAGCAACAGGTAGAAATTCTGCAGAAGATCTGGGATCGACGCAGCCAATTGGGTAAGGATAATACATGGTCGACATTCTTGTATAGCAACACCATTCGTCTTCTGGGGGGTGCTAAGGCCTCCGAGGCGACAGACGCAACAAAACTCGTGCTTCCGTCCGAACCGTCAGGAACGATGACCGATATCGGAGGGCCGCTTGGACAACTCATGGGAACAACTCTGGAATCCCCTTTATCGGCGGTGGTTTGGATGGGAGATGGAGCCCAGACGCAAACGCCATCTGGAGGTGATCCGCTGCAGTTCGCTCGTAGACTCGCTCAGTTGGATATCCCTCTCTACGTGATTGGGATTGGTCCGCGAGCGGACAATGAGAACTCGCGCGACTTGAGTGTGGAGGGTGTTCCTGAACAGCTCGATGTGTTCACCAAGAACAAGCTCAATGTCCTTGGTACGTTGCGTTGTAGAGGCGTTGCAAATACCGACATCAATGTCCGACTCATGCTTTATCGTGAGGGACAACCTGATCGAGAGTTAGCCAGAACGAAACTGAAACCCGGTCGAAGTGATGAGTCTCTTCCCTTTCAGCTTTCCATCATTGCACCCGATCCGGGGGCGTACGAATTAGTGGTCGTAGCCGACCCGGTGGACCGGGAAGCCGTCGTACAGAACAATCAATCGACGGTGTATCTCAACGTTCGCGATGGAGGTGCTCGAATCCTCTACATCGAAGGAGAAGCACGCTTCGAGATGCAATTTATTCGTCGCTCTATCGGCGAAAGTTCGGATTTGAACGTATCTATTCTTGGAATCTACAAACCCCCAGTGCAAAAGTGGCCAGTGGATCTTTCGCAAACACTTTCAGGGAGCGCATTTGATTGCATCGTTCTTGGGGATGTGAATTACAAAGCGATCGACGCTGCAGGTGCGACAGCGATCGCAGACCAAGTTCGCAGAGGAGCGGGGCTCATAACGCTGGGTGGCTATAACTCCTATGGTCCGGGTGGCTGGGGACAATCCGCATTGAGTGAGGTGTTGCCGGTTCAGCTAGGCGGCAATCCAGGAAAAGCATTCGATGCCAAAGTCAATTTGCAGGACCATATCACGGAACCGATCCAGGTCGTTCCGAAAGGGAATTCAGAGTTATTACAAATTGATACACCTGAGAGCAATGCAAAGACATGGGCGAGTCTCGAGAAGCTCGATGGGGCCAGTCGTTGGTCGGGAATCAAAAATCGGCCTGGAGTCGTTCTGCTAGCGGAAAGCCAGCGGGGGGATCCGTTGATCGTTGCTGGCACGTTCGGCAATGGCCGAGTCATTTCTCTGGCGTTCGACAGTAGTTACCTTTGGTTTCGACAAGGAAAGTCTGCTGAGCATAAGGCTTTTTGGCGAAAACTGATTTACTATTGCATGCGGCGCGAGGCGGTTGATGAAGGAATGCAGCTTCGTATGACACAGCGCCGTGTTTTGCTGCAGCGTCCAGCAGAAGTCGTTCTAGAGTGGATTGCTGGCTCCAGTGCGGCAGAGATGCCAGCGAACATCTCGATGCACTTGTGGAAGATGGATGTGAAAAATCCAGATGGTAGCTATGGTCAAGATTTGGGTTTAGTTCCTGTCGCGAAGAGAGATAACGGGTCGATGCGTGCGAACTTTGCGGGGGCTAAAGAAGCAGGCCGATTCGAATGGCGTGCTCAGACGACCGCTTCCAACGGAAGGTCGATTGAAGCAAAATTGCCGTTCGTCGTTGTGGATCAATCGGTCGAAAGTCTTCAACCTATCCCCGATTGGCACTTGATGGAACAGATGGCTCGGTTGAACGCGAGTGCCGGTGGCACACTGATCGCACCAGATCAAACGAATGATATCCTGACGCTGCTTCAGGAGCGACGGAAGCAATCGACAGAAACGACGATTGAGAATCGAAAACTTGGCGAGGGAGTTCTCGACAGTTGGGTAGCTTTTTTGAGTTTGGGGGTTTTGATGTGTTGCAGTGGTCCCTTCGTAAAAAATGGAACTTGCCCTAGCTCGCTGTTGCATTACCCCCAACCCGACGCGTGAGCTCACGCGTCGGGTTATGGTAGATCCTTTGCTTGCGGCGAGTCCACTAAAGCAACAAGCCCCTAGCCCGCAAAAATGAAAAATGAAAATTCGACTCTCAACCTATTTATGGATAATAGCGGTGATCGGTCTTTTGATAGGCTGTTTTGCGGAGCATTTTTCGCTTCAAAGAAGAGTGGATCGGGCAGAAGCGAAACTCAAATTCCTTCAGTCTTTCGACGTTGATTCTACAACCATTACACTGTGATTAGCGTTTTTCGTTTCCAGGTTTTTCGTTGCGGTCGTAGATTCGCGTTATAATTGCATGTGAATCGAGCATGTGTTCCTACCGCTCCCCTCCTGCGCCGGTCCCGCCGAATGAAATTGCCAACCCTACTGATTTCCTTTTTCGTTTTGGTAACGTGTAGCGTCGTTCCAGCATTTGCGGACGACAAGCCCATCGTTCGATGGGACTTTCGCGAAGAAGAGACGTCGCGACTCCAAGCGGTGGGTGGGGTGCACCGCGATGTTCCTGGCCCTCGAGCACCCGAGTATCCGGACTTTGAAACGAACAATCATGCAGTCAAGTTTGATGGTCAAGGTGCGCACTATGTATTCGATGATCCCGGTCCAAAGAGTGAATTCGATTTCACAACCGGGGATGCCATTACGTTAGAAGCGTGGGTTCAGGTAGAGGAGCTCCGCAAAAATGAACATGTTTATGTGATCAGCAAAGGGCGAACGGGTAATACTGGATTCGCCACCGACAATCAGAACTGGGCATTACGCATAAAAGAAAACAAAGAGAAAGGTTGCGTTAGTTTTCTCTTTGCAACTCCACGCGAAAGTGGAAGCACTGCGCCGGACTCGCATTGGCATCGCTGGACTTCGGACGACGGCTTCAAGCCTGGAAAACTGTGGCACCATATCGCGGTATCGTATCGATTTGGCGAACCAACCAGCATTCAATGTTGGATTGATGGTAAAGCCAAACCTGGCAAGTGGGACATGGGTGGTGCCACCACTCAAGCGCCGACCGTCGACGATGATGCCATTTGGATCGGCTCTTCGCGTGGCGGCGCGGCGGCGAATAGTTTTCGAGGTTCTATGGACGCAATTGCAATTCATCGACAAGTGATTGCAGATGCCGTCATGAAGCAGCGCTACAAATCGACGGCCGTAGAGGTTGTTGCCAAACCTTTGCCTGAAACCATGCCGAATATCCAAGATGTTCCTCGCGGTAAGGTTCTTCTTTCATTGCACGAAGGTATGCCCAGCCACACACGCTGGCTTCAAGAAGGAGAATCGATTCCTGAAGAGACACTGCGATTACCGCTCGATCATTTTTTGCTCGATCGATTGCCTCAACGTTTCGATGCATGGGGTATTCGAGCAAACTGGAAAGAACCAGTCCTCGTTCGATTTACCGCCGATGTCGATTGGAAACCGGAATACCAAAAGCTTTTGACGCGAGTGCGCGGGTTAAGTCGACTTTGGGTCGATGGTCAGTTGATCGCTCGAGGTAAACCGATACCCGGTTCACCGAGCGGCGAAGAGCCGATAACACCGATCGCATTGCCACCATCTCCAGGGATGCGAATTGCGGAACATCGACAGCAAGAGCTTTTTGGCCAAGTGGACTTCACCGAAGCACGGCGATGTCGAGTGGTTCTAGAAATGGTACTTGGCGGCAAAGGCTTCCGAACGGACCCAGGTGAAACGTGCGTCGCCGTGCAACTCGCCAGCGACGGCCCCTTTGCATTGTTGAAGCCAGCGGATGCAGCCGAGTCTTTGGTGATGCTCACCGATGCGGAAGTCGAGGCAACCCTGCAACGATTGGAATCGGAGTTGCAAAGTTCCGACATGCAACGACGACGAGAGCTTGCAGAAAGTCAAAATCAGTATTGGACGAAACGTCATGAGATAGCTAGAAGCACTGTCCAGCAACTCAACATTCCAGGTGTTTCAACGAGAGAATCTGAGAAACGCCATCCCGTCGATGCGTTTTTGGAGGACAAAGTTCGGATGGCAAAAGAAGCAGCCTCCCGTTCGAACGATGCAGAAGCCAAGGACTTTCATGAGCGAGTGTTGCCGGTATTGAAGTCGAGTTGTATCCGATGCCACGGCGAGAAAGAACAAGGAGGACTTCGATTAGACTCACGTGAAACGGCATTGAAAGCTGGCGATTCTGACTCATTGGCGATCGTACCTGGACATGCGGATGCGAGCGAGCTGATTCGAAGGATTACGTCCGAGGATTCGGAGGAGCGAATGCCACCCGGTGGTAGTCCGCTTCCACCGGACAAGATCGCGATCTTACGCGATTGGATCAATGCAGGCGCGAAATGGCCAGCCCCCATCCTGACGCCAGAACTCGTGGCAACCTCTGCAGTGTTAAACGATGAATCGTTCCTACGGCGAGTTTCCTACGACACGATCGGTCTGCCACCAACAGCGGATGAAGTGCGAGCCTTTGTGGAAGACTCATCCATAGACAAACGCGTTCGAACGGTGGATCGATTGCTAGAGGATCCGAGATGGGCAGACCATTGGATGAGTTATTGGCAAGATGTGTTGGCCGAGAACCCAACGTTGATCAATTCCAGCTTGAATACCACCGGACCGTTCCGTTGGTTCTTGTATGACGCGTTGCAAGACAACAAGCCCATAGATCGAATGGTCACGGAGTTGATTCTCATGCGAGGCAGTCCACACGAAGGAGGGAGTGCCGGGTTCGGATTGGCAGGAGACAACGATGCTCCGATGGCAGCCAAGGCACAGATCATTGCCAGTGCATTCTTGGGAATGGAAATGCAATGTGCACGATGTCACGATGCGCCTTATCATAGCATCTCGCAAAGCGATCTCTATTCCATGGCTGCAATGCTCAACCAAAAGGCAATCACCGTTCCCAAAACGAGCCGAGTACCAGCCGCATTCTTCGAGAACAAGGCTCGAGAGTCCTTGATCAAGGTAACACTCAAGCACGATAGCCCGGTCGCTCCCTCATGGCCATTCGCATCCCAGTTAAGTGATGGAGGGAGCTCCATATCAGAGCTGTTGCTCGACCCAGCCGATTCGCGCGAACAGTTGGCTGCTTATGTGACATCACCTTCCAACAAGCGATTTGCTCTTGTCTTGGTGAATCGTGTTTGGCGATTATTCATGGGAGCAGGGTTTGTCGAACCTCCGCATGATTGGGAAGGGAATACTCCTAGTCATCCTGAGCTGATGCAATGGCTAGCGAATGATTTTGTGGCTTATGGTTATGATTTGAAACGGTTGTCTCGATGGATACTCACCTCGGAAGCGTATGCGCGCGCGGCGACCGGGACGAATCTTCGCAGAGAACCTGAGCTTCGATTCTTCGCAGCTCCAGACCCTCGTCGCCTCACTGCGGAACAGATTGTGGATACACTAGTGGCAGCCTCGGGGCGTCCGATGGATGTGGAAGAATTGACGTTCGATCCAGATGCGAGGCGTGCTTCCAGCAACCGACTGACGCTTGGTGTTCCCCGGCGTGCATGGATGTTTGCCGACTTGGCTAACGAACGGGATAGGCCATCCTTGAACCTACCGCGAGCCCAAGGCATAGCGGACATCCTCCTGGCTTTCGGTTGGAGCGGAGCGAGACAGAATCCTCGGACGGATCGCGAGACCTCTCCGAACGCGCTGCAACCTGGTGTACTAGCCAACAGTGCAGCATCTCTCTTGTTCACACGTGCTGCCGACCGCAGTGAGCTTGCACGCCTAGCGGTGGAAGCACAGTCTCCTGAAACCTTGGTCGAAGAGCTTTTCTTACGATATCTCGGTCGATTGCCACGTGCAGAAGAGAAGCAAGCCATGTCCAGTTTGATGAGCGTTGGCTTCGCGAGTCGATTGATAGAAAAAGAGAAAGTAGAAGCGCCAACTCCCTTGGCGAAGCTACCAAGAGTAACATGGTCGAACCATTTGAGATCCGAAGCCAGTGAGATATCGCTCGAATTGGAGCGACGCGCACGTCGAGGGCCGCCAGCCGATCCTCGACTCGATCCCCAATGGCGCGAAGTCTACGAGGACTCGCTCTGGACATTGATCAACACACGAGAATTTGTTTGGTTGCCCTAGATAAGGATTGTTAGCAAAATGATGCACCGACGCCATTTCGTCCAGGCCTCTGTTTCTGCAGCTTCGTTGGCAAGTTTCTCGGGCATAGCTCGCTCGGAGGCCGCTCCTATTCGAGGACAAGCGGAGCACGTTATCTCGATTTGGTTGGGTGGTGGTATGGGGCAAGGGGACACGTTCGATCCCAAGAAGAAAGGAGATCCTGCCAAAAAGATCGCAGGGTCTTATTACGAGAGTATTGAAACAACCGTTCCCGGGGTGCGATTGTGCGAGCACTTGTCGAAACTGGCACCTTTGATGGATCATGTCACTGCGGTGCGGACCGTGCATCACGATGTGATCGACGAACATGCTGCAGCAACGAATCGCATGCACACAGGCCGGCCTGTCAGTGGTACGGTTGTTTATCCATCGCTAGGGTCTGTCATTGCCCACGAGCGTGGCGCGTTTCATGAAGGTGCTCCGGCGTATGTATTGATAGGTTATCCCAATGTCTCTCGCGGGCCTGGGTTTCTCGGTGCCAAAGATAGTTATCTCTATTTGACCGATACTAGCCAAGGTCCCGCTGGACTATCGCGGCCAGATGGAATCACGAGTGAAAGGCATAATCGTCGTGAAGCCTTGCTCGCGCAGATGCGCAAGGCGCAGTCTCCTCCGGGGAATACCAACGAGAAAGATTACGACGAGGCGATCGTCCAAAGTTTGAAATGGAGTGGGCCGGAGTTTATGTCCAGTTTC
>JAJTID010000225.1 GCA_021300155.1 Pirellula sp.
ACAAACATCGCCAGGTCGGTGCTGACAACTAAGTTGTCCGTCAGCGTCCTCGGATCGTTTGAAATGTAACCAGTGATTTGATCGAGACCTTGAGTCAAGAGTGATCGCTGGCGATCGTTGATCGCAGCTTCGATATCGTCCCCCATTCGGACCACTGCGTATGAGGAAGCTGCAAAAATGCCAGCACCCGCCAGGCCTGTTCCTGTGATTGTTGTTCCTCCAAGCGTCATTCCACCTACCACAAACGGAGCTGACAACCCTCCAGTGAAAACTACCAGAGCAATACCTGCTACCCCCGCCGCGATGCGCGTGTTCTTGTGTGCGAAAAACGCTTCCGCACCAGCATAAAACGGACTGCCACCGCTCGAGTCATACGCAGTAAAGCTGCGTGTTACCTCCTGATTGCGAATCAACCGCTCAATCTGAGCTGAGATTTCGATACTGGTATAAGGGTGCTGAATTAACGTGTCGCCTTGACGCCCAGAGTGCAATTCGGTCCAACCGCTAAAGTAAGTGATTGTTCGATATCCAGGCGATCCGGGGAGAGTATTGATTCGATCATCGTCGGATACTCCTGCCCAAGGTTCGAAACCGCCGTCGATGATCCTCCAACCCCAGTCTGCAATTGTGACTAGCCGTTCGGTTGCGGCAACGCCACGGTGATTCTTAAAATTAACACCGACCGTATCCCCAAGAACTTGTTGGGATCGGGTGAGCAAGTATTGTTGGTGAATCGCCAACAATTGCTGCTGCGAGGCCGCATCTAGTTCTTGGATCGTACCGGTCTTTACTGCCGGAACATACTCGATGTCGACAACAACTTGCGAGGTCGAACGTTCGCCATATTGATTGATCATCGTATATGTAAACGAATCCGTTCCATACAATTCTTGATTCGTGTTATAGAAAAACGTCTGATCGACCAGAATTACCGTGCCAAGTCGAGCCGGTGTGAAATCGATAATTTGGCCGTTCGCATCCGATGGGTCGCGTTTATCGTTGGATAACACGTCCAGTGTAAGCTGGGTGTTTGGCCCTTCGTATTTGCCCCAGAAGTAGTCTGCAACCGAAGCTGCCCCAAAGCGTTGGTTCAATACGATCTTGTCGAGTTCGTAAACAGCTCCATTGATCGCATGGTACTTCAGCTTGAATTGGTGAATTCCTGATTCCATCAAAAGCAAACTTAGCCCCGAAATTCCAGTAGTTGGAATCTTCGAATCTGTTTCGTATGGATTAAGAGCACCATCCGCTTCGACCGTCCAAAGCAGATATTCTTTGTCCCCTTCGATCGTGAAGTGACCGTTGTTTCCAAACAAATTCAAAGACGAAACGTTCAGATTGATCCGATCATTTTCCTTCTCCGTTGCTGGCGAGCCGAGAATTGTTTTATCGTTTTTAAACTCGTCCGCTTCTGAGGTTTCGTTAGAATCGACGACAACCTGGAAATCGCCAGCGAGGACGGTCCACTTGACTTCCGCACTGAGTCCATTCCAGGAGCCTCGCATCGATTGATCGCCAACGGTTTGGCTTCCCTTCAATCCCTCCACATACAATGTCGCCGAGCCGCCGCTAGCAGGAACACCAAGCGACGTTGATGACAACGATCCTGGGCTCAGTATGGAATAGCTACCTGAAACGCTAGACCAGACGCGTAGAGCGGACGTGTCCCATGACAATGAAATCGATTGTGGCGAACAATTACTTTCGCAATCGCTGTTCTGGAACAAGAGTCTGTAGGTGGGTGGCACCTACCGAAGAGCCCATAGTCGTAAATTGGCAAAGACTCACACTTTTTCCTCATCGTCACTAACGTCCATTTCTTCGTTCAGCACAGTGACAAGATCGCATAGATGCTGAAATGCCCCAGTACTCCCATCGAGCTCTCGTTTGGCGAAAAGCTTAGAGTCAGAGTCATAAATCACCGAAACAACTTTGTCGAAAACAAGCCAAGTATTATCACTGATCCTTTTTGGATGTATCTGGCTTTCACGAAGCATCCTTTTGGCTGGCGTATTTCGAAGACGTCTGCGTTCAAGATCCAAATCACTGTATATCTTGAAGGCGATCATGTCGGATCTTAGTAGTTCCCGCTCAGCAGTACGTCGCTTCAGGTCACGTTCCTGCTCCTCTGACCCACCGTAGTTCACGATCATGCAACTGTTTTCAGACAAGATCCGGAAGATCTTGTTTCGCTCTTCTTCGCTTAGCATTGGGTTAAGAGAGATTGCCTTGCCATCCTTGGTTATCGACAACAACTCGGACCATGGAGCAATGGCGGTTAGATTGACGACCTTTTGGAAGTGAGAATTCTTCTCAATTGGGACTGCCGTTTTTTCAGGTGTAGCCAATGGGCTCGCCATAGCATTCCCGACGACTCTCGCCATCAAAAGCGAACGCATATCGAAAGCTTCAGATTCCGTGACGGAAACCCACGGAGACCAAAACAGAACCGGTTGGTGATGCCAAGTTCCTCGACAAAGCGATTCAAACGTGGCCAACATTTCCTCACTGATCATTACGGTAAGTCTCCAGGCTGTGCGAAATTGTAGTGTTTGAAAATATGGTCAACAAGCTCTTGCCGGGTTGGGAAATGGGGGATTCCATCTACCAATCTCTCTGCTCGGAATGCCCGGAGTTCGCGCTTATAGACCGCTTGGTAGGTCATGTTTCCTATGTCCTTCGCTTTCCATTTTGAACCGGCCCTGACGAATAGTCCACCTACTCCCATATCTACGGCATGCGTCCCTTCGTGGACAAAAATTCGAAGGATTTGGTGCCCACTCGATTCTCGAAGGTACACGTGACCGTCCTTAAAGAACCCATTGATTCGTTCTCCAAAATCTGGCGCACGGCCATTCCTAAGGATGTAGGTCTCCTCAAATTGGCTGTCATCCAAGATACTAACAGCAGTTGGGTTTGCGTCAAACTTGTCAGCAATTTTTCGTAGCCAAGCTGATCCCCGACCTTCGATTTTTCTTAATGCATTCGTCAGCGTGAAGACATCACCTGTAAACTTGTCAGCCAAACCATCCTTTACAACGTGTTCGCTAATTGACGCAGCGACACTGCTTCCCCGCGATGCGTTATCTGTTTGCTGAAGCACCTGCTTACCGCGGATAACATATCCAAAGCCTGCGCTAACTTCAACAACAAACATCGCCAGGTCGGTGCTGACAACTAAGTTGTCCGTCAGCGTCCTCGGATCGTTTGAAATGTAACCAGTGATTTGATCGAGACCTTGAGTCAAGAGTGATCGCTGGCGATCGTTGATCGCAGCTTCGATATCGTCC
>JAJTID010000043.1 GCA_021300155.1 Pirellula sp.
ACAAATAGTCGCCCGCAAAAGCGATTCCGTTCACAAACCAATGAATCTGCCCCCCCGCGGCAAAATAAGCCTGACTGGACTTCGCCCTTGAGCCCAACCAAAAACTAAAGGCCAATGTCGCTGAAACGAGGGCCACAAAAACGACAATTGCCAGAATGTTTGCTTCGTACAACATGAGAGGTTGTCCGGATTGCTTTCAAAAGTGCTATCGGAAAAAAAGGGACAATGCAGGAGTGTAATCCAAAACAGAAAGTCAAACAGCCAGCTTGAATCTGATTCGAACCTCTCACGGATGTACACTGCAAATGAGATTCTACCATCCCAACCGTAGCATAATCGAGGGACTCTGCTTCCTTGGCCTACGCTTCGGGTAAGGATCAGTCTTTTGCCGGCGGCAAATCCATTAAATCAAGAGCTCGTTATACTTCGGGGTGGATATCCTATCAGGCGAAACTGCTAGAAAATCCTACGGTTGCGTTTCCCTGAAACGGCCATCTTTATTAGACTGTAGGGTTGTTCGAAGAAGACTGATTGCAAATCCCCTCTCTTTTATACTTTCGTTGAATTTATGGAACAAAGCTACCCTCCCTTTCGAAGCATATTGCTTGTGGATGATAGCTTCGTTCTGAGAGATAGATTAGCCGAAGCGTTTCGTGAACGAGGATTCCGCGTGGAAGTGGCCGGAACATGTGACGAAGGAGTCGAAGTCTTTCGGACGCACCCTACCGATTTGGCTGTCGTCGATCTTAGAATGCCGGGACGCACGGGTTTGACTATCATCTCAGATCTCAAAACAATCAGTCCCGACGTTCAAGTTCTGATTCTTTCCGGCTTCGGAAGTATCGCTACCGCCATCGATGCGATTCGGTTAGGCGCTGTTAACTTTCTGCCGAAGCCAGCCGACGCCGATGACATACTCAGTGCGTTCAAACGCGGAGGCACAGAAGTCGAAGCAACCGAATCTAATGAAGAGATCCCCGTTCCTACTCTCGCTCAAGCGGAATGGGAGCATATCCACCGAGTTCTCGCCGACTGCGACCAAAATATTTCCGAGGCCGCTCGCAGGCTGGGGATTCACCGCAGGTCATTGCAAAGAAAGCTTCGAAAACGAGCTCCCTGAACTAATCTGCCGAAAGGGAACTGGGGCCACTTCCCAATGTCTTCTCGTATCGACCATCGTCCGTTTTTACGTACTTCGTAAAGCCTAGTCGCTTCAAATTGCTATCGTCTGTCGATTTCCCCATCGCCGCATCAGACCACATTCCTCCGATCGACGGCGCGCCAATGACCCTTCGAACCGGCACCCCACTGTCAGGGTGCACTTGAAGTGGATCTTCACTCATGCGTTGAATCACTTCAAATGTGTCGCCCGGCGTGCCATCAAGATTGATGACTTCATAAACATAAATTGGCATGATAACTCTCAGTCTTTGCTGTTCTTGATGACGATGTCCCTCGTGACATCGTAGATTTTTTGTTGACGTGCTGCGAGATCTTCCAATTCGATCTTCAACTCAGGATTCTTCACTTGCCCAATCGCATCTTCGGCAAGATCCGATTGCTTTGCAAGCGACTGGGTTCGTCGATTGATACGCAACTGTAACGTTTTGAGCAATCGCAACTCCGACAAACTATCAACCAACGGTTGATCCGCGGGATCTTGCGGTTGTTGCTGCTGTTGCTTTTGCTGTTCCTTTTTCTCGTCATCCCGTTTCTTCTGCACCTGCTTCAGCGCCTCAAGTAGCTCTTCCAATGCGGCGATGATCTCATCCTCGATCGCCTGTGTCGAAGCTGATACATTCGCTTGTGCAAGCCTCTTTGCAATGATCTGAGCATCTTTGAGTACTTGTTCCATCGCTTCGGGAAACGCTGTGCTCGAACCTTCGTCTTGCAACAGCAGCAAAGCTCGTTGCCCTTCCATAACAATCTTGTTTTGTTCGATCGCAAGTTTATTGGACTGAATCTCCAAACTACGGTCACGAGCATCCCCGACCAACTCAGAAAGGCGAGTCGTTTGCTCGCGAACCATTTTCTGCATCTCGTTCATTTTACGAAGTCGTGTCTCAAGATCGACTAAGGAACGCTCAATCTCTTCCTCACGAAGTTGACGAAGGATTTTCTCTAGTTCTTCGACAGCATCACGAAGTTCGCGCTCCGCTTCTACTTGCTCATTGACCGCAGCATCTCTCTTCTGATCTGAGAGCTCTTCCTGAGCCTTTTGCATTCGCTGCTTCGCCTTCTCAACTCGCTTTCTCGCGCGTTCTTCCTTCGACTCTGGCTTGTCAGGTGAATCCTCACTAGAACTCTTGCCCGATGAATTCTCTTCCGACTCAGAATCCTTTCCGCTCTTGCTCTTCTGCTTTTGGCTGTCCGATTTTTTGCCTTCCGATTTCTCAGGGGAATCTTTGGGCGTCTGTTCTTGAGCCTCCTTCTCCTCTTGGCCGTCGCGTGACTTTCCTTCGCTATTCTTTTCCTCATTCATGCTGGGGGCACTGTTGCGAGGTTTTTCGCCATCTTCCTTGCTCGCGTTCTCTTTGTTCTTTTCTGCCTGTGATTTTTCTTCTCCACTCTTCTCGGCCTGATTCAAGTCGTTTTTTTTGCCCCCAGACTTTTTGTCCCCTGACTCTTCTGATGAATCCTTATTGTTGGGCGTATTCTTAGATTCGTTCGATTTGCTTTCGCGGTTGGCCCTGTCCTTGGCGTCTCGCTCTTTGGCATCACCATCTTCTTTCTTGGGAACCTGAAGGTCACTCTCGACAGACTCAATCTGCTTCGTAAGATCCTTTTGGTCGTTCGCGGCTTGCTGGATGTCTTGACCCGACTCCGTTCGTCCGCGGATCGATCGTTGCAAAGAAGCGATTCGTCGAAGATCATTCAGAATCTCCTCCAGCTTTGCACGTTCATCTCGAATTCGTGTAGATCGATTCTCGCTCTGCAATAGCTCCAGCAGTTTCTTCAAATTCTCATGCGCTGCTTCCTGTTCCTGAATGGCGCGACTGATCTGCCCTTTGGCGATAAATTCTCCGGCGGAGTTCAATCGCTGCCGAGTCCCAAGTTGTTTACTCAACTGTGCAGCATTCATAAGAAGGCCGGCATGCGTTGGATTCGATACCGCTTCCAATTCGCTCATACGAAGAAAAAGCTCTTCGAGTTTCTGAAATCGCTGTACTAATTGCCGCTGCTTCGTTTCCAGCGTCTCTGCCTCTGCGTTCTTTGTGGACGGGGGCGATTGACTAAAGCAGATCTTTGGCTCTAGGACCGGCTCAATCCACGCGAGACACAACCCGATCAGAAAACTGAATCGCAGAAGCATAATATGGCATGACGGTAATGAGAAAATCTTCATTTTAGAAAATCCAGTGCTCTCTTATCTTGGGCTTTCTTGTAGCTCTTCGTCTCATCCATCACTTGAGTACTATTCTCAATGATATCGCGCAGCATATCCACAATTGCAGTCTGGTCTTGAATCTCGAGCATATCTGCAAGAATCGATTGAAGAATAGCGGCAATCTCGTTGTTCTTTTCGATCGCAGCCCCTATCAGCTGTTTCGCTGTTCCGCTGTCATTTGGGTCTTTCGAAAACAGCTTCTCCAACAATCCTACTTGTGTTGCCAAAGACTTCCACGGTGTATCGATCATCGACCGTAATGGTTTCTGGATCTTGTCCTGCCAACGTGTCCTACGATCGATACTGTCAATTCGATTGTTTACCAATTCTTTAGAGATCTGATCCATCTCTCTCTCCACTCCGTTCAGTTCTCCCTCGGATTTGGAGACTTGGCTCATCCCCTGTTGTGATCGCAACAACTGAATTCGACCGTACTTTTCCGCATCTTCAGCAGTGGATGTTCCGTCCTTTAGCTCGCTTCGTCGACGTTCAATGGAGAGCAGTAGATCTCCCAGTTGATTCACTTCGCCCAAAATGAGTTCGAGTCGCTTCCTCATGGCGGCTTCACGCCGATCCAATAACAACAACAATTGATCTGCGGTCACAATGCTCAACTGAACGGTACCCGCTCGTCCGACTTGCGTTTCTTGGTTCAGGTCATAGTAGTCACTCGCAGACAACCCAATGGCCAATGTGGATCCAGGCTTTATGGATAACATGCCTTTTTCTTTAAGTTCCTTGCAATCGATCGTGGTCGTGACAGATTGATCTTTGTCCATCGCGACATCGATCCGAACGGGTTTCGATTCATCCAGAACGGCTTCTATCCACGTCTGCTGTACGTCGTACTCATCCTTGATCCTTCCAAGCAATGGAATTGAAGCGATTTCAGTAATCGAGGTACCGATGCCATCGAGGACCATATCGACTTGAGGTGCTTGGTCTTTGATTGATGAAATGACAAACTGCTGGATTCGGCTAGAGCAGATTCCTTGTGCGTCCCAAAGTCGAAACTCAGATAGAACGTTCCCATCTAACACACCGATCGGTACCGTAATCGACTCGGATGCATCTTCTAAATCGATCGATTGCTCTTGCGGTGTTATTGTACCGTTCTCATTTGATCGAACGACAATGTAATCACATCGCTTAATTTGCTTGTTGGATTGCATGAACAATTCGATAGTGCTACCTTGTGGCAACCGCAATCCCGTCCGATAGGCCAACACCTCTTGTCCCCAACGCGATTCGGTCGACCGTCGAAGATACGGCGGATATGTTACTTTCAGTTGCAGGTCCGTGACAGCAGGAGAATCAACGACATTCAGTCGGAGATCAGAAATGCGTGAATCACCACCGACAATACTCAAAGATAGCGATTGGCTCAAAGACTCTAGAGGTGGACCATCGAGAACAAAACCTTGGCGATCCCCCGAAGCGGTTAGCCTACGCATATTCGCGCGACCACGATTCCCATCGTCGTCACGATAATAGACAGAGCAAACCTCTGGAACGCGAACAGCCGTTAGCGAGGCAAAACTCTTCAGTTGTCCCGATTGCCCCTTTGGAACGAAAACAGCATGATCTTGGAAACTTAGCAAGTAACGATGTCTGGTTGTGCCTGTCCCAGTGAAAGATGGCGTATCGAACTCGATACCTTCAACTCCCAATAATACGTTTCGCGGCCAAGGCACATCTGACAAAGTGAACAAGCGTTTACCCCAATGGATACTCCACTTTGGATAAAGCAATCCGGCAACGCACGAGTAGGCCAAACAGGCACCCAACGCAATCAACTGCATCTGTAGAACACGAGTGCGGATCAGTTCTCTAATATCTACCGTTGGCAAAAGCTCGATCGCTCTTGCTGTCGCCAAAGCAACCAATCCCGGGCGGCTCGGATGCTCAGACTCGGTTCGCATCGAGGGACGAGAAGCCTGAACGGTCGTGATGAGCGCGCTCTCAAACCGTTTGTATTTGCGTTCAATCAGCAAGGCCAGCGAATCATCACTCCATCGAACAAGCCACCGCAACCAAATCTGCTGGTACAATATCCAAATGGCTCCAGCAATCAGAATGCCCAACATGCCAACTCTCACCCACCGCGGTGACTCGGCAGAACCCAACATGGCTGGCAGATAATCGACGATTCCAAAAAACCAAAAACCTAGTAGTATCCAGATCGCTACCTGAATCATCGCCTGAGAGAAGACGAATCGTCCTAACAACCCGCGCAGACTGTTCAATGTATCGCGGATTGGAAGGGGTAACGGCTCTCCAGCGTTTGCGGGGCTGGATCCCAGTGATTTCGTTGCATCTGACATACCAATAGTCTAACCGATCGTCGATTTCGATGCAGCGCTTCTCTCAACGCGAGATTGTCATCCTTTTGTTCAACACTCGTTTCTCACCGAACTGCTGACTTTGAACCCAAATCGTCTCACCAATTAGCTTGTCCGCATCGGCAATCACGAATGTTTGTGTGGCGCGATCCATCAATTTGGCAATCTGAGAAAACTCCCTCGTCCTCCCAGGAATTCTAACGAAACAATCGAAGTTGACGGGCTTGCCCGAACGGTTAATTGTCTCAACTTCAACAATCAGCTCATTCTTTTCATTGATAGAATATCGAACTTCAAATTCGATGGCGTTGTTTCCGACTTGGATCATGTCGGTCAGTGGGAGGAAAACTTCGTTCTCGGGACCGTCCAATTGGACAATAACTTGGATGGGTGTTTGACCATTATCAGCATTGGGGTTCATTTGCACGGGGATTGCAATCTTTTCCCTGGCGTTTGCACCGATATGAAACTTTACAGGTGTGTGCTTTTCTGCTAGAGCGCTGCAGACTACCGTGGCTTGTCCGACCACCCCGAAATCAAAAGGATTCTCAATTTTGACTTCAATGACTTCCTGTTTCCCCACCACGAGGTCAACTTGTTTCGTCAGTAATTCCATTCCCATCTGCCATCGAACGGCATGGAGGTCGACTCCTTCCACGATGACTGGCCAGTCTCCTACTTCAAACGATTGAATCGGTCCTAACTCGGTAGACGATTCATCCACAGGGACTTGACGCCCCCAGACATCGCGAACCATAATCTTTCCGCCGAAATATCGTTTTAAAGTCCTGGGAGAAGACGACCATAAAATCATTTTTCCGTCATCATTAGCTTCGAGGATTGCATTCTGACATAAATCTTTCGAACGCAGTTGCCCGAGGTAATGATTGCCTGCTAAGGCACCAGAGAGGTTTCGAAATGGGAGAAACAATTCTTGCGGGCCCCCATCTGGTTCAATCACCAGAGTCTCCTTATTCGCAGGATCAAACACCCAGCCAATTCTCGATCCTGGATTCACGGGATCCGTCAATACCAATATTTGCTGCAAGAGATCTTGAACACGGGCTTTCAACGAATACTGACTCGCCGCGAGAGGCGTGATGTGAAACCACGGCACGGGACGACGAGTCTGTTCCTTCGCTGCTCGGTTCAAAAGCGTTTTTAACTCGTCAGCACCGAATGAAAGATTGGTTGTCCATTGCCAACGATCCACTTGAATGTCCTCTGAAACATTGAGGAGCGGATTATGGCACGCAACCAACTGTACCTCTTGACCGTACCTTTTCAACATTCGGCGGATCGAGTCTAGCGAAGTTTGAAACCGAGGATTGAAGACAAAGTCGGCCTCATCATCCCAACCCAATTGAAAGCTAACCAACCGAACACACATTTGCTGTAGTACTGGTTCTAAGAATGTCTGCATCATAGCGACGTCTTCTAAAGCACTACCCGTATCGTTCTGTCTAGCTCGAGTAAAGTTCGCGAAAATCGAGGGAGGAGGTGTTGCAATCACCCCTACACATGCGATCCCGGCAGATTGAATCCGATCAATCCTGGTTGCTAAATAATTCGAGGTGTTGACATCCAAGGTGTCATGCCAAACAGGGAGCTTTAGTCTTCCTACGTTTGCTTCTTGTAGAACACCGAGCAACTCCGTAGTCCCAATTTTTTTGGCGTACTGATCCTCTGGTAGTGACCATCCAATCTGAGGATTGACAGTGTTCTTTGACTTACGCGGAGTAATAACAAAATGCTGCACCAAATGAAACCGATTCTTGACGGTCCGCTCCTGTTGTGCCCTCACTTCATAGTAACCTGGCTTAAGGCTCGGTAAGACCCACCGACAAGATCCCTTCCAAAACTCCCTTGTTGTCGAAGGTTTAGATTGCTTCCCAGTCTCACCATCAATGACCACGAACTTGCCTGCCGGAATCTTTGTGGTACCGTTCGCGTCCCGCACGGAATCTTCAGGGATGACAGGCATCGTTACCTTATCGATGATTTTCCCTTCATGGTCCGTCAATTGAAGATCGAGTGACGTTTGAACTGTGTTCATCCCAGAAGCCTTACATTCGACCTGGACCTCTTCCCCTTCGCGATAGATTCGAGTGGCTCGCCCCACTGACAATGAAAGCCTTGGTGATCGTAGCAATTCGATGGCATCAAAACCAAAGGTGCCGCGAAAGGACTTGCTGCTTCGAGGCTGTACTTTCAAAGCAATTTGTGCCCACTTGAGATCGTCTCGATACTCATACTGAGTGTGCGAAGCGAGGGATTGCCATGACGTACGACCTGTAATGGAGCGGCTTGGCGATTCGAAAACGAGGTTCTTGTCTTCGTTGAAAAATCGAATCGAGAGGAAGGCTTCGAAGTCATTGGACGCACAATCGCAAAAGGCTTGACCTCGTACCCCGTAAACAGATTCCTTCTCGATGAGAACCATGGGTGAAAGGACTTCAGCCGCCCCACCGTCCATCTGAATCTCTAAATAGGGATTGATCAATGTCAACTCCAGCCATTGATCGAATTCACGGGGAGTTGTCTCGGGCGTGATCTGCCATGGATATTGCTTCAGCTTCCAAGCAAGTACCCATTGCGAGTACATTCGCCGCATTTGATCAATATCCGCCAATTGTTCTTTGGTATAGGCACGCTTTGTGATAGCGATGGGAATGTATTTCGGGTACTCTGGACCGCTTCTCCGAGTCCATGCGTCTGGCCAGCGATCGTTTTTGACGTCTTCGCCCCCCCCGAAATCCCAACGACTGACCGTTTCCAGGCTCTCGCCCTGAGCATGCAACATGGACGCCATTGCTAGGCAAGCTAAAATGCCAAAGATGAAACTTGTAGATTTCGTGCATGTCTGCACGACGATGATTCGAAGGATTACTTCATATACAGAGCGGGGATTCATTTTGCCTGGACTACGTGTTGGAATCCAACTGGCTGGATTAAAAATGCCAATGAAACAGGGGCTCCTGGCCGCAGCCCAAATGGGAGTTGAAGCTGTCGAAATCGATGCGCGATTAGGCCTCAAGCCTTCTGAAGTTGTCGGCACCGCTCTTCGGCAAATTCGCAAATTACTTGAAGATCTGAATTTGCGAGTTGCATCGGTTAGGTATGCTACGCGGCGCGGATACGAATGCGAAGAAGAACTCGAGCGCAGAATCGCGGGAACGAAAGAAGCACTGCGCATGGCTTACGATCTAGGAGCAAATGTTGTTGTGAATCATTGCGGCTCCATACCTGACTCGAAAGAAGATCCCGCCTACGAAGTTCTCCGCAGTGTGCTTACGGATCTCGGTACTTACAGCCAAAGAACGGGCGCATTTCTCGCATGCGAAACCGGCTCAGAACCTCTGGACAAACTTACGGACTTCGTAGAATCCCTCCCAGAAGGATCCGTCGGCCTAACCCTCAACCCCGGCAACCTTCTGGTCAATGGTTATGATCTCAACGACCTTCAACGCGCCGCACGCCACGTCATGCTGGTGCACGCAAAAGATGGCGTCCCAGACCGCTCCCGTGGCAGAGGCACCGAAGTCGAACTGGGACGCGGTATGGCTGAGTTTCCAGAAATTGCTGCCATTTTGGAAGAGCAACGGTTCGCAGGTTACTTTGTTGTCGAACGTGATAATCCTCGATTCCCCGTCCAAGATATTGCGATGTCGGTACAGTTTCTGAAGAATATATGAGGCTGTGTAATTTATAAAGCTCAGTGTACTCGTCTGCACTTCTCCACTGGCTACCATTGCTGTCGACCTTCCTACACTCCATTACATTTTCCAATTCATACTCCAAGGAGATTTCGATGAACCGCATTCTTTTTCTCGGCTCCGTCTGCATCGCTCTCGCTGTTTGCTCAACTCCTCTCGCATTTCAATCTACACAGTCTGTCGCACAAGAAAAAAGCCCGACAGAGAAAAGTGCAACGAAGAATCCAATCGCCGAGTTTGAAGAGTACTTAAGCAACTCGAAACTTACTGGCTCCTTTACGATCGACGGCAAACCCCTCGACAAACTCGAAGCTGAAACCTACGAAATCAAAACCGCAAAGAAACTAGATGGCTACGACTCTCTCTGGGAAATCGTTGCACGAATCAAGTACGGCGATAAAGATGTGGAAGTGCCCGTTGAAATCAATGTCGAATGGATTGGCAAAACTCCCGTCATGGTGATGGATTCGATGGCCCTCCCCGGTCTTGGCACCTTCTCCGCACGCGTTGTCTTTCATGATAAGAAGTATGCTGGCACTTGGAAACACGATGATGTAGGGGGACACCTTTTCGGCCGAGTTGAGAAAAAAGTTGCGAAATAGAATGTCGCCGCGAGGCACCTGATTAGCCCAAGTCCACTATCTCAATGACTTCGACAAACACACTAAAGTTGGCTAGCCGCTTTCGCTAGCTGAATGAAGCCGGAACGTAGTGCAGTCTTATCATCCCCACCATGCGATTCCGCCGTTTTGGTCACCCATTCCCAAGTCAAATCTCCAGAATGCTCGCTTTTTCGTAATAGCATTCCGTAAGCCAAAACGCTCGAAGCGAACGTGAAGTCGTTAGACGTTTTCGTACTCGGCTCGCTTCGGGCAAGTCGCAACTGAAACTTCTTGGCAATTGTTGCGCCTGGATCTTTGTGTCGCATATTCACCGTCAGCATCGTTGACTAGTCTTCTGACTCTGGTCGATCAATACTTTGCGAGCATCCAAAAGGCTGTCGATATATGCATGGTTCCAGTTCCCTCGATCTGTCAACTTGTCCATCCTCGTATCCTCGATGTTTCCTGTTCCAAAACCCAAGACGCTCAGATAGTCATTCTTCGCTTCGGTTTGAATTAAATCCACTAAAGCACTCTCGCTTGTCGTTCCAACACTAGAATCCCCATCGGTGCAGAGCACCACGCGATTCACGCCCCTGGAGCGAAATGGTGCTTTGCATTCTTGTACGCCAACTGAATCCCAGCACCGCCATTCGTCGAACCGCTTGCCGACAACGAATCAAAAGCATTCAAAATCAAGTGTGATTTATTGTTGTGGAAAACGCTGAACACTGCTCGTCGAGTGATTGCTACTTCGGAGGAATCTGGTACGACTTCCCTTGCAAAGATATACTCGATACCCGTGCACTGTGATCGTCACGAGTATGCAGACCAAACGCTGTTTTGGGAATGGAACCAGCAGGATGAATGCAAACAATCCAAATGTAGATAAGCTTCCAATCCCGATTTCTGAAGTTCGGCGACACCTAAGCGTACCTTTGCTTTGTGATGCGTTAGACTCCTGTGGCTACTTCTCACAGTCTCCACGATTACCAATCGAACCGCGAACGTTGAACCCCTACCTCCTGTTCGGAACTGCGAAGACATTGCTTTGGGCAGACATGGCCCATGTGGATCCGAAACCCTACGAACTCGAACTGGCAGCGATCGATTCCTGCCAAACGGACGACGTCATCGTTTGCGCTGCAGGCGGCTCCATGCGGTCTGGTATCTGGGGTGAACTTCTATCGATAGCTGCCAAGTATCGAGGTTCTGCCGGCGTGCTTGTTGATGGTGCCGTTCGAGATATTCGCAAAATGAAGGAGCTAGGATTCTGCGCCTATGCGAGAGGGGCGTGTCCTTACGATAGTCGCGACCGACAGCGAGTTATCGACTACGACGTAACGGTCGAATTAGGGGGTGTTCGAGTAAATCCAGGCGACTGGGTTGCCGCAGACGAAGACGGTGTCGTCATCATTCCTGGGGACATCGCATCCCAAGTGATTGAGGCCGCATGGACAAAAATGTTTGCAGAAAACAAAGTGCGCGATGCTGTAACCACGGGTATGTCAACGACAGAAGCCTTTCGACGCTTCGGCGTTCTCTGAGTAGTTAGCATGAGCAACATCCTTTCAAAGGTACTATTACTGGACGCTAATTAACAGAATGGATTTCTTGTCACCCTCGGTCTCCCCTCTGTAATGATTACTATGTGGCTTGACCGCATGTGAGCCTAGTTGGCACCAGCCCTCAGACCACGATTATCGCATCACCCACTTCCCGTCCATCAGACTTTTCCGCATTCTATCTTTCTGTCCAAATTCTTCGTTACCGATCGGTGCGAGATGGTACCGCAGGGTTTTCAAGATTCACGAACCACACAAGCAATCATTGCGACGATACGACACGTCGTGGCGTTGTACGCGGTGAGTTGGACAACGCTTGAGAACTGGAGCGAGTACTTTTTAAAGAACGTTCGGACGAAGAAGCGGCAAGAAGGAATCTTTCAACCGTGGTTCGAGTTCGATCGCAAGGTTCCGATCGAAGTGGTTTATCAGTTGTCAGATAGTGTGACAAGGATCACGATCTGCCCAGAGTATCCAGTAATACTGCGGCACCAACTGCCAATCCCCGATTGGTAACGACTCCATGCAATGGCAAACAATATGATTCCAAGCAATCTTCGAACAACAACATCACCCGAGACGCTGGCATTGGAAGATACGGCCTTAGCTCGAAAACCAGCTTGCGAATCAACTCGACGCGAGCAAAGCGGCGAGCAAAACATCGAACACAACCCCAGTGCAACGGCTTGCAATGTGACGAGCGTTGGATATTGGCGGATGGAAAACGCTTAAAAAATCTATGGTGAAAACGCAGGGAAAACGCTAATCCCTTGCGATCCAATGGCTGAGACAATTCCGAGGA
>JAJTID010000077.1 GCA_021300155.1 Pirellula sp.
ATTCAAACTCCCCAGTAGGGACCAAACGCCATCAATTCAGATCGCAGAATTAGAAAATTCTAAATGCCCTTCGTCAAGTCGCAAATCACAAAAAAGGTGTGTCCCTAAGATGCCTGTGGCTGGGATTGCAGGGCAAGATCAGATAGCGCGCATTTTGGCTTAAGGGAAAAAGTTCTGACAGATGTACCGGTCACACCCGAGGGCTTCTCGATCAGCTTGAGAATTGTGTGGACTGACGATTTGCTTGCGTGATGAATTGAGTATAGATATCGCAGAGCCTGCCCAATTCACTTATCCCTAAAAACCGTCAAACCTGTTTAGGTCTGCGCAATTTTTAACTTTTAGGCAAGGTTCTCTGAGCTTCTCACAAGCGGTATATGGATTCCTCGGTAATGATTTGCCGTCAAGAACGGCATCTCATCATTCAGGCTAGGTTGCGATCCATGGAAATTTCTCATCTTTACGAGCTTGGCACCCTCGAAAGCACTTATTGGTGGCATGTTGCGAAGCGTCAGTTGATAACCGAAATGCTCAAAACGCATGTTCCGCCTCCCAGCCTGTTGGTCGAGGGAGGAATCGGAGCCGGGGGAAATCTTCAGCGTTGGCAGTCGATAGGCTATACGGTCCAGGGATTGGATTGCCTTGACGAATCCATTGCTTTCGCCAAGGAACAGGGAATTGAAAACGTCGCCGTGCACGATCTCCATCAACCATGGCCGGTCCAGCAAAATTCAGCGGGTGCCGTCGTTTTATTGGATGTGTTGGAGCATTTGGCCGATCCGGTGATCGCGCTTCAGTATGCAGCACGAAGTCTATCTCCGAGTGGCAAAATCTTTTTTACCGTCCCGGCTTACCCGTGGCTGTTCTCCGATTGGGATCGACGGCTTGGGCATTTCCGACGGTACACGCGTGCGATGATGCAGGAGCAAGTCAAGCAGGCTGGCCTAAAGCTAGAAACACTTCGGCATTGGAACGCATTCACCCTGCCTGCAGCAATTGTCTTACGAATTGTTCGCCGACTTCGTCCGTCTAGTCGCGGCACGGAATTTCCACGCGTTAGCCGATGGATAAACCATGCACTATTGGGTGCGGCCTCAATCGAACGAAGAGTTGGACCGATGTTTGGTATGCCGTGCGGTCTATCGTTGGTAGGAGTGATCACCAAATGAAGAGCCGCGATCGAAGCCGTTCGACGATTAGTGTTGTGTTGCCTGTATTCAACGAAGAGCAAATTTTGCATCAGCTGATTGGGCAGATTTCGAATGCCCTCAACAATTCGGGTGTTTGTTGGAACATTGTCTTGGTCAATGATGGATCAACCGATTCCAGTGGCCAGATCATGGATGAGTTAGCGCATCAGGACTCGCGTATCCATGTGCTTCATTTGGCTCGCAACTTTGGCCACCAATCGGCTGTTCATGCTGGCGTTTGCTTTGCCAGCGGCGATGCAGTCGTCGTTATGGATAGTGACGGGCAAGATTCTCCAGATGCTATATCGACGATGATCGATCACTGGTTCAATGGGGATGACGTGGTTTATGCTGTCCGATTTGGACGCAAGGAGAGCCTGCCAAAAAGGTTCCTCTTCAACGCATTCTATCGTGTTTTGTCGGCCGTCGCGTCGATTAAGATTCCCAAGGATGCGGGTAACTTTGGGTTGATCGACCGTGCAGTCGTGAATCAGATCCGATTACTGAGCGAGAACGATCGCTATTTTCCAGGACTTCGCTGTTGGGTCGGCTACCGGCAGAGAGCCCTCCTCGTCGAACGCCTCGCTCGACATGACGACCAGCCTAGAGTGCGTCTAAAGGGGTTGATCTCGCTAGCCAAGACAGCATTGTTTAGCTTTTCGCGAGTGCCATTGCATGTGTTCTACGTGCTCGCTGCTAGCTCCGCCTCAGTTTCGGTGGGTTGCATCGCGTTTGCCATATTCCACAAGATCTTTACCGGACTTGCTATCCCAGGCTGGGCAAGCACGACCAGCGCCATCGCTTTCTTCGGTGCGATCCAGTCACTCGGTATTGCAATTCTGGGCGAATACATCGCAAGGATCTACGATCAAGTGCGAAACCGCCCAATGTATATCGTTGCTAGAAGCGTAAACGCGCAACTACAAGGAACTGACGAACGTTCCGGCCACCATGAAGTCGAGTCGGATTTACTTCAGCAGATCGAAAATCTCAAACGCGAGCTTGGAGAACTCAACGTTTGCATGGGGAATTTTGTTAAAATCGATTCCTCGAGTTGGGGCATCGAAACGAAGGTAGGACCATGAGTTTCGATGCCCGCATGGGCAATGCACTTCCTCGTTCATGGCGACTCGAGTGCTTGCAAAATCATCGCTGGCAAACGATTTTTCTAGTTTGCTTTAGCCTGATGATAGCGGTACCGTTACTGCTTACGACCTTGGCTCCGTATGACGATGAGGGATACGTCATGATGACCCTGAAGTCGTTTTTGGAAAACCATCCACTCTATGAAGACACCTACACACAGTATGGGCCATCGTTCTACTTGCTAACTGCACCATTGCATAACGTACTGGGATACCCGCTGACACACCATGCCGTCAGGTTGAAGACCGCGTTGCTTTGGGTTGTTCCCGTGCTCTTGACCATGGGGATCATGCTTAAGTTGAGTGGGAATCGACTTTTGTCGTTAACTACTAGCTGCATGGTGGCGGTCCATCTCGGTCGACTGGCGCTCGAGCCAGGACATCCACAAGAAGTTTCCCTGCTCATGAATATGGTGGGGCTTTGGTTGTTGTGTGATCGTTCGCCGAGACGATGGTGGATGGCTGGTTGTTGCGCGGCAATTTGCGGAATGTGCAAACTGAACGTTGGGTTCGTCATGACTTCATCACTCTTATTAGCCGCTTGCATTGACGTCCCAGAACCGAAATGGATTCGTCGACCGATCATGCTTGCGGTTTGGGCGTTGGCTTCATTGGCTGTAGGAGCGACTATGCTGAAAGCCAACCAAGGAAACATTGGAATCGTGGTTCCAATCGTGATGATCGTTTCCTGGCTGGCCATTGCTCTCCTTGCATCCCGACAACGCAGCACGCCAGTTCGAGCCACATACCTTCGAGGGTTCCGTCCATTGATTGGCACTTTGGCTTCCGGCTTGCTCGTCACGTTTTTCATCGCGCTGTGGGCGAGAGTAAATGGAACGTCATGGTCGATGCTTGCCTGGGGAATCGTAGGTCAACATCACGCTCACGCAAAGTACTTCTTTCATCCCATTCCATTGAGTATCTTCACTGTACTCGCTGCTTTGTTGGTGGTGGCTAGCTACCGAAATCAACGATGGCTTGGAATCGTAGGCATGGTCTGCTTGGTTATCGCCATAGCAAAAGCTGCCGGCAACGCGATACTTCCATTAAACTACAATTGTCAAGAAGGTGCTGAGTGGCTCGCCGTGATCGGCCCCTGTTTTGCACCTGGGCTTTTGATGTATCGACGTAGAATGGTAAGAGGGCGAGTGATGTTGGCCGGGATGACCGTCCTCGGACCGTGGATTGCGTATCCGATCGCGGGCACTCAATTGATGCTAGGTGCTCTCCCGGGCTGGCTGACCATTGGGGTCGTGGTGAGTGACTCGATACAAGCCATGGTCTTCGCAATGAAGGACAAATCGCTCGTCGGTCACCCGAAAGTTGTCGACGCGATCTACTACACTCGATTACTCTTGGTCGGAGCGTTGATTGCAGGTTCAGCTTCGTCCATCGTTTCTACATCAAGCTGGATTTTCGGAACTTCGCTGGGGCTTCGCGGGTGTGAGTGGATTCACGTTGCTCCACATGAGGCAGAAGCGGAGCAAAAACTGGTGCGAGACATTATCGAAACCGGCGCGAGTCACCTGGTCTTCGACGGGCATACGCTAAATCGTTTCTACTTTTGGACCGATCTAAAGCCGCTAACCAATGCCAATGCCACTCTCTGGCCATTTATGTTATCACCTAACGAGCTTACCAAGCTGCGCAACTCGGTTGAACGAACTCAATCGCTTTGCGTCGTTGTTCCACCGGACGTACCCGCGCCTCGGCCAGACGCAACCGGCAATGCCGCAGAGGCCAGATGGTCGCTTTACGAAGGAACGCATTTTGACTCCCAACATGCAAACGGCTGGTTGATTGGATTTCGAAGTAAGTAAAAGATAAGATTTGAATCCAATGTCCAATCCAAACGATGAAAACCTCAGCAATCTCAACAGTACCGTTCGTAGGCTCTGTAGGCTGATAGTTGTTCCGATAGGAGGCGGACTACCCCTCAACGTCGTGTCCCTAGTGTCGGTGTCCCTACTGTCGTGTTCCTGTCGCCCCTTCAGGGTCCGATTTTTGTTTTGCTAGCTTACTGGAGGTTGCACCCCGAGCTATTACCTGCCGCCCTACCCGAGTTCACATCTTGCAAGCGAGGCAAAGCACACCGATACAGCAAGTTAAGTAAAAAAAGTGAGTCATACAAATTCGTTGAAAATTGGATTCGTTCAGTTCTTCGGGAATAAATCACCACAGATTCTCAGCAGAACAGCTTGACTCATTCACGAGGCGACAAGTAGCGAAGGTGTCCATCTGTGCCTCCAACAAGCAAGCCATCTTTTGAGTCAGGAGCAATGGAATATGCTATACCGTCCAGTGCTTCGATGGTTTGAACTCTTTGCGCTGTATCCGCTGCAATATAGCGAACGCGACCGTCCTGACACGCCACCGCTAATTGGCTTCCATCGCATAGCCAACAGAAGTCAAGAGGTACGCTCTCGAGTCTAACGAATCGTATCATTCGCCCGATCGTAGGTTGCCAAAATCGGACCGTTGCGTCCTGACTTATCGATGCAATAACAGGGATTGTGTCCTCGGAATTGCGACGTGCTTCAATGGCATAGATATCTTTCGTATGGTTGATCAGAGTGCGTTTCAAACTCTTGCTGGGTTCAACATTTATCCAATCCCAGTATCGAATGCTCGTGTCGACGCCTGCCGAAAGCAGCCCTAAATCGTTTGGCAAGTAATCGACAGCCATGACCGCGCGTGAATGACCTTGGAGCGAACCGAGATTCTGGCAATCCGAATCAAAGATTTGCACCGATTTATCAGCACTCGCGGTTGCGAAAGAAGTAGAGTCGTGACTCCATGCTACACTGTAAATCACATCGTGATGCGGTGAGACGCGTTTGATTTGTTTACCAGACGGCCAATCATACAATTCGATACTACCAGATTCCCCTGGAGCGCCACCCACAGCAACAAGTCGCTTTCCATTTGGGGAGATTGCGACATCATGGATAGACAAAAGGGTTGTTGGTAATTCTTGGATCAGCTTTAAATTTGGTAAAGAACGCACCACCAAACCACTCTGCGAACCAACCACAGCCACGGGGCGTTCTTTGTCGACGACCACCGCAGTGATCGGTGCTTTTGATTCGGCTCCAGTTGTTGTCTGCGCATGGCATATGCCCTGCCATGGAGAATAAAACGAAGCAACGCAAGCCAAGAGCACGACAACGAACTTCATCATGAAACCAATTCCTTTATGAGTTCGCCACCTTGATTGATCTGCACAGGTCGACCATCCTCTGTTTGCAACTCAAGGGATGGCTCCACACCTAACAAAGAATAGATCGTGAAAGCTAAGTCGCTAGGCGAGACTGGCCGCTCCGCAGGACTTTCACCGATCGCGTCGCTCTTGCCGACGACAATGCCACCTCGCACACCTCCACCGGCCAAAGCGATACTGAATACGCGAGGCCAGTGATCTCGACCACCCCGCGTGTTGATTTTCGGGGTTCGACCAAATTCACCCATCGCAATCACCAACGTCTCATCGAGCATCCCTCGCTCATCTAAATCTTCGACAAGTGTTGCAAATCCTTGATCAAAAGTCGGGACCAGCCCGACGCCCACTTTGGCACCCGCGAAGCCTTCTTTCAATCGCAGGACGAGCGATTCATGCGTATCCCAACCGTTGTAATCGACGGTGACGAATGGAACGCCATTCTCCACAAGCCTTCTCGCCATCAAACAACTTTGTCCAAAAGATCCTAACCCGTACTTACTTCGGATGCCCTCTTTCTCCAGGGACAAGTCGAACGCTCGTTTTGTCTTCTCCGATATTACCATCCGATACGCTTGTTCAAAGCGTGAGTCAGTATTGGCATTGCCCTTTTCGTGGCGGCGTTGGAACGTTTCTAGTTGATCCATAAATGCGCGACGTCGATTCATACGTTCGGCGTCTACCCCTGGATAAAAATCCAGATCCTTGACACGAAACGATGCTTTGGACGGATCACCGCCGATCGAAAATGGATCGTATGCTGTCCCCAAAAATCCAGCTCCCGCAGGACCTCGCACACTCGGGATCGCGATATAGGGAGGCAACACATTCTCACTGGCTCGCACTTTGCTCAGAACCGATCCATAACTTGGGTAATCGATGACTGAGTTCGGTTTGTACCCCGATAGCATGTACTGATTGGCAATGCCATGTTCACCGAGGGGCGAAGTCATCGAACGAATAATCGCAATCTTGTCGGTCACCTTGGCCGTTCGAGTCAGCAACTCCGAAAGGTACGTTCCTATGACATTCGTAGCAATCGGTTGAAAGGGACCGCGAACTTCCGCAGGGGCGTCCGGCTTTACATCAAAGGTTTCCAAATGACTCGGTCCACCATCCAGCCAAAGCAAGATGCAAGACTTTGCTTTGCTTCGATCACCGATCGATGCGAAAGCAGGTGACCTGCCAAAGAGAGTCAGGCCGAACACGCCCAAGCTTCCCAATCGGAGCGCATCACGACGGTCCACACCGTCGCATCGTTTGTCTATGCACTGCATACATTAACCATTCTTCACGAATCTTTCTTCAGTGATTGGATGCGAACTCGCTACAGTTGAGCAGACTCCAAAGGAAATCCTCAAATACTTGTTTCTTCTCTCCATTGTTCAACTCACTTAACTGCCGTATCCAATAGTCGCGTTCCGTATTGGACGGTTTTCTGCTCAAGGCACGCCAATAGAAATCCTCGACGATCTCGGCATCCTTCGCATTGGATTGGATCCAATTTTCGAGCACTCCTTCGCTGGAGATTACTTTTCGATTAATCAGTTCCCCATTGAGTTGATGCAACTTGGCCGGCAAGGCACTGGAAGCGGCAACACCTTCACACGATGTGCGTCGCGAGCATCTACCTAAAAGGTCGAGCGACTCCGATGGAGTGGTTGGATCGACCAATTGAATCGCTCGTTTCCCAAGCTCTTCATCACCATACCTGTCAAAAACGCCGGTTACATCGACTAATGCGTCGACATACACTTCGGGTTCGAGTGGTCTTTGCAGGGCATGAGAATAGAATCGATCATCGGCTCGATTCTTTGCATTGGGTAGACTGCTTCGTCCATAAGTCTGACTGGTTGCCATCTTTCGAAGAGCATGTCGCAGACTGTATTTGTGTTCAACGAAATCTTGAGCTAAGCGATCCAATAGTTCCGGATGAGTGGCTGGATTCGTGTCTCGGATGTCGTCGGCTGGCTCGATCAACCCGCGACCAAACATACCTCTCCAAAGTCGATTGACAAATGCCCTGGCGAAATATGGATTGTCGGGAGAAACAAGCCAATCGGCAAAGGCTTGTCTCGCATCCACATCTTTGCCCAAGTATTGTGTACCAGGGATTCTGGGTATCGCAGGTTCTCCAGTGCGAACGTTGGTTACGTCCCCTCTGTCAGCAATTTTCACGATCTGACCGCGGTCGATACGAGCGAAAACTGCGGCCAAACCATGATAGTCATCTTGCGTCCAGCGATCGAGCGGGTGGTTATGGCAGTTCGCACACTGGAGCTTAGTGCCCATAAAGACCTGACTAACAAACTCGGCGTGAGATCGCGCATCGCTCGAAGCACGTGAAAAATTTGCGGCTCCTACTTGATGAGTATCTCCGACTGCCAGGAGTAAGGTTCTTGCCAATGCATCGATGGGTGTGTCATCTCGCAATTGTTGCTGAATCCATTGATGGTAAGTGATTGCTCCTACTTTATCGTTCGGCTGCGGGAAGACGCGAAGCAACATAGAGAATCGATAAGTCCAGTAGTCGACAAACGCTTCGCTTTGCAACAATCGATCGATGAGAACTTCACGTTTATTCGTCGCACTGTCCAACAGAAAAGTCTCCGCTTCCTGCCGATTCGGCAATCGGCCGACGAGGTCCAAATGCAATCTGCGTACCCATGTTGAGTCGTCAGCTTGAGCAGAAACAGGCAATCGCAATCTCTGAAGAGTACTATTGACGTGTTCGTCGATAAAGTTACCGGATGGCTCCGACGAAAGGTCAATTGCTTCGTCCGTCATCGGAACTGAGATTCGAAGCGGAATCACGCGATCCAGGTAGCGTGCAATGATGGTGTGTTGCCCACCGCGATGAACGGTAGCGACCGAACGTGACGAATCGACACTGGTGGCAAATGGATCGCTTGGGCTGAAGACCGTCCAACGCGACACATCGCTTTTCGTACCATCGTCAAAGTGCGCTACGACTTTGAGTGCTGATTCCGCATTAATCGACGGCAATAAAACATCGCGGGGCTCAGCATCGATCGAAATGAGTTGACGCAATTTCGTTCGTTTGGCTCCTTGTCGAATCCAATTGGCGATCCTCTTCGCTCCGTCCGTATCGAGAGCATCGCCACCTTCATGATCCAGTTCCATCGTCGGTTTGCGCAGAACAAGGCTCTTTTCCGGTTGGATCGGATGAATTCGTCGACCTTCGTATTGCCGCACAATCGCGGCGTAGTCCGCTGCAGCATCGCCGCCGAGAAGGGAAAGTTGAAATCCGCCCCGTCCTGCAGCCGCGCCATGACACGCGCCAGAGTTGCAGCCGGACCGCGTCAGGATAGGGATAATCTCCGTATCGAAATCGATCTCAGGACCGTCGAGGGCTATTGCGATAGCAAGCAAAGCAGCAAAAAAGCCCATGATAGGTTGATGATTCTGTGGAACTTTCAATAAGGGACAGCGAATTGACTCATTCGCCACACGTCCCAGTATACCCTATCGAAGGAACGACAAGAACGCGAAGCGTCATACAGACGCTCAGAATTACGTTGACTCTGGGGACTTTGGTACCCCTCGGGAAATGCTCAGTATTCCCCTCTTCGTTTGAAGCATAACTCCACCTGCGCATTGTAAACGCTTGGGGTGATTAGTCTTCGCAGCCTCTACTAGGAACTCCCGCACTCGTTGCCAATGTCCCATGCTCATCTCCCGTAGAGGCAGATTCAGTCGATGCCAGGCCTCGACAAAAAACTCACGCTGCACAGACCAACGGATAGGTTGCAGTAACGATATCGGTATCCGCAAACTCGCACCATCGATCCACTCGATTTGACTGTTTGCCAACAGCTCGATTGCCAACTGTCGATCTTCCTCAACCAACTCGCTCAACTGTTCGATCGTGCCCGCGACTTTTTCTCTCCACTTCACTCCAGTCAACGAATCGAGCAGCGGAAAAAGCTCTCTTCGCAATCGATTGCGCGTATAGTTCAATTGCTCATTACTAGAATCTATGCGAAAGGGAATGTCGTTCGAATAAAGCCAAGCGACGAGCTCTTCCTTAGTGATAGCTAACAACGGCCGGATCAAGGTACGTGTTTCCTTATCCGTGTGATCGAAGTAATCGCGAGTGGGAGAGATTCCGCAAAGTCCACGTGCGCCCGTCCCACGCAGCAATCGATGGAACAGTGTCTCCAAATTGTCATCGAGATGATGTCCCAAGGCGATGAATCTTGCGTCACATTCCCGAGCTGCGATCTTCAAACATTCGTGACGATGTTTGCGTAAATGATTCTCGTCGCTTCTGGACGATTGTTCACCGTCAAAGCGAAATATCCGAACGGCAATGTTCTTGGCTTCGCACTGCTGCTGAACAAATGCCTCGTCCGCGTCGCTCTCTTCACCACGTTGCCGGTGATTGCAGTGAACGACGGTCAGAAGCCTCGAATCGTCGACCAAACGTCGAAAGACCTCCAACAAAAACATGCTATCGGGCCCACCGCTGATGGCAAGCAGCGTCTTGGAACGCAACGCCAAACGCGCGGGCCATGCAGCTTCGATTTGCTGCAATAATTCGTCTTTCTCTATGAAAGACCTCGAATGTTTGGGGAATGACGCGTTGGACACTAGCTGACGATCTGCGACTCCCACTGAGGATCATAAACCCGTCGCCACAGTTCTGTAGGAATGGACGGGTCTTCCCAATGACCATCGCTGCTTCGCGATTGGATGACGCGATTGGTGCGTTGAGCAACATTGCCAAGATGGCAAAGCAGCGTACTTTGGTGACCGCTTAAGATAGGTTGGTTCAACATTTTCGGGTCATTCGCACGTACCGCAGCGATGAAGTTCGCCAAATGTAATTCTTGTTCTGAGCCCTTCTTCTCGATCTTCTCACCTAACTTGTTCTTCATGTCATAAAACGTGCAAGTACCGTCCAAATCGATCTCCAGATACCCGTTGGTTCCGTAGAATGAAATGAATGGTCCTGGTGGATGCTGCGAGCAAGAGAGCCCTTGGTAGGTGAGTTGTTTACCTCCTTCGAATTCCCAAGCCACCTGGTGCGTGTCGGGAGTCTCTTGATCATCCGCATGACAATAGCGTCCGCCGCTCGAGATCGTCTTCGTTGGATAGCCAACGTTCAACCCCCAACGGCAAATGTCTAGCCCATGCACGCCGTTGTTTCCGAGTTCCCCATTCCCCCAATGCCAAAACCAATGCCAGTTGTAGTGAATGACATTGGAACGATAGGCCCGCTTCGGTGCAGGGCCTTGCCAAAGATCGTAGTTCAGACTTTTTGGCGGTGCTTCCTCTTTTCCTTGACCGATGGAGCCACGCATCCGATTGAAAAAGCAGCGAGAAAGATAAACTTTACCGATCGCTCCAGCATGGAGCTTTTCAATGGCTTCGCGAATACTCGGGTTGCTTCGGCGTTGAAGCCCCACTTGGACGCAGCGATTGGATTTCTCCGCAGCGGCGACCATCCATTCTCCTTCTTGAGGATTGTGACTGGCAGGCTTTTCTACATACACATGCTTGCCAGCTTTGCACCCCAGAATAGTTGCGGGGCCATGCCAATGATTGGGGGCAGCGCAGAACAACGCATCAACTTCTTTGTCGTCGAGTATCCTTCGAAAGTCTTCGACAAGCTCAGCTCTCTGGCCTGCTTCATTTGCTTTCTTCGCTGCAGCACCACCGCGTGAGGAATCCGGATCGCAAACGTATTTGACGACTACATTCTCCATCTTCATGAGGTCGACCATGAGACCTTGGCCACGCGAGCAGCCCATAATGCCGACTACGACGCGGCGGTCAGCATTGGCCGATGGTTGGGCGTACGCGTTGACCGCAATCGATGCTGCGACAATCCCAGAGGAAGTGGAAGTCAAGAAATCACGACGTTGCATGGTAGATTCTCGATCGTCAAGAAGTAATGGTAGGAAACAGAGGGTAGGAAAGTGATTGTCGGAAAATGGGGTCTCGGCTCTATAGCTCAACGACTTGTTACATTCATCCCAACCCTAAGCGTGAGAGCGGGAGCGAGGTATTCATTGCCACTCGCTCACACTCCGGGTTGGGATGAACCTTTTGCTTAGTGGCAAATCCATCCATCCACCAAGCCGTTACGTTTCGGGCTCACATGATAAAGCTTCATCCGCCGCGAACGTTAACTTCATTATAACCAAATTCTAAGGCAACGTTACTTGGGCCAACTCTGCAAACGGCGCTTGAGTCGCAGTGCGTTCCCCACGACGGTGATATCGCTTGCACCCATAGCGAGTGCTGCCCAAAGTGGACCGCTTTCACCTAGCAAGCCCAACGCGGCAACCGGAATCGCCAGCGCATTGTAAAAGAAGGCGAAGAACAAGTTCTGCTTGATTGTGGCCCACGAGTTGCGTGCGATGCGAACCAATTCTGGGATCGCCACAACTCGATCGCCGGGAATGATGACCGAGGCCGCTTCGGCTGCGATCACTGTCCCAGATGCCAATGCGACTCCGACGCCAGACCCTGCCAACGCGGCTGCATCGTTGATGCCATCGCCTACCATAATGGCATTCGGTCCAAGCGATTGAATGTAGGCGGTTTTGGACTCAGGTGTAGCGTTCGAGATTGCATTCTCTAATCGGATGCCAATTGCGGTTGCAACCTCTTGGACCGTTTCGGTCCGATCCCCGGAAAGCATCGAAACCGTAATACCCATTTGCTTCAGTTCTGCCATCGCGGTCTTTGCATCATTGCGAATCCCATCAGCGACAGAAAGCGTGCCGATGCAGAGGCCGTTCACTACGACGCGAGCGGTCGAAACTGCGTCGCGAACAACTTGGACTTGATCCGCGTTGATTGTACCCATAACACCTTGTCCCGGTAACGCTTGAAAGTTCGTTACTGGATCAAGCGGAAGCTTGCGTATCTTTGCTTCTTGCACGAGAGCTTTCGCGATCGGGTGTTCGCTCATCGACTCAACCGATGCCGCGATCTGAAGCAATGCATCCTTTGAAACACCGTTTACTGGATCGATCTTGGAGAGGCAAGGCGAGCCGACTGTCAATGTTCCAGTTTTGTCAAAGACAATAGACTCTGAGCGACCGATTCGTTCGAGTGCCTCTGCATTGCGAATTAAGATACCACGTTCGCTGGCTGCCCCCGTTCCGACCATGACAGCCATCGGGGTTGCCAGCCCGAGAGCGCATGGGCATGAAACAATGAGGACCGTTACTGCGGAGATGATTCCTTTGGGGAAGTCACCGCTCGCCCACCAGCCGAGGCAAGTGATTGCAGCGATCGTTAACACTGTTGGAACAAAATACGAAGAAACTTGATCGGCAAGTCGCTGGATAGGGGCACGGCTCGACTGGGCTTTTTGTACAAGTTCCGCCATTCTCGCGATTGTCGTGTTGTGACCATCCACTGTCGTCCGAACCTTCAGGACTCCGGTCGTATTGATCGAGCCCGCAACCACACGGTCGCCAATACTTTTGTTCACGGGTATAGACTCGCCTGTAACGATCGATTGATCGACAGCCGAGTGCCCTTCGATAACCACTCCATCGACTCCGACTCGACCTCCAGGACGCACGAGAAGCACTGTGCCGGAGTTTACCTCCAAGGCTTTGATCACATTTGTTGTGCCATCTTCTTTCCAAACCTCGACCGTCTCAGGCTGCATTTTCAAAAGCTCTCGGACCGATGAACTCGCATGAGCACTCGCTCGCGCCTCGAACCAATGCCCCAAACTCACAACCCCTAGCAACCCTGATGCTTCGGCAAAGTACGTCGGCAACGAATAGCCGCCAAACATGACAATACTGGAATAGGTAAACGCTGTTGTCGCTCCCAAAGCGATGAGCGTGTCCATGTTCGATGTTCGATTGCGAGCTGCCATCCACGCGGATCGAAAGAACTCCGAACCCGCAAAGACGAGGATGACCAGTGCACCTAGAAACATCACTCCACTCATCCATGCACCATGCCAGTGCATCACGTGAGCCGTCCAATGCAAAAACTCGAGAGGCAACCAAAGGCTCATGCCCAAGATCGCTCGGTGTCTCCAACGCCTTTCATTGGTCTGTTGTTGCTTTTCAAGCGAACTCAAGTCGAATGGATTCTCGGAAGCCTCGATCCGAGATGCACGGAACCCTCGTTGTTCGGCTGCTTTAATGACCGATTGGAGATCGAGCGATCGACTCTCGATCGAAGCATTCCCTGCAACGAAACTAACGGTCGCGGATTGTACTTCCTCAAGTTCTTCCAACGCTCGTTGTAGAGAACTTGCGCATCCTGCACATGTCATACCTTCAATACGAAAGCGATAGGTTTGAGTCCCTTCCGGGTTCGTGCGGGAGGAAACAGAGGATGATTGTTGGGTTTTCGGACCAATTGAATAGAGTTCCATTCCTCTATTGTAAAGCGCAAAGGGTTGGAAAGGGATACGAATCGGCTTGAAGATCGAAAGCAGCGGCAACGAAGGATGAGGGATTGGGCGTTGGTACTTGTTTTGCCTGCGACCGTAGCCACAATGGAGGCCTCGACAGTGCTTCTCGCCAGACTCTCTCACCCTTGAACAGGCTACCTTCCTTATGAAATCGATATTAAAGTCCTACTGGAAAGCACTTTTCGCTTCTTCCTTGGGGGCGATTCTTTTTGTTGCACACGATTCCCTGGCAACTGCCAACGCAGCTGATCGACCGAATATCTTGTTCATTTTCTCAGATGATCATGCACAAGCGGCCATCAGCGCTTACGGTTCGAAAGTGAATCAGACGCCGAATATCGATCGTCTCGCTGCGGAAGGAGCACGGTTTGCCAATTCTTTTGTGACCAATTCAATCTGCACGCCCAGTCGGGCAACTCTGCTAACCGGTCAATACTCCCATTTGAATGGAGTGCCCGTCTTCAATTCATTTGATGGCAAACGGGACCATCTGGGAAAGCGATTGCAAGGGGCAGGCTATCACACAGGAATGATTGGCAAATGGCATTTGGGAACAGATCCCACTGGCTTTGACCGTTGGATCGTGCTCCCAGGTCAAGGGGCCTATCATAACCCAATGTTCATCACTCAAAAAGGAAAATGCACGATCGAAGGACATTGCACACAGATCACAACCGATTTGGGTATCGAGTTCTTGGAAACTCGTCCCAAGGATAAGCCGTTCTTCCTAATGCTTCATCAAAAGGCCCCACACCGAGCTTGGGAACCGGATGAAAAGAATAAACAAAAATTTGCGAACCAATCGTTTGCAGAACCGTCGACACTCTTTGATTCTTACGCAACTCGGCCAGCAGCACTTCCTGAAAATGAACAAACCGTCGCCCGCGATCTCACGCGTCGCGATCTCAAGCTAACACCGCCGGCTGACATGCCTGAGAACAAACGCGGGGCTTGGCTAAACGAAAAGCCAATGAAGCTCGAAGTACAAGGCAAAGTGCTCGAGGGTGAGGCGCTCGTAAAATACAAATACCAACGCTACATGCAGGACTACTTGGCCTGCGTTCAAGGAGTCGATGATAGCGTCGGTCAAGTGCTAGACTACCTAGACAAGAATAAGCTTTCTGAGAATACCATCGTTATCTACACCGCCGACAATGGTTGGTATCTCGGAGAACTCGGTCTCTATGACAAACGGTTCATGTACGAACCAGGTCTTCGCACACCGCTTGTCGCGAAGGGACCTGGAATCAAGAAAGGAATTGTTCCAGATTCGATGGTCGCGAACATCGATTTGGCCCCGACGATGCTTGATCTAGCAGGGGTATCGATACCCGAATCAATGCAAGGGAAATCCTTCAAACCATTGTTAGCAGGTGATGCGCCACAGGAATGGAGAAAGTCCGTTTACTATCGATACTACCATTCGCCTGGACACCATAACACGCAAGCTCATTTTGGAGTACGCACGGCTACCCATAAACTGATTTACTACTGGAACAAATCGGCGTACGAGATGTTTGATTTGGTAAAGGATCCGAGCGAACAGAACAACCTCTTGTTCGATGAGAAAAGCAAGAACGATGCGCAGGTACAAACGGTTTTTGCACAATTGAAATTGGAACTAGCCCGACTGCAAAAAGAGTATCGCGACGATAATCAATACGCCTCGCCATCGGATTGGCCTAAAGGAGGAGTCGATGGTCCATTCGACAAACCGACTCCGCTGGGTAAGAAAACCGTTCGAGAAGCCATCGATTTGCTTTAGGACGAGCACCTACGACAAGTCCACCCCAACATCTGCCAAGAGGCGATGTTATTGACTGCATTTTACTTCCCTGGAATCATGGTTGATCACATTACACGGACGGTCCGGCAAGGTTTCTTTTCACGACTCGCGAATTCCTTCGTCGGCATCCTTTGTGGACTGTTGTTGGTTCCAGGGTCTGTCTTGTTGATCGGATGGAACGAGTACCGAACTGTACATCGATCCAAGGGGCTAGCCGAAGCGGAAGGGATAGTGACTGGAGTTGTCGAACCCTTCGAGATTAGTCAGTCGCAGAACGACAAATTGGTGCATGTGATCGGTACCGCCACGACAGAAGAGGAACTGTCCGATGCAGAGTTCGGAATCTCGCAAACCGTGCTGCGATTGGAAAGAAAAGTGGAAATGTATCAATGGGTCGAGCGCAAAGAACAGAAGACCCGTGACAAGGTAGGTGGCGGTCGCGAAACGATTACCACCTATTCCTACGAAAAGAAATGGCACGACGGTCGTGTCGATAGTGATCGTTTTGAAAAACGAAGCAATCACGAAAACCCATCATTGCGATACTCGCCCAAATCCTTGGTGACCGATCGTGCCACCCTCGGAGTATTGCGGCTTCCATCATCGTTAGTTGAAAGCAGAATGAACTCGTGGAAGAATACGCCGTTAGACACAGTTGCAGTACTATTTAAATTTGACGATCTGGCCAAGCAACATTTCAAAGTCGATGGAGATACTTTGTACTACAGTTCTGTCGTACCGATGGTAAAGGAACCACAGCTAGGCGACTTGCGAATCAGCTTTCGAGTCGTCGAGCCTGCGATCGTTAGTGTGCTCTCCAAGCAACAGGGGGAAGAGTTGGTTCCCTATAAAACGAGCAATGGGGAAACCATTCAACATCTCATGATGGGAAACGTGACCGCAGCGGCTATGTTCGAATCTCTGAAGCTTGAGAATACGACGATCGCTTGGTTGTTTCGCATCGGTGGTTGGGTAATGGCATGTGTAGGGTTTTCGTTGATCGTTGGTCCAATGAAGGCCGTAGCGAACATCATTCCAATCTTTGGTAGTATCGTCGAGACGGTGACTTTTTTTGTTGCAGTTTTGTTAGGCTCGATTGTTTCCTTAGTTACGATTGCGATTGCCTGGATCTCCGTGCGTCCTTTGTTCGCTATTGGCCTGATCGCTTTAGCTGCCGGAGCAATCTATCTTCTGTCACGACAAGGGAAACGAACCAGCGGCGGGCTTGAGTCTTCCGATCCACCAGTATTGACTCCACTTTAGGAGGGCGTCCATGTTACGAACGACAATGAAGGAGTTTGCCATACCATGAAGGGAGCCTTCGTGTCGGATCTTCATTTGTTTAGTCAACGATCGATTGGGCAAAAACATTGGGACGAACTCTACACAACGTTAAGGAATATCAATTTACTTGTCCTCGGAGGTGATATCTTTGACTTTCGCTGGAGCCATTTTGCAGATCCTCGATCCACTACAGCTGCGGCTGAGGAATGGCTATCTTCGTTGCTGAGTGAGCACAGTCATTTGAGGGTAGCCTATGTACTTGGGAATCACGACTGCTCAAATGCCATGAAAACCGCCTTAAGCGAGATGTCGGAATCGTCGGAACGATTTGAATGGTACGAACACATTTTACAACTCGGGAGCAAAGCTTTTTTGCACGGAGATATCCTCGATGCAGGATTAACAAAGGATCGGCTCTTCGAGTATCGCAAAAAGTTTTCTGGGGAATCGATCGCCAAAGGGAAGCTAGCAAACATGCTGTATGATGCGTTGATAGCTTCACGAGCTCATCGTTTGCCTGGGCAATGGCACCATACGCCCAAGAAGACAACCGCTCGACTCTCCGAGTTTTTAAACCAGGATGATTCTCTTAGCAATTGCAACATCCGAGAAGTCTATTTTGGCCATACACACGCTCCATTGAACGATCAGAAGTTCGGTGGCTTTCATTTCTACAATCCTGGCTCTGGAATCAAGCACTTGCTTTTTCAGCCCAAATTTTTCGAATTCACCGAACAAGAAATAGAACTGCGACATGAATTGGCTTTGGATTGTTTGGCCTTACCTTTTGGCACTCCTAACTCTAGTCATTGATTTAGGGTTTAGTTGTCACGCCATTCTGCACAAACGAGATGCTCGTGCAGCCATTGCTTGGGTTGGTTTCATTTGGTTCGTGCCGCTGGTCGGCAGTATTCTCTATTTGATGTTCGGTATCAACAGAATTGAGAGAAAAGCGAGGAAATTGCGAGCTGAGCCGAAATATGAGTTTGCCCCCTTAGCAGACCCATGCTACCGAGTTCCATCGACAATCCTGAAACAGTTTGGCAACCAGTTTACGGCCATCGCTACATCCATCGAAAAAGTTAGCTGCTTGCCCCTGGTCTCTGGAAACGAGGTCCAGCCACTGGATCGCATGACCTGCTATCCAGCCATGCACGAAGCGATCGAAAAAGCAGAGAGAACAATCACGCTCTCTACTTACATCTTTGACAACGACATAACAGGTAAGAAATTTGTTTCGGCTCTCTGTTTAGCCAAGAAGCGAGGAGTGCAGATTCGCATCCTTGTAGACGATGTTGGAGCTCGCTACAGTTGGCCTCGCATTTTCCGAGCCCTCGAGCAAGAAGGGATTGTACACGCGAGGTTCTATCCTCGCCGAACTCCCTGGACGATTCTATACACCAATCTGAGGAATCATCGCAAACTTCTTGTGGTTGACGGCAAGGTAGGGTTCACCGGGGGGATGAATATTCGACATCGGCATTCTCCTGATGCGGAGAAAGAGCATGCTGTAGAAGATATCCACTTTCGGCTAACAGGTCCTATCGTTCTCCAGATGCAGTATGTGTTTGCCGACGACTGGCAGTTCGCAACGGGGGAACAGCTAGATGTAGAGAGATGGTTTCCGGAATTGAAGGAGACCGGATCCTTAGTCTGTCGAGGAATCATCGATGGACCCGACGAGAATTTGAACAACGTTCAGCTCGCGTTGGCCGCTGCAATTACCTGCGCGAGAGATTCTGTGACGGTGGTTACCCCCTACTTTATTCCCGACCGCGAGTTGACTGCCGTTTTATCGTTAGCAGCCATGCGCGGTGTTACTGTCGATATTGTCATGCCTCAAGCAAACAATCTCTTCTTTGTCGAATGGGCATCCATGGCGCTGAGATGGCAGATGCTGGAGAAAGGCTGTCGCATGTGGTTGACAAAGCCTCCTTTCGATCATTCTAAACTAATTCTTGTCGATGGATGTTGGTGCATGTTCGGTTCGTCGAATTGGGACGCACGCAGTTTACGTCTCAATTTCGAGTTCAACGTCGAGTGCTACGATAGAGCGCTGTGCCAGAGGTTGCAGCAGATGGTTTCAGCGAAGATTGCAAACTCTCGACCAGTTACGCTCGACGAAGTCAACAATCGACCGATTCTCACCAAACTCCGAGACGGTATTGCGAGACTTTTTTCCTCTTATCTTTGAAGCCAAACCAACAGTGATAAAGAGGTTAGCTCTCGAGTGCTGAAACCGCAGGGGCGGCATTGGAGGTTTCTTGGCTCTTTTGGTGTTCCTTCAAAATACGGTCTAAAATGCCGTTCACGAACTGGCCAGAGTTTCGTGATCCATATCGCTTGGCAAGTTCGATCGCTTCGTTAATCGAGACTCTACCAGGCACGTCACCAAACACGATTTCGTATGTTGCAATCCGGAGGATGTTGCGATCGATCGTGGTCATGCGTTTGAGCGACCAATTGACGGTATGCTTCGACAACAATTGGTCGATTTCCGTTCGGTGTTCACGAACGCCATACAAAATGTCTTTGGCAAAAGCGACTAGCGGTTTGTTATTCAACATCCGCTTCGCCACAAAAGAATCGGCGACACTGTATTCACGAAGTGGATTGATGTCCTCTTCGTAGAGGACTTGGAGGGAGACTTCTCTAGCACGTCGACGTGTCGTCATGTTTTGGATTGGAAAAGAACGAAATTGGAAAACTACAGGTTTACATCATTTACGAAGGTGTGCCATTCGTCAAGGGAAATGCCTCAGTCGTCGCTTGTAAGTCTTATCCCAACCCGAAGCGTAAGCTTACGCTTCGGGCTGGAAAACCTTTGCCTGAGGCAATTCTGCCTCTCGATTATGGCTCGCTACGAAGCGATGGTAGGGGCCGCTTGGGAGAGCATTTGGTCCACTTCGTTGGACACGATGACACCGTAATTGATCGCCCCCAACCAGCCTGACATGATGATTCCAACGCTTCCCGCGTGATAAAGTCCTTTGATTTGTTGAGGGAGACCGCGTGAGACGGCTAGCCCTTCGAATTTCGTCCCAAAGCTCGCGCCTAGCTGATGTTTTGTGTAGTGATGAAATGTTCGAGGTGTTGCAGCCTCGGCGTGCTCGATCATGTCGCGGCAATTCGGCACATACTTTTCGAGCGCATCGAGTGTTGTTTCTACCAAGTCCTTCTTGCTGGCCTCGTACTCGCGTTCGTTCAGATTCGCCCAATCGCTCCAATTGGCATTGGTGCTGCTGACGATAGCGTATCGCTCTTTGCCTGTTGGACGAGTGCGAGGGTAGTAGAAACTAAATGTCCGCGAAGTAATGTTTCGATCCAACAAAAGATTGGTTCGGAACAGGTCCGCTGTCGAACAGAAGAGCAGGTCACCTGTCGACTCCTCAACTGTGCAACCTGGCTTCAAAGCCATGTAAACTTGAGTGCTGCTGTTGTTGAGTCGAACCGCGGCAGCATCTTTGATAAATTGTGGATCAAAGTGCTCTTCGCCGACCATTTGAAAAATGGTTGATCTCAAATTTGAATTACTGACGACAGCTCGGCATTTGATTTGACGACCATTGACTACGACTCCTTGCACGCCCGATGGACCCACCAAAATCTTGGAGACATCGCAACGAATGCGATAGTCGACGCCGTTCTTCGTCAGTTCTTTCTGCATCTTCGAAACAAGGTCATCGGTGCCACCTTCGTAGATGTAAACTCCCTTTGCCATGAAGTTCGAAAAGACGATTCCGTACGTGATCGCTGGGTCTTCGAGTGTCGAGCCGTTGGCATAAGTGATCGGCTCCATCAAGAGACGCACTACATCTTCACGGCCGGGAAAGAACTTTTCGAACAGTTCGCGTGTTGTCATCGACTGGTCATCGTAGAAGTTCATTCCACGTGCGGTGTCGAAGAACCCCGTTACGGCTGCAGGCTCCAGTTTGAACCGGTCGGTCAGCAGCCGCGTGAAGTCTTCGCGATTGAATGTAGTTGTCAACGAAAACATCGGATTGTCGAAACGTATATTCTTGAGCTGAACGATGTTGCTCGCAATTTCTTCGTTCCAATAACGTCGACAACTCTTGAGCATTCCGTAAGGGAATCCATGCAACGAGATATCGAACGTGTGGCTACCAGGCCGTTTGAACCAAGTGGCTAGTCCGCCGAGTTTGTAGTGCTGCTCGAGCAACAAAACCCGATGTCCAGCTCGGCCCAGAATGTTGGCGGAGGTCATCCCTGCCAGCCCACTCCCGATCACCACCACATCGTACTCGGGGAGCGTTTCTGCTAAGAAATCTTTTGGCATGCTAAATGGGTCAAGGACCGCAAACGAAATGGGAAGAACGCACAACCGGTTGTTGAAAGACAACTCGAACGCGTTTGCAAGAAACTAATGAGGTTGCAAAATCTAGTGCGGATGAGAGGAATCGAACCTCCACGGCCTTATGTATTTGGCCACTAGATCCTGAGTCTAGCGCGTCTGCCAATTCCGCCACATCCGCTTTTTCAACACGATTGGCTGGCAATTCCAATCGAAACCGACCCGTGAAGATTATCTTCCGGCTCCATTTTGGTCAAGTCGCACTCGTTCTGATGCTGCCTCTGCGGCACAGCCGACAAACCTGACGTTTCGACTGTAGATTGGGACCATTGTCCCGAGCGGATGGATTTTCCAGGGAGTTATTGACGGCCGGGACAACGGTCGACAACGGTCCCAGCCTACTTTTACGTTTGTCGGCTCTTTCTTCTAGTCGTAGATCATTTGCTAAACAGGTATGCTTCCGGTAGTGCTTCCCGCAGTGTACGGATTGGAATAGGGCTGTTCGCGTCCTATAATGGAGATGCAGCGAAGCAATGGGAAATGAATGCTTGCATGCGTTAAAGGTAAGATTCGACCGGCAGAACACATCAAAGAGCAACACAGGATTGGTTACGAATCTCAATTTCTATCTTAACCACAGGGGCTGAATCAAATGAAAACACGCAATGGGTTGGTATTGGGATTGATCGCAGTGTGCGGTACGACTTTGCTTTTTGCAGGGCAACCACCAAAAGGAGACGCGGAAAACAACAAACCTGCTGCGGGTTCCGGTAATCAAGAAAAAGACGAGGGCGGAACTAAATCAGAAACCGGATCAACGAAGTCACCAAAAGATAAAGGTACAGCGAAGAAAGTGGATATTACTTCCTACAATCAACTGACGCGTGAAGAAGAATATGTTCTTTTGAAAAAGGGTACAGAACCAGCGTTCCGGGGGAAATACACAGATTTGGAAGCTGAGGGCACTTATATTTGCAAACGTTGCAATGCTCGGCTTTACAACTCCAAAGACAAATTCCACAGCGGTTGCGGATGGCCGAGCTTTGATGATGAGATCAAGGGTGCAGTCAAACAGCAACTGGAAACGGATGGAACTGGCCGGATCGAAATCGTTTGTAACAACTGCAAAGGCCACCTGGGGCACGTTTTCCAAGGGGAAAGATTGACTTCCAAGAATACGCGACATTGTGTAAATAGTATCTCGATGGTGTTTATCCCCAAGGGAAAAGAGATTCCCAAGGTGATTAAGCCGAAAGCCAAAGCAGATGTTGACGATTCGTCTAATTTGCCTGGCGAGCAAATTGGATCAGATAAACAACCAGGTACTCCCGTCAAACCAGACTCGAAAAAGTAAGTACGAATGTCGCTCGATAAACTCAAGGCGTTTGAAACCTCAGGTCTTGAGTTCGTAGAAAAGAATAGATTGCTTGCCGCAAAAGTTGATTCGTCGAAGGCCAAAGGGATGGTATTCCTGCACGGTGCCCATGTTACTTCATGGGCCCCAACCGGCCAGCGGGAAGTTCTGTGGATGAGCGAAAGCTCATTTTTTGAGTTGGGAAAGCCGATTCGCGGTGGCGTTCCTATCTGTTTCCCCTGGTTTGGGCCTTATCCGTCTCGACCCGATCTACCAGCGCACGGACTTGCTCGGACCAAGGTTTGGGATGTCGTTCGGGTGAACGGCAATTCTACAGATGGCATCGAGATCTGCTTGAGCACGACCATCGATCGAATGCGAGTGGAATATTCCATTGGGTTTGGATCGTCGCTTCGCCTATCGCTGACGGCCACTCTTGCTCAGGATTGCCCAGAACCGCGATTCTACGAGGATGCGTTGCACACCTATTTCTCGGTGAGCGACATCGAGCAAATCTCGATCGAGGGACTAGAGTCTCGCTCGTATATTGACAAAATGCAGAACGGATCCATGAAGCCGAGAGCCTCGGAAGCCATTCGATTCAATGCAGAAACCGACAGAGTTTACGTCGATACGAACGATGACTGCCTGCTCGTCGATCCCGGTTGGAATCGGAAAATCCGGGTAAGCAAGATGGGTTCTCAATCGACGGTTATCTGGAATCCGTGGATCGAAAAGAGCGCTCGAATGCCAGATTTCGGCGACGAGGAGTGGAAGGGAATGGTCTGCATTGAAACAGCCAATGTTGGCAATAGCCGAGTGCGACTAGCTCCGGGGAGATCGCACATCACGACTGCCATCATCTCCGTCGAGTAAAGCAATGTCGTGGTTCGCTCCGCGAGCCCTCTCGATTCAAATAGCTGATATAGGGAGTAAACTAGAGTGTACCTTCCCGTATTCTCAACTTCGCTACTATTTGTCCGCAACCACCGGCATCGGCGGTGGGACTTCGGCGATGCTCAGTACGTAATTAACCAAGTGCCAGAGATCATCCTGTGTTAATCCTGGTGCACCTTCGCTCGCAGCCATCGCTGCAGCTGGCATAGTCGCGCCTGGAATTCCGTATCGAATGCGACGGTAGATGTCGATCGGGTCTCGACCGCCCCTGAGATGGCCAGCGACAATGTTTCGCGGCTTCAAGGGTTGCGGCTTCAATCCGCCTCGCGCCATCAATGGAAGCAACTCTTCCGCATCCGTCGGTTGAATTCCGATCTTGATAGTCCAGTCTTTCGTCCAGTCATCGTAATCTGCGGCTTGTGGGCCATCTCCTTTGCCAGTCTGTCCATGGCACTTGGCACATGCTGCGGTATCGCCAACGAAAAGCTTCTGCCCTTTCTCAATTGACTCCTTCAGTTGAGATCTGTTCTCGTCGGTCTCTTGTCCAAAGATGGGAAAGGAAGGCTTAACAAACTCTTCGACTCGATCTGGAGCATCGTTCCAAGCGTCTGCGATCTCGGTCAGTATCTCTGTCGCTGCGTCCACCTGCTCTTGATAAGTCGACTTTTCCTTTTCATCAGAGCTCGATTTCCAACTTGCATTGTAGATCCTTGCACTATCTAGATCCAAGTCATAGGCAGCCAAGTAGAGCAGTTTGCGTTCAAGCTCTCCACGGATCGAAAGATAAATAACATAGTCGACTAAGGAATCGATCTGTTGCTCACTTAACTTCGTAAATTTCGGCATTTGCGAATCTGCAAGCCCCTGGACCAAAATTCGTTTCAGATCTTCCTTGAGAGGTTTGCTTTGGCGGTTCGGGCTCTTGTATTTGAACCAACCATGCCGAAACTCGCGAGGGTAAGGATTTTGTGATGCGGCGACTGGCCCTCGACCTTGTCCAGATTCGCCATGGCACGATGCGCATTGCTGACGGTAAAGCCCCGTCGTACCGGGCTCCGCAGAGGCTGGCGGATCTCCCGCCGCCATCTTCAGCTTTTCAAGCGAAAGGAGATCTGCGTATTCCTCAGTGAACAATGGCGGTATCTTTGGATCGTTGAGGGTTCCGAACCACTCTTCGATCAACTGCGAAGCATCCGTCAGCGGCTGTGCTAGATCCAGATCCTCGGACTTTTCCAATGCGTGAGCATAAAGATAATTCGGCTCGAAGTTCGGAGTTCGATTCGCTCCGTTATCGCACCCTACCATGGAAGAGGCTGCAAGCATTACAGCCAATATGCATCTTTGTTGTTTCATAGATATCGCGTTTGAACGACCAAGTGATTACTTCTTCGATAAGTCTCGAATCTCTATAGACTTCCAGCGTACGTCGTACGGCCCTTCTTCTTTGCCGATTCCGTGAACTTGAAGTCCGATGAACCCAGAATCAAACGAGAGAGGATCGGTAATATCTTCGATCAACGTCCCGTTAATCCATGTCTGAATTCGCTTGCCAACAGCTCGAATATGGTATTGGTTCCATTCGCCGTTCTTCAAATGATTATGTTGTGGTTGAGTTGGGGAGATCCAGTTGCGGCCGGTAGCTTCACCGTAAACATAACCAGCTTCTCCAGGGCTCGATTCGATTTCGACTTGTGGTCCATGAACTCGACCATTGTCTTTGTCTGGAAGACTCTTGGATCGGATTTGGACTCCAGAATTCAACTTGTCATGCACTTTCACCTGAAAGCGAAGTTCAAAATCAGAATACTCTTCTTTCGAGCATAGAAAGGAGTTGGGACTCTGTCTCGATGTCGTCCCTAGGATCGCGTCTCCATCGATACGATAAACTGCCCAGCCATTCTTAGCAGTCCAACCCGACAAGTCTTTCCCATTGAACATCGAGACCCATCCGTCGCCCGAGGGCGCGGCTGGTGCGGGCGAGTTGTCATTTCGAACAACTTTCGATTCGTCCCCTTTTTTCTCCTGCCCGGATACATTGGGCGGAACAACCTGGACGCCTAAAGTCAAACAAAACGAAGAGAAAGCGATAAAACCGCGGAAGGATCGGAGCATAGAGGACCTCGACGCAATCGATAGAGAGGAATACGATCTGAACTTACTCTAAAGTGTATCTCAGCGAACCGCGTTTTACGAGCGGTCAGCAACTAACCTCAAAGAACTGCGACGAAAAGACATGCGCGACTATTTGCACGACTTATCTCGACCTTCCTCGCCTGGGCATGCATCTTTCCCTCGTACCCGCCTACGACGCAATCGCCGCTGGCCATGGATCCGCGAGATGGTCCAAGAAACAAGATTTGTTGCAGCCAATTTGATTTGGCCCATCTTTGTGATCGAGGGTACGAATCGCCGTGAACCCATCCACTCCATGCCGGGTGTAGAACGGCTGACCGTCGACCTAGCTGCTCTAGCGGCCGAAGAAGCAGCAAACCTTGGAATTGGAGCGATTGCAATTTTTCCCGTGACGCCCCAAGAAAAGAAAACGGAAGATGGTCGTCATGCTTGCGATTCGAAGAACCTAATCTGCGAAACAACGCGAGCCATTGCGGCGAAAACAGGCAACAGGATCGGCATCGTTTGCGATGTCGCTCTCGACCCGTATACATCGCACGGGCAAGATGGATTGCTTCGCGATGGTTATGTCGTCAACGATGAAACGATCGCAGTCCTATGCGAACAAGCCGTCAATCAAGCAAAGGCTGGGGCGACGCTTATCGCCCCATCGGACATGATGGATGGCCGAATCGGAGCGATCCGTGATGCCCTCGATGAGTCAGGGTTCCAGCACATCGGCATTATGTCCTATGCTGCAAAATATGCATCCTCGTTCTACGGCCCATTCCGTGATGCCGTCGGTTCGGCGAAGAACTTGGCCAGTGGTGACAAGAAAACCTATCAAATGAACCCAGCCAACTCCGAGGAAGCCATCCGAGAAGTCGAATTGGACATCTCGGAGGGTGCCGATATTGTGATGGTAAAGCCAGGTATGCCTTACCTGGATATCGTTCGAAGATTACACGATTCCTTCCCTGTTCCAGTGGCTGTCTATCAAGTGTCAGGCGAGTACGCCATGCTGAAGTTTGCTTCTCAAGCAAATGCCTTGAATGAACAATCTGTTGTGATGGAGAGTATGTTGGCGTTTCGACGCGCAGGTGCATCGGCAATCTTGACCTATTATGCAAAACAAGTTGGTCAATGGCTGGCCGAGTAGGTTCACGAGGAATACCTCTAGACACTGCCGGCAAATGTAGAAATTGGCTGCGAGTAGCTTGGTAAGTCTAAATCTGCTGCCTTTTCGAGATGTTTCGTCAGAAAAAGAGTGCGATTCGTCCAGAGTAAACGAATTCTGGAGTATTAGGGTATTCAAAAGACATCGGCTCTGATCTCATAAAACATCTAGAGACCGTGCAGCCTCGTGCGATTAGAAATTCTGCCCGATTCCATTTACCTTGCGCTTTATGAAGGCTGCTCAATGAGTTTACATCAGTCTACTGTCTTGGGGAGTAATACCGAGGAATCGTTGGCTCCGTGCGAGTCGTTGATGCCCAGTCAAGAGATGCCCAGTCAAGACAGCGGGGCTGTTGAGATGAACAACGAGACTCGCTGGATTCGAGAAGCACGCCAAGCTATTTCGAAAGCACCCATCGATTTCTTTCGAGTCAACGCCAGCCGATATTGGATCGATTTTCTTGCATCTTTAATCTTTGCGTACTCGTTCGCCTCTCTGTATCTGATGGCTCCACTCGGATCCGCGATTCAATGGATCGCTTTTCCTATCGCCGTATTTTGGCTTTATCGATTGGGTTCCTTGGTGCACGAGGTATGCCACCTTGGGCAGCATGAGATGCCCCTATTCAAGCTGACATGGAATTTGCTGGTCGGGGTCATTACCTTTACTCCGTCTCCATTCTTTACTCGCCACCACCGCGATCATCATAGTCTTCGAGTGTATGGTACACATGAGGACCCCGAGTATGTCGCGAACGTCCTAAAGAGTGGTAGTTTTCGAAGTCTGATTGGCTACTTATTGCTGATCATTGCTTTCCCGATCATCGTCTTTCTGAGATTTCTGCTCGTGCCATTGAGTTATCTTCATCCAAAACTGCGTGAGTTCGTTTTGGAGCGAGCAAGCTCTCTAACCTTGAACTTTCAATATCGGCGGAAATTGAATGACGCCGACAGGCGGTCAATCATGATCATGGAGTGGCTTTGTTTCATACGCGCGCTGGCGATTCCTGCAACAGTACTGATTGGCGTTGCACCGATAAGTCGTATTCCACTGATCTATCTTTTGGGATTGGCAACGTTCGCGTTAAACCAATTGCGACAGTTGGCAGATCATCACTTTGAAGGGGACGGCTCTCGCGTTGACGTCGAGTCCCATATTATGGACTCCTGCAACTTTACGGGAAATGACTTACTGACGAGGCTTTTCTTCCCGTTTTCGATACGCTATCACGCGTTGCATCATCTCTTTCCGTCGTTGCCCTACCACAATTTGAAGAGTGCACATCGCTACTTAGTCGAAGTGCTTCCGTCCAACTCGCCATATCGCGAGTTGGATGAACGTAACTGGTGGGGTGTTGCGAAGAAAACGCTATTTGGCGTTTAGCACTAGCTCATGCATTTCTCAAGCAACTTCTTGGTTGCCATGATGCCTTCATCCGGGCTCAATCGGCTACCTTCGTATTCGATTCCCACCCAACCGCTGTATTTCGCATCGAGAACGATCTTCATCATTTTGCGGAAATCGATTTTAGTTTCGTTTCCTTCCGCATCAAAGTCATAGCTCTTCGCGCTGACAGCTTTCGCTAGAGGCATCAGGTCTGTGACTCCCTGATAGCGATCATATTCGTAGAAGTTTCCGAAGTCCGGCAATGTGCCACAATTTGACATCTCTGTCATGCGGATCGTTTCCGATAGCCATTTGCCGTTCGAGCTTAAACCGCCATGGTTCTCGACGATAACATTGATTCCCATCGGCTTTGCATATTCCGAAAGCCGGCGTAGACCGTCTGCAGCCAGTTTCTTTCCTTCCTCGAACTCAGCGTTGGTCTGGGCATTGACTCGGATAGAATGGCATCCTAGATACTTCGCTGCCTCGACCCATTTGAAGTGGTTTTCAACGGCCGTGGTTCGCTTTGCTCCATCTTTGTCACCCAGTGCTCCTTCGCCATCGATCATGATCAACAAGCTCGTGACTCCGGCGTCGGCTGCTCGCTTCTTCATCTCTGCGAGATAAGCCTCGTCTTTGGCTTTGTCCTTGAAGAACTGGTTGACATACTCAACGGCTTCGATACCAAATTTTTCCTTGGTGTATTTTGCAAAATCCAGGTTGTCGAGCTTTTTGCCAAAGAGTGGCTTATTCAACGACCATTGGGCAAGAGAAATTCTGAACGGCGGCGTTTTGGTTTCTTGGGACCACAGATTGCTTGTTTGCGAAGCAAGAGTTGCAGCGGCGGCTGAAGCAATAAATTGACGGCGGGAAGCGGCGAAAACCATGGTTATACCCAGAGGGGAAAAGTGGCCAGATGGGGAAAATCTTGTGCGTTGAGTAGAATTGTATTTGGAAGGCCGTTTGTCAGCAATGTATTGGCCCCTTAAATACTGTCCAAGAGGGTAGGTTGTGGTCTATAATGCGACAACGATAGCCAGGCGGAAGCCTAGCGTTTGACCCTCCCTGCCAGATTTCTTGTTCTCCCTTTCTAGGTGTTATGCATGCGACAGAGTAATTTCCGCCGACTCCTTACCCTCGGCCTTGTCTCTAGTTCGATTACCTCCACATTCTTGGCGGGTGCTGCATCGGCTGAGGAATACAATCCTACGGCGGTAGCCAAAGCTTTCATTTCGAAGTTGAAGGTCGGCCCGAAAGATTGGCCGCAATGGGGTGGATCTCCAGAACGAAACAATGTTCCTGAAACAGGACCGCTTCCAACGAAATTCGATGTCGAATCAGGCGAAGGAATCTTGTGGTCGGCTGCGCTAGGATCGGAAACCTACGGGAATCCCGTCGTAGCCAATGGCAAGGTTTACATTGGAACCAACAACGGAGCAGGCTATATCAAAAGATACCCAGCGACCGTCGATCTCGGTGTGCTCCTTTGCTTTGACGAAAAGGACGGAAAACTCCTTTGGCAACACAGCAGCGAAAAGCTTCCCACGGGACGTGTTCATGATTGGCCAAACCAAGGTATCTGCTGTGCTCCGTTCGTAGACGGAGACAGATTGTGGTATGTGACGAGCCGAGGTGAAGTTGTATGCCTCGACGCCGAAGGGTTTAACGATGGAGAAAACGATGGACCTTTCAACAAGGAGCCGAACGATGATAAGAACGAAGCGGATGTCGTCTGGAAACTTGACATGATGGCACAACTCAACGTGTCGCAACACAACATGTGCAGCTGTTCTGTTACAGCCGTTGGCAATCTGTTGTTCGTGAACACTGGCAACGGTGTAGACGATTCCCACCTGTCTATTCCGGAAGAGAAAGCACCTAGCTTTATTTGCGTTAATCGAAGCTCGGGCGAGGTCCTTTGGACCGATAGCTCACCAGGCCCGAACATTCTCCATGGCCAATGGTCTTCACCAGCCTTTGCAACATTGGGGGGAGTGGATCAAGTGATCTTCGGGGGAGGCGATGGTTGGCTCTACAGCTTTGATGCAAACGGAGATAGTGGTAAATCGAAATTACTGTGGAAGTTTGATGCCAATCCAAAAGACTCTGTTTATAAGCTCAATGGTGCAACGCGAAATCACTTGATCGGCACACCGGTTGTGTACGATGGATTGGTCTATGTAGCTGTCGGTGAAGATCCAGAACACGGCGAAGGGGGGGGCCATCTCTGGGCCATCGATCCAAAGAAGCGAGGCGATGTTAGCCCAACGCTCGTTTACAATAGCAAGGATCCGACGGTCGTCATCCCGCACAAACGCAAACAAGCGTTGGAGGCAGCGGCAGGTGATTTAGAGAGAGACAATCCTAATTCCGCTGCCGTGTGGCACTATGTCGGTAGCAACCCGAAAGAGTTCGAAACAACGATGCACCGCACCTGCGGCACCGTAGCAATTAAGAACAATTTGTTGGTGATTGCAGACTTTAGTGGCTTGGTTCATTGCCTCGACGCGAAAACAGGTGAAGCACACTGGACCTTTGATATGTTGGCTGCCTCATGGGCGTCTCCGCTCATCGCTGACAACAAAATCTATATTGGAGACGAAGATGGTGACATCACCATTTTTGAGTTGTCGAAAGAACAAAAACAGATCGCTGAAATTAATTTAGGCTCAGCACTCTACACCACGCCTATCGCAGCGAATGACAAGATCTTTATCGCCAATCGAAATAGACTCTTTGCCATTGGAAACAAGTAGATCCGTTGTTGAGCGATTGAGTCAATCATTTGATAATTAAAGAACGTTGAGTTTGAAAGAGCTCAGCGTTCTTTTGTTTTCAGGCCAATGTGATGCAACAAGAGTAGTTCAATAACAAGAATCTTTTGAGGCGCACTCACCGTTGCTTTCCCTCCCAGTTATTTCGATGGAGTGTTCACCAAATCGAGCCTCAAACGACCATCGGTTGCATTAATACATGCTCCAAAACATGCTGTAGCTCGCGAACGTTTCCCGGCCAATCGTATCGTTGCAAATCCTGAACATTAGACAAAGCAAATTGCGGTTGCTTTCGTCGAAGCTGCCTAGCGTAGCGATCGCGGAAGTGCGAGGCGAGCAGGGGCATGTCCTCTGTCCGATTGCGATTTGTGGGTGCAATGATACGAACGTCGACGCGATGCGATCTCGTAGAATCGTTTAAAGATCTTCAATCAGTTTTGCCTACCACAAAGTCCCGCGTGTTCTGAGAGATCTGGTAGAATAAATAATCGCAAAGACTGCGCTCTTTGATGCCCCCAACAGAGCGAGGTCAGACGAATTCCCAGTCAACCAATATGTCACAGGAATCGCACCATGAGTGATAGACGACAATTCCTCACATCCGCATCTCTTTTCGGCCTTACTCTTTCCGTGACGCAGTACTCGGCAGGGAATCAAACACAGTCCTCGACGAGAATTGCGTTGCTATCAGACACGCACATTCACACCGATCCATCGAATGCCTACCGTGGATTTCGTCCACACGCCAATCTTGAACGTGCGGTGAAGCAAGTTGTCGATTTTCGACCTGCAGTTGCTTTTGTTTGCGGAGATGCCGCTCGTGCCGACGGTCAGCTTGGAGACTACCAACAGCTCAAAAGATTATTGACTCCCATGATGGACCACATTCCAGTTCATCTAGCTTTGGGCAACCATGATAATCGAGATAACTTCACCAAGGTCTTTGCGAATCCCACCAACCTCGCGCCGCTTGCGGGCAAGAAGCATGTGTCTGTAGTTGATCTTGGCCTACAGCGTTGGATCGTTCTTGATTCCTTGATGTATGTAGATAAAGTCCCAGGATACTTGGGGCAAGAGCAACGCAATTGGTTAGACAAAACACTGTCTGAAGCGACTTCAAAACCAACGGTACTTATGGTGCATCACACGTTGGGTGAAAACGATGGCGATTTACTCGATACGGAACGGCTTTTCGCAATCATCGACAAACATCCACAGGTCAAGGCGATACTCTTTGGTCATTCTCATCAATGGCGAATGGAGAAACGCGGAAAGGTCCACCTAATCAACCTCCCAGCAGTCGCCTACAACTTCGATGACACGCAACCGATTGGATGGTGCGAAGCGGACCTAACAACGACCGATTTGAATCTCACATTGCGAACTATCGGCGGGAACGAAGCCAACAACGGAAAGCGATTCTCCTTCTCGTTCACATAGCCGTCAGAACGATCCCCCTGACTGTTTTACCCGAAATGATCGAGCTAATCTACGACGTTGGGGCGTGGGCTCGCGTCGATGCATTCCACTTTTCCGTGGTTCCACTGCAATTCAATCACTTTGTCCGCGTACTGTTCGAACAGGTGTCGATCATGGTGACTGATCATCAGAACTTGAAAGCCAAGCGCTCTGCTGGCATCGTGAATGATCTTTACCAGCTTTGGTACCAAGTCCGCTCGCAACCAGCAATCTTGTTCATCCAGAAGCAAAAATCGACGATGCGTTTTCTCGTCGAGTGTGGTCAACGCGAACATGCGTAAGCAGACACTCACAATGTTGGCGACCGATCCACCTTGGCCAAGCAAAAGATCTTCCTTTTTGCCATTTCGTTCGATCCAAAAATCAACGCTCGCTGCATTCCTTGCGAAACCCACTTCAGAATGAAAGGAGATCGGCTGTTCCAAGATCTCCTGCAATGCAATGGTTATCTTTTCTTCGACCGTTTTCAAAAGTTTTGAGAACAATTCTTGATTGAGCGTTTCCAAAGCACTTGAGACTTTTTCAGCCGTGACCAAGTATGTCTTAAGCCGGTCGATCTGCTTTTGGTTCGAAGCCAATCGATGTTTGACATCTTTGAGTTGATAAGTGAGTTGATCCACCCGTTTTCGAACGGGGCCGATAGCATCCAACTTCAAATCTAAAGGTACAGGATTCATACGCTACCTACCTTTCGTTCTGTCTCATAATGAACCCCATCAACGGAGCTTCGTCCCCCGCATCTCGAATCAAGTAACCAGCAATGAAGCCTTCGTCGTTGATGCACAATGCAGAACTATTAACTACGGATTCACCAAGATTCAGAGGCTGGACCTTTCCTTCCTTGAGTATAAATGCGACCGACCCGCCATCCCCACCGAGTGGATCGTCACTGAAACCGACAACCACTCCTGCATTGTTGATTCCGGTTGCAACGTTGGATACGTCTCCTTCCAACAAGTCAATTTTTTCGAGCTTCCCATCTGGAGTCACGATGCATGCGCGAGCGATTCCATCCTGAAGAATCGAGCCGACCATAACTCCTTTATCGTTAATGTCTTTTAGTTTCGGTTGATCATCATGGATGAGACGGCGTTCCCAAATGTTTCCGTTCTGTTGCCAAATCATGAGCGACGAATCGACAATGGATTCGGAATAATGCTTTACTGCAATGCTGCCGGCAATAAACTTGCCATTCGGGCTAATGACAACCCGGCCAACCTGCAGAAAGGGATTGAGAGGATCTATTGACGGCAGTTCTTGTGCCACCCACTGTTTTGCTTGCTCCGTATACTCCCACAAACAAGGTCGCAATCGTGCTGGATTGGCACCGAGGGAATAGCCTGTAATTCGCTTACCATCGGAAGAAATGTCTTGAGCATGTGCGTTGAAATCGGTTGGAAGCGGACCAAGGTCGAGTATCTTTCCAGTATTGCTATCCCAAACAAAAGCGGTCGTTTTGCCCGGTTTCGCTTCCGCTCGGCTCGCGTAACCGACGACTAATCCTGTATCGCTCAAGGTTTCAGCTTCCAGATTGGTATATCCATCCAATTTCGGAAAATCGACCGGTTTCTTCCCCGAAGCCTGAAAGAATGGAGACTGCCTCAAGTACTCTGGCTCTGCGATCTCGCGAATTCCAATTACATCTCGGTTTTGGTTGATACCGGTCACGTAACAAAGCGTCTTGGAATGACGGAGTACTTCCAGATTGTCGGGCTGTGCAATGCTTTCGGTCTCTTGGACCAGTGCCCAGTAAAGAACAGCGAAAGCACAACCGAATGTGCGGGTAAGCCAAGTTGAGTTCTTTGAAGCAATGGGAATATGCATTTATATTAGGACGGTGATCTTTATTGGGCTTCGAAATAAGTGTTTCACTCTAATAGATATACGACAACAAGTCTATCGTCGCTTTTGCAGTTCCATCATGCCAACGTACTAAGGGAGCTGACATTAGTCCTCCTCTAGTAACTCTTTGATCTTGATGACGCAGTCCGCACGATTTGCTGAAGCTGAGACGATCTTCGCGACATTCAGCCCCAACGCAGCAGCGATACGGCAGGCTAGATCCACATCGCGCACTCCCTCAAATTGATTGATGAGTTTCTCGGCAAAATAGATCATTTGCGATGGTGACTGGAAGCCGCTTTCGTAGACATCTCTCAACTCGGTAATCCAATCTGCAGGCACACCGCGCTTTTGGCAATGTGGAATGGACCAAATATCATCGCCTGTGCATTCGGAAAGCCAAAGAAGTAGTTTGTGTCTGTTCAAACGCAGTCCCTACTCTTAATCCACATGGTGTTCGTCAGCAGATGGGTCTAAGTGCCCTGATTTATTGATCGCCATCAAAATACGAAACGCAACCAATGACGAAACAATAAAACCGACCAATCCCATCAAAGAGAGATCTTGAAGCCCTAATGGACCACCATTGACGAAAAGGAGTGGTGGTACTTTGGATGCCATCAAAATAGAAGACCCCAACAGTAATGAACTCGTTAATAAACCGAGAACAAGCCGATTGATCGATGGACTGAGTCCCCGGTGCGAAAGTTGTACATCGAGCTGACCGGACTGCACTAGTTCCATCAACGAACTAATCTGCGATGGCATTCGCTCCAATAGTCCCTCGACCTCGACGTACAGTCGTCGCATTCGCCGAATTTGCCTTCTCGGAGAGAAGCGACTTTTGCGGAGCTGCCCTGTCATAGGCTGAACCGCTTCCAGTACGCTAAACCCAGGACTCAATTGGCTAATCGTCCCTTGCAACGTAACGAGGGTCTTGATCAGAATACTCATCTGGCTCGGGAGCGTAATACGATGTCGGTGAAGCACATCCGTGGCATCATTTAGCACTGAGGCGAGATCCATGGATTCCAGTTGCTGGGTCGCATAGGTTGCGATCAAGTCAGCGACATCGTTCGATAGTTGTGCGTCGTCAATGGTCGCAGGGATTTTGCCAGCTCGCTTGATCAACGAGGTTAACAAGGCCGAATCTTGACTGGCCACGGCGAAAAGCATCTCCTCGATTGAGCCACGTAGCGAATCATCGATTCGACCGACCATCCCAAAATCGAGCAATCCGATTGCCCCGTCCGACTGGACAATGATGTTCCCTGGATGAGGGTCAGCATGATACAGCCCGTGAATGAAGATAGACTCGACGTAGAGATTGGATATGCGGCGAGCAAATGCAACACGATCAAATCGAAGATCGTTCTCACTATCCATCAATTCATGAATCGAATCTCCGCTGAGCCGTTCCATCGTCAAAACTAATGAAGTCGAATACCTAGGAAAACTCTTAGGAATGCGAACCCCGGGTTCATTAGCGAGAAGCCTTTGGAATACTTGTAGATTCGACAACTCTCGTTGAAAACTGAGCTCTCGCTTGAGAGAACGGGAAAGTTGTTCCACAATCGTTCTTGGACCCCAGGCCGATAACTCTGGAATTCGCTCGGCCATACTTGCCAGTCCGCTCAGGACTTCAAGATCCTCGTTGACTTTGGACTGAATATTCGCGTGCTGAACCTTTACAACAACTTCAGTGCCATCCATCAACGTCGCTGCATGCACTTGACCGATCGAAGCCGAAGCGATCGGATCCTCCGCGAATTTTGCAAACGCAGATTCCAAGGGCTGCTTCAATTCCGTTTCGACGATACGTCGCACATCTTCAAATTTATCGGCTGGTACTTGGCTTTGAAGTTGCTGTAATTCTTTCGCTTGTGCTGAACCGACCAAATCGGGACGTAACGACAGTACTTGTCCGAGTTTAATGAACGTCGGTCCAAGCTCCGTTAATGCCATTCGCAATCTGGCCTCTCGCGTGTAGCTCGCAAGCGGGATCCCCGACTCGTCCTTGAGCCAGTCCCTTATGAAGTCCACGCGAAGCCGGCTAAGCCAATCGGCAAGGCCATATCGACGCAATACAACAATAATCTCCTGCCATCGCCGAAGATTGCGATAATAACGAGGAAGCGCGCTGAGTCTCATGGCTGGGGGGATAAAGGAGGCAGTTCATTCGAACGCAGTCTTCCTGCTTTCTCCCGCTCTTCGTTTAGCTTCTTGAAGAGTTCCTTAACCCGTTCCTTGTAGTCAGCCTCCTCAAGAAACCCGACAGCCTTCGCCCCATCTTCCTTCGTGGATTGACTGACATTCCAAGTGAACTCAAAGAGCATACCGCTATAGGTACATTGTATCTTCTTTCCCAAGGGATCGATCTGCTGGTGAAAGGATTTGGCTTGCTTGACTCCTGGTGTGTCATTGTTTTCATAAAGGACCTTGCCTGTACGAAGATCGATCGCCGCAATACAAGCCATTTCCCCCACTTTTTTATCGTTCGCATTGGGCAACAAAATACGTCTGACGAAGAATGCAGCGGGACTTTGTTCTCGGTCTTGATGGGTTGGGAAACGAAATTCCTTGACGGGAACCGATCTTTCCCAAAGAGGCACCCCGTCCTTTATCGATATTGCAAAAACAGAACCGCTTACCAATACGAATCCACGTTCGCTTTCTGTCGGCGTGACACTCATGGTGTACCTGTATGCGGAAGAATACGGCAAAAGCAACAACTTGTCTCCAAACACTTGCAACGACAGTCTTTTCTCTCGAACATCCTCGCTGTTGATTTCTCCAAACTCTGCGTCCTCGAGCCTTACTTGATGTTGGAATTCTTTGGCTGTTTCCAAATTCCAATAGATTAACTTTCCCTCGCCATCCAGCGCCACTACGCAAACGTTCGGGAGGAGACCGATCTGAACATCCGTTGGCAAGACACGTTCTAAGACCACTTTTCCTAGAAGTGGATCAACAAGCCGTATCGTTCGTCTGATTTCGTCAGCGAACAAAAAGTACTCCCCTGTCGAAAAACAAATGGAGGATCCACCGTCAAACTCTTTTGCATCCAACTGCAGACCGCTCAACAAATCCAATTGCACCAGTTTCTTGCTCGGCAATACTGCAAACAGGGATTTGCCCCGAACCGAAAACGATCCACCGGAAAACCCGGAATGACTCCAAAGCGTATTGCGTGTCTTCGGATCCAGGCTTATCAATTGGTCATCATTGATAACCAAGATACCGGTGCGATCAGCATGTACGATTCGAAACGTTTTGTTGGGTAGCGGTATTCCCCAATAAACGCTCTCTTTCGGGCGGCCTCTGCCTGGAACGATCTCTTGTGTAGCTGGCTCGAAGTAACGATGCCAGAGTTCTTGTTGAAATTCGAATGGTGGTAGCAGTGTATCTACCGCAATGATGGTTCGATTGGAATCCAGAATCAACTTACCATCGATCGCAAATACTTCGTTCACGGGAACTCCCAGATCAAGGGATGGAAGCCGAAGCGTCGTGCTCAATCTGGATCTCGGATTCTTTAAGGTGATCAGATTATCATTGGCGGAACTGGTTACTTCCCAGCCCAAGAGAGTTTCGCCTACGCATGACTTCATGCGACAAGCAATCGCATTGTCCATTCCGAAGTTGTCTGAAGCGGTTGCAATCTTGACGTCGACTCTCCCTTTAGGCCATTCGTTGGTTTCCAGTTCGCCAACGCTTGCAATCTCTATCGAACGACGATCGGGATCGGAATCGACCCATTGGCTAAACCAACTGTTCAAAACATTTCGCCCCTCCTTATCATCGCCGAGAAGCATGTCGACCAAATGAGGACGGTTCGCTACCTGGTAAACTTTCGCGAGTAAAATGGCAGCTTCTCGGTCAATCGCCATGAACTCACGGAAGGGGCGGGTACCCAGCGATTCCACGAGTAGCTCTTCTGCATCCATCAGCTTGCCATCATTAAGCAGTTCTTCCGCTAGCTTGTTCCTCGTTTTTCGTACCGCGGGGTGAGCTCGGAAATGCTTCAGCTTGATACGTTGCAGATTAGGAGGTAACGCTTCAAGTTTTGACACCTGCGAGTCGAGTGCTGATTTCAGCTTAGGATTGTCTTCAATATTAGGTAGTCGATCAAAAAGCTGCGTCAATTGAGTCTCAATCCAGCGATCCTCTTGAATGGTGAGTTCCTCCGTCGGCGTGAAATAATCGGTGATTGCCGTTTGCTCACGCCTTCGTCCAGTACGAGCATCCGAAAACTCGAACAGCTTTAACAAAACGTTTTCGTATTGCCCCTTTTGTTGAAGTCCGAAAACCAGCATTCGCAAGAAAACAAAATCATTTTCCAATCCAATGTCGAATCTTGCTATGCGAGATGCATATTTTTCAAAATTAGACCCGAGCGCCATCGTCGATGCTTTTCGGAGCAACCCCCAGTAGTCCTGATTTGTTGGATCGGACGCATACACTTTTTCAAGCAGTTCCATGGCCTCGTCGATTTTGCCTTCCGCCAACGCGAGCTCGCCCCGCTTTAGCATCGATTGAGTCGAGACCGAAGAGTTTTCGAGTTCGATTTTTACTTCGCTTCGAACCAAGTCGCGTATTGCATATGCATCCATCTGAAGAGGAGATACCGAGATAAGCTTATCGTTCGCGTAGATCAAGTTCCCGGGTACATGCTCCAGCCGGATAAAGTCCTGCACCTTGCCCGTATCTAAACCAAGCTCCAAAATGGAAGGCTCTGCGGTTGGCAAATAATACTTTGTACCGTTTCGAACCCCCTTGCCAACAACTTGCTGAGCAGGACCGAGCGGGATCTGCCAACGCTCTTTGCCTGTCATTAAATCCAATCCATAGACACTGGACTGACAAACGATGATCACGGTGCCTGAAACGATTCCACCCACATAGCGAACTTGGTACGTCCTTTCCTTGAGTTCATACCACAAGGGTTTCCCGGACTGAACGGAAACTGCAAAAACACCGTTTCCTTCCGTTGGCGAAAAAACCGCAACGCCATCGCTCACCACTGGCGACAGGTCTGCTGAGCGAGCTTCAAAGGGAGAGTAGTCCCCCATCTGTTCGCCGCCAAAAGCGCCAACCTGAGAGAACGAAGTGGACTCACGCATTTCATACGGAAAAGCCCACTGCAACGAGCGCGAGTGCAGATCAAACGCGACCAAATATCCAGACAGCGTCGGGCAAAAGACGATATTGCCATCCACCGAAGGCGATGCTCCAACATTCCGTCGCAATACGTCGGATGCTATCGTTCCGTTTGCATTGGAAACCAATGGTTGTTTCCATCGGAGCTTTCCAGTTTCTGGAGTCAACGAAAGTAGAAGAACTTCACTGTTGATTTCAGCCATGATGAGCAGTTCTCCGCGGTGCGGCAATGGTGGCCCGAGAAACAAAGCGTTGATCAAGGCCGGTTCTCGCTCACTCTTTATGCCACCGACTTCCCAAAGTAACTTGCCCTCACCAGGCGCACTCCAGCACTGAAGCACATTGTAGTTTCTGGCCACAAGCGACCTCGCCAACCTAGCATTTGGTCCGAGTGCAAAGGACTCTGCAACATCGATACTGGGCAGTTCGCTCACGCCGTAAATTCTGGTTCCGTCGCTCGCTAGATTACCCGTCGCCGCTTCACCCCAGACCCGTTTTGCCAAATAGTCGGGGGTCTCATCGTCACGCGCCAAAGACAGCCGCGTCGATATGCCATCCATCGCGATCCCGAGCGGCATACCTGAGTATGGTTGGACCCACTGAAGCAGTCCGTTTAGAGAGTCGATGGCGACGATCCGTTGATCATACGTTGAAACTACGATATTGCGACCGATGCAGATAGGTACCCTCGACGGAATGATCGTCGCGGCAGCATCCCGAGGCAAACTGGACTGCGTTTTGATAGAAGACAGAAGATTCTGTCGATGCTGACTCGACTCGTGCAACTCCGCATGCCAACGAAGCGTAGGCAAAGGCACTCCGGCTGCAGAACTAGAATTGCGTTGCGCATTCCCACCAGAAATCAGCGGCATCTTAACAGGTCGCTGCACCGATGTTGCTTTGTTCGTTAAGAGCAATTCCGAGACGGAACCAAGATCGATTGCTCCATTGCTCCATTGGATGTTCTTGCCATACCAATTCACTTTTCCGCTCGGAGTTTTCTGTGAAAGCTCTGTCAAAACGGTGTTGGCTTCCTCGGAACTTCCTGCTTCGAGGAATGCGGATGCAGCAGCCAACGCGACCGATGGCCCCAATCGAACAAAAGCACGGTTCTGTTCAAATAATCTGACATACAACATCGCTGCTTTCAGTAAATCCCCCTGATGCATTGCTCGTTCTGCCAAAAGAAGCGTTGCGTCTTGTCCTGACGCCAAAAAGCTATAGCGAGTTGCGACCACCTCAAGGGCTCGCCAGTCACCTTCTTCTAACGCTTTTCGAAGAGCTTGCTCGGCCTGCACGCCATGTCGCACATTTAGAATTTCGAACGCTTCCTCGGGAAGCTCATTCGTGATGTCGGCAATTTCCGCAAATAAACTCCCCTTGATGATTCGGAGTTTGCTCTTTCCTGGCTTTAAGAAGTAATCGACACCGACATCGTCTTTGAGTTCCGCGTCTTCCAGCCCGAGCAATGTCCCTATTGCTAATGTCGCTTCGGTCCATTCTTTCGCCTCTATGTTGGCTTTCGCCTCATCCAATAGCGTCAACAGTTCACGCGACGGAATCATCAAATTCGGATTGGGGCGATTTGGCATATTGGAACGGAGTGGCTGAGCATAAACTATGCTACCAGGGCTGAAAGCCAATCCCACTATCGAAACCGCTAGTGATTTCGTGAACAATCTCAACGCATCCATGGCCTTTAGTCATTTCTTTGGAACACTTTTGGAATCCGCATTTTTCAATCGACAAACCCTAGTGTACCCGCTTTTCGCCTGTTATTGAACAAGAAGCAATCGGTTACCGAGCCATGCCTCACTTTCATCCGATTTTGTGCAATTAGGCAGTTCAGGGAGTTTAGGCGAATGCGTTTCGACAAAGTACTAACAAGTATTCAACATTTTTTGCTAGCAATAGCCATTAGGGGGGGTGACTTTGCGACATCGATCTGGTTAGATTAGTGCCCGTCGCGAGCCACGCAATTGCACCTTGTATGCGCAATTAAATGCCGTTAGCCGTGGCTCGATTCTTAAGCTCCAACCATAGAAAGTGCGAATGTTGCGATGTGCTTACTGGCCATTCAATATCGCGTGGTTTCTGACAGTCCTATCCTTGTTGCAGCGAATCGAGAGGAGTTTTTCGACCGACGCAGTTCAGGCCCAACCATTCAGGCAGGGAAACCACGTGTCCTCTGTCCCACCGATCAACGTACCGGCGGGACATGGCTTGGGGTGAACCAGCACGGAGTGTTTGTGGGTATATGCAACAGACGGACATTAGAGCCACTTGGCAGCAATCGTTCTCGAGGCCTTCTTTGCAAGGAGACCCTTAAGGGTACTTCTTCACAATCCTGTTTAGACAAAGCGCTGGAGGAACTGGGCAAACATCAATTCGAAGCGTGCAACCTTGTCGTTGTCGATCGCGACGCTGGGTTCGTGATTCATCATGAATCTGAGAACGAGGTCGTCCCGATGCGATCGGGATTGAATATCGTTGGCGGTCGCAATTTGAATGACCCTCGCGATGAACGCGTTCAATTGGCTAGCCGATTGCTAACGCTTCAGAATTTAGATTCGCCGGTAAAGTTTCTCGCTGTGGCTAGCCGTGTCTTTGCTCGTTCCCCAACACCTACGGGACGTGCGAACATGGTGTTACGTGGCGCTGATTACGGAACCGTTTCCAGTACATTGATCGCGCTAGGGGCTAAGCCTCGAGATGCAATTTATCAATATGCGGACGGACCTGCCGACGAAGCTCGTTTTGAAGACTACTCGCCGATGCTCCGCGACATCCTCAGCCGCGGACTTCGAGAGACCAAGCCGAAAGCGATGGCTTGATCGGTGTTGCTCTGAGATTTCCACCGTGGTTTGGTTTGGTTTGTTTAAGCACGTCTCATGTAACTGCGTCAAATAGAGACGCAGTTGCTTGTGGGGTCGTGTGAGTAGATAAACGAATCGGCAGCGATACACATCTATAGGGTAAGAGTTTTGAGACTCTCCGAGGAGACGGTCCGCCTTGCAATTCGGTTTCTACTGAAACGTTGAGTAGATTTTGCGACCAACTAGAGAGCGTTTTGTAATTCTCATCTGCATGTCCCAATACAGGCTGCTCCCTCGGATGTTGGGGATGAATGCAAGAACTTCCGGCGGTGTCGCACAAGTTCAAAGAACAGCTACTGGCGATGCAGGTTGGAAACCCTACTCGACGTTCCATCGCAACCGTCGACTTCATCGATTGCTTTACTATCGTGCGATTTTCATTCAATTTCTTTCTGATTGAGCGAGTGGTCGCGTGCAAGTATAGTGAACTAGCAGTAATATCACGTTTTAGCCACCTCTGCGAGATTCTATGCGTTTCGACCATTTCTCTTTACTTCTTCTCTGGCTCTGCTGTGTGTCTGTTTTAAATGCACAGCAAGAGAGAACTTCAGAATCGGATTTGACGCCTAGCCTCTTGTGCAGCGAGACGATCGAGGGACTCGTTGAGAATGCCATCTTGGATGAAAAGATGCCAGGTTGCGTGATCTGCGTCGGTCGGCAAGATCGAATTTTGCACTTGAAAGCATATGGCAATCGAGCTTTAAAGCCCCAACCCGAGCCGATGACAGTAGACACAGTTTTCGACATGGCGTCGATTACAAAACCAGTTGCCACCGGCTCGAGTATTATGAAGCTTATCGAAATGGGAAAATTGCGGATCAACGACAAAGTCGTCGACATTCTGCCTGAGTTCCATTCCAAAGAGAAAGACAAACTTACCGTCCTCGATCTGCTGGTTCATCGAAGCGGGCTCATCCCAGACAATGCGTTGGCCGACTATCAAAATGGAGTCGAAAAGTCTTGGGAACGCATCTGTGAATTACCGTTGACGGCTCCCATTGGAACAGCTTTCAAATACTCGGACGTGAACTTTATTGTCCTCGGGAAGATCGTTGAAAAATTGAGTGGCCAAGATCTCAATGCTTTTTCACGAAAGAACATTTTCGAACCAATTGGTATGCAGGAGTCAGGCTTTTTGCCAGGTGAAAACTTGAGGAAGAGAGCAGCTCCAACTGAGCAACGTGATGGAGCGTGGATTCAAGGCGAAGTACATGACCCCCGAGCATATTTGATGAATGGCGTCGCTGGTCATGCCGGACTCTTTTCAACAGCCAGCGATATGGCTCTTTATGCACAAATGTTTTTGCGAATGGGCAAAGCCGTAAAGGCTGATGCCTCATCGGTGCAAGTGTTTGCTCCGATAACGCTTCAATTGATGTCGCAAGGAGTTCCTGTACCCGGTGGGATCCGAGGATTGAGTTGGGACAAAAGGACGGGCTTCTCAACGAACAAAGGTGACTTGCTATCCGAGTCTGCAGTCGGCCACGGGGGGTTCACAGGAACTGTTCTTTGGATAGATCCCGCTCAAGATCTGTTCTTTGTTTTCTTGAGCAATCGCGTTCATCCTAACGGGAAAGGCCTTGTGAATCCGCTGGCAGGCAAAATCCTGAACGTCATCGCGAGCAGTCTGGCGGAGAAGCCCATTGTCGAACCTACGACCTATTCCACATTGACAGGCTTGGATGTTTTGCAAAGGGACCGGTTTCGCGCACTCGATGGGGCAAAAGTCGGTTTGATTACGAACCACACAGGGCGGAGTCGATCGGGAGATAGTGCTGTAGAGCTTTTAGCAAACGCCAGAAACTTGCAACTCAAGGCTCTGTTTAGTCCGGAGCATGGCTTCGAGGGCAAACTCGACATCGCGAAGGTGAATGATAGCCTGGATACGAAAACTGGACTCAAGATTTACAGCCTGTATGGGGAAACACGCAAGCCTACCGCCGCCATGCTTTCCGAAATCGATACCGTGGTATTCGATATTCAAGATATTGGGACTCGATTCTACACCTATATTTCAACTATGGGGGAAGCGCTCAAAGCAGCAGCAGAGAACAAGAAAAGGTTTGTCATCCTCGACCGGCCCAATCCAATCAATGGTGTTGATGTCGCCGGTCCGATGCTTGACGACAACTCGGAGTCCTTCGTGACCTATCACAAACTCCCCGTACGACATGGAATGACGGTTGGAGAGATTGCTATGATGCTGCGTGAAGAGCTGAAGCTTGAAGTTCAACTCGATGTCATCCGCTGCGAAGGCTGGAGAAGATCGCAATGGTGGGACTCGACCGGTCTGTTGTGGATCAATCCCTCTCCAAACATGCGATCCATGAAACAATCGCTAATCTATCCTGGCGTTGGATTATTGGAGATGACGAACCTTTCTGTGGGAAGAGGAACAGATACGCCTTTCGAATGGATAGGGGCTCCATGGATTGACAACCTTATGTTGTCCAACTGGCTGAATGAGCAACATCTGCCAGGCGTTGCATTCGTTCCGGTTGAGTTTACCCCTTCGTCAAGCAAGTTCGAAAAACAGTTGTGCAAGGGTATACAGATCGATGTGTTGGATCGAAGTAAATTCCAAACGGTTCGGACTGGACTCACGATCGCACTGGGTTTACGTACAATTCACGCAGATACCTGGGAGACAAAAAACCTGAATCGACTTTTGGGATGCAAAGCAATGGAACAAGCGGTCCTCAAAGGTAAAGGCTGGATTGATATGCTGCCCATCTATCTTTCGGGTATGGCTGATTTTATGAAACGTCGCGAGTCGCATTTACTCTATCGATAAGCAATCCGTGAACCTCAGAATTTCTCGACTTCTTGGTGACGATCCGCAATGCGTGGTTATCCAAAATCGCTCGCTTGGATCCCTAGGATTTTCAGTTTACTTCTCAGCGTCACACGTGAAATGCCTAGGATATTGGATGCTTTCAATTGATTGCCGGAAGTGAACTCCAGTACCTGGGTCAAAAGTTGTCGTTCGGTATTGTTGATGACTTCAGCATAGAGATTGTTCGAACCGTTCTTTAACAGTGCTGCCACAAAATCAGAAGACAGACCGCTGTCGCCACGAATGAATGCTGGATTGACGCTGTCATTAACGGCCAACGATGGAAGAAACTCGGGCAGAAGTACACTTCCGCGGGCCTTGAGGAGCGATTGCTTGATCACACTTTCGAGTTCGCGCACGTTTCCTGGCCAATGGTACTCTTGCAGCTTTTTCAACGTATCCGGGGCAACACTCCTGAGTTCCTTTCCGAAAGCTTTGCTGTACTTGCGTACGAAGTAGTCGGCCAGAATTCCAAGATCATCACCTCGGTCCCGCAAGGGAGGTAGCTGGATCGAAAACACGCTGAGGCGAAAGAACAGATCCAGCCGGAACAAACCTTCGGAAACAAGCTTCTTGAGATCGTGATTGGTAGCCGCGATGATCCGCGTGTCCACCGTGATTGGAGTGTTGCTACCAACTCGTTCAAAGGTTTGGTCCTGTAGCACTCGTAACAGTTTGGCTTGTGTAAGCGGAGACATATCCCCCACTTCATCGAGAAACAAAGTGCCTCGGTGGGCTTGTTCCAGTTTTCCGATTCGTTGTCTTTGTGCATCGGTAAAGGCACCTTTCTCGTGCCCGAATATTTCACTTTCGAGCAAAGCATCCGGAATTGCCGCGCAATTGATCGCTTGGAATGGCCCATTCGCTCGGTCGCTATGATGATAGATCGCTTGGGCAACGACCTCTTTTCCTGTTCCACTCTCCCCCTGTAGCAAAACAGCGATGTTCTGTGATGCGACTAGACCGATCGATTTGTATACTTCTTTCATCGCTTTGCATCGACCGACAATTGCGTCGGCATCGATGTTATTTGCTTCTTCGGACAAAACGGGTTGCACTCGCACCATTCGGCTAAGATTGAATGCTTTGGACAACAGTTCACGAATCTCATCCAGTTCGAGCGGCTTGAACAGATAGTCGTATGCACCCAATTTGGTAGCTTCGATAGCGGTTTCGACCGTGCCGTGACCCGTGATGAATATCACAGGGATACGGGCATCGATGGCTCTCAAACGCTTAAAACACTCGATTCCAGTTACGTCGGGTAAGCTGAGATCGAGCACCACGACATCCGGCTTGGAGGTAACGAATAGCTCTTCTCCCTCGCTACCTAATTTTGCTGTCGTAACCACAGTATGCTCATCAGCAAACGCACGTTCAAAAGCGCGTAGAATGGAGACCTCGTCATCAATGACCAATAACCGATTCATGAGTTCTCTCTTGGGGTGGAACGGTCCATTGGCATGGCAGAGTGGGAAAGCGAACGATCGTTGTGAGGCTTATCGGTAGGCAAGGATTTGATAATCAGCGGCAGAGTAAGAACGAATTTAGCACCTCGGTCGCTATTGTTCGATGCGACGAGCGACCCTTGGTGCGATTCTGCAATACGACGACATATGCCCAACCCTAAGCCAACTCCAGCAGGCTTAGTTGTCACAAATGGAGTAAATAGTTTTTCCATCATCCCTTCGTCAATTCCATGCCCCGTATCGCTAACAGCAACCTCCACGGAGTTTTCGTACTCGCGAACGGAAAGGGTCAATTCACCGCCAGCTGGCATTTCATCCAGTGCATTGAGGCATAGGTTCAGGAGCAACTGATGAATCTGAGCCGAATCTGCATGAAGGCGAATGGCATGCGACGGTTGCTGAATCGAAACAGTCACGTTCTGCGATTGGCTTCGACCCAAGATCAGTTGATGTGTTCGTTGGATAACATGACTCAAATCCACTTCACAGAATTCGCTTCTTTCGGGACGGGCATACTCCAATAGACTATTCACGGATCGCTCCATTCTTCGGATTTCTCCTTCTACCAACTCAAGGTCATCGGTTGGAAGCCCTTCTTTCGCGAACTTCGAACGATTGACTTGAATCAACATCTTGATGGATGTTAATGGATTCCGAATCTCGTGAGCCACACCAGTGGCGAGCTGCGCCAGGGTCGCCATTTGCTGAGTACGCAGTGCCTCTTTCTCGCGAACTGCTTCAATATTCGCCTGTTCAGCACGTTCGGACCACGTCAAATCTCGAATGATCGCGATATACATCCTCATTGATTCGCTGGGATATTCGCTGATCGAAACTTGAACCGGGAATTGTTTAGAATCGGATCGTATTCCAAAAAAGCGAAGATCCTGCGGTAATCGGCCTAATTCCTCAGGGAAATCTGGTATGACCGTTCGCAAATGTCTTCGATGCCACGAATCATCTGGAACTCCAAAAAGACTAGAAGCTGCTCGGTTATGTGAGAGAATGTTTCCATCGCGATCAAATGTAAGAATGCTTTCGCTCGCGTTTGCCACAATTGTCTCGCTGCGCTGGTGCTCCTGTATCGCTATGCGACGAAGCGGACCAACAATCACCCACCATAGCAAAGGTGCGCAGATACTGGTCAACAAAAAAGCGTCGACCATCGCTCGGTTCGTTTCTCCTAAACTATCGGGTACTAGAAATGGCAACATCACCATGACCGCCGCTTCCACAACAAAGACGACGCCAAGCATCAAGCCCAAGATACGGGCGGGCGATCGAAACACCGAAGACTGAGTAGATTTTTGAAGATCCATAAAGAACCAGCTACCGAAACTCTTGAAGCATAGTCGCCAACAGTTCCATCGGTAGTCCGACTACGTTCGTCGGGCTTCCATTTATCAGATGGATCCAATCTGGACCATCCTGAAAACCAAATGCACCTGCTTTGCCCATCCATTGCTCCGTCTCAAGATAGGCCTCAATCTCTCTGTCCGAAATGTTGTCCATTTTGAGGCGAGAAACATCCACACGAATGGAACGGCGAGCGGACTCTTTGTCCCAAATACACAAACCGCTGTACACAGAGTGCTCTCGACCTCGCAAGCGTTTGAGCATCTCTCTAGCATGATCCACGTTTTCTGGCTTTCCCAGAATGATAGCCACACACTCTGCTACCGTGTCGCAAGCGACCACCAACCCACGTTCGATCTTTTCTATGACATTCGCGGCTTTCTGATAAGCGAGTCGTGCGACCAATTCCGGCGGTGTTTCGCGAGAACAAATGCCACACTCCGCATGATCATCTGGCACACGAACTTGAAAATCATAGCCATATTTCTCCAGCAATTCACTCCGTCGCGGGGAACCGCTGGCCAAAATGAGTTTTCGAGCGTCAGCGACAAAACCATCTGGCGGAACGAAAAGGGAGGCTTGCATGGACTAGTTGCGATTCACAAATTCATCTAGGTTGAATATCAAGTTTATCATCAATGCCAAAGAAGCCACTTCGGTCGCGGGCAAATCCGGCTTGGTCAATGTCTCTCCGACCATCGAAAGTTTTTTCGCATCCTCCGGTGACACAGCAAATCGATCCTTGAAACGTTGATAGGCGTTGAGCAAAGTCTTCGTTTCGCTATCGGTCGGTTTTCGAGAAAGTGATTGCTCCATAATGTATTCCAATCGGGCGAGATCGGATGGTAGATTGGCAGCCCACACGCGCTCCGCCATAACGCGTGCTGCTTCGACATATTGTACGTCGTTCATGAGTTGCAACGCTTGAAGTGGAGTATTGCTTCGTTCACGTTTCGTGCAGAACTGTTCGCGGTTCGGAGCGTCGAAGTTCGTCATGAACGGTGGAGGAGCCGTTCGTTTGATGAACGCATAAACACTTCTTCGATTGATGCTGGGTCCGTGGTCTTGAAGATAATATCTCGTATTGGAATCACCATACCCAACTGGCTCCCAGATCTGAGGCGGTTGATAGGTCAAAAATCCACGTCCCCCCATCGCTGTATTGAGGGTCCCAGAAGCGGCCAATACGCTGTCTCGAATCTGTTCCGCATCTAATCGCATTCGAGGGCCACGAGAAAAGAACTTGTTTTCTGGATCGACTTCCCACGATCGGTCGGAAATCGTTGAAGATCGTTGAAAAGCGCGAGTCATTACGAGCTGTTTCATCAATCGTTTCACATCCCAGCCATAACTGCGAAAATCGTCAGCCAATGCGTCCAACAGTTCAGGATGTGTCGGGGGTATTCCTTGAGTGCCGAAATCATCACTGGAGAGAACTATCCCCCTGCCGAACACTTGCTGCCAAAATCGATTTACCGTTACTCGTGCCGTTAACGGGTTTTCTTGACTGACAAGCCATTTTGCAAGATCCAATCGCGTCGGCCGAGCCTCTGGATTGGCTAACTTTAACGTTGGCAAGAATGCGGGTGTTGAAGGTTTCACGGGCTCACCTTTGGCATCGTATTGCCCTCGCTTCATCACAAAGGCCTCCCTCGGAGTATCCAGGTCTTTGAATACGAACGTTCCAACAACGGACTTCTCCAAAATAGATCGTTCAACTCTCTTCGCTCTCCAGGCTTTACGCTTGGCCAACAATTCAGGACTAACCTGTTCGCAAATGTACGCATAGTAGTGAGACTCAACATCAGATGCATGCTTCTTGCCAGGTTCGCTGTCTGGACCTGCTTTGATTGCCTCGGCAATGGGGCCAGTAGCAAGAAGCACTTCTTTGCCCTTCTGTTTCTCCCACCACTTCTTCCAGTCATGCGACTCCTCCGTATTCTCATAACTACCGGAACATACGAATGCATCCCACTCGCAGATTCCGTTGAAGAGTCCAAATTGCAAGTCTTGCACGACATCGTTGGCAGGTAAGTCACTTAGTGAAACAGACAACTGCGTCCATTGACCAGCGACAGGCAGTGGCCCCTCTACATCCTTTTGTCCAGCAGCCAGCAACTTTCCGGACTCTTCGCTATTTGCCCACACCCAGCGTTTGCTCTTTTTACCAACCTTGAGGCTGAGGCTTATAGCCTTCGGTGGTTCGAATCTATCGGGCTTTACCCAGAAGTGGAGCTTGCCATCGTCGGGGATTGTCATCGTCGGCCATCCTCCTGAAATCGTTTGCTCGAATTTACTACCAAACGATTGAGTTAGGTGCCGGACACCCATAGGGGAATCTGAGTTCTGAATCCACTGTTCTGCATTGCGTGATGTATTCCGCGTCTTGCTACCAATCGGTAACTCGTCGTCCAACCAGACCTGAGATCGAAAGAACGATTTTGGCTTTGGCTCTGTGTCTTTCGTTGGAAGTGGTATTCTGCTTTCTCGTTTAGCAGCAAATGTCAACAACTCGGATTGCGCGTCGTTCTCCGCTGTCTTGGCGGCGGCGCTGGCATTCTTTTGTTCTACGGAAGCGAGTGAAAGAAAAGGTTGCGTTTCGGCAATGTTTCCATCCATCGCAGGATCCGCTGCACTGTAAAAGAATGAATACATAGAGTAAAACTCGGATGTGCTCAACGGATCATATTTGTGATCATGACACACTGCGCACCCACCCGTTAACCCGAGCCAAGTTTGAATTGTTGTGCTAGTTCGATCGACAGCGTAACGAAACAAGAACTCCTCGCTGATCGCCCCGCCTTCGCTGGTTGTCACATTGCAACGATTGAATCCAGTGGCAACCATTTGATCTTGAGTTGGGTTTTGTCTCAAATCACCTGCCAATTGATCAATGGTGAATTGATCGAAGGGAAGATTCTTGTTGAACGCTTGTATAACCCAATCTCGGTAAGCCCACATCGTTCTTTCGTTGTCCAAATGCAAACCATGCGTGTCTCCATAGCGTGCCACATCGAGCCAGTGTTTTGCCATCTCTTCGCCGTAGTGTTGGCTCGATAGATAACGCTCGGTAAGCTTCTCATAGTTTGCGGGTGATGGATCGGCTACAAAGAACCGGACGTCCTCCCATTTCGGAGGCAATCCAGTCAAAGTGAACGAAAGACGCCGTACCAGCGTCACTGGATCGGCTCGATCGTTGACGGGAAGTTCTAGTTTGCGAATCTCCTTCTCTACAAAATTGTCAATATTGAGAGATTCCTTGGCACTGGGTATTGGCTCTAATGCCCAGTGCTTTTCGTATTTCGCTCCTTGTTCGATCCATGTCTGAAGGATTTTCTTTTCACTTTCCGAGAGTTGCCTGTTGGAAGACGGTGGCGGCATCACGGAATCGGGATCTGTAGAGTTGATGCGATTCCAAGCCTTACTACGTTCGAGTTTGCCGGGAGCGATGGCTGCAGAACCTTCCAGTATCGCATAAGCCCCCTCCGGAGTGTCGAGCCGCAAATCGGATTCTCGCGTTTTTGCATCAAAACCATGACAGCGAAAACAAGCTTGTGAGAGTATTGGACGAACATCTCGGTTGAAGCTAAGTTCTTCCTCGGACCAGCCATTCTTAGGGAAAACAATTGCTGTCCCAATCGCGAACAGTCCGAGCAGGATAGGAAAGCTAGATTTCAAAGTGTTCACGTTAGTAGGCATCACAAAATCGAAACTATTGGAAAGCGGTTTGGAACGAGCATGCTATTGTAACCGATTCTGCATCCCTCGTGCATCAGAATCACTTCCTGAAGTTTGGCTGGGGTCTGTGAGCGCACGGAGAGTTTCTAGGTTAGCGCCGCGAGGAAAACTGGTTTCTACCAATTCTAAGACACGTACATCAAAGTACGGTGAGACAACTTGTTCTGGATTTGGCTTTACCCTCCAAGGAATCGCAGGTTCGAGTCCACGTTCCTCGGAGAGTAGCTTTGCCTCAGGCACAAAGGGGAGTTGCTCCATCATCCCATTTCGCAACCTTGCCTCGAGCAACTGCTTGGTAACTGATTCGTCGTAGTAATTGTCCGCCCCGCGAAAATCGAGCCAACGGGAGAGTTCTTGGCCGCGTTTTGACTGCTCCCAGAACTTCCACTCGTCTGTCGCTGCCACATCCCACAACACGATCGACTCCATACCTCCAAACACACACTGCTCTGCCGTTCGGATGACTTGGACCGGTGGAGCATCTCCGCTGATCCAACTCGCGTATATCCAACTCCGCGGCGTCCATGTCGTGACATTCTGAAGATTCATTCTCACGACACTTGTCGTACGATTCGCAACATTGACTCTTGGCAAACTCAGGATGCTTCCACTCACGGCGACGACCGAGTTCTTCCACAAACATTCCACACGTATCGGCGAAGAGGCGTGCAGCATGTCCGCTCGCCCTTGCACAACCACATCACGGAACGATAGGCGAGCGCTGCTATAGTCATCGACTGGGCTTGACGACTCCACAGACGATTCGCAGCGAACCACAATCGGCAGTGCTCCACCATTCGACAGGGACCCTTCTGTTTCGATGGTGATCGTGCAACCAATCAAAGTTAACATACTGCCGGGACGACAGAGAAAGAGCACCTCTCGTACATCGCTCTCTTTCCAAATAAGATCGCAATTCTCAAAGACATAACTGGTTGTTGAGCAATCAAGCCACGCACGAGACTCATTGATATCTCCCAACGAAGTTTCAATCTCAAGCCTGCAGCGTTTGCCTGGTGGACCATGTATCAACATCGTATTACGGTTGCGATTCAGCTTCGGTAAATTCGAACGGCATTGAAGCCGCTCGGACTGAATCACAATTTGGTCCGCTGTTGGAGTCAAATTGATGCGCTCCACGGCTTGCTCGAGCGACGAAGCTAATTGGCGGTTCGTTGAAAGCTGATCGAGCGTAAATCGATCGTCCACAATAATACTACGTGCATCGGCGGGGACCTCGAGCACCACCGAAGATGATTCAGTAGGCGGAACCACTGCGATCGTCGATGGCAAAACAGCATCCTTTTCCCCTAAAACCACATCTGGAATATTGAACGATGCATTTTTGGCCGCATCCTTCTGCATCCACATCGCAATCGCGACGATGCACATAAGAGGGAACAGCAACGGCAAGAGTTTTCGCCAATAGGACTCTCCCTCTGCTGCGAGGGATTCTCGTGGATCGGTGGATTGAGTCCACGCCAACCCATCGACGACTGCCAACGTTTGCAAATCGTCTATGAGATCGAGCGGGCTCTGGTAACGATCGATGGGCCGCTTGGCAATCATCTTTCGAAGAATCGCGATCAAGGAGTCGCTAAGCTCTGGTCGATAGTTTCGAGGATCATCTGGGTTCTTGCTACCATGCATCAGGAGCTTCTGCAGCGGTGTCCCTTCAGGGAAAGGCGGAAACCCCGTCAACAAAAAGTACCACGTGCAGCCAAGCGAATAAATATCGCTTCGCACATCCACGTCTCTCGGATCGTTAGCTTGTTCGGGAGAAATGTAATCAAAGGTCCCAAGTGTTACACCGCTCGCAGTCAAATCATTCGAGGAACGTACGACTTCGGTAACCCGCGCCAACCCCATATCTACGATCTTGGCTTGCCCCGCCCGGGTTAGCACAATGTTCGATGGCTTGATGTCGCGATGAACCACTTGACGCTCACTAGCATGCTGAAGCGCTTGTGCAACCTGTCGTATCATGTAGACAGATTGATCGATAGACATCGGCCCTTGCTGGAGCACATACTCCCGAAGATTCACTCCTTCGACAAACTCAAAGACGATATAGCTCCAGTCAGCAGTTTCGCCGACGTGATAAACTCTCGCTATGTTTGGATGGTCTAACTTCGCTGCCGATTGTGCTTCGACCTGGAATCGTCTCATCGACTCAGGGTCTCGCCCAAGAATCGGTACCGCCTTGATCGCAACATCCCGTTCGAGACGCGTGTCTTTCCCGCGAAACACCGCCCCCATTCCTCCAATTCCAACCAACGTTTCTATTCGAAATTGGTCTAGCTGAAGCCCCAACAACGACTCCGCTGCCATCTGCCACGGCAGCATGCGTGGCGTACTCGGAACCTCCGGTTGCGGAGGGAACTGTATCTCCTGGATCGGAGCGGCCGATCGGACCACCGTTTTCTCAGAGTCGGCTGCCGATGGTCCATGGAGATCGCTCGGATTCATGCCATGGACGGCAGAGTCATCCGGATCCTTGATTAGGTTATGATGGTGAGTGGAACTGGCCATGAATCTATACGACAGAATCGCGGTGACTGGGACAATCCTCATTGTACTCGGTCTCGCGGTTTGCTCCTGTAGGGAAGCGGTCCTGAACCACGACCAATCATGCCAATTGGCAGGGTTGCGACGAAGGTAACGATATTTCAACGCAAAACACGGGAAAATGTACCGAAAGAGAACCAATGGCTAAGAAATCGGTCACTAGCAGACCTGAACTATTTACCAAAAAGACCTTTGTGTTTTTGCGTGAATTGGAAAAGAACAATACGCGTGAATGGTTCACGGAGAACAAATCTAGATACGAAGCTGAAGTGCTTTTCCCCGCGATCGCGTTCGTCAGTCAAATGCAACCGGGAATCGCCAAACTATCGAAATATCTACTCGCTGAGCCAAAACGCATGGGTGGTTCGATTATGCGCATCTACCGAGACACCCGTTTCTCGAAAGACAAGACTCCTTACAAAACCAATGTCGGAATTCACTTTCGCCATTCCATGGGAGGCGATGTTCATGCCCCCGGATACTACGTTCATATTGAGCCAAATCAGTGTTTTGTCGCGGCCGGCATGTGGAGGCCTCCTGCTGAACCGCTTGCTGCGATCCGACAATCCATCATGGATGAACCGTCGGTTTGGAGAAAGTGCAAAAACAACTCGCGATTTACTAAACGCTTTACCCTGGATGGTGAATCACTCAAGACGGCTCCTCGCGGGATAGCAACCGATCATCCTGAGATCGTGGACCTGCGACGCAAAAGCTATGCTGCGGTGGCGAAGATCGATGATAACGTAGTTGTTTCGGAGGCCTTTGTGGAAGTCGTAGTAGCCGCATTCGCCGATGCGAGACCATTCATGAAGTATTTGTGCGACGCAATCGGGCAACCCTTCTAGCATTGTGGTTTAAATGCGCTCAATCCTATCCGGCGAAACGTAATTGCCCCGCGAGTTAGGATTATTGCTATTTGTAAAAAGATAGTCTTCCAAGAATAACTGCAATCTTCCTAGAAGTCTCAGCGCTAGGAATACAAAAATGTGAGATAAGATCGCTATGCCGAAACAGCCGATCCAAAAGCTTGCGACTGACTTTCTTGAAGATTCCTCGGGTTTGGACGGTTCGATATCACTCAACGGATCAAAAGTGGGAGCATGCATGATTTTGATTCGGATCCGTGTTAGTAGGATTCCCAGACTGTTGTATAGCCACCAACCCGTTCGAAATAGCCTATCATATCGGCATAGAACGGATGGTTCGCCAATGTGGCACTGTCGCCGATCACCACCAATCTCCTTCGTGCTCTCGTCATTGCGACATTCATTCGCCGCGTATCCCCTAGAAATCCAATTTCTCCTATTGAGTTCGAGCGGACCAAACTGATGATCACGGCTTCTTTTTCGCGACCTTGGAAACCATCGACAGTGTCCACTTCAACACCCGATGAGCAACGGTCTCTAATCCATCGAACTTGCGCTGCATACGGTGCGATGACTGCAATATCACTCGGGGGCAATCCTTGATCCAGCCATTGGTCCACCCATTGAAGGACCAACTGGCCTTCTTGTGAATTCAAACGACTCTCACCATCTTGCTCTTCCTCCTCGTCCCAACTAGCGCCTGCTGTGTCGATAAAAGTCGCGGCGCCTTCGGAGTATGGAGATGTAGCCACATTCGGAAGATCGCACAGCCGATGCGACATCACGGACGCATCGGCAATCAGAGAGCCATCGTAAAACTGATCCGAAGAAAACTGCATGATATGCTCATGCATTCGATACTGCGTCGTCAATCGACGCGTAACCTTTTCGCCATAGAGGGCGACCAAGCGTTCCATCATACTGACAGCGAACCCCTCGCGCGAAGCTTCGGCCGACAATACCGTCGGTGGAAGCTGGCAATGGTCCCCTGCGAACACGACCTTCTCCGCCCGCGTAATCACTGGCCAACAACCCGACACTGTACTTTGGCAAGCTTCATCAATAACTGCCAAATCGAAACGGCGGTCGCCAAGCACTTCGGGATCGAAGGTCGCCGTCGCGCATAGAACATCAGCTCGATCGAGTGCCGTTGCAATGAGTTGCCGTTCGTAAGTCCTCGCATCGTCTCGCAATCTTCGAGCTTCTTGCCTCATGTCTTGTCTTGAGCCAGGAGCGGGTTTCGCACGCGTAAACTTGGACGCTTTCCGCATGAGTTGATCGGCTTCTTTGAACATGGCCCGAATCACATCTTGTGCAGGATCTCTTTCGATAATCGCATCCAAGGTGTATCGTTGCAAATCTTCTTGAACGCGCGCAGGGTGGCCGATCCTGACCATCGATAGCTTGTATCGCGTCAGTCGGTCTAAAAGATTGTCGACTCCAGTGTTGCTCGGAGCGGTTGCAAAGACCTTGAGACCCTTCTTGACAGCCTGGAAGATCAGCTCTGCGACGGTCGTGGTTTTCCCAGTACCTGGAGGACCATGAATGATTGCGATGTCACGACAAGCCAGCGCCGTGAGGATCGATTGTTGCTGCGAAGTGTTCAGCGCCGCTTGGAACTCAATTTCCTTGATTTCGTCCACAATCGGCTCGCGATCCCCTAGCAGAATGTCTCGCATTTGGGCAACCCGTGCTCGCCCGGTTTGTGCATGATTCATCGCAGAGAGTTGCCGAGATCGAGTAACCTCGTCAGCGGACAAGTCGATGCGAAATTTGTTTCCATCCGGCCATTCATCGACCGCGATCTCAACGTGTCGTGCACTCCTAGCCGAAACGATTCCGTAGAGCCAATCTTCTTCCGGTGCCTCGTCGTAGGACAACAACACCGGAGCCCCAACTCGGAATCGATTCCATGGAAGACCCATCTCACGATTTCGTTTCACTAGTGAAAGAAGATATCGCCCGCCCAATCCAGTTCGGTAGTCTTCGATCGCCAAGTCGATAAGAGCTTCGCCATGCTTCTCCGCATTCTTGTCACCGCGACGTTGGCGACGTTCAGCCAGTCTCGCGCGTTCCGCATCCGACTCCAGTTGAAGACAATACCTTAACTTGTCAAAATACTTTTGATGTTCCATCATCTATTGGTATCAGCCGATGCTGACAGTTTCCCTCTCTTCGGATGGAGTCACTCGAGATCTCATTGCGACTCCACGCCTCCATTCTCGCACAAGGTTTACTCCAGTAAGTATCACTCCTAGCAACACAGCTGGTATCAGTGGAATATCGACAGAGGTTACGATCGCAAAGCCACAACGCTGCCAAATATAGTCTTTCGACCAAGTACTCGCGTTTGGCAACCAGATGAACCATTGCCACCCGCTGACGGCCAACAAGCCAAGGATTCCAACAGCGAACAGTCCGACCGCAATCCGGCGCAACAATTTGCTCGACAGATTTGCGCGGTAAAAGAAGTAGATTAGCGGCGGGCCAACAATAGCCAACCAGGCAGCATGCATGGCCACGAGATCACCAATCTCTGGGCCGCAGCCCCAGGGGCCGCACACCGAATGATCAGCCTCTGAAAAAATCCCTTTGGTTTGAAGCGCAGCGAGAACAAGGACGGCCCAAATGACGGGCAATACAACGAGTTCCAAGAGTCTTTGCAGTCGAATCATGCAGCGATTGTAGCCAAAATCGAAAAGAGTTGGGCCGCAATCTTGGCGGCACAATTGTTCAATTCGTTGCTTGCTTGTCCGAAGAACTATGGTCGTGAACAATCTTCCAACCATTCTCAGTCATCTTCCAGACCAATGAAAAGTTGCCGGCAATTGGTTCATCCCTCTCCAGCTTCCAACGCCCTAACATCAATGCAACATTGGAGTCTAACTGCGTCGTCTCCAGTTCCGAAAAGGTAAGCTTTCCCATCGCTTTTTTGTCTGGATAGTTTTTCTTGTATCGGTCCAACGTAGCCTGCCAGCCTCGCTCGGTCTTTCCGCCGGAGCTGAACGTCATCTTTGGGTCGTTCCAATAAGCTCTCATGAACGCGGGGATATCACCACGATTCCATGCAGCCGATTGTTCTGCAAGCATCGGTTCCAGCACTGCCCCAAGATCCTTCGACTGCAAAGATGCATTCGCCTCATCCGATTGGCGCAGTGTCCAAAACCCGCAAGACAACATGACAACGCCTACAACAAGGGCCAAAAGTCTTCTCATCGGATGTTTCGTTTTCTACAGTCGGTTAAAGTCCAAATTCTCAATTCACTTGCAAGCACTAATCGTTAGTCTCGCTTGAGTGTAAAAGTCGTGTAGTGCAATCCGTTTTCTTCTTCCGTCATGAAGGCCCCAGCGGGAACCATGTATTTGGACAACTGCTCAAAGGGCGGAAGATTTCGTCCTTTGAGTGCTGAGACGAGGGCACCGAAGAAAGGATTATTCTGGGACATATCTTCCAATCTCTTCACGTTTTCTGGATCCTTTGCAAGATCGTAGAACAACCGCAGTTGCTCCTCTGGCCTTTGATACGACATGATCGAGTACTCTTTTTCCTTCAATTGAGCTTTGATCTTGTCACGAATAAGTTTGTACTCGATCGAATCGCTGAGCAGGCTATCGCCGTCCTCGAACGTCGCGATCGCTTGTTCAATCGACTCCAATGCGTCACTAATCAGAAGATCATTGCCCACCATTGCAAAGGCTGGCCGTGGAGCTCGCACTGTCGCGCTATTGATGTTGATGTCCAGAAAGTAAACCGTCGTGTCGCCGATCTGCTTCGATGTCCATCGCGATTCACGTAATTTGGCTTTTTCAAAGAGCTTTGGCAAAGTCTCCGATTTCAAGCGATCCGATTTCTTCATGTGAATACCGAACAAATTGGATTGGCTATTGATCTTCTTGGAGGGCAAAACCACTTGAGTCAACGTGACACGGTCATCCAATTGCTCCAAAAAGTCTTTTCGAATATCGATGCCTGTTTCTCGATTAGCATTCGCAATAACATTGCTTTCGAAGGCGTTTTCACCACCAAATGTATCAACGATCTCCTGAACTGCTTTCAGCGTTTTTTGAAAATCCCAATTCATGGTGTTGTAACTGACCACGGTATCGTTGATCCATGCTTCTGGCTCTGTCGATCCACTCTTGGGGCGAAGAGCACGCAGAACCCCTTGGCGATTGGTTTCCATCAGCATGTGGAAGTGAGCAATCGAATCGAACTCTTTCGTTCCAAGAATCAAACTACCTCCCATCGCTTTGAAGCCATCTAGTCCCAGGGTTTTCATCGCAGTTAAGGCGATGAACGAAGATGGACTTTGTTTTAGAGATTCTCGGGCGATCGCGATTGGATCGACATAAAACGAAATCTGGGGACGCTCTCCAGCAGTCCCCACACATCGGCTAAGAATGTCGGTAAAGTTTCGATTGTCTGCAAGTGGAGTATGATCGATACCGCTTCCCTGCCAAATCTGCGCCAATGTTTCAATGTAGTCAGCAGTGGTACTTGCAATCAAAACACCTGAGTCGATGAAATATCCGAATTGGCGCGATGCGTTGCCTGATTCGTATCGCACCACTTCGAGCTTTCCAATTGACTTCGTCACACGCTTCAGATTGCCTCGCTCAAGAATGCGTTGATCTAAGCGTTCAATGATCAATTCGACGGCTGGCATTTCGGATCCTGCCTCGATCAAAAAGCAAATCGCAGGATTCGTTTTGGTAGGAATGACAGCCATTGCCATTTCACCATTAGGAATCGAAAGCAGTTCGTCGAAGTTAACACCAACTTCCTTTTGCATCCCCTGCACCAATTGGGTAAAGGAGGTGTAGAAACTGTCGATGATAGGTTTTATATCCTTATCCTCTGTCATCTTCCCAGTGGAAGTTTCAGCCATCTTGTCCTTTAATTCTCGCGAGTCATTCACGCGTGCGTAGACGATAGCTTTACCGGAGAAAAGCCTCGGGGCAGTCGGTCGTTCCGCAAGAACAGGAGTGGCAAAAGCCATCAATAAACCAGTTGTCAAAAGTGTTGATTTTCTCATAGTCTTTCGAATTCGACGAACCCGTCGGTATATTGGAAATTTTTGTGGTTTAAGTTGCTAGTGGTTTAGGTTAGGTCAGAGAAGGATACGAATAAACCCCTTTCCGGCAACGGGGTAAGTCGAAGAGGAAACGGCAAGACAGAGATTCCGAACGCTAGCGGTTACGCGAACTTTTGTTTTTGTTACTCGGTGACGCTGTTTGTTGCTGTTGATTCGTCGGAGGTTTACCTTTGTCTGCATTTTCATTGGGTTGCTGACGTTGGTTTTTATCGCCGCCGCTGCGCATCAGCGCCATGAGGGCTTTCTCCATGGCCTCGGAATTTGTCCCCCCCAACTGAATCATTTGCACCGCTCCGCTCGGCTCGGCGGCTTTGTCCAGTTCCTTGATCATTTCGATGACCAGCTTTAACAGGTCCTCGCCTTCGGCCGAGACCAAAATGGAATTCGTTACGCGATCGATCCCCATCGAGAGTCGACCGGTGAAACTAAAGTTCATACCTCCACCTTCACTGATGGAGTCTCCAGAGTCATCATGCTTCGACTCCGTCGCGCCACCTGCTCCCGTTTTGCCTTTGTTGAAAGCCTTGTCGTTCGTGCTCAACAGATCTCGATAGGCGTCCTTAATTGTCTCAACAACAGATTCCGCATTCGAATGTTCAATGCGAACCAGCTTGGTAAACCGAAGTCGCTGTTTGTTCGTCTTTTCCGGTACGTCCCAGAGTTCGATCAACTCTCGAATAGTTTTAAGTTGCTTTTCATTGGCTCCAATCACCATCAAGCTACGGGTGTCCGAGTCCGAGATGAACTTTAACTTACGCTGGCGGCCAAGCTGAGGATCGCTCTTCTTCTCCTTGGGCGTATCGAATCCAAAGATAAATCCGAATAAGTCTGAATCTTTCTTCCCTTTTTCATCGTCTTCCTTGAAATAGTCCTTCAAATTCAACTCAATCCAGCTAGGCCGTGCATTCTTGATATAGAAAACCTCGTAGCTTTTCTGAGGTGGAGCGTTCGTTTGCATGATGCGTTCGAGGCGATCGAGAGCATCGAGATCATCCCCTTTGAGTACAAGATTTCCAGCTTCGTCAAAGCTGATCTCAATCGGTTTTGCATCAGCAATCGTTGTACCACCAGTCGATGATTGAGTCTTTGATTGTGAATCTGTCTTACTTGCTTTCACATCTCCCTTTACCTTCTCTGAGTTCACGTGATCGCTGGATTGAAATGCTACCATATTTGAGAATCGATTGATTTGAGGAATTGCGTCCGATGGGTTAAGCAAGCTCCTTGAGTGAATCGACACTTCGGTAATGTCGTTGGTATTTGTATTCTCTTTCTTTTTGTCAGTAGTGCTGCCAGTCTCGTTTTCATCCTTGGCCTTTATCGGCTCTTCCGAATCGATTGGCTCTTTTGGCTTGATCACATCTATCTTTTTGTCCAACTCGAATTCAAAATCTTGTGGCAGTTTCAGGGGATTGGGTGACATCTTGGACCAAGCTTCTTGAAGTCTCTGCAAGTATTCCTTCGTCTCTTGCGACCTGCTAGCATCAATCACTCGAACTCGGCTTTTATTTCCGCCTTCGGGAGGTAGTTCACCGAGCTTCATCAGCAGCTTATTGACCTCTTTGATCTCGACGTCGGTCGCCCAAAGAAGGATTTGGTTGTCCTGTGTATTTGCTCCAACACGAAATCCGTCGGTAGTTTCTTTCTTCTGGCTTGAACCCCATGGATCGTAGTAGCGATTGCGATTGTCTTCCTTCGACTCTTCCTTTCCCATAAGGAACTTAATCGTGCCAGCCACATCCTCTGCTCTCAGTCTACGCAACTGAATAACCTCGACGTCTCTAGCCGATCCGTCGAGGCGATCGATGGTTTGCTGTATCAGTAACTGATCGCCTAACGAAGCATAAGCGATAATCGTTTTGTTCTTTTCGTCCACTTCCAGTTTTGTCGTAGGCTCGAGAGCGTCCATAGCGATCATGGAAGCGACAAGCTGCTTTGGGTCGAGGGATGTCAAACGATAAACTCGCATCCGCGTTTCCATGCGTTGCATATTGGCAGCCGAGTCGTTTGGTACATCAATTCGCTTGATAAAGGCTGCAATCACGGCCATCTTGTTGGGTGGCGCGTGCGCGATGATGCTGTTTCGGCGAACATTCGCCACGATGTATATCTCGGAGGGTTTGCTAGGCAAGGCCGGTTGCTTACCTTGCTGTTGTTGCTGCTGCAATTGCATCTGCATTTGTTGCTGTTGCATCATCAGTTCCTGAGGCGTTGTCGGTCGCTTCGACGAGGATTTGTCGTCGAATCCAATAAAGCTCGACAGCTGTTCCTTCGCTTCCGATGCACGAACGAACTCTAGTTCAAATTCTCGGGCTAGTCCCTCTTGCGCGATCTCCGACTGCTCTTCATCCAGCACACGAAAGAGCTCTGTCAAGTTCGCTGCGGAATCCATGGCTTCTAGTCGATTGGTGGACTCCAATGCATTCAGTTTTCCGTTCGAACTGATGAGCGGTTCAAACTCTTTCACAACATCCTTTGCCATCAATGAATTGAGACTAAAGGAGGTTCGGACGAAACGGTTTGGAGGGAGGGTCGATAATGCTTCCGGAGCAATCTTTGGCACCAATGCGACATTGATTCCAGCGGTCTTTACCACTTGAATCATGCCGTCCAACTCCAACATTGTGTAACCACGCGCCAGTAGATGCCGATTAAACAAATCTCGTGCTTCTTCGAGTGTATACTTCCGCTGAGTGGCGATGTTCAAATAGTCGCTGGGAAGCTCCTGCCAGTCGAGTGAGAGATTCGACGCTTCTGCTAACCATCGCAGCAAATCAGGCCATGGTTGATTTCGAAACTGAAACTGAATCATCCCTTGATCATCCGGTTTCGCATCAAACTCTCGTTTATTCGGTGGCTCGGGCGGCGATGTTTCTCGCTTGATCGATTCCGGCTTCGCATTCGCGGCAGCGGCATCTGCAGGTTGCCCCGTTTGGTTTGGTTGGCCAGGTGCACTGGCTCCATTGGTCTTCCCTGGCTTGCCTGGAGAAGTTTGCACAGGGGGAGTTTGGCCTGGTGCTACCGAGGGCTTGCTTAGTGCCGCTCCCGGTGGCAAAGTGATCTGTTGACTATCAGGCCCAACAACCACGCCATCGGCTGATTGCATTATCACACTCGGCTGTGCAAAGCAGTTTGGTGAAAAAGCGATGAGACATACCACCAACGAAACGACAAAAATCCATCGTCGCGAGCTTTCGACGCGTACTTTTGGGCTCAAAGAAAATCTAATCGGGAAGCAAAAAACGCTACTGGGCGTGAACATATCGAATCTCTCCTTTTGAAAGAATCTTTCTCCACTGAAGGATCGCATCATGGGACGGTCGATCGGGATGATATCCAAGAGGATTTCCTGTGATCGCATCGAGTTGGCAAATCGCTAACGTCTTTTCGTCGGCATGACTGCTTGAAAGTGCTTCTACAAGCAGTTTGTCACCACCTGCTTCCAGTTGATCGTTGGTAAACGGTATGAGCAGTCTCAACAATGTCCCCGCTCGAGCTTCGTTCCCTTGGAAGATAGCCTTGATTAGTTGATCACATTGGCCATCTTCTGCGAGGTGGCTTGGAAGCCTATCAAGCCACTTCGACGTGTGTGCAAACATTCCTTTTCTAGTGAAGATACTGTTGTTGCCTACCAAGCCTTGGTAGTCATCGAGCAGCATAAGCGTGCGCGTCGCTAAGGTAGCGGTTTCTTGAAGCTTGCTAGATACAAGATCTCGTAGCGTTGAGCGCACATCGGACTCCGTCGATTTCTCTAATGCCTGTTGCAACGACTTGGAAGCTCGTTGATCGATAGGATTCTCAACACTGCTAGGCAACCATGCTGGGAGCTTATCAGAAAGTTCATGTTTGCTTGTTTTCCCATCTCGCATGGCAAACACAGATCCAATATCCAACTCCTCGGTTGAAGCTTTTGCTGTTGGCTCATTCGTGCTTGCAGGAATGAACGTCACACGCGTTTTCCCTTGGACACCGATCGTCTGCACAAAGGGCTGTACGGTGATTTTTCCACTGGCAATATCATCGTTGCTAGCAGCCTTCCATCGTTTGCCGATTTCGACCGCACAGATGGACTCAAGATTCTCAAACTCAATCTTCAAGGAAAAGCCACTGGAATCGATCACTATTTGCTTGGCATCGGGAGTCGGAAAAAGGATGAGCCTGCCGATGGGAACATAGCACGTTGTCATGGCATTATGATCGACGGCTCTGATGATTGTCTCGCCAGCGATAACACAGCGAATGCCGGGCTCTATTCGCAACTCGGTTCGCTGAAACGGTGGAACTACTACGCGAGCACTCGGGTTGAATTTGCTCCCCGGTTTACTTTGTGCCCAAGTGGATTCACCATTCTCGTTTGTTCGTTCAGCAAATAGAACCGCCGCGGACGAATCTGCGGTTTCTGGAAGCCACTGCAGTTCTGCCCTAGCTGTCGTTGAATTTGTTCTGTTCGTCGCATTGGTTTTGGTCGCTTCGGAACTTGGCAAAACCTCGCTGTTCTCCACGGCTTTATCGACCTTGCCTCCATCGGTTGAGGACAAGATTGGACTCGAAGCCGAGCGATCCAAATCATTCGATGGCTTCTTTTCTATTTCTGGTTGGGTTGCATTCGGTGTCACAGCGGCATCAGATTTTGCAGTACCCCCAGCGTTTGCCGCGATAGAATCATTCACTTTCTCGGCTGCTGGTTTATCGACGACCGCAGCCGAATTCTTATCGATCTGTGGTGGTCTAGGGCTCTCTTTCGATTCGCGAGTAGCGTTGTCCTCGATCGGCTCTTGATTCAGCGAGAGCATTTCTCGGATTTGCTCGATCGGTCCAATCGCTAATGCACCAACCGCAACTAACGCCCCGAGAAGAGCGGCACCCATAGCAATCGACTTCCATCGTCCGCGATCGCTACCAAGCAAATATTCAGGCACTTGATGACCGAGCCCTTCGTTCAACTCAATACCTGCTCCTCGTGGTTCGATCGAAGAGGATCGCATCGAAGGCTTGGTTACTTGCTCCAGTTTGGATGCTGAAGCGTCGTGTGACCGATCGTCGGCAACTCCCGATTTCGTCGAAGGCTTATCGAAACGAATCGTCTTTCCATCCTTGCCCAATCGATGAATGCGAAGCCGACTCGGACGGGATGCAGGACTGGTCGGAAGCGAATGGATCCTGCTTCTCAACCTGTCCGGAATCTCAATCGATTGCGAGATCGCTCGGCTGAGAATCATGTGACAGCTTCCGACTTCGCTAAGCAATGCGTTGTTTTCTAAGCATCTACGTTCCATTTCTGGAATGTGCTCTGCCAAAATGGTGTCATCCAAGTATTCGGAAATCTGATTTGCGTCGAATCCGAATTCTCGCGCATCTAAAGGAATCGGTGCGAGTCGGGGATTGGAAATACTCTGGTCGATCCTTTGAGATATCTGACGAGCAGTGGAGCTCTCACGCAGTTTGGCTTCTAAAGCTGTGGCGTCCTTAGGTTCCAAAACGCCATCACGGTATGCTAGTAAAGTTCGGAGTGTAAGTCGCATCACAAATGCTCACATGCCAATCGGTAAAATAGATTCAGTCTACTGATAGTAGTGACGTTCAGGGGCAATTTCCGTTCAAACAACTTCCCAAAATTCGCATAAAAGTTGTGATGTTTCTAGAAATGCCTTGCCAAGCCTGCGTCAGATTGACACGGGGGGCTGGCTTGACCTACAATGATTGGCTTCTAATTCGCGAACCTCGTTTCGAGTCGTCGTTAGATTCTCCTGTTTCCATTAAAAAATTGCATCGCCGACTAGAGCAAACGTTCCAGTCGGCGTTGTTGATTTATTGGCCGTAAATTTTATCGATCCACATCACAACACTACCCTTCGCGAGATCATTCTGTGAAAGCCCCTATCGAAGCAATTGCCAAGGCAGATACGCTTATCGAAGCCATGGGGTGGATACGTCGTTTTCGTGGTAAGACGACCGTCATCAAGCTTGGCGGTTCGTTGATGGGGAATCCCGATGCGATGCGACATACGCTGCTCGATATCATCTTCATGGAAACCGTGGGCATGCGACCGGTCGTTGTGCATGGTGGCGGTCCTTCGATCAATAAAGCCATGGAAGCGGCGGCGATCGAACCGGTTTGGATCAAAGGTCGACGCTTCACGGATCCAAAGACACTTGAGATCGTGGAAAAAGTCCTCGGTTACGAGTTGAATGAACAACTGACGAGTGAAATCGAGCGTCTCGGTGGGCGTGCCATGAATTTGAACTTCCGCACTACGAATGTCTTGTTCGGTGAGAAGCTTCTTCTCGAAGAACCAGATTCCGAACCGCTAGATCTCGGCTACGTCGGGCAAGTCACGCGTGTCGATCGTCAAACCATTGAAGCGCTCACCTATACAGAACAAATACCCGTTATCCCATCGATGTGCATTGACGAGCATGGACAAAAGTACAATGTGAATGCGGATACTGCGGCAATGGCCGTAGCCGAAGCGCTAGGCGCCGAGAAACTTATCTTTATCAGCGATGTGAATGGCGTTCGGCTTGACAAAAACGATCCAGAAAGCGTTATCCACTCGTTAACCGCAGCGGAAGCGAAAAAATTGATTGACGACGGTGTTATCGCCGGTGGCATGATTCCAAAAGTCGAAGCCTGCCTCGCCACATTGAATCGCGGTGTTGGAAAAGTGCACATTATTGACGGCCAACTTCGTCACTCGCTGCTACTCGAAATCTATACGACCGCAGGTGTTGGAACTGAGATCGTTCAAAGCCGCCAATCTCCCGCTACACGAATCACTACCCCCTGAACAATATGAAACACCTTAGATCGCTCTTTGATCTCGCGATCAATGAGTTCCACGAAGTGCTCGCGCTAGCAGACGAACTCAAGCGAAAGATGGCGTCTGGCGACCGAACTGAGTTGCTCAAAAATAGAACCCTCGCTTTGATTTTCGAAAAATCAAGTTTGCGGACGCGCGTGAGTTTCGAAGCTGGGATGATACAACTAGGCGGGGCAGCCCTCTACTTGACTAATGATGTCGGATGGCGTGAACGAGAATCGATTAGCGATTTTGTCCGTGTATTAGCGGAGTATTGTGACTTTCTCGTTTGCCGCGCGATCTCGCACTCGACCATCGAGGAGCTCGCATCTCACAATGTCATTCCTGTCATCAATGGACTGACGGACCAATCTCATCCCTGCCAGGCTCTGGCTGATTTCATGACCATGCAAGAGTCGATCGGGAACCTCGAAGGCAAGCAATTGACCTTTGTCGGAGATGGAAACAACGTCGCGAGATCCCTGCTGAATGTTTGCGCACTAGGCCGCATGAAGTTTCGTTTGGTCGGGCCCAAAGCGTATCATATCTCCAGCAAGCTGTTCGACAGAGCCCGCGAACATGCTGGATGGATCGATTTCGATCAGTGCGAAGAAATTACCCCCATGATAAAGGACGCCGACTTCGTCTACACCGATGTCTGGACAAGCATGGGGCAAGAGGCTGAATCGGCTTCGAGGAACGCAGCGTTTCGACCGTATCAAATCAATGCATCGCTCATGGCCAAAGCACCGAAGCACTGCAAAGTCATGCATTGCTTGCCTGCGCGACGCGGACTCGAGATCTCCGACGATGTCATCGATTCCGAGAACAGCATTGTCATCGCCCAAGCGGGCAATCGGATGCATCTTCAAAAAGGTTTGCTTGTTTGGCTGTCTCGACAGAACAAAATCACCATCGCGTGAATCGCTAGCAATAAGCGTTTCCGATTGAACTGGTTCTGTTGTCTATCCTTGCAGGAAAATCGAGACAACCTCACCATTGCCACAGGTTCGATTCCTATGCGTCGATATTTCGTGCATGGAAACTTACCACTCTCAGGATCACCATCAACCTACTACAAGAGCTCGCGTACTCGATATTCCTCGATACGTCGATGGCGTCCGTTGGAGTGTGGCATGTATAGCTTGTTGTTTGGCATTGGTGGGCGGATGCCATGCTCGAAAGACAAGTATCTGGAATCCCGACCGAGTCCCCGCCCCTGTTGCAAAAATTGCATCAACCGCTCAAAACAGCCCACAGACTTTGGATGCGACTCCGGCCGATTTGCCATTCGAACAAAGTCCATCCTACGTGAGTTCGTCGAATCGAGTTGATTTGGCGTCTGTTGACGTCAACTCTAGCACATCGCAACAAAGCCCGACGGTTCTTGCTTCTGCTGCCTTTCTGGTTGAGACAAAGAACAGTCCGTCTGGTTCGTATTCGCTCGTCGATCTAGAGGAATTGGCTTTGGAGAACAACCCCGCTATTCGCAGCGCCGAGGCGTTGTCGAGAAAAGCGGCAGGATTGCAAAATCAGGTTGGCATGCGTCCCAATCCTACCTTGGGCTATTTTGGTCAACAACTTGCCGACCGAGGCACCGATCAACAGGGTGTCTTCTTCGAACAAGAGTTCATTCGTGGTAACAAACTCCAACTAAATCGAGACGTATTGCGTCGCACACTCTCTGCACAGCAATGGGAAGCAGAAACGCAACGCCAGCGGGTGCTCACGGATGTTCGGACGCTGTTCTACGAAGCCTTGGGAGCTCAGCAACAACTCGAAGCAATTCGTGAGTTCGAGGCTGTCGCAAAGAAGGGAGTCGATGTCGCAATTGAGAGAAAGAACGCAGAAGAAGGAACCGCCATCGAAGTGCTTCAGTCTGAGACACTGTTGAGCGAGATATCCCTCGCTGCTGAACAAGCTGCAGCCGCATTTCGAGGCGCTTGGGAGCAACTCACACAGGTAGCAGGCATCCCTGGGGCTGAGCCGCTTCATTTAGAGAGTGACGAAAGAACAGTAGACTCCGTTCCAGATTGGAACGCCATGCTCGAAGCGATGATCTCGAAGAGTCCCGAGTATGCTGTAGCGAATGCGATTGTTTGCGAGAAGCTGGCCATTCTAAAGCGACAACAGGCGCAGTACATTCCCAACCTGTCGACCCAACTAGGAACGGGATACGACAATGGAACCGACTCGGGAATGCTCAACGTTCAGGTCGGGGCACCCATCCCTATCAACAACAAAAACCAGGGCAATATCGCCGCAGCGCATGCAGACTATACGCGAGCGGTGGAGAACGTGAAGAGAGTTCGGCTCTCGATCGGCTCGCGATTGGCCAAAGCCTCACAAGGGATTGAAGCCTCCTCCGCTGCGGTGAAACGATATGATGAAGAGATTCTCCCAAAGGCTAAGAAGAGTCTCGATCTATCGGAGGAAGTCTATCGAGCAGGCGAATTGGATTTCCTCCAAGTGCTTGTCGTTCGTCGCGTCTACTTTGAATCAAAAATCAAAGCCATTCAAGCTCGTGCACAACTAGCTCAATCGTTAGCGATCGTCGATGGCATGTTGCTCAGTGGTGGTCTCGAACCTTCGCAAGACTTCACCGATGGTGATGGATTACGCAGCCAAACTTTCGGCGGACAGTAACTCTAGCGCCATTTTTCATATGACTTCGGCTTGGCAGTAAGGAGCCTGGGGTATCAACGACGCGACAAGTAAATGCGTTTAGCATTTCCGCCCCAAACCTTCTCTTGGTCCGAGGAGGGATAGACTTTCAACCATCGGCTAACGGTTTCTACCCACCTCGCGTAGTCGCTCGCCAATCGAATGACAGGCCAGTCTGAGCCATAGAGAATACGATCAGGTCCAAAAGCGTCCGCCACTACGTTCCAATACGGCTCCAATACGCGAGTTATCCAATGTTGATGATCCGCTTCTGTGACCATTCCCGATAACTTCACGGACAGGTTTGGGTACTGTGCTATCTCACGCATGTGCAATGCCCACTCCTGGATTTCACCAGTTGCGATTCGGGGCTTTGCGATGTGATCCAGCACAAAAACCTGATCCGGAAAATCGCGAACAAGACGAATCGCGTCTGGCAACTGATGTGCGTAGATCAGAATATCGTAAACCAAGCCATGCTTTTTGAGAGCGGCAATCCCACGCCGGAAAGGCTCTCGCGCCATGAACTCGCTGTCCGGTTCGTCTTGGACCACATGCCGAACACCTGCACTCTTCGGCAATCGTCTAAATGCTTCAACTTGTTGCTCTACATCGTCACTGCGCAAATCGATCCATCCCACAACTGCCTGTACGAAAGGACTCGTTTCGGCCAACGAGCAAAGATAGACGTTCTCTCTTAGATTTTGCCTCGCTTGTACAGCGATGCAGCCATCGATATTTGCATTTCGAAGCAATGGCTCTAAATCTTCAGGTTTGAAGCTGCCATGAATTGCCGAACCTGGGGGGATCCATGGATACTCCGCAGGATCGTAATCCCAAAAATGCTGGTGGGAATCAATCCGCATTACGTACGGACCCCGACCAAAAGAAGAAGGTTGGCCCACGTCGCTTGGTCCGCAGTTTGAATGGTTAGGACATGATCATCGGACATCACGGCATCATAAAAGTCCCACTTGACGATGGGTTCGAGATCTCGCTTGAATTGCATTTCTTTCATGATCGCCCGATACTCGCTCCAAACTGCCGGATCTTTGTCCAACGCATACTCATCGGACTTGTCGATGCCCATCGTATGGATATGGTCGATCGGGAGTACTTCCAATAGCGGTTTCAAAACTTGTGCAACGGTCGGAATGCCAGGCGTCAATTGCAACGATACAAGCTCTGCCTTTGGCCCTTTCTTCGAGGAGGCCGGGTAATTGCCGTCCGCGATCAGGATCTTTGCATGATGTCCCGCTTGTGCGATCGACTTGAGAATTTGAGGATGGAGTAAGGATGTTCGGAGCATTATTATCAGTTGGGGTTAGGATGAATGGAGCAGCAAGAGATTGTCTGGTGAGCGAAAGCTTATTTAGCCACAATTCAGAGCGTGACAAGATTCGTACTTCACCTCAATAGTTAAAACCCGTGGCTAACCAATAGCTTATAGTGTGTCAGATTTAGTGGAACGCCCCATCGTGCGAATTTGGCGATGTTTGCTATGATGAGCAGCAGTCGTCCGGTTACTTTCCAATAGAGGTCGAAGCGAGAAGGGCGAAGTCGCCTTAAACAAGATGCAGATGACGAGTTTAGCGAACAAGACTGTTGTGATTTCTGGCGGAGCAACCGGAATTGGCTTGGCCCTTGCCTTGGAGTTCGTTTCGCATGGAGCGATCGTTGTCATTGGTTCCCGGCGTCAATCCGCAATCGACGATGCGATCAAGGCATCCGATGGAAAACTGCATGGAAAGACTTTGGATGTCGTAGACCGTCCGGGCGTGAACGCGTTCATGGCGTGGGTGAAGCAGTCCATTGGTACTATTGACATTTTGGTTAACGCAGCGGGTGTCAACATCAAGGATCGATCGATGTCCTCCATGACCCCCGAGATGTGGGACCACGTGATGTCGATCAACGCCACAGGTGCATACAATTGTATCCAGGCAGTATTGCCCGCCATGCGAGAACGAAAAGATGGGATGATTATCAACATCTCGAGCGTAGCTGGCAAACGCGCACTCGCGCTTGGGGGTGTTGCTTACTCGGCGAGCAAATTTGCGATGACTGCGTTGGGGACTTGCGTCTCCAATGAAGTGGGAGCCGAGGGCATTCGAGTTACCAATGTCTATCCTGGTGAAGTCGATACGCCAATCCTTGACCAACGCCCCGTTCCTGTAACAGAAGAGCATCGACAGAAAATTCTAAAACCTGAAGATATTGCGTCGGTAGTTGTAGGGCTAGCTGCTTTACCAGCCCGCGTTCATATTCCTGAAATCGTCATCAAGCCTGTGCATCAACAATACTACTAGCCGAAAGTTTCATTCATGGACTGGTGTCTCGACGCAATCCCGGAAGATCATCCCACACCTTCCGTGATTGTCTCCAAAGATGTTGTTCGCAAGAACATTGCTTCGATGCAATCGTATTGCAACGAACATGGTTTAAAGCTCAGGCCGCACACGAAGACGCATAAATCGATCCTGATGGCTCGCGAACAAATCGCGGCTGGTGCCATAGGATTGGCTGTCGCGAAAGCCGGTGAAGCGGAAGTGATGGCCCACGCAAGCAACGATCTAATGATTGCTTATCCAGCCATCGGAACGAAGCGATCGAGTATGGTGGCAGAGTTGGCCACACAAGTGGATCTCCGCATCGGAGTCGATTCTAGCGACGCAGTCGATTATCTTCAAACGGCTGCCAAGAAGAGAGGCGTGACGATTGGAATCATGCTGGATGTCGAAGTCGGGTTTCACCGAACCGGAGTTGTGGATCCCGATGTTGCGATCCGTTTGGGTGAGTACGTTTCGAAACAAAGCAATCTTGTCATGCGCGGACTCATGTGCTTTCCAGGGCACATTTTGCCGAACGCGGAACAAGATCGCTGGGCCGCTTACGAGGAGTCACTTCAAAAGGTTGTAGATGGATTGCGATCCCGGGGAATCGAAACCCCAACCATATCGGGTGGATCTACACCTACAGCACGTGACTCCCATCGCAATCGTTTGCTCAATGAAATACGGCCGGGCACATACATTTATAACGATCTCAATGAAGTTCGCTTAGGCGTATGCACGCTGGATGAATGTGCAGCACGTGTACTAGCGACCGTTGTGAGTACGCCCGAGCGAAACAAACTCGTAATTGACGCAGGGAGCAAGACTCTCTCAAGCGACAGAAACGCAGCCAATCCCGATGCAGGATGGGGATATCTGCCGATGTTCCCTCAAGCCAAGGTGTATCGCCTCAGCGAAGAGCACGGGGAAATCCAACTAAGCGATCAGGACATTGCCGACGTTTCTCCACCCAAGGTGGGGGAGCGGTTGTGGTTGGTCCCTAACCACATTTGTGTTTGCATCAATCTTCAGAACCAGTTTTATCTCCACGATGGCGCACAATTGCAGATGCTACCCGTCGATGCTCGAGGGCTACTCGTCTAGGGACAATCATGCAGAAGATCTCCATTCTTGTTCCGGCATATAATGAGGAATCGACCATTGGTACGATCTTGGACAAACTGTTAGCGTTGCCGTTTAGCAACTGCGAGATCATCGTCGTGGATGATGGGTCCAAAGACAATACTGTAGCAGTTGTCCGCGAATATGCTTCGAAGTCACCTCGCATTCGACTCTTCTTATCAACCGTAAACGCGGGTAAAACCGCTGCAATCGCGAGGGCTATCTCGGAGAGCAGCGGAGATGTATTGATCGTTCAAGATGCTGATTTGGAATACGATCCTCGGGAGATTGCCGACGTCATCGCTCCGATTCTGGAAGATGTCGCAGACGTCGTGTACGGAAGTCGGTTCATGGTCAAGCGGGCGTCTCGCGTTCTTTACTACTACCACTATCTAGCCAACAAATTCTTGACCTGCCTGAGCAATATTCTGACGAATCGGAATATGTCTGATATTGAAACCTGCTACAAAGCCTTTCGACGTGAAGTCATCGTGCCACTTCGGCTAACTAGCCATGGCTTCGGGATGGAGGTTGAGATCACGGCGATGGTGTGTAAAACGCGAGCCAGAACTTATGAGGTTCCTATTTCTTACTACGGCCGGACGTACGAAGAAGGAAAGAAGATTGGAATGTGGGACGGAGTTGCGGCGATCTGGTACATCCTCTATTTCAATTTGATTCACCCCTGGACCAATGAAGGATCAGAATACATCCGAACTGTTAATGCTTCCCTCAAATCCCGGTCATGTCTAACAATTAGCTAGATACTCACTGCCGAAGCGCTGATCTGCTCCCGTTCTTCCAGAACTGGCCACATGGCACTCTCATTCATCCAAGAGATTCCAAGTGGGTACCGTTCCCCAAGATCTGCTGCGTTGAGTTTGCCCACTAGCCCGATGTGTAAAATGCAGGGAACCAAAAAATCCAATTCTCGAAGTATGAATCCATGTCACTCACTCAAGCAGATATCGATCGCGTCATTCAGATGGCTTGGGAAGATCGAACGGCGTTTGATTCGATTCGCGCTCAGTTCGGTTTAACTCCCGGCGAGGTGATCAAACTGATGCGAACTGAGATGAAACCATCGTCGTTCCGTATGTGGCGAGCCCGAACCACGGGCAGGAAAACGAAACATATCGCCCTTCGTGATTTTGAAGTGGGGCGTTTTCGATGTCCCGACCAAAAAGGGTCTTGAGCTGGATGAAACATCGATCGAAGCACGAGCTTCCCACAAAAGTCTGCCTAGTCTGCATGCGCCCGTTCTCGTGGCGCAAGAAGTGGGAAAGAGATTGGGAGCGCGTAAAGTACTGTAGCGATCAGTGTCGCCGTAACAGCAAACTTTCTGAAGAGCTATCGAACACATCGAGAAACAAGGAGTAACGTGACTCGGACTCCTATTCAGCTCGTCTGGCTTAAACGCGATTTGCGACTAGACGATCATTTGCCGCTGTCCAACGCTTGTCGGGCTGGAACGACTGTGGCACTCTATGTTTTTGAACCTCAATTGTGGCGAATGCCGGAGTTCGATCGCTCTCATTTTGATTTTATTGTCCAGTCCCTACGCGAATTGGCGAGCAAACTCAAAGCGATCGGCGGAAGGTTAGCGGTCCGCATTGGAGAATTACCTGATGTCTTCATCGAAATCGCACGAGAGTACGACATTACCGAGCTTCATTCGCATGAAGAGACTGGAAACGGTTTCACTTACGATCGAGATCGTCGTGTCGCCAAATGGGCTCGCAGCGCGGGGGTACGATGGACAGAGTATCCTCAGAATGGTGTCATCCGTCCCTTGAAGAGCCGTAATGGTTGGGCGGAGCTTTGGCAGAAAAGAATGCGATCACCGACGGTCACCGCGCCTACACGCATGATGATTCCCACATCGTTTGATTGGGGACGGTTGCCACAAGCGGAAGAGATTGGGTTAGAACCGACAAGAAAGACTCAGTTGCAAATGGGTGGCGAGTCAAAAGCGGTCGAGTTGCTAGAGTCGTTTCTTGAGATGCGCGGAGTGAACTATCGCAAGGGGATGTCTGGCCCTGTGACCTCGCGGGAAGAGTGCAGTCGATTGAGCCCTTATCTGGCATGGGGGTGTATTTCCATGAAGACTGTTTACCAAAGATTGCTAGCGCGCCAACAGGAGGTTCGAATTGCGCCGAAAGGTACATTTGACTCGCGCTGGTCTGGATCGCTTCAATCGTTTGCTTCGAGGTTGGCATGGCATTGTCACTTTATGCAAAAGTTGGAGGACGAGCCTGAACTCGAATTTCGTAACATCAGTCGCGCGTATGATGGACTTCGCGAGAATGAATTCAGTAAAGAGCGCTTTGAAGCGTGGAAGGCTGGCAATACAGGGTACCCGATGGTCGATGCGTGCATGCGAGCGTTGACCGAGACGAGTTGGATCAACTTTCGCATGCGAGCCATGATTATGTCGTTCGCTTCGAATCATCTATGGTTGCACTGGCGTCCGACGGCGGTGCATTTGGCTAAGCATTTTTTGGACTTTGAGCCGGGCATCCACTTTTCCCAATGCCAAATGCAATCCGGGACGACGGGGATCAATACCATTCGCATTTACTCGCCAGCAAAACAAGTCATTGATCATGACCCGAGCGGATCATTCATCCGACAATTTGTTCCCGAATTGGCCAACGTGCCGAGTGTTTACTTGGCGGAACCGCATAGTATGCCTATGGATGTTCAGGCCCAGGTCGGTTGCATCCTTGGCCGTGACTATCCTCCACCGATCGTCGACCATCGGAAAGCATACAAGGTAGCCCAAGAGAAAATCTTCGCCATTAGACAAACCGACTCTGCAGTTCGCGAATCGAAAAGAGTCTTCGAAAAGCATGGGTCGCGCAAGAAGCGAGATCCACTTCCCCAACCTAAAAAAGTAAATGCGTTTCGGCAGCTTTCATTCTGGGATGAAGAGGAAATGACCTAGCTGGAGCAGAATTTTTCGGGAACAATACTCGAACTTGGGTGGGTTCGAATTCTGTAGTAGGGGAAAAATTATGGATTTAAGTAAGCGTTGTGTGGCTGAAGCGATTGGGACATTCTGGCTAGTCTTTGGTGGATGCGGCAGTGCTGTGCTCGCTGCAGCATTTGCGGGGTCCCTCGATGGTTCAACGGTGAACTTGGGGATCGGTTTTGTCGGAGTTTCGTTTGCATTCGGTTTGACGGTGCTGACGATGGCCTATGCGATCGGACACATTTCAGGTTGTCATCTCAATCCAGCCGTGAGTGCAGGGTTAGTAGCTGGCGGCCGCTTTCCGGCCAAAGAGTTCGTTCCGTATGTCGTTGCTCAAGTCATTGGTGGAGCAGTAGGTGCGTTCGTTCTGTATGCGATAGCATCGGGCAAAGCAGGGTTCTCTTTGGCGGGTGGATTTGCGTCGAACGGTTACGCGGAACATTCGCCAGGTCAGTATTCGATGGTCGCGTGCCTTATTGCCGAGATTGTTCTTACATTCATGTTCTTGATGATCATCTTGGGAGCAACGGATCGCCGAGCGCCTGCAGGGTTCGCGCCGATTGCGATTGGCCTAGGCTTGACATTGATACACCTGATCGGAATCCCGGTGACAAACTTGTCCGTGAACCCAGCTCGTTCAACCGGTCCTGCGTTGTTAGTGCAGGGGTGGGCTTTAACGCAATTGTGGCTGTTTTGGGTAGCACCAATTGCAGGCGCCGTACTCGCGGGTTTGGTTTATCGAACCTGCTTTGGGACCGAAGCATCAGATTCGAAGTCTTAGTTCATCGGGTACCGCGAAAGCTATTGGAAGTGGTTTTTCGGTTATCGGAGTCGACAATTGATCAGTCTATTGCCAATACACGCCTTTACCTTTTGCTGGGACTACTGCTCACGGTTGTGCCGCTCACATTACCGGGCGGACTAGCCTTTGGCTTGTTTTCTGGCTTTATGCTATTCTCGCTGGGGATCTACAGCCGAGCATTTCGTCGATGGCGGACGGAGCCTGGTCTTTGGATGCTCGCTGTATTTTTGACGATTATGCTCGGGCCATGTTGGCTTTATTTTGAATTCTTGCATGTGCGTGGTCTTGTCTTTCCACCTGGACCACGCAGATTCAATTGGAACCAGCTTCGACTGTTTGTTGATTCGATAGTCGCACTGCTGTTGTTTTCTCACATCGTCAAGCTGTCGATTGGCGTCTCGATAGAAAACTGGAAGCGCACTCGCAATTTTTAGCAGGCGAATTCAGACTCTGATGCCAATAAGGCACTTTCGCTTAGAATTTTCTCAAAGCGAGGGATCCAGCATTTCGTGCAGTAAAACGCTATGATGCATCTAAATTGCCCTCAGACGCGAAGGACAGACACTCATGAATGGTCAATACGTAGGCATGTGGTACTCTCTCACTATTCTATTCATGTCGTTTAGCACGATGACAGCGAGTGGAGAGAACTGGTTGCAGATGCAAGGGGATTCTCTGCGTAGTGGTAACTCAACTGCAGAACTACCGCAACCGCTTGGGCTGATCGGGTCTATTGCTCTATCTGATGGAGTGTATGCGTCCCCTGTCGTCGCAAATGAGGTCATCTACATCGTCGATGGTTCGGGAGTCGTGTGGGCTATCGACGCAAAGACTCTTAACATTCTATGGAAGTTTCAAACCGATGGAGGAGCTGGCAACTGCAACAACGTTTCGACTCCTGCGATCATCGGCAACTACTTGCACGTCGGGACAATGGCTGGCTACTACTATGTTTTGGATATGCGAAACGGAACTCTCGTTCACAAGATCGATTGTGGCGAAGCGATCTTCTCAAGTCCCGTTGTAGGCAAAGATCGCGTCTATTTCGCTACCATCGGCGCTCAAGTTTATGCCGTCGAACCCGATGGAAAACAAGCCTGGACATGGGACTTTGTTAAGCAAGTGATCGGCTTCGAAGGGGACCGCTGGAAGGGCGAGGATTGGTTGAAGCTTCGCCCAAACCGTGTAACTTGGCAAGACCACTTTGTTTGCTCTCGCGAACTCTGCTTGATCGATAAAACGCTAGTCATTCCTGCGGGTGGGCGAACGGTCTATCTCGACGACACAGGTGCATCGGGACGTTTAAGAGTCATTGGTACGATTCCGGCCTACGATGGCGCGGAGTATCCTGCGACCTTTGGGCAAAGCGCCGATGCGGAGGGGCATGTTTATGTCCAATGGCACCGCAGGGACAACGCCGGTCGCGTCGAGAGAATGAAATTGGTTGACGGTAAAGTTGAGACTACGTTCGTACCAGGAACGCAAACAGCTATTCACTTGCCAGGTCTGTTGAGCTTTTCCTCTGTCTGCGTTCGAGGTGGCGATGTTTATCGAGTCCGACCCGAGCAGGGGTTTGGATTATGTCGTCACTCGATAGATAAAGAAGAACCAGAAGTTCTCTGTGCAGCACCCTCGATATGCGCTCCGGTACTTACCAAGAACCACGCTATCTATGGTGGATTAGATGGCAATCTATATGTAGTTCCATTAGCAGGTGGCGAGCCTCAATCGCTCCGGACTGCATTCGGCTCTCCAATCACCGCACCAGTCGCGATCGCCGATGGACGCATCTATGCGGGTTGCGAAGATGGCTATCTTTATGTTTACGGTGCGAATGGCAACGCTTCGCTTCCCACTCGTGATTTGCAAGTGCACCGTATTCGTAGTCCACTCACTGGAGACCTTGCCGATACTCGTTACGATTGGTACACCAACTATGGAAACTTCGAATCCACCAACTCCAACGAACAGGGATTGAAGCCACCCTTGAGAATGCGTTGGGCTCGACGCTTAGAAGGTACCATCAAGCATCTCCCCGTGTGCGGTGGGGGGCGACTTTACACGCATACCGCAGAGGGGCAAGTGATTGCGTGCGAGCAAGACACAGGGCGAGTCCTATGGCGGCGTCATTGGCCAGATGTTTATCTTTCGTTCACGTCGCCACTTTATGTATCGGGCAAGTTGCTGATACCGCAAGCGGGAATGAAGCAATCCTTGATACGGTGTCTCGACGCCGCCACGGGCAAACTTCTTTGGGAAGCTCCGTTCACAGGATCACCTAGCTGGAGCCGGCAGTTCCCCCCTGTTGTCCATGGAAATTTGGCAATCTATGCATCTGGTTCCGGGGAGTACGCCCCGCAAGGAACAGAAAAACCCTTCACCTTTAAAGGGACACCTACCGTTAATCCTGACGGTAAAGAGGTGATGAGCTGGATCTACTCGAACGATAATCCTTACTATCCACTCGACAACCGACCATTGATCTGGGCTTGGGATCTCGATACGGGGAAGCTCGTTTGGCAAAAAGATTTTTCAGAGTACGGTCGTGGCGGCAATGATTGTGGCATTTGCATGTTGGATGGAAAGCTTTACTACTCCACCTTTTTCGGATATTCCACTAGTTTTAAAGCTCGTCGCGGTTTGCCTTCGAAGAACAACGGATTGACTGCGTGTTTGAATCCGACGAATGGAGATGTTGTTTGGTACACAACCGATTATTACGTAACAGCCAAATGTACATTGAGCGCACGAGATGGCCGTCTTTATATTGGAGGTAACAATCGCCCTAACGAATCGACCGAGAGTCGTTATGTATGGTGTTTGGACGCGAAGGATGGTTCTTTGGTTTGGAAGTCCGACCCGATAACATCCGCTTTAAATGTTGTGAGCGTTGGTTCCAAGTTCATCTTCTCGAATGCGCTTCGTGGACGTGGGAACGTTTTCGATCGCGATTCGGGGAAGGTGATCGGTGGAGTGGATCATAATTATGCGTGCTGCCGCTTCACCCTTTCGGAGCCGTATATACTGGGAGCCAATATGGACATGATCGATCTATCGAAAGATGGGCAACTCGTGTCCACAGGCCCCGCCATCGACTCTCGCGAATGCTTGGGGGCGGTAGTCTCCAACGGCAGAATTTTTTATACCTCGCAAGCGAGCGGGTTCATCGTCTCGCAAACGTACGGTGACCAATCCAAAGTCTATCCGGCAGTCTGGAATCGACTCCAGCCCTAAAGTTGTTGTTCAATGGTAGAACGATTGTCCTCAATCGTTTCACAAGTGTTTTCACAAGTATATAGTGACACTACGCGCTTCGGATGAACGCTTCAAAACTTTGTTGCAATCGACTTTTGTAGCGATACGGATTGGTAACCATGATAATGCTGCGTGATGGTTTCGTACCATCGAGGGAACGATAGACTCGACGAGCGCTGGTGTCGCGATCGGCTGCCATCCTCGGAACGAGGCTGATACCGTGATCCAGTGCCACTAACTCTTGTACTGTTGCCAGCTGACTAGTGCGTTCGACCGACAGTGGATGAAAAGATTTTTGCCTACAAAACGAAACAATGCTGTCGGTTAGACAATGCGCTTCGCCGAGCAACACAAACGGAAGTGACTCGATATCGTGCAATCGTATCGATTTTTTCTTGGCCAATGGATTTTCTTTGGCGGTGACAAGCAATCCGGCAAAAAATAGGGAGCAATCGTCGGTATGGAAGCCACACGAATCCGGCCCGTTTGACCATCGTCATTGAACCGAGCTTTGGTGTCATCCACGAGCAATAGGATTTGACGAGCTCGTTCCAGTAACAGATGACCCGCGTCGGTTAAAGAGACGCTGCGAGTTTGCCGTTCGAAAAGCGGTTGCCCCCGTTCTTCCTCCAAACGTCCGACCGATCGCTTCGATTTTGGACATTCTCGCTGATATCCTATTGATGGTAACACGTTCGCTACTACCTGCTGAACGTGTGCTACAATATGGAGGGAGAACGGCGACCGATTATGGACGCCGTTCTCGTTTGCAGATGACGCTCTTACCTCGGCTCCTTCGTTTTTGGAAGCCTATGTTTGTTCGCTATGAAGTTTGAAAAAGTTAGGCAGTCACCGAACTTCATCTTTCCAGAACTTATCGGTTCAGCGATCACTGCCTATGTTGCTATGCTCGCGGTCACGGGTTGCATTGCTATATCTATGCGGCTATCGCGACGCACCTGAATTGTTCATGTTCAGCGAAAGTCTCTGGAGCGTATGGTGATCGGGCCGATGGCTTGCTGTAGGTCTTCGATGCGAGCCGCAACGACGTGAATGACACCCTCGCGATTCTCTAGTACACCATGTACGAACCATGCGTTGGATTGTTTGCAAACGAGGTAATGATCCTTCCACACTTGTGGTTTTAATACCAAATTGATAGATCCCGTCTCATCCTCCATCGTCACAAATGTGATCCCTTTTGCAGTACCAGGTCGTTGACGCAACAGGATCAATCCCGCCACTCGAACGAATCGGCCGTTCGTTGTACTCGCTAAATCACCCGCAGTCGTAACGCGTTTCTCTATTAAGCGAGATCTAAGAAACGACATAGGATGCCCCTGAAGAGACAATCCTGTACTTTGGTAGTCTGAATAAATCTCTTCGATGGGATTCATGCGTCGTAATGAATCCGGTACTTCCTCATCATGATCCACTTGCGAATGCGCAAACAATGGCATTTCTCGGTCGTTTTTGTCGCGTGCGAGGGACTGCCAGTAAGCTGCACGCCGATCGCCTGACAACGATTGCAGTGCTCCCGCGTCTGCTAAGAGACTCAATGTGGGCTGTTGAAGCTTAACTCGTTTCACCAAATCCATCTGATCTCGAAACAGCCCTTTATTCCGTCTTTCATTCGCGATCGCTAAACCTTCAGCTTCTTGCAAACCGCGAACCATCCTCAATCCGAGCCGCAACGAAGTTCGCTGTTTCGAATCGCTTCTAGATGGCAATCGATCCGAATCCGACTCTTCTAATGTGCAGTCCCAATCGCTGCAATTGACATCTGCTGGCAAAACATGTGTTCGATGGCGCTGCGCATCTTGAACCAGTTGAGCTGGCGCATAAAACCCTAAAGGCTGGCTGTTGAGCAACGCACAACAGAACACCTCGGGGTAATGATGTTTGATCCAACAGGAAGCGTAAACCAGAAGTGCGAAGCTTGCGGCATGCGATTCAGGGAAACCATATTCACCGAATCCACGAAGCTGATTGAAGACCCGTTCCGCGAAGACTTCATCCAGTCCATTGAGCTTCATTCCTTCAATCAGTTTCCGCCGAAAGTTATCGATAACACCAGGCCTTCGCCAGGCTGCCATGGCTCGTCGGAGTTGATCCGCTTCGCCAGGAGTGAAGCCGGCAGCAACCACCGCTAGTCGCATCGCTTGTTCCTGAAACAGCGGAACCCCCATAGTCTTTCGCAGAACTTCCGCGATCGCCTCTGTCGGGTATTCCGGCTGAATTCCCGCGCGTCGTGCTGCCAAGTAAGGATGTACCATCTGCCCCTGAATGGGGCCGGGGCGTACGATGGCAACTTCGATCACCAGGTCATAAAAACATCTTGGTCGCAACCGAGGCAACATACTCATCTGCGCTCGACTCTCGATTTGGAAAACGCCAACCGTGTCAGCGTTGCAAATCATGTCATAGACTGTTGGGTCCTCGGGCGGGATAGTCGCCAAACTGAGCGGGCGATCATAGTGCTTCGTTAGCAGTTGAAAGCTTCGGTGTATGGCAGATAGCATTCCGAGCGCGAGGCAATCCACCTTCAGAATACCTAGTTCATCGAGATCATTCTTATCCCATTGAATGATCGTTCTATCAGCCATGGCTGCGTTCTCGATGGGACAAAGTTCGCACAGTGGGCCTTGCGTCATGACCATTCCACCAGTGTGTTGCGAAAGATGCCTCGGAAAACCAAGAATCGACTGTACCAAGTAGATGAACCGTTTTCCGATGGCAGACTCAGGGGCGATCCCTGCGGTTGCACAACGACTTTCGAAACTCTCTTCGGTTCCACGGCCTTCGACAATCTTCGCGAGTGAGTCGATACGATCTTGCGAAAGTCCAATTGCTTTGCCGCAATCGCGAACAGCCGATCGCGTACGATACGTGGTGACAGCAGCAGTCATCCCCGCTCGTTCGCGACCGTATTTTTCATAAACATATTGAATCACTTCTTCGCGACGTTGATGCTCAAAGTCGACATCGATATCTGGAGCTTCGTTCCGTTCCCGACTGATGAAACGTTCGAAAAGAAGATCGTATTTGCTCGGGTCAACGCTGGTTACTCCGATGCAGTAGCAGACTGCGCTGTTTGCTGCAGAACCTCTGCCTTGGCACAGGATATCTCGAGAACGAGCAAATCGGACCAAATCCCATACGGTCAGAAAGTAAGGTTCGTACCGTAGATCTTCGATTAACTTCAGCTCGTGTCGTAGCATCTCGATGACGCGTTCGGGAACACCTGCGGGGTAACGTTGCTTGGCCCCTTTCCATGCAAGTCGTTTTAAGAACTCGATCGGTGTAAGACCGTCTGGACTCCACTCGATGGGGTACTCGTAGCGTAGTTGATCGAGAGAGAACTCGATCCTCGATGCAATCTCGACAGAGCGGCTCAACGCATCTAGACGGTCACGATAAAGCTGCTGCAACTCTGGCAAGGAGCGGAGAGATCGTTGCGCGTTGGATGGCCTGACGGCTGCAACAGATTCAATCGTGCTTCGAGTGGAAATCGCAGTTAAGCAATCCTGCAATATCATTCGCTCCGGAACATGGTAGAGAACGTCTCCCGTCGCCACGAGCGGAACGTCTGCTCGAGTAGCCAATGATGTTTGCATTGCCAACGAGCGTTGATCGTCCACGCCCCGGTGTAGGTGAGAGACGAGATAGAGCCTATCGCCAAAAAGTTCTTTGGCTTCTTTGATTCGGTTCATCCAATCTTCGGGTGGGCTCTGCACGAGCTGTCTGGGTATGAGTCCAACCAAATTGTTGTTACTGATCGTGGATAGGTCCGCTTTATGTAGTTGGCACTCTCCTTTCTCTGCACGTTGACGGCCCGTGGATAGCAGTCGACATAATGCTGCATAGCCAACTCGGTTCATGGGCCAAACGAGCAGTGGCGGACCATCGATTAGTTCTAACTCGCATCCTACGTAGAACGATATCGCCGCATCTTTTGAGGCAGTATGACCTCGTACAACACCTGCTAGCGAATTGCGATCGGTGATCGCTATGCCAGCATATTGAAGCTCCTGGGCTCGTTCGATCAGTTCATGGGCATGCGACGCCCCTTCCAGAAAGGAGAAGTTCGATTTGCAATGCAGCTCTACGTAATCCATCATCCGGCCATCGCGATTAAGGTCGTACTCGTCAAATTCCTTACAATCGTTACAATTCCACAGGATTGTACGAGGAAAGCATGCGAATGTACCAAGTTCAGATCGCAGAATCTTCGCAAACTCCTACATTTCGTTGGCCCAACCCCATCGAAGAATTGTGTATGCCTGTATCTGCTGAAAACCATTTTTTATTCCAACAAGAGTGCGGAGAAGTCACTTCTCTTTCGCGCCATTGCTGGATTGCATCTGTGTTTTCGCAGCGTTCGCCAACGAAATCGACGCCCAACGAAGATGCGACAGCGGTAATCTCGATCGACGAAGAAACGGCCGTGTTTGCAGTCGCCGATGGTTGTGGTGGAATGCGTGGTGGTGAACAAGCGTCCTCGGTTGCTATTCATTGTTTGGCCGAGTCGTTAAGCGGTGTAAGCCGTGGTAGCGAAAGCATGGGTGGCGAGATTCGAATGGCAATTCTCGAAGGTATCGAGAATGCGAATCGATCTATCCAAAACCTGAGAATTGGAGCCGCTTGTACGTTGGCAGTTGCAGAGTTTCATCGAGGAGTGGTTCGCACATACCATGTCGGTGATGCTGTTTTGTTGCTGATGAGCAATCGTGGAAAGATACGGTATCAATCGATTTGCCATTCGCCGGTCGGATTTGCTGTCGAAGCAGGTTTTTTGGAGCCGAGCCAAGCGATGCATCACGAAGAACGCCATGTGGTCTCCAATATTGTTGGTGATCCGCGAATGCGAATCGAAATGGGACCGACACTTGAAATGGCAGCCCGCGATACGCTGTTGCTGGCCAGCGATGGATTGTTTGACAATCTCACGACAAGTGAAGTAGTCTGCGGAATGCGGGCAGGGCGACTCGCTAGCAAATTGAAGCATCTTACGGACTTAGCGTTAGTGCGTATGGCTGAAGCAACAAAAGACTTGCCTTCCAAACCGGATGATTTGAGTGTCATCGGCATTCGTCGATCCACCTGAGAGGGCAGTTCGCTTTTTTGGCGTTGGTAATCTAGGTAAGCTCTGCCGTTCGGACTGAAGCGATTGCATGACTCGTGTTGGATAGTTCGATAGTACCCACATTGCTGAAGAGTGATCGCCACTCAATAAACTGAATTTGCCAGCAATTTGTACACTGGAAGGACCCTGACATGAAAAGCGGCATTCGAGCCCTCGCCTTGTTTTGCGTAACGATGGCCACAATGACTGGCTGTAACCTTATGGAACGCCGTGGTGGCAATTGCAATCAGTGCAGTGGACCTCTCGGCTGCCGCCCTTGCCCAGTTGGATGGCAACGAGGTGGCACAGATTACGGGAACCACTTGGGATCTCATTTGGCAAGGGGCCACGTTGGCGGGCACTTTGCGCAGAAGAACGCATACGCAGAGAACAACCAAGTTGGATCGGGTGTTCCCGCTCCAGCCACAGCATACCCATACTACACCACTCGAGGTCCTCGCGATTTCTTCGCGAACAACCCACCGAGCATCGGTCGATAGTTCTGCTACGGGGCGATGACAGTCACGCGCTTAACACGTTGAAGGCAATGTCGGTTAGATGGGCGCGAGTCTCGAAGAGGCTCGCGAATGTTTCCCTCGATGGCCCATGTGGTGTCCGCTTCAGGCAATGACGCTGGCAACGAGGCCAATCAATCCACCGAAAATCCCTCCCCACACAACTAGCCAACCTAGATGTTCGCGAATCATCTCTTGAATAATTTGCTTCACCATCAACGGTGTCAATTCGTCTAGTCGCTTTTGAACGATTGCATCCACTTTTTCGAGAATAACATCGACGGCGTTCTCGGATTGAACGGATCCTCGTAGGGATTCCAGCAACTTTGGCGACTCGACGAGCGTCCGAATTTCCCCTTCTATACTGGTTCGAAACGGCCCGCGCAGGGGCTCTAATGCTTTGGCTCCGCCAAACATTCCCAGCATGCCGCCGAAAGGTGAACACAAAACAGCTCCCTTCAGCCGCTCGAAAATTGCATCGAAGTCGATGATCGCCAAAATAGGCTCGGGATCTATCTTCACATTCGACATAGCTCGATTGTCCTGAAAGAAATTCTCAACGTTTTCTTTCGTAAAAAACTGTCCCATGATCAGCGTTCGAATGCCGAGCTTAAACTCTTCGAAACGGCTTGGAATAACGCCAGAGCCGTACAGTCCAGGGACTTTTTCAAAAAGCATGTAAATTGCGATCCAGTTGGTGATCGCACCAGACGCTGCATAAAGTCCGATATCACGCATGGGTTTTGCCCATGCAGAATCCGATGGAATAAGATATCCAACAACGATAAAGGCTACCGAAACAATATTGGTAACGAGACTTTTATTCATCCTATAGATTTGCTTTGATCTCTTTAAGACGACGCGCATCGTCCGACTTCTTGTAGTATTCGTCGAGAGGATAGCAGCCCGATGCAAGCCCATTGCGAGGTGCCGTCGTGCAGTCAGAAAATGTTCTGCAAACGAGCTTTCGCTGGCTTGTTCCTCGATGCACGCTATCCATCACTTGCGCGGGATACGATAAGACCATTCTGCCCATACCGATGAAATCAACGTTTCCTTGCGCTACTTGATGCTGAGCCACATTAGGCAAGAACTCTTGCAGATAAGAATAACCTGACCCTACGAACATCATTTGAGGGTTCGATTGCTTGAGCTCGCGGGCAACTGATAAATGACGTGCTACTGAAATGAGTGGATCTTCGTGAGGCTGATAACCATCCGACGGTGGGTATGCTGCAGGACGCAAGATATGCGGCGTGTAATATGGGCTTCCGGCCGAAAGATTAACCAACCCTACCCCCAGTTTCGAAAGATCAGCCAGCAACCGTTTCGTTTCGGTTAAATCGATCTCCAACGGATTGTTGGGATTCAATCCGAATCCGTAAACGTACGGCATGAATTGCTGGTAGGAAGAAGGCATTCCCTGGCCTTGCTTGCCTGGTTCGGCGGTTTCTGGATTTGGCTGGAAAGGTACCGTATCGAAAGCACTCAGACGAACACCAATCTCGAGTCCCGGGGCGCTCGATTGCACTGCCTTGATGATCGAAGTGATCAAGCGAGTGCGGTTCTCATAGGAGCCACCATAGATACCGGTCCGAGTAAAGCCGCTCAAGAACTCGTGAAGCAAGTACCCGTGACACGATTTGATATCTACAAAGTCGGCACCCTGCTCGTGAGCAATCTTCGCTGCAGCGGCGTAATCACCAATCAAATCGTCCAACTGTGCGTCGGTCCAGACCATCGCGTCGCTGGTAACGGAAAACTTGGAATCAAGAATCGGGTGGCGATAAGCAACTCTCGGTTCCCATCGTTTCTTATCATTGGGACGGCAAAATCGGCCGGAGTGCGTCAATTGAAATCCGATCACAAGATCCGACGTCTCTCCGTAGTGCTTTGCATGCGAGTCGACCAGCCGTTGACGTAGATCTCCGATGGCAGACGCGTTCTCCGGGTTGATGATCAACTGATTCGGGTTGGCTCGACCATCGGGTCGAACCGCCATCGCTTCTCCACCCCAAATAAGCTTAGCGCCACTTTCTCCAAACCGCTCCCATCTCCGAATCATCGGTGGAGTGACACCACCGGTTGTCGTCCCGTCCCAGCCTTCCATAGGCTGAATCGCGATACGGTTGCCAATCGTTCGCCCCTTCCAATAGGCCGGTTTCAGTAGACTGCAGTCTTTCGGATCCGATACATGGTCATCGATCCCGATTTCGATTCCCAAATGCGTATTGTGTGCCCGAAAGGCTTCGACTCCGTCGAAGGAAGTGATTTTCGTGAGTTTGTATGTCATAATTGAAACAAGATACAACAAACAATTATCACGCAAAAGGTCCAGGACGTACTGGCAAGCGACTTTCCGTGATCTTGCTATCAACGGATCCGCTGAAACCTATCTCAGTTCACGAGCGACGACAAAGTCTCCCCCATTCCCCCCATCTTTCGATTCCTTTCATCATGGTGTGGATTCGTGGTGATCCACCTTGACACAGAGATGCCGCACATGGCATTTCATTCATTCTGCTACTACTTCCGTTGCTTAGGATGCCAAAAATGAAGATTCGTACACTACCGTTCATGTGCATAGTGCTTTCGACCGTTGGCTGCTCGACTATGAAGCAGTCCGATACTTCTCGAACCGGATTGGAGCAACTTCTTATTAGCAATGCCGTGGATCAGTCATTGGCAAAGGTCGACTTTCGGCCGATTTCCGAAGCCAAGGTCGTGATCAAATCGGACCTCCTCGACTGTGTGGACAAGAACTACATCATTCTGGCAACGAAATCGAAGCTGCTAGCCAATAAATGCACGATCGTGGACAAATCCGAAGATGCTGACGTCCAAGTTGAAATCGCATCGGGGGGCGTTGGAACCGACCGAACGGAACTGGTGGTCGGTACCCCGGAAATTCCACTCGGCCTGATGGGGAGTATTCCGAAAGTGAATTTCTATGAACGAAACAAGGCGATGGGTACTGCAAAACTTGTTGTCGTAGCTACCGATGTCAAATCAAAACAACCCGTTATCAACTCTGGCTATGCGCTGGCGAGAAGCGATCACCAGCATTGGTCGATGCTCGGTGCTGGCCCAGTTTTGTCAGGGAGTGTTGCAACGGATCTTCGCGTAAACACAGGAAGTGCGGACGAGTTCGTCATGCCATCAATTTCCCCTATGGCTCGAACGGCAAGCAGGTAATTGTTGGTTCGCCGATAAAGCAAGTTCATCGGCTTTGAAAAAGACTCGAGACTTCACTCTCCATACAAATTCAGATTATCACGAAAACTTGACCAAAACTTCGTGTCGCGTTGATACTGTTCCGGTGGCATCTGAGCCGAGAAGCGATTCAAGTATTCCAGCCACTCAATGGCTTGATTCTTGAACGAGAAATCTGGGGACAACTGCGGATTGACCCAGTCTGCATCGCCTGGTTCGCTACTCCCCAAATACTGTCCATTTTCATGGAAATGCATGTTCGCCATTAAAATCTGCGAACTCAGTTGCATAACATGCAACATACGATCCTGTTCGGGCATGTCTTCTGTTGTCGCTTCCCAAGCCATTCGAACATTTGTAGGCGTATTGCTGTCCGGAAATCGGATAGTGTAAGCTGCTCCAACAGCGGTCAAACCATCTCGATTTTCGTCAACCTGCGCATCAGGTGGCAACAACAAATTAAGTGCAGCTTCGGACGATAGTGAGTCTGTTCGAATCGGGTCCGCCAGATGGTGGACTTGTTGAATCGTCGCTAGTTCCTCGCTCGATAGCTTCTTGAGGAATGATTCTGGAGAAGCGTATCCACCGTTTTCGTAAGCGTTGACCAATATCTGCTGGTAGTCTGTGCGAAGATCCTCTGCTGTCTTGTTTTCGCGAACGCTTGGACTACCGCTTCCAGCAATAAAGGTATAGCGGGTAAATGAAAACTCACTAAACCATTGATCCCAACTCGACTTCACTTCTTCAAGTAAAGATACCGAGTCGGGAAGCGGTTCAGCCGATGCAAATCCCTCTCGTCCTACTTGCTCCAACACCGAGGCAAAGACATCTTGAACCGGACGATCCGTAGTGCGAAGCTTGCTGGAAATGCGATGTAGATCTCCCGGGCTAGATCTCGAAACAAACGCAGCCGAAGTGGAGTTCATCATTGGCGACTCAAGGATTATGAAAGCGAGCAATCTAAAGCAAACCGGGATCCAGTTCCTTTATCGACTCGCTGCCGCAAAAGACTCGGAGAAGTTCATTCGGTTTTGAAACTGCAAGTACTGGATTAGTTTTATGAATTTAACTATCGGAAACTGAACAAGCGGCCAGAAAACACCACAAACAATCATGAAATGACGGAAATCAATCGACGAATGATCGAAAGCGGTTGAAAAAAGGAAGACTATAGGGCATAGTTAAATCTTCAGCCCTCTCAAATTGCCTAATGCAGGTATATTAACGTCGCCTGGATGAACGTTTCCTTCCACCCCAATCCATCGGTTTCTCGACGCGAAAAGATCCTCGATCTTGTTCGCCGGCAGGGATTCGTTTCGATCCCTGATCTGCGCGACGCCCTGGATGTAAGCGAATCGACGATTCGCCGCGATCTGGAAATTCTGGAAGAGAATGGCGAGGCAAGACGAACCCATGGAGGTGTTTTCTCTACCGGCCCTAGCGCCAGCGTTCGACAGTTTGGGTCGAAATCAGGGCAATGGGACAAGAAACGGTCGATCGCAGTTGCCGCAGCGGAGCAGATCGAGAACCACGAGACGATCTTGCTGGACGGCGGTAGCACCACGTATGAATTGGCTCGCCAGCTTGTAGGGCGACCGCTTCAAATCGTGACGAATTCCCTCCCTGTGGCCAATCTGTTCGCATCCAGTGACACCGTTGATTTGGTTCTGCTCGGAGGCGCGGTCCATCACAAAACCGGAGTCACGATCGGCAGCCATGCGAATGAAATGCTTCGTTCGTTGAACGTTCAGAAAGCTTTTCTAAGTGTGGCAGGCATCAACGAGCGAGGATTCTACAACAGCAACGTTTTGCTCGTAGAAACAGAACGCAGCATGATGCAATGCGCCGACCAAACCATCATTGTGGCAGACAGTTCGAAGTTCGGCCGTTCGAGTCTAGCAAAGCTTTGTGATTGGTCCAATGTCCACATGTTGATCTCTGACGACGATTTAGCAGTCGATTGGCAGGCTCGCACTCGTCAATCCAACGTTGCCCTTACGATAGCTCGACCGATCTCCGTTTCGACCCGATCTGAGCTCGAGGAGAAATCGCCTCCCCCTGCTCCGCATTTGCTTCCATCGAATTCCAACGCACAACCAAGTCCTACTTCCTGAGTACTAGTACGATGTCCAGCACGATTTCCATCGATCCATCCAAAATCGAATCGCTTGTTCGCGATGCTGTCGCTCGCGCTCTCCAAGCCAACGCAGGTTCGCCACCAAGTGACAAACCGAACTTGGTCGTCAGCATCTCGGCCAGACACATTCACCTGACCGATGAGCATGTCGAAAAGCTCTTTGGTAAAGGAAAGAAGCTAACGCCCGAGAAGAATCTGTACCAAGATGGCTTCTTTGCTGCTGCCGAACAAGTCATGATCGTTGGCCCGCGTCGTCGAATGCTTCCTAACGTTCGCGTTCTCGGTCCAACCCGAAAAGCGAGCCAGGTAGAGCTGGCATACACCGATGCGATCTCGCTCGGTATCGATGCACCTGTCCGACATAGCGGCGACATCGGTGGTACACCGGGTTGCGTGTTGGTCGGTCCTGCTGGTGCTGTGGAGCTTCAAGAAGGCGTAATTCGAGCCGCGCGTCACGTGCACATGGGTCCGAAAGAATGCGATTACTATAGTGTTAAGAACGGGGACTTTATGTCGCTCGTCGTCAAGTCGCCTCAATGCTCCGTGGTCTTTGAAGACTTGCTCGTTCGCGAAGACAAATTCGCAAAGCTCGAAGTGCACATCGACACCGACGAAGGAAATGCCTGCGATCTTGATCGCGCGACACTCGTCGAATTGAAGAAACAACAACCCTGCAAATGTCACGATCATTGATCGAACGTGAGTATGCAGACGCTTGGATCGCGAATCGTGCGATCGACCTTTGAAAACAAACGCCCAAATCCTAGTTTTGCTTCTTAGTTACCTAACCCTTATTGGAGAATTCGAATGGCTAAAGTCAACGAAGCGCTCGGCATGATCGAGACCAAAGGCTTTATCGCCTTGGTCGAGGCAGTCGACGCGATGATGAAGGCAGCAAATGTTAAGTTCCTTGGCTGGGACAAAGTCGGAAGCGGTCTTGTATCCGCCTTCGTCAGCGGTGATGTGGCTGCAGTCAAAGCAGCAACCGATGCTGGCGCTGCGGCTGCGGGTCGTGTCGGCCAAGTGATGAGTGTTCAAGTGATCGCGCGTCCGCATGACGATTTGAACAAGGTCCTCAAAGTCAATGCACCTTCGTCGTCCGCAGAATAACACTTCGGATGAATAACACCACAGATCGCGATGCGCGACTGTGTCAACAACATCAACATTTTTTTAGTTCGAGTGATAGCAACATGCAGAATGCAATTGGATTGATTGAAACCAAAGGCTTGCTGGCTTTGATCGAAGCCACCGATGCCATGGCAAAGGCAGCCAGCGTCGACATCGTGAAGCGAGTCGATATCGGCGGCGCCTACGTAACAACGGTTGTTTGTGGAGACGTCGGTAGCGTACGCGCCGCAGTCGAAGCAGGCGCAGCAGCAGCAGCCCAAGTCGGTGAGTTGGTTAGCAGCCATATCATCGCACGTCCTGCAGAAGGTCTCGTTTCGGCTTTCTTCAAATAGTTCCCCTCAACGGAGTGACAGGTTTACCATGAAGGTGCTCGTTTCAAACCTAGGCTCGACAAGCTTCAAGTATCGATTGTTCGACATGACGGACGAGCGACAGCTCGCGCGCGGCGGTGTCGAACGTATCGGTGCACCAGAGAGTCGTTGTTTTGTGGAAATCGGATCGTACCGTGCTGAAATGACGCTGAGCGTCCCGAATCACGGTGTGGCTGTCGATGCGTGCATATCGCAATTGACCGATTCTCAGAACGGCTGTCTTCAAAATGCTTCCGAGATTAGCGCTATCGGCTTCAAAGCGGTACACGGCGGTCGTATGTCTGGCGTCTTTCGTATCGACAACGATGTTTTGGCAGCAATGGACGAGATGAACTCTGTGGCACCTGCTCACAATCCGCCGTATATGTCGGCGATGAAGCAATTGGCTTCGATGTCCCGCATACCCTTGGTTGCGGCTTTCGAAACCGATTTTCATCAAACGATTCCCGACGCTTGGAAACGCTACGCGTTACCAGCATCGATTGCCAACGCGCTTCCCATACGCAAATGGGGATTTCATGGTGCTTCGCATCGTTTCATCGGGGGCCGCATGGCTCAATTACTGAAACGCGATGATGCTCGTGTGATCTCCTGCCATTTGGGTGGTAGCTCCTCCCTTTGTGCAATCAAGAGCGGAAAGAGTGTTGCAACGACAATGGGAATGAGTCCTCAATCTGGGTTGCCTCAGAACAACCGCATTGGAGATCTCGACCCCTTTGCATTGCCTCTCATGATGCAGCATAGCGGATTGACCTTGGAGCAGTTGCTTCATCAATTGGCTACACAAGCGGGATTGCTTGGTCTCTCGAACGGGCTTTCGGGCGACGTTCGCGATCTCGAGCAAGCTGCCGATGCTGGCAACGGAGACGCTCAGTTAGCACTGGATGTTTACGTGGCGGAAATCCGAAGGCAAATGGGTGGCATGATGATGGCGTTGGGAGGGGTCGATGCAATCGTCTTTACTGGCGGCATCGGAGAAAACGGCAAGCGAATCCGGCAACAGGTTTGCAACGGCTTGGACGATTTGGGCATTCGAGTGTGTCCAGACAAAAACCAGTCAGGGAATACGGAACGCCGCATCGACGATGGCGTTGGCAAGGTCCAACTTTGGATCGTTCCGACGAATGAAGAGATCGTTGTTGCTAGGCAAACCGTGGAAGCGATTCGAAAAGTCTAATGGAAATGAGAACCAACTATGTTCGTCGCTAAAGTTACTGGGTCCGTCGTCGCCACGCAAAAGGTGGATTCGATGGTTGGCCAAAAATTGTTGGTCGTCGAACCTTTTCGTCTCGAGCCTAAGGAACGGTCTGAGTTAGTGACAACAGGCCGTACTTTCATTGCCGTGGATACCTTGGGAGCCGGTGTCGGTGATATGGTTCTCATCTCGCAAGGAAGCAGTGCTCGATTCACACCCGAAACCAATAAACTGCCTATCGACTGTGTCATCATCGGCATCGTAGATACGGTTCACATCGAGAAAAACAACGTTTACAAGCGTCAATAATCTATGCAAGTTTCAGAGTCCCTTATTCGTTCGGTTGTTGAACAAGTCATCAACCAAGTTCGGAATTCGGCAAGCGCGACCGGTGCTACGGCAACGAGCAATGCTTCCAGTTCAAATTCCGGTATCGCTTACGGTCGCTACGGACTGTTTGACAATGTGGACGATGCCGTCCGATCCGCGAGGGTAGCCTTCGAGCAACTTCGCGATCGTCCCATCGAACATCGCCGTCGCATTATCGAGCACATTCGCCGCATTTCGATTGAGAATTGTGTTGAACTGGGCACCATGGAAATGAACGAGACCAAAATCGGTCGCCTGGAACACAAGATTGGCAAACTGAAGACCCTCGGCGAAAAGACACCAGGAGTAGAATTCTTGCGAACGGAATGTTACAGCGGCGATCATGGTCTCGCGGTGATTGAGCATGCTCCGTTCGGAGTCATTGGAGCCATCACACCGGTGACCCACTCGTTGCCAACCATTACAGGCAATGCGGTCAGCATGATTGCGTCCGGAAATGCTGTGGTTGTGAACCCGCACCCTAGCGGCAAGAAAGTAGCAGCCGAAGGTGTTCGACGTTTCAATCAAGCGATCCACGCCGATCTCGGCATTGACAATTTGATCTCGCTCATCTGCGAACCAACGCTTGAGTCCGCGCAGCAACTCTTCAAGCATCGCAGCATCGCCTTGATCTGCGTGACCGGTGGTCCTGCGGTGGCTCGTGCGGCTCTCAATAGTGGCAAGCGAGCCGTGGTGGCTGGCCCCGGCAATCCCCCGGTGGTTGTGGATGAGACGGCTGACTTGGATCACGCTGCTCGATGCATCATCGATGGAGCCTCCTTCGATAACAACCTTTTGTGCATCGCGGAGAAGCAAGTCTTCGTCGTCTCGTCGGTCTTCGATGCCATGATGGCGGCCATGGAACGAGCGGGTGCAGTACGACTCAATGCACCGGAAGTGGAACGACTTACCCATGCCGCACTGCAAGTGGTCGGCGAAGGTGCTGATGCTCATCATGCTCCTCGCAAAGAGTTACTCGGCCAAGACGCAGTCAAGCTCGCTGCAGCCGCTGGCAAGAGTGTGGATCCGAGCGTGTTGCTTGTGTTTGGAGAAACGACCAAGGATCATCCCTTTGTTCAGACCGAACAAATGATGCCCTTCGTACCGTTTGTTCGATGCAAAGACTTCGATGAATGCGTGAAGTGTGCTCAACAATCGGAACATGGTTACCGTCACACGAGCATCATCCATTCGCGAAATGTGCGCAATATGACTCGCATGGCTCGAGCGATGGATACGACGTTGTTTGTTAAGAACGGGCCGTGCATGGCAGCGTTGGGATTGGGAGGGGAAGGTTACCTATCTTTCTCGATCGCTGGTCCAACGGGTGAAGGGGTGACAACACCGCTGACTTTCACACGTGAGAGACGATGTTCGCTCATCGATGATTTGTTCATCCTCGGCAACCCTTCGTAAGAATCGCGACTCGAACTATGCAATCCGCCAAAGTCCTCGGCAATGCCACTTCAACAGCCAAGCACAGTAGCTTGGCAAATCTGAAGCTGCTTATTTGCCAACCGATGTTGTCCGATGGAAAAACGCCAGACGGAGCTCCGTTGTTGGCTGTCGATCGCTTCGGTGCAGGTCCGGGTGAGAATGTGATGTTGACCAGCGACGGAAGCTGCGTCAAGGAAATGTTTGGGGTCGAGAACAGTCCCATTCGATGGGCTGTGTTAGGCCTTTTGGACGACTAATCGCTTGTTTACCAAGCCAAAGCAGTATTGAATCTATGAACGTGAATCCAGTTGAAATCGAATCCATCGTACGCAAAGTGCTCAGCACGTTGCTCGCTGGCGATTTGGCTGGATCCGAGCCGCAATCTAGTTCTGTTGTGGTTAGCGATGAGCTTGCAATTGCGGACAATGTTGTTAGCGCTTCCACGTTGGAAGGAAGGCTCTCGGGCATGAAAACGCTTCGATTGTTGAAATCGGCAATTATCACGCCTGCAGCCCGAGATCTTTGCCGCCAAGCCAAGGTGACCATCGTCAAGGGAGACCGTGCAGCGACTGCTGCTAGCAAACCAGCGATGGATGCTACTACGACGTCTGCAACATCGAAAGCACGACCGCAGCGATTGATCATTGCAGGTTCTTGCCATGCGATGGTTGCGATCGAGAAGCAGATGTGCCCAAAACAAGCAAACGTTCGAACGCAGCTTCATGACGATACGGCAGCGTTGCGAGAGATCGCGAATGGACTGAGAAACGGTCATCAGGCGGGCGTGTTGATCGCTGCTTCGCCGCACGCTGCCTGTTGGCAAGCGGCCCGGGATGAAAAGCTTCGACCTGCCGTGGTTAGCCAATGGAGTGACCTGCCCGCGGTGTTGTCCGAGGTTCCTGTCAATGTATTGATCTTGAGTGCATCCAAATGGAATGTTCCTTCTATTTGTAATGCATCAAGGCATTTGTTCGAACACTTGAAGCGTATTCTCTAACGAGGGAAAAATCATGCAGCTATACCTTGTGAACGGAACGGTAACCTTGAGTCGTTGCCACCCTAGTTTTGTTGGTGCGACACTCAAGACCGCTATTCCGCATGGCGACACGTTATTGGGCCGCAAGGTTACCGACCCAGATCTCGTTGTTGTATGGGATGATCTGGGAGCAAACGAAGGTTCTATCATTGCGGTGAGCGATGGTGCAGAAGCCGCCCAAGCGTTTCGACCCATGCAAAAGCCGGTGGACGCCTATAACGCAGCGATACTCGACGAAATCAATTTACTTCCATAAACAACCATTCCTTATCAGACACTCCGCGAGAACTACTTCGAAAGAAATACGGTAACAATATGGTCAATGCTCATAAGATTAAACAAGACATTTGCGAAATCGGCCGCCGGCTCTACAACAAAGGATTCGCCGCTGCAAATGACGGAAACATCACTGTACGCATCAGCGACAACGAAGTTTTGTGCACTCCTACCATGCACAGCAAAGGCTTTCTCAAGCCTGAGGACATCTCGTCCATCGACATGACTGGCAAGCAAATCTCAGGCGTCAAGAAGCGATCCAGCGAAGCCTTGTTGCATTTGGAGATTTACAAACAGCGTCCAGACATCAAGAGTGTTGTGCATTGCCATCCACCGCATGCAACTGCCTTTGCAGTCGCACGCGAACCGATTCCACAATGCGTATTGCCAGAAGTCGAAGTGTTCATCGGAGACGTGCCGATTACTAAGTATGAAACCCCAGGCGGTCAAGCTTTCGCGGATACGATTCTGCCATTCGTGTCCAAGACGAACATCATCATTTTGGCGAACCATGGTACCGTTAGTTATGGTGTCGATGTCGAACAAGCCTACTGGTGGACCGAGATTCTCGATGCGTACTGTCGTATTCTAATGCTGGCCAAGCAGTTGGGGAATGTTTCTTACTTTGATCATCGCGAAGAGAAAGAGCTTCTCGATCTGAAACAAAAGTGGGGTTGGGCAGATCCACGAAACACACCCGAGTACAAGAACTGCGATGTGTGCGCCAACGATATCTTCCGCGACTCGTGGAAAGAGTCGGGTGTTGCACGACGTGCGTTCCCAGCACCGCCACCTATGCCAGCCGGTGGTGTCGAAGCAGCGGTGGCGCAAGCGGTTTCGACGGCTGCTCCAGTGCTTCGCGCGAACACTGCGAATGCCGGTGCAGCGAACGGTTCCGATCTAGGTGGTATGGATCAAGAACAACTGGTCAAATTAATCACGGCACAAGTGCTGAAGCAACTCAACGCCTAGTCGATGAGATTTTAATGAGCTGTCGGGCGCTAGCCCCGGTTCCCAAGCCGAAGGCTACGGTTTCATTCACACCTCGATCTTGTTTCTCAACGGTAAACAACTCCCTCAAACTTCACAACTCCTAAAGATAAATCATCAAAGCATCATGAAAGTTAGCATTATCGGCGGCGGCGGATTGGTTGGATCGTGTGCAGGCTACGCATTGCAATGCGGAGGTGTTGTTCGTGAGATCAGCCTTATCGACTTGAACGCCAACCTGGCTGCTGGTCATGCTCTCGATCTGATGCACGGAACGCCGAGTGTTGCAGACCAAATGGTGAACTCCGGCGGTTACGAACATATCCCAAGCTCCGATGTGATCTGCATCACGGCAGGTTTGAGAAGAAAGCCCGAAGAATCGCGATTGGATTTGATCAATCGAAACACCGATTTGTTTGTGGGTATTCTCGATGAGGTCAAGAAAGCTGGCCCAAAGTCTAGTGCGATCATTCTCGTGGTTTCCAACCCTGTGGATATTCTCACGTATGTCGCGGCAAAACGATTGGGGCTTCCTGCGACACAAGTGATCGGCCTTGGGACACAATTGGATACAATTCGGTTTTGCTCTCTAATCTCAGAATCGCTAGGTACATCACCAACACAGACTCGAGCCTTGATACTTGGCGAGCATGGTGACAGCATGATCCCTGTCTGGTCGAGTGCGACGGCGGGTTCATTACCTTTGGAAAAGTACCCAGGTTGGAATTCGACATTGGCAGAAAAGATCTTCACACGCACCAAGGGGTCTGGTGCTGAGTGTTTGTCCAAGAAGGGCGGAGCTGGTTTTGCGGTAGGTATCGCGATTCGTGACGTTATCCACGCGGTTGCTTTGGATCAACATCGGATCATGCCAGTCAGTACCGTTCAAGATGGAGCTTGCTACGGCATCGATCACGTTGCCATTTCGGTCCCAACGATCGTTGGCCGAAAGGGCGCGATCTCGCGAGTGGAAGTCGATCTGTGGCCCAAGGAGATTCAGGGCCTCAAGGCCAGTGCTGCCGCGATCAAGCCAACTCTCGATGCGGTGATAAAGCGCATCGGCTAGATTATTAAATCTCACCAAGACCTAACGGGTGCAGAATCTATTGCGGTTCTGCGGTTGATACAATTAGAAAATCCGTGTTGACCTAGCTATGCGACATCGACTTGCACCCTGTATCTCCCGATGAAAAAGTTTTCATGAACCGCCGAGCTTTTACCCTTGTTGAGCTTTTGGTGATCGCTCCGCGATCCTTTCTACGCACGACCAATCGCAGAAAGTTGAGCAGCGCACTCGAGCTTATCAACTCATCTAAATTCACCTAGTTCTGATTAGGCAATAGAGAAGCCCCTAGCAAGGCAATCTCCAACCTTGCGGTTAGCAAGGTTCCTCAGATGAATAAGAACCAGCGCAAAGACCTGCCTCGGTAACCAAGCCATCGAACATAAGATTCCAGGATCGGCCCCGAAGCAGCGATTACTGAGCTGCTTATTCGGCTGAGACCGCCCTAGTCTGTTTGTAGCGACTGGGTGAAATGTAGGAGATCAAGGGGAAAAGTAGATGAAGAAATAATGGTAATAACCGTTGTAGAGAACGGATGTAATCAGATTCCGACCTACAGTTTACTTGCACTGATTACGCGCATTACTGGAGCGTTGTACGTTACCTCTCAATCACCAATTTCATGAAACAAAGCATTTCCTCAAATAGAAGTAATCGCCGTCTGCGATCGGCTAGGCCAAAGCGAGCTGGAGTGGCATGCGTAGAAGCTGCCTGCTTGCTACCGGTGATTCTATTGGTAGTCCTTGGCAGTGTGGAAGTGACCAATAAGATTTTTTTGAAGCAATCACTCGCGACCGCTGCTTATGAATCATGTCGAACTGCGATAGAGTCGAATGCGAAAAATGAGCTTGCCATTTCGGCAGGCATGAAGATCTTGACGGCTCGAGGTGTGAAATCGGCAACAATTACCTTTGATCCAGAGAATATTGAGAAAGCTAAGAGGGGAGAGTTCATTCGAGTCACGGTTCATTCTGACGGCAAAGCCAATAGTATTCTCAATAACGACTTTACCGTAGCGGGTGATGTGAGTTGCACGATTGTGATGACCAAAGAATAAGCGATGTCGAATCTTTTTCGTTAAACACTTGGCACTAGTAATCGATTAATGAAAATCATGATAGATTCACAGGATCAAACTAATACCTGCAGTTATGCTACCCACACATCACCTGTACGGTCTAATAAGCGGCGTATTAAGCGACGTGGAAGCATAACCGTTCTAGTCGCTTTACTGATGATCGCCTTTGTCGCCATGGTGGCCATCAGTATTGATACTTCCTACTTACACCTATCAAGAACAGAATTACGAGCCGCAACAGACGCAGCCGCACAAGCTGCCTCGGTGACATTAGCTCGATCTCAAGATTTAACAGCAGCTTGCGAAGCGGGAATGAAGATTGCTAAAATGAACTTGGTGGGAGGTAAGCCACTCGTTCTCAATGAGTCCAACTTCATCTTTGGTAACTCGAGTCGAAATGATACGGGGAAATTTGTCTTCAAACCGAATGAGACTCCCTACAACGGTGTCAAGGTCATTGTCGACTTGAGCGCTGGCGGATCGACATCAGGCGTAAACCTCTTCTTTAGTGAACTCCACGGAGTCAAGGTATTCCGACCAAAACAAGAAGCGATTTCCACGTTTCTGGAACGAGATATCGTCATAGTGATCGATCGCTCGCTCTCGATGAAGGGCCAGCCATATAAGGACCTGTGCAATTCTCTCGATGTTTTTGTGGAAACGTTGGGTGAGACCAGCACGGAAGAGTATGTGGGCTTGGCCAGCTACGCTGGCACGGCCTCGGTTGACGTAGACTACACCACCGAATTAGCGAAGATTCCGGATGCTGCGAGAGACTTGAAGCTTAAGTCCGCGACAAGTATTTCCGCCGGCATGGAAGCGGGTTTCACCATTATGCAGAAAGGTCGCTCGAAACTGTTTGTGGAAAGAGCGATGGTGGTGATGACCGACGGTATTCATAATTTTGGCCAGAATCCTATCATCAATGCCCAAGAAATCGCCGCGGATGGTGTCACCATACATTCGATTACTTTCGGCGAGGATGCCGATAAAGGAAGAATGCAGGAGATCGCTAATATAGGTAGAGGAAAGTACTTACACGCAGATAATTCTGCCGAATTGAAGGAAGCTTTCAGGGATATAGCTCTGACATTAACCACGATGATCACCGAATAAACGGTTTCGAATGATTCAGAGTAGAGGTCAATCTATGAGATCCGACAGGAACAAGTTCATGCCAATAAAACAGCGTCAGTATCAACGTTTGGGTGCGGTCACCGTGGAATTTGCTCTGGTCGCCAGCATTATATTTGTAACGTTTTTGGCTGCCGCTGGGTTCTGTCGCTTATCGATGATGCGGCACACTCTAGATAACGCAGTCTACGAAGCTGCTCGAAAAAGTATCGTGCCAGGTGCTACGGCGGCTGAAATCGAAAGTCAGGCCAAAAGTGTCTTGGCGACTTTGGGAATATCTAATGCTCAAGTGGTGGTCGATCCTAAAGAAATTACGGATGAGACCGATTTCGTAACTGTAAATATTTCTTTTCCTCTCGGAGAAGCAACCTTTATTCCTTCTGAATCGACGATGAACCGTTCTCTCACGATGCGCCGCGAACGCTCATTGTGATTGAAGAACGATTCTCACCCTTTCCAGTCAAACCGCAATGCGATGATGTCCGAGGTTGTGCCACCGAAGATTGAGCCATGCGTTGTAATCAGGGGAATCCAGTCGAACATGACTCGCGTTTTCCTCCAACCCAAACACAAGAGAGCCGTGGGAGTCCGTTCGTAAGGAACTGTTTGGGAAGTGAAACGGAGTCCCCATTGTTATTTAGCCTGAAACTGAGTCAGATATTCGGGCGGCCCGCGACTACTATTCTGACAAAGGCGACCAAACATCCGAACTTTTGAGGGATGAGCTGACTCAAGTATTGAATCTTCTATCGCGTCATCCTCTTCCTTACTGCGAAATTGGATGTTGGCAATCGTTGCTTGAGAACGGTTGAGGCAATCAAGAATCTCCCTTTTTTCTTCACGTTGCGAGTCCCGATCAAAAACGTGCGCTGCAGTACAGTCAGTTTGAGCGAGTGTGCAGCAACGACACACTTGCAGGACCGTTCTCAATGCTAATCCGCATAGCCCCGCTCAATTGCTAATGAAGGCACTTGGACTACGGCTGCATTGTTTAGGACACCATCGACCAGGTCGCTTCCAACGCAGTGGGGCTTAACATGAACTCAAGTACTGACACAACGATCAGCGGCACCTCGAAAAACTTTAGCTATGCGGGCTGGACCGCTTCGGCTATACAATCGCTAGAGTCCTCGAATGGTAGTGCATTGCCTCTTACTATTGGAACTGGAAATAGTAGTACCCTCAACGTGAGCGTTACGGCGGTCTCGGAGCCGTCGTCGTTTGCGTTGATTGCTGTGGGCTTGGGAGCGGCGGCCTTTCGCCGTAGGTTACAAAACGCGGCTCGGCACTGCAGGACATTCTGGAAAAAAGCGTAATGTCGCTGACTAATCGTCTTCGTTCGCCGCGCGTGTTGGGCTCGTACAGATCGTGAAAGGCTTCCAGAAGTAGCGGATAGACAGTGGCCGTGTCGATCGAAGCGAGCCATTCGAAGAAGACACCTACTCGGTTTGGCAAGAACGCCGCAGTAAACAGGACGACCTGCTGTTCGAGCCGGGTCCTGCTGCCAATCTCGTAGACAAGGGTGTTGAGGTATTCTCCACTGGAAAGGACGAGACAAATGCTGGCTGAGATTAAGGGCCACTAGGATTGGTTAATGCTTCCTCGCCGGCGAGTGGGCGGCGGCACTCAAACAGGCGGACGCTTCCCCCTGGTACGAAATGAGCGGGACGCCACCCACTATCAATCTCCTCTGGAAATTTGTAACACATCTTCAACGACTCTCCATCACACGACACGATACCAGAGACTACCAAATGCTGATCGTTAGGATCCCAAACGAAGTTAACGTTACATACGGGTCCTTTAGAATTTTTCCGCTTTGAAAGATCTTGCCATTGCATATCCACTGTCTCGTTTGAAAACATCATAAGGTCACCTTCGATCCGCAGTTCGTGTCCTCGCAGCGAGTTGGAACCATACGGTTCCTCAAGGGATTCGATGATCCATTTCCCTTGGGCCTTTTGCTTGACAGATTCGACAGTAGGGTCGGATGAGTCGTTTGAATTTTGTGTCGTTTTCTCCGCAACACTCGCAGATGAAACATCCCACTTCAAGTCGGGGTTCAGCAAGTCGGTTACTCGGCGAGCAATGATCTTCTCCATTAACTTGTCGCGCATCTCAATCGATTGCTGCATGCTTTTTAAACGCTGTGCGAGATCCGCTACTTCGGCGCGCTGCAATGCCTGGCGAGCTTCGAAAGATTTGCGAACGGCGACTTGTAGTTCATTCCTATCTGATTCGACTGTTGACTTGGATTGTTTGATCTTGTTCGCAATCTGATGCGATTGTTGCTCCAGACGGCTGTATTGGTCTTGGAGAGACTCCATCGACTCTGGAGTTCGGTCTGTCGGGGGCTGGCCTATGACAAGTGAGCTTGTGCAGAACATCCACGCGATAAGGACTTTGGAAATCGTCGAAAGATTGCGATGATGGTACGTCATGAATTCAACTCCATTTGAAGAATGATTAAGTAGTTTCATTAGTGCGTCAGCCATTCGGAAAAACTCATTTGCTTGTAGGTTCCAGGTCCCACAGTGATTTGGTTTTCAATTCAATAGGTTCCAAGTCTCTGCGAAGCGCCTCTAACTCAGTCGCATCGCTCTCCCACTGCAGCTGCGGTTCAGCCGTTATTGACATTGTCTCTGATGGTGCCGATGTGGCATTTTCATCGATTTCTGTAGGTCGAACTTTGGACCACCAGACGCCACAGACGAGCGCAATGCCAATGGACACCAGCGTCAGCGGCAGCAACCACTTGCGTGATTTCGCTTTCCGTTGCAGCTCAACTGGTAATTCGACCGTGGTCGGCCGCTGAACATGTGCGAGACATCCTTCGAGCAAAATGTAAACTTCAGTCGGCGATGCGAACCGATCATCAGGCGACTTGGCCAACAACTTCATCACGATCCGGTCAAGCCACTCGGGAATGCTTGGATTGACCTCTCGAATGGAACGCGGCGTGTCGTCGGTAATGCGACGAAGAACGGCATAGCTAGTTTCACTTCGAAACGGAGGATGGCCTGTGCACATGGCATAGATCACGCAGCCGAGTCCAAACAGATCGCTGCGAGCGTCAATTGCCTCGCCGCAGACTTGCTCGGGTGACATGTAGTGCGGTGTACCTGGCTGGAAGCCGCTACGAGTCAAACTCGCATCATCAGTCGCTCGAGCTAAGCCGAAATCAGTCAGCAAGGCTCGATCGACGCCTTCATCCAACAAAATGTTCGATGGCTTCACATCGCGATGAATCAAGCCTTGAGCATGCGCTGCAGCCAACCCCTTGGCGGCATGCATACCGATGCGCAGGACTTCGCAGACGTCGAGCGGTCCTTCGCGATCGATGCGTTGCTGCAATGACCCACCCGCAATGAACTTCATCACCAAAAACGGATGTTCGCTGTCGGTCTCCACATTGTAAATCGGCACAACATGATCATCGACGACGGCCGCTGCAGCTCGAGCCTCTCTGGCAAACCGATTCCGCGCTGAACCACTGCTAGCCAGATAAGGAGCTAACAACTTCACAGCCACTGGTCGATTAAGTTCGGTATCGAAGGCTTTGAAGACCACCCCCATGCCGCCGCTGCCGATCAAACGCTCGACGTCGTAACGGCCGATGCGTCCTAACATCTCGGGGTGTATGGCAGGTGACAGCAACCCCCCCGCCATCGACTCGGTCCACAGGTGTTTGCGCTGCCAATACTCGCGGTCCGACCGCGGTCGGCGCGATGTATCATTTTCACCAGACGAAGATGCATCCGCATCGAACTCACGATCAGGCTGCAAGCTATCTCGAATCTCGCTCCAATGCTTCGCGTCCGCGGCCAAATGTTCCAAGCGAGCCTGACAATGAGGGCATTCGGCGAGATGGTTCGCTGAATACGTGTGATCTTTGTTGTCGCCTTGCAGCAATTGCCAGAACTGGTCGTCTGAAAAGTTCGCACAGGATCGAATCATTGGGACACCTCAAATTGCTTGGCCAGTTCACGCAATCGGCTGATGACTCGACTGCGCGCGATGTAGATGCTTCCCACCGACATGCCCAAGCGTTTAGCTGCTTCGGCAATCGAAACGCCTTCAATATGAGTCAACTGAAACGCTTTCCAAGTACTCGTGGTCACAGTGTTTTGAACTTGCTCCGCTGCCCACCGATAGACTTCGCGTCGATACTCGATGTCAAAGTGGCGCGACCAATCACCATTCGGTGCCGCCAGCTCGCTCAGCGCGGGATCACCGCCTAAGCCCACACCGCCATGCGGCCTGCGAGTCAATGTTTTGATCGCTGTATTGCGTGCGATCGTTAGCAGCCATCCGCGAAAGCGATGCTGATTGGGCCTCTCGAGCCACTGACCAACGGATTGGGAAACTGCTGTGAAAACTTGCTGTACCACATCCTCCGCATCGGCAGCTTGCAATCCTTGTCTCATAGCGAGTTTATGCACAAGTGGCCCATAGATTGCCACGAACTCATCCCAGGCCGCCACGTCCGCCGCGTCGCGAAGGCGCACGATTAAGCTAGCTCTGGTTTCTGGTGGACTGGGAAACATGAAGGACTCACTGATAGTTGCGTAAATTGTCTCCACCAGTAAGTTCCACATCAGTCCAGAACCTTGCACGGACTCAAAATCTTTTTGAGAAAAATGGGGAAAGAATATCCAGATCGGCCTCCAGACCGGTTTAGGCACCCCAAACCGCTTCAAAGAGAGCGCGTCGGATAAAACGAGATATGTTTTTTGGAAAGTTTTTCCCTTGTTTTTACGGGCTAAAAGTAAATTCCGAAAATTTTGTTGAGACGCGACTTCGACAAATTGGATGGATATATTGGGGCTTCATTTTTTGAGCGAACCTCGCGAAATCGCTTTGTTTTCTCTCGACTAGGTTATGGCTCTTTGGCGGTATCGGCGAATAACCTGGGATACTGGCGTCCGAGTTTCTCTAGGTTATTCGATTGTGCGATGGCCAGCTAGTTGTCCGCTAGGCGACTTACTACAGTAACCGGAGATGCGTTTCGATTTTCGATCACATCTTGGTTCATGTACTTGTAGGCAAAACGAATGAAACGCAAGACAATGATTTATCTCTCAGTAACGGCGATCTTCGTTTTGGCTGGCATTTTCGCTTGGAATACCATGGCAAGGGCTGCCTACGAGTCGGCGGAATACAAGGTTGTCGAATCCGACGGCAAGTTCGAAGTCCGCGAATATCCCGACCTGATGCTCGTCGCCACCACGACCAAGCTAGATGCACAAGGCCGAGATGGCAGCTTCATGAAACTGTTTCGCTACATCAGTGGAGCGAATGAATCCGACAAAAAAATCTCGATGACAACACCGGTCTTTATGGAAAATGATAAAGAGGCATCGGCAGTCCAAATGGGTTTCGTGATGCCTAAAGAAATCGCCGTTGAAGGTGTCCCAGCACCGACCGGCGAGGGAGTCGACGTTCGCAAACGAGTTGGAGGTCGCTTTGCCGTTCTGCGATTCTCGGGCCAACTCACTACCAAGTCCGCCAAAGAATCGGAAGCAAAGCTTCGAACCTGGATGGCAACCAAAGGCCTCGTCGCCGACGACTCGGTTGAATCCAGCGGCGTAGAAACTGCTGGATACGATCCACCTTTTACTCCAGGTCCGCTGCGTCGCAACGAAGTTCTGATCCGTTTGAAGTAGATGGAGTTGCGACTGCGTTCTTCTTGGCCCCTAGTTCGTGGCCGGTCGCACAAAGTTGTCGGAGCTGGCGTTGGGTGCGCTCGGAGAAGGGTTCCAACGGAAGGGCATTGCGTCCAACTACAGTAGGTCCGGAACCCATCCACCGACGATTACCAGATCATCGCGCATCGCACCCAGTGCATTGAGCTCCTCCAGCAAAACGGCTCGGACCGCTTCAGTTTCCTTCATAGTGCTCCGCCGTTTGTTCAATCGCTTCCGTGAATGGCTGTTTAAAGCATTTCTCGGAGATCGCCATGGCCGCTTCTTCACCGCGACCATCCATCACTCCTAAATCGAGGTACGTTTGCAAAGGAGAATTGTCTGAAGTGTCTCGCCAAGTCGATTGCTCAAGTAGCTTTCACCTCGCATATAGAAGTTGTATTCTCGCGGCTTGTGGTTTCAGTAGCGATTCACCCAATCGCCCAACAAATCATCAGGCCGCTTCAAGCGAACATGTCCCTCTTGCATCACCGCATAGGTTTACCTCGCCTGTTGCTACTTTTGTTTTTCCGAAGTCCCTTTTTGTTTCGCTGCCCACTTGATGCCTTCGAGGATATGTTGGCGTACAAAAGTTGTGCTAAGAGAACGCATGTCGTGGCCGAATTCGGTATAGAAAAAACGCCCGCCAGTCTCAGGCTCATGTGTCCAGGCGATGGGATGGTCGACACCCATGGGTTTGCCATTTCGAGTTCTGAAGAGCTCACGTACAGGAGTGTAAGTGGTTTCGTCGACTCGCATAAGAACGTTGAAGCCAGGTAGTCCGGTTACTGAGCGATCGTGATTGGTCCAATCGGCTTCGACCCAGAACTCTGCAGGTTGGCCGTAGACTACAGGGTGATTCTTGGAGGCAGGATCGATGAGCACTTTAGCTTTACTGAAGTCGGAGTCGCTATTAAAATCACACCCACCCAATTTATTCAACCAAGGCCAATTGGTCTGATGCACTAATGCGGCGTGCAACGCAACGATGCCTTTCCCTCCCTTGTTGAACCATTCTTCCACCGCTTGGCGTTGATCCTCAGGAAGCACTTTATCGAGTTCGTTTGCATTGTTTAGGACCAGCACGTCGTAACGACTCAGTTCCTGAGTTCGCATGTCTTTCCAATGCTCCGTCACATCCACCTCGAAGCCATTTTCGTGTCCGAGGAGTACAAGCCATCGATTTATCTTGGGAATATCAGGATGGCGATAGAAGCCTGTATCTGAATAGACGAGAACCTTGAGCCCGTTCTCATTTTTCGAGGGTTGTGTTGGCTCATGGCCGTACGCAAAGCTACCGAGCAGGAATACGAATAGAGCGAGGTGTAGATTTTTCATGTTGTAAATAGTCTCAAACTGCGTAGGAGATTTCGTTCGGTGCAAGCGGTAGTGTTGACACCAATGCATGAAGCACGAAAGTAAAGTCAAAAGTTCTATAAGTATAGACAAGTAATGGACCGCGTCCCAGTAGAGTGACATGCGGCTGTCTTCAATATTGCAGTAACTTAGTGCGTTTGTGCGTTGAAAATCTCACGTAAGCCTTTTTCAAGTCGAACATCACAACAATTGCTACGGATGGGTAATGGGTGGCATCGATTTCATCAAACGGTAGGCCTTGAAAGGGCGCGAGCAAAGTTTGCACCATGGTGACACACTTGAGGCGATTACCATATTTCTCAGCACCATGTATGTAGGGACTTATGGATATCTCCCGACGAAATCAAAACATGGCGACATCTAAAAAAGATCTGATTCTTCGGCTATTCAAAGGAATGGAAGTCGTCCGCCCGCGTGAAGCAGCAGCGATTGGCATTGCGGGTTCGTATCTGAAAGCCCTTCACAACAAGGGTGTTCTCGAACGACCTAGCCGAGGGCTATACACACTTCCAAACTCAGAACCAAGTGAGTTTCGCTCGATTGTTGAGGCCTTCAAGCTTCCCCCAATGCCATCGTATGTCTCCTAAGCGCGCTTCGAGTTCACGATCTAACAACACAGTCCCCATTTGAAGCGTGGCTGACAATTGGTGAGAGGGATCGCAAGCCACAGATGGTCTATCCACCGATTCGAGTTGTTCGCTTCTCGGGTGCATCGAGAGAATTTGGAATTGAAAAACGAAAAATCGAGGGCGTGTCGATCTCTGTTTACTCGGCAGCCAAGACGGTTGCAGATTGTTTTAAGTATCGCCATAAGATCGGTCTCGACGTAGCAATTGAATCGCTTAGAGATTGTCGCAGATCACGCCAACTCTCTTACGCAACTATCAAGGATGTTTGATTTGGCGACTAACGCATCGAGCTGCGTCAGTTCGAGATCGAGTTCTCCTTTCCAAAGCTCATTCGGTTCGCATTCTGCCAGCGGCTTTCGGAACGAGTTGATGCGTTCGCGTCCGGTGTGCCAAGCTTTCTCGCCAGTATCGATCGAAATGCCATGATTGACGAACCAAGCTCGGATCGTGCATTTCATTTTGCAGATAAGG
>JAJTID010000234.1 GCA_021300155.1 Pirellula sp.
GAACTTGTAATTATCCCCGGTAGGTCTGTTGGGGAGAGTCGTTATCGTAATGATTTCTATAGCATAGTCAAATCTGTCGACTCTCGCATTGGTGGGACCGGGATAATTATTATCCCGGATTGGCTCGAACCCCCAATCTGGTTTGCTATTCCCGTCAATGTGGGGGGATTCTCAACGACGTTCAGCGTTCTTTCTTCTTTTTCCTTCGAAGAAGCGGATGGTCCCTAGTTGAAATTGAAACTTTATTCCGTCAAACTTCTTGCTCGTTCCGTTGCGGTATAAGTTTCTAGTGTTGATCTGCGAGGGCCCCCATGATCCATTCCGACCAGCTTCGTTCTACTACGAAAGAGGACAAGGATGAAAAGTTTGCCAAGATCTGGTTTCAAGCCTTGGCTCGGTTTCACCGTGTTCCACCGTTGGTTTCATGGCAGTTTAATCGGGAACAAGTTCTCGCCTACTTGAGAGACCGGTTGAGCAATGGAGTGCCAACATGGCAACGTCTCAAGATCGTAGAGGGGTTGATATGGTATCGCGTGAATTTTCAGAATCTAAAGCCTGACTTTCTCGAAGGCCTAAAGGTTGTGCTGAAGCGTACGATTGTGTTTGAGAGAATCGATGCAAGCCCAGGACCGGAGGAGATCGAGAATGTTGTGGGGAAAATCGATCCGAATGAACCCGACGTGATCCAAGCGATGCGACGTTCTTTGCGTGGATTGGGACACGCTTACAACACAGAAAAGGCCTATGTACAAAAGGTGCGTTCCTTTATGCGTGAGCGTACTTTGAATTCGATTGCAGATTTCGATGCCATTACTAGCCGAGATGTCGAAGAGCATCTCACAGATCTGGCTGTGGATGGAGATGTCGCGCCCTCGACGCAGAATCAGGCTTACTACGCGCTGTCATTTCTTTTTGAACACGTTTTGAAACGCGAGATGGAAGCTATCAATGCAATTCGATCTAGCAAGGCAACACGAATTCCCACTGTACTAAGCAAGGCCGAAGTCGCGGAAGTCTTGTCTCACCTGAAAGGTGTTTATTCGGTAATCGGCCGATTGCTGTATGGATGCGGGCTGAGGATCACCGAATGCTTACGATTGCGGATCAAGGATTTTGATTTCGATCGCCGATTGATTGAAGTGCACAATTCGAAGGGAGAAAAGAGCCGATTTGTGCCTTTTCCTGAACAGCTTGTTGAGCCGATACGTGAACTGGTCCGTCGCCGAAAGATTGTTCACGAGCGTGATGTTGCTGATGGAATTGCGTCGGTGTGGTTACCATTTGCGCTAGACAGAAAGTATCCAAGTGCCCATCGCGAATTCAAATGGCAGTTTCTCTTTGCGTCTGAAAGGCATTCTCGGGACCCCAAAACAGGCCGCATGCATCGACATCACTTGCATTCGGATACGTTCCCTACGAACTTGAAGAAAGCGGTGGATACCTGCAAGCTCTTGAAGCATGCGACTTCTCATACGTTTCGTCATTCCTTTGCAACGCATTTGCTTCAGGATGGAACAGATATTCGAGCGATTCAAGAGCTGCTGGGGCATTCTGACATTGCGACGACGATGATTTACACGCACGTGCTAGCACGTCCCGATTTTAAGATTGTCAGTCCGTTAGATCGTTTGCTTGGGGGAAATGTTCAATCAAGGGCGGGGAGTTCACTGCCAGTTGTGTGCGAGCCTATGTCCGAAAAATTACCCGAGGCAATCGATGCACCCGTGAACGATCTTAAGTTCGATACGGAGAAGACGGAGAAAGCAATCGAAGTCTTGGTTGGTGACAGTTTCGTTGATGACAGTGTCGTTGACTCAAAGAGCGAGGGTGGAATTGCTCGGAACTGGGTGAGGCGTGTTGGTGTTTGGTGGGAATTGGTTCGAAATTGGGTGTTGAGACGTTGACTTGGCAGGTTTGGTAATTAACAAATCACTGCACCGTGCAAGAATTCTGACCCCGCCTGCGGAAGGCACGATGGAGCTTGCCTGCTACTTTTGTGGGTTGTGTCCTGGTCTCCATACAATTGCTTGAACAAATCAAGCTACGATCGCGGGACCGCTTCGTGTAGAATGGGATGATACGGCTTCACCGACAATTCCCTCCCTTGCAATCTCTGCTTCATACGTGTTTTCGATGCGATCCTTCAACGGCCTGTTAAAACTGTTTCTCAGTGCTTTCGTGGTGGTCAGTACTTGTTGCCTGTTGCACGGGATGGACGATAGCGCCCGACGTGACTTTCTGAAAAAGCATTGTGCAGATTGCCATTCTGGTTCTAATGCAGAGGGTGGTCTAGATGTCGATACGTTGAATTCCGATTTAACACAATCTAGAACGGCGGCCGTTTGGACTAGAATCCACGACCGCGTTGCCGATGGAGAAATGCCTCCCCAGGATTCTAGCTCCCTTTCGGATTCGGAACGCTCCGCATTTGTTCGCTCGACGCATGAGTGGATCACACAAACGCAGAAAAGCCACTTCTCGAAATTTGGTCGAGCGGGCACTCGACGACTTACCAATCTGCAACTTGAACGCACGCTTCACGATTTGCTGGGCATCGACATTCCGATCGCATCAGAGATGCCTGTCGAACCTCGGAGTGATGAATTCAGCACGTTCGCAGAGAGCCAAGCGATGTCGCACTTTCATCTCGAACAGCATTTGAAAGCGGCCGACTTGGCGCTCGACGAATTGTTTCGACGCGTTTTTGTGGAAGCAGATGACTCCTGGAAGGAGCACTTCACAGGACAAGAGATCTCTCGAATTCGAGATCGATGCCGCGAGCCTGAGTTCATCGATGATCAAGCGGTCGTGTGGTCGTCTCAGTTGATATTCTATGGTCGACTCCCTGCAACAACGGCAAAGTCTAGTGGCTGGTACCGAGTCCGCTTTCGGGCGTCCGCAATCAAAAAGCCGGAAGAGCATGGCGTTTGGTGTTCTGTTCGCACTGGGCAGTGCGTTTCTAGCGCTCCATTGCTTGGCTGGGGAGGTTCGTTTGAGGCCACCAACGAACCTCGAGAGTTTAGTTTTGATGTATGGATTCCCAAGGGACATATGCTCGAGATCCGGCCTCATGACCGGACCTTGAAACAAGCTAAGTTTGCGGGCGGTCAAGCGTCGAACGGCGAAGCAGAACCACAAGGAGTTGCAGGTATCGGTATTGACTGGCTCTCGATGGAGCGAATCCACTTTGGTCCTACTCAGCAAGAATTGAGAAGCTCATGCTTTGAGGGGCTTTACTTTGTTGAAGAGAACTTTAGCGAAAAGAATAGCGAGGGATCGAAGAGCGAAAAGAATCGTACAAGGTTGAGATCCGACAATCCCAAATCAGATATTCGAAGGCTCGTGGCTCGTTTCGCTTCGCGTGCGTTTCGGCGACCGGTGGTCGAATCGGATATCGAAAAGTACATCTCTTTTGCGCTGCAGAACTATGAAGAAACGAACGACTTAGTCAATGCCCTGCGAAGTGGTTTTCGGTCTATTCTTTGCTCGCCACGCTTCATCTTCTTGGAAGAGAGGGCCGGTGAACTAGACCACTATGCTATTGCGTCTCGGTTAAGTTACTTTTTATGGAACTCGATGCCTGATGAAAAGTTAATGCGGCTAGCAGCAGCATCCAAACTGCGAGACAAGCAGGTTCTGTCGAGCGAAGTGAACCGCATGCTAGAGGATCCTCGCGGTAAACAGTTCATTCCCGATTTTACAGCGCAATGGCTGGAGCTTAGTCAAATCGACTTCACTGAGCCGGATTTGAAGCTGCACAAAGATTTTGATACCGTGGTGCAATATTCGATGCTTGAGGAGACGCACCAGTTTCTTGAGTATCTTTTGAAGAACAATGCTCCGGTGAAGAGCATTCTTGATGCCGAGCTTACCTTTCTCAATTCTCGGCTTGCCCGTTTTTATGGTATCGACCATTCTCAACTGAGCGATCAACCGCAACGCTACGAATTCAAGTCCTCGGACCTTCGTATTGGATTATTAAGCCATGGATCGATATTGAAAGTAACCGCTAATGGGACAAACACTTCTCCAGTGTTGCGGGGTGTTTGGATCGCGAATCGGATTCTGGGAGATGCGATCCCTCCACCACCCGAGAATGTACCTGCGATAGAGCCCGATGTTCGCGGAGCCAAGACGATTCGGGATCAATTGGAGAAACATCGAAGTGACCCATCATGTTCTAGCTGTCATGTCAAAATGGATCCCCCAGGTTTTGCCCTAGAGAATTTTGACGCTTCAGGAAAGTTTCGCAGCAACTATCTTCAGTTGAACAATGGAAAGCTACAGCCAGGGCAGGCGATTAATCCAAGCTATACACTTGCAGATGGCCAGATGTTCACGGACTTGAAGGACTTTGTACGATTGACTGTATCGCAACCGGACAAACTGGCGAAGAATTTAGCGGAGAAATTGTTAGCTTACAGCACAGGCGCCCCCATACAATTTGCGGATCGCGAGTCGATTCGTACAGTGGTCCAGCAGTCCGCCAAGGACGATTACGGAATACGCACATTGATCCAGGCTGTCGTCGCATCCCCCACCTTTTTAATGAAGTAACCATGCAACCTATTCATCGCGCAGATTTATCCAATAGTAACGGACGCACATTGAGCCGCCGTGCAGTATTGCGAGGGGCGGGTGTTGCAATGTCGCTTCCATGGCTAAGCGCCATGGATCGGTTGCTTGCATCGAGTGCTGTTAGTTCACCACAGCGTTTTGTGGCGATCACATTGGGATTGGGTTTGCATCAGGAGAACTGGAAACCCAAACAATCCGGTCGTGACTACGAACCGTCACTCTATTTGCGTAATTTGATGGATATGCGCAATGACATGACGATCATTTCTGGTTCATCGCACCCAGGCGTCGGTGGCGGGCACCGGGCCGAGGCCAGCATTTTGACAGCTTCTTCGCAAGGGAGTTCTGGACGTGCGAGAAATACAATTTCGGTGGATCAGTTGATGGCGAAGCATCTTGGAGAAGCGACTCGCTTCCCGTCATTGGTCTTATCGGGAAATGGGAGCGATAGTCCTTGCTACACCGAAAACGGAGCCATGATACCGGCAATGTCTTCGCCTCGAGCTTTTTTCGAGCAGTTGTTTGTCGATGATTCGAGAGCATCGCGACAACTGCAATCGAAGCGACTGCAACAAGGGGCATCCATCATGGATTTGGTGGGAGAGGATGCTCGGTCACTTCAGCGGGAGCTTGGTGCAGGAGATCGCGATCGGCTCGATATATTTTTCACGAGCGTGCGTGATTTGGAAAAGAGAATGCAAGAATCCGAAGTGTGGACTCATCGCCCTAAGCCGAAGGTCGATGTACCACCACCGACCGACGTTGGCTCGCCCAACGATTTGATCGCAAAGCAGAGGACCATGTGCGATGTGATCCGGCTGGCCTTGATGACGGACTCGTCACGATTCATCACATTCCATTTAGGTGGAGCGGGCGGTGTCGTGCCTGTCAAAGGAGTCGACGAGGGGTACCATTCGCTTAGTCACCACGGTATGGACGAAGAAAAGCTTGAACAATTGGCGTTAGTCGAAGCGGCGATTATTGAAGAGTGGGGCAGTTTCTTACGTCAACTCAAAAGTGTAAACGAAGGGTCGGGTAGTCTGCTGAACAACACGAGTGTTTTACTGACATCGAACTTGGGGAATGCGTCGAATCATGACAACCGCAATATGCCAGTGTTGTTTGCAGGTGGCGGATTTGCGCACGGTCAGCATCTCGCGTTCGATCAACAGAACAACTACCCGTTACCGAACCTTTTTGTCTCCGTGTTGCAGCGAGTTGGTCTCGAAACGGACTCCTTCGCAACAAGCACCGGGACGATGCGAGGATTGAATTGAGCACTGATGCAGAAGTGCTTAGTCAAAATGAAGTCGTCGGCATTGACGCAAGCAATGCAGCCTTGGCGAACGGGTTGTGATTAGAAAATGTTTCGCGTTCTAGTCTTCGGTCTATTTCATGAGACGCATTGCTTTCTTCGGGGATCGACTGGACTGAGAGATTTTGAGTTCATGGAGGGGCCAGCGATTCTTAATGTGAGGGGCGAGTCTTCTCCGCTAGGTGGCTTTCTAGAGTATGCCGATCAGCAGGGCTGGGACGTAGTCCCGACGTTGTTTGCGACCGCTGTTCCGGGTCCCATGGTGGAGGCTGAAGTCTTCGAGCACTATTGGAGTCGGTTCGAGGAAATTGCGACTTCCTGTCTAGCTACTGGCGTAGACGCCATCTTTGCGATCCTGCATGGTGCATTCGTGTGCTCTCATCAGTGCGATGTGGATGGAGAGGTTTTGCGAAGAATAAGATCATTGCCCGGCGCTTTAAGTATTCCCATGTTTGGCGTTTATGATCTTCATGCCAATTACTCTCAATCCATGGCGATGAATGCGGATTGCCTGGTTGGATACCGTGAGAATCCGCATACCGATGCGAGAGAATCGGCCATGCGCGCTGCGGCGTTGTTGTCTCGGGCTCTATCGGATAGGAAGAGACCTAGGCAAGTCTTGAAACAGGTACCTGTACTTTTGCCACCGACAGCAACCGCGAGTCGTGCTCAACCGATGAAGAGATTATTGGAACTGGCAAGAAGTCTTGAGAAAAAGCACTCTTCGTTCTGGGCTATGAATGTGAATGCAGGTTTCGCCTATGCAGATACTCCGGATACTGGCCTGAGCTTTTCCATAGTTACCGATGGGGATGAAGACGAAGCGCAGAAGGCATTGAATCAATTGACTGAATTGGCAATGGAACATCTGGAAGATTGCACTTCCGTGTTGGAATCGATGGAGCAAGTTTTTCATCGACTCATGGGAATGCAACGGAGCGGAGGTATACCCGGCTTAACCGTCCTGGTTGAGCCGTCCGACAATATTGGGGCAGGCGCACCGGGCAACGGTACTGCACTGCTTCAGGCAATGGTTGAATATGAGATTGCAAATGGAGCGATTTGTCTTTGGGCTCCCATGGCAGTAAAACTCTTGAGCAAACATCAACCGGGAGATGTCGTATTACTAGAGTTCGAAAGCAGTGGGGTAAAGAATAATGATCTACCACTTTTCATAGAGTGCAAACTGTTGCGTCTTTGCGATGGGCTCTTTGAGATAGAGGACAAGCAGAGCCATCTGGCTAGTATGTCGGGAGACCATTTCAACATGGGGCAATGCGCAATTGTTACCCATCGCGGTGTGGTAATTTTCCTGACCAGCAACCGAACACCTCCCATGGATCTTGGGCAATGGAGGCATGTTGGATTAGCTCCGGAGAAGTTCTCGGTCCTCGTGGTCAAGGCTGCCGTAGCGCATCGCAAAGCTTATGACCCGATCGCAGCGCGACAAATTTGGGTCGACACTCCAGGGCCTTGCTCGTCAAATCTCAAGAGCTTTGCGTACAAAAAGATACGTCGTCCAATGTTTCCATTGGACGATATCGTGCGATGATGTTTGGAATTCTTGCCGAATACTGCGCCAACGCAGTGCTGCAAGCAGTCTTACGCCAGTTTCCAGGCCTTGATCAATTGCTCTCCGCCGGGGCTGAGTCGTCGCAGCTTAGCGGCAATAACGGCCTTTTCTGCTTTTGAAGATTTTTCGGCCTTTTTATGGAGCAAAGCCACTTTCTTGCTTCGTGTGCGACGTCGTCGAAGCTCTCTTTGTCGTTCAGTTCCAGCCATA
>JAJTID010000150.1 GCA_021300155.1 Pirellula sp.
CTCAGTGTTTCGATGACTTTCCATCGCTCGAGTGCCTTGTCCAGTTCTTTTTCATGCCGTTGCAACTGTCGGCGTTGATCGTACAGGTCGACACTGCTGCGAACTCCGGAATCGCGTGCAATTTGGTTTTGCTCTAGCAGTCGAAGCAACGATTGTTTTGCTGCAATCAATTGATGGACAACATTTTTTGCTTTGCCCGGTGCCAGCAATCGTGGTGTTTGCGTTTTTTCTTCTCGAAAGCCGATCAAGACCACCAAATCCCAGCGACGTCCAGGCTTGGACTGCAGTTGCACGACGAGTTCGGGATCACTGTCCTCTATCCCAATCGTCCATGAAATCGTCCCGTTGCCGATAATGGACTGATTGCCTTCTGGGACGACAGATGCAACAGATTTCGAGTCTTCGGTTTGAACATGGAGGGTTGCACGGCACTTACCCTCTTTCGAAAGCAATTTTTGACCGATCGCGAAACGGTCTTTGATCGTTGAATCTGACAGAAGCAACGTGCGTTCGATTCCAGTGTCTAGATTCAAATGGGATGGAGCCTCATTCTGCTTGTCGACTTCCGGCTCGTTGGGGGCAGGTGTTTCCGAATCGGGCGCATCGGTGGTGCCTGTTGATTCAGATTCCATGACCTCGTTCAATGTCATTTCCCTGGAGGAGCTCAATGAAGATTCGACGATCTTATTGCTAAGGATGGAGTCACCGAGAGTTCCCTGTTCCAGCAGTCTGGAGAAATCCTGAGAGAGAACGAGCAGTTCTTCCTTATCGTGCATTGCTCCATTTGTTAAATCGATTTTTTCCAGAGATTCGAGATCGACGGTTTCTGTAGCTTGATTGGTTGTGGTTTGCGTTTCACGATGATGCGTTGAGGCAGCGTCAATGTCATCTTTTGCTGGTGCGACAGCGATCGCGACTGAGTCTGCTTGAGAATTATTGGATGAATTCGCGGAGCGATCGCTTGGCGGCCAAAAGATGGCGTACAAGATAATGAGAACGATGATTCCCGTGAAACTTCCTCCCATGAGCAACAATGGGCCACGTTGGTTTGAAGCGCGTTTTTTCGGCAGTTGCTTGCGAATAGGACTCAGGTTCGCATGCCCACGCTCCCACGGCCATTCGACGATTTTCCAAGAATGGTCGAGTTGGTCTGGGGCTTCTACGGCTCCTACTTCTAGGCCTTCGATACCAGGAACTTTGGAGAGCAGGCCATCTTCGGACGCTAAAAAGAAGAGGATCTCTTGCTGGCCGGAGAGATCGTTCAATTGCAGTCGCCAGTCGTCCAGTACGATTTGAGGTGGATCGCCCCATTTTTCGACAATGGAAGCGATTGGCTGTCTACCGCTCAATGGGACGGCGATGATTCGTTCCGCTTGGTTTCCGTGGATTCGAAGCGATATGAAGGAAGATGTGCTGGATTTCTCGGCATGGCTTGCGTCGACGAAAGTGGTTTCATCAATGGCAATATGGAATGGTGTTTCTCCAGAGGCACGAACGCGGGAGGTGAAGAGAAAATACCATTCATGGAGAATTAAGCCTCGAACATAGTTATGTTGAAGTTTATAGATTTCTCTGTTGTGTGGATCTTCCTTTCCTGCAAGTATCTCACCCAAACAAATCAGTGTGTCGTCAGAAAGCTTCATGATGGGTTGAAATGTCCGTTATCAAGGGTTCGTGGTACATTGACGTAGTTTTGAGGCGAAAGTAAACTTTCGCGTTGAAAATCCTAGGGGATTACCTTCATTTCAATTGTTGCAGAGACACGGGAGTATTGCATTCGGCCATGGCTAACAAGTTGATCTATTTCTTTGGCAAATCAAAGACTGATGGTGATGGAGGGATGAAGTCTCTCCTGGGTGGTAAAGGTGCAAACCTCGCCCAAATGACGAGAATCGGTCTTCCAGTACCTCCTGGTTTTACCATCACGACAGAAGTCTGTGTTCATTATTACAAAAATGGCAGAAAGCCACCGGTAGAATTAGCAACAGACTTAGAGAAGGCTGTGAAGTGGATGGAAAAGGAGACCGGCAAGAAGTTCGGCGATCCTAAGAATCCGCTCTTGGTTTCTGTTCGTTCCGGTGCTCGCGATTCGATGCCTGGTATGATGGACACGATCCTCAACCTTGGTTTGAACGACGCCACTTGTGAGGGGCTCGCTGCTGCGACCAATAACCCTCGTTTTGCATGGGACTCCTATCGTCGCTTTTTGCAAATGTACGGCGACGTGGTTATGGGTGTACAAAAACTTCATGAGAACGATCACGAACCGTTCGAAGAAGTGATGGATGAACTAAAAAAAGAAGCCAAGGTCAAAGAAGATACCGAACTAACGGCCGAGAATCTTCAGGAACTGGTGAAGCGATTCAAGAAGCTGATCAAGGACCGAACAGGAAAAGCATTCCCGAACGATCCGATGAAGCAACTGGAAGGGGCCATTTTTGCGGTCTTCAGTTCTTGGATGAACGAGCGAGCGATTCTCTATCGCCAGAAGTATCGCATCCCTGACGAATGGGGGACCGCGGTAAACGTTCAGAGCATGGTCTTCGGAAACATGGGCGATGACTGCGCGACCGGTGTTGCGTTCACTCGCGACCCTGCAAACGGCGATAACGTGTTCTACGGCGAGTATTTGGTAAATGCTCAAGGGGAAGACGTGGTCGCAGGAGTTCGTACGCCGCTTAAGATCGCCGACATGGCCAAGGATAAGACCATTGGCGCAGCACACAAAGAATTGACCGAAGTTCGCAAGACTTTGGAGAAGAACTTTGGCGACGTACAAGACTTTGAATTTACCATCGAGAAGAAGAAGCTTTATATGCTTCAAACGCGAAATGGTAAGCGAACCGCTTTGGCTTACGTGAAGATTGCTCACGACATGGTCAAAGAAAAGTTAATGACTCCCGAGCATGCGATCAAGTCGGGTGACCCAGAAGCGTTGAATCAATTGCTTCAGCCGATCTTCGACATCGCAGCTTACGAAAAGGCCAAGAAGGAAGGTCGCTGCATGGCGATTGGGCTTCCTGCTGGTCCGGGGGCTGCATCCGGCGCCGTCGTGTTCTCCGCATCGAAGGCTGAAGAGCTGGCAGCCAAGGGGCAGAATGTAGTTCTAGCTCGGATCGAAACGAGCCCTGAAGATTTGCGAGGGATGATCGCTTCGGACGGAATTCTTACAGCCCGCGGTGGAGTTTCTAGCCACGCAGCATTGGTCGCTCGTCAAATGGGTAAGGTCTGCGTAGCAGGTGCTGGTGATATCGAAATCGATTACCACAAAGGCACCTTGAAGTGCAAAGGGGTGACGCTGAAGGAAGGGGATTCGATCAGCATTAATGGAACCACTGGCGAAGTGTTCCATGGCAAGATTGATACCGCTGACAGCGAACTAAAGCAGGTCTTGGTGAACAAGACCATGAAGGCCAAGGATAGCAAAGTCTTCCAATACTATGACTTCATCATGAAGCTGGCTGACAAGTATCGTACGCTCGGTCTTCGAACGAATGCGGACCAACCAGATCAAGTTGTCAATGCAGTAGCGTTTGGTGCAGAAGGTATCGGTCTTTGCCGAACCGAGCACATGTTCTTTGAAGGGGATCGTATCATCGCTGTTCGCCAAATGATATTGGCGAAAGAAGAAGAAGATCGAAAGAAGGCTCTGGCGAAACTATTGCCATATCAGCAAAAAGACTTCGAGGGAATCTTCGTTGCTTTGGACGGTTTGCCAGCATGTATTCGATTGCTCGATCCACCATTGCACGAGTTCTTGCCTCAACATGACAACAAGAAGGGGCAAGAAGAAGTCGCCAAGCAGCTTGGTATCTCGGTCAACGAAGTCAATCGATTGGTTTCCGAACTTCACGAGTTCAATCCAATGCTTGGTTTCCGAGGTTGCCGACTCGGTATCCTGCGACCAGAAATCACCGAGATGCAGGCGAGAGCGATTTTCCAAGCTGCGGCTGCAGTTCTGAAGAAGGGCATCAAAGTAAAGCCGGAAGTCATGGTGCCTCTCGTTGGCTTTAAGAAAGAGCTAGATTTGCAAGTGGAAATCGTTCACCGCGTTGCTTCCGAAGTCATGAAGGCAACTGGTAAGAAGTTTGGCTACTCCGTAGGAACGATGATCGAAGTTCCTCGCGGTGCATTGACCGCCGATGAGATCGCTGAGACAGCAGAGTTCTTCTCTTTCGGAACGAACGATTTGACGCAAACATGCCTCGGCATGAGTCGAGACGATTCCGGATCTTTCTTGCCAGCCTACCAGGGCCTTGAGATCATCAAAGCGAATCCGTTCGCATCGATCGATCGAACGGGCGTTGGGCAGTTGATGAAGATCGGTGTCGACAAGGGACGCAAAACAAAGGCTGACCTCAAGATCGGTATTTGCGGCGAGCATGGTGGAGATCCAACCTCTGTCGAATTCTGCCACATCATCGGCTTGAACTATGTTAGCTGCAGTCCATTCCGAGTTCCAATCGCTCGACTTGCAGCGGCTCAAGCAGCGCTTCGCAATCCACCAGCAGCACCTTCCGTGAAGGTGACCAAGGATGCAAAGCCCGCGAAGACAGTCACCAAGGCACGAACGAAGGCCAAGTAAGTGCTATAAAACGAATAATGTTTTGTTGAAAGTAGCGTCAACAAACTAAGTCAAAGGCGGGTTCCGACGGACCCGCCTTTTTTGTTTGCCCAGCGAAGCTGGCAAACCCAGTCGGTGCTCGCCACCGACCTCACCCTGTTTCTGGGGAAGAGAATCCGACTCGCAAGGGCGCCCGCGGCCAACGCTGGCCCAGATTATAGCTGAAGCGGGGTGGTGATTTGCTTAGCTCCGAAGAAACGCCACGGTCCAGACGGTTGCAAGGACTATGAACAAGGACGTTACTGTGGCTACCCAAAACTTACGATTCATCGTTTGTGGAAAGAAACCGGTATACTCATTAGCGGCCGGTGCAATCGACCTGTCGCGAGCGTCCTCGTCTTCAAACATCGCCGCTTGAGCTGGCTCCAGCAATCCATACTGAATTGAGAACTCAAGTGCTCCATGGAGGATGTGCCTGCGGCCGACGGGATCCACTCCAATCGCCTCGAAGAACCAAATCTGTCGGCCAAAGGATTGATCAGTCTCTTCAAAAAAATCTGCGCAGCGGAGATTCTCAACTCTCGATTGTTCAGGACAAAAATCTCGGCGCAACAGGCAACCATTCGCTTGTTGCGAGACAGCCTGCCAAATCTGTCGAGAAAATTGAATATTGTGAGCTTCTGGTGTCATTCGTCGAATCCTTCGATTAATGGCGTCTCGGCCGCCTTTAAGACAGCGACAAGCTAGTGCGATAAAACAGTATAGGATTGAACCCTCGGAAGGTCAGTGGGACTCGGTCAGGAAACAGACATTTTTTAAAAATCTTTGAGTACGTTTTCCCGCAGGGCTGTGCATGTCATAATCTCGATCTCGTACCCAACCTAGGAAAAACATGCTTGAACGCAAAAGTCTGAAATGGCCGATCTTACTGGCGATCTTTATGATCGTTTTGTTGGTCGGGCTTACGGTGGGGTGGGTTCTGCTCAACGTCTTTAATGCCGTATCCAGCCAAACGAGCTCTTCTATTTACTGGGTGTTGCTAACCGTCGGCTCGGTAATGTTCGCGTTAGTGCTCACTGGTGTCATTTTGTACCTAGTTTGGAGCATTCAGCAGATCAACTTGAATCGCCGCCAAAGTAATTTTTTGGATGCTGTTACACATGAACTCAAAAGTCCGATTGCTTCGCTCAAACTTTTTCTTCAAACGCTCAATAAACGTAATGTTGACGAATCCCAACGCAGCGATTTCTATCGATCGATGATGGATGATGTCGAGCGTTTGGATCGCCTGATCACTCAATTGCTTGATGTTGCCAAGATCCAACAAGACTCGAACGAGCCGGAGCCTGCAATTTGGATCGGGTTGCGCGAAGTGATTCATAATGTGTCGAGCAAATTATTAGACCAATATCCATTGATTCAAGATTCACTGACAATTTCTGTCCTAGATTGCGAAGTTTATGTAAGACCAGTCGATCTAGAAATCCTCGTTCGAAATCTGCTGGATAATGCTATGAAGTACGCAGGCTCGCCACCAGTCGTATCCATAACGGGAACGATCTCAAACGAACAAACCGCTTTGCTATTGGTTTTTCAAGACAACGGAAGTGGAGTACCTCGACATTTACGAAGGGCAATCTTTCGAAGATTCTATCGTGTTGGCAATGAATTGGAGCGAACGAAACCAGGGACAGGGCTTGGATTGTTTCTGGTGCGTGCTATCGTCAAACGTATGGGAGGCTCGATTCGAGTCGAAGATGTCTCCAAACAGCAAGGCTCGCGCTTTATCGTAACGATCCCTCAGGTGCGTTTGACATCCTCGGCGACTAGTGCTCCCGAAGTTTCTAGTGCTCCCGAAGTTTGAAGTACTCCTCGAAAACGATTGGGAGTTGTGAACCATACTCTTTCCAATGCATCGCGAGCGGGCGTTGGCCGGTCGAAGCGATGAGGTTGCAATTGAATTCATGAACGATCGCGTCAATGCGAAATCGTTCCATCCAGCCTTCGCCGAGCGATCCGGGGTTTCTGAAATTAGGCTTCGTGGCGCCTTCGGAGAACCACGTATGTCTTCTCAGTAAAGATTCGAACAATTCCATGCGTTCTAGGTAGTTTGTTGTATCTCCCTCCAATGGACGACTGATGTGTAGTTTTCCGTTTCCATCGTTGTGCAATTCGAGCGCGATGTCTGGAGGATGTCCGTCGGCTATTTTTTTTTCAATCCACTTTTCTAAAGCCGCATTCTCTGGAGCGAGTTCGGAATTGGCTGGCTTGTCCCAATTTCGATTCAGGTCCTTTCCTTGGGAATTGAATCGAGTTCTTCCCCGTGCCACTCCATCTTTGTTTGCCATCGGCAATACATGGATGCAGAGCTTTTCTCGAAATCGTGCACCGTCCTTGTCGTTTGCCAACATACGATCTACGACTCCCTCTACAACCCAATTTCCTCCCGCTTCCCATGGATGGGCTCGAGCGCGAAGGAAGACGTGATCACGAGAGCGTTCGTTACCTAAACGAATGATTTCGAGTATTCGTCCTTCCACCGTTTGACCGATCAAATCGATTGATACATCGGGATGGCCCCTCAATCGATTCAACATCCGGTCGAGGTCTGACAGTCGATACGGCTCGACTCTTGCGACAAAGAGCCTATCTGACTTTAGCAAGAACTCTCCGAAGACGCGTCCGTCCGCCGTTGGATTGAGTGGGAAGGACCTCCATTCTTTTCCGTCCTCAGAGATCGCAACGCTTAACAGCTCTTTAGCCACGCTACCTGGGGTGCCATTCCATACGTTATTGAGATTATTGAATTCTATGCGTAGATTTTTGCCAGCATCGCCATGGACGCAAAAGTGAACATGTCCGGCGGCGCGATTTGGCGAATTGCGTTCATGATCGTACGTAAGGTAGACCTGAAGTGTACCGTTCGCATCCACTTCGTACCACAGTGGCGATGCATTTTCGAAAAGCGTGTCAACATAGCTGACTTTCGAAATTTGGGGTGTCTGCGCGTTGCAACAAGTCGCCAAGAAAAAGCACAAGACAATAGAAAATATTTTCTGACAAGTCATACGGCTTCCTTTCAATGGATACGAAGTCCTATGGAGCGAACTTCACCGAGATCGACAACAGATGACCGGCGATCCGTCCCATTCTATCACCTTTTGAATACGTGTCGTATTTGGGGGCTGTGTATTGAGTTTGGATTGAACTCAATCCTTTTAAGAGAAAAGCGAATCGAAGTCGGCACCAAAGGCTAAATCAGTCGCTATCGCATTCAAATCTGCGAGCACTCGTTCTTCCTCTGATGTATCTTCCGAAGCCCATTCGCAGATTTGAGCAGGCGTCACCCATTCATGAACGGCTCCATTCAACGCCGCTTCCTGCTCTTCGCTTCCATAATCAAATCGTCCGGACTCAACGACAGTCCTCGTATCTGAAGTGACCGCTTGCGTTTCTACAGTGGTCCAGTTTCCGAGCAATACGTCAGTCACTGTGCTGCGAACGTTCGTCGTGCTAATGGCAGTCGTTCCAGAGGAGTCAGTTACTGCGTAAAAGTCGCAGTTCGCTTGAATCTGTGCCCAGCTCACCGAGCCAGCATGATTGAATCCCCAAGGGTTGTACACATCGAACGTGTCTGTACCTGCGTTGTAGCTGTTGATAATGTAAGCGTGACCACCTACCCAGCCGCTCGCGGCACTCGAATTCGTTCCGATCGTCACTGCCTTTCCACTCCCGAGGAAGTTGATGAGCTGTTGTTTCGTGGTGGAGGCAACTGCATGATTGCTGGAGTTGTAACCTAGCACCTGAGCGTTGACAATGGACATCCATCCGCCTTCGATGCCGGCATAAGTATTGGTTCCATTGCGCCCAGCGTTACCCGTTTCGTTCCACTGCGCATAGGCTTTCTCTGCCAAGGCTACCCAGAGGCTTGTCGAGGAACTCGAAGCGCTTAAGCCAAGGCCTGAGTATGCCAATGTCCCATTGGCCAGCGTAGGAAGTCGTCGATTCACTGTCACGTAGTCAGCCCCGCCACTCGCGTAGAACCGAATCGTGAACGTACCATCTCCGTTGTCTAGAAACATGTTCTGAACTGCTGCTGCGGATCGATCGGCTATCGAGGTGAGGGAAGCGATAAAGTAGCAGTCCCCAAGATATCCCTGCCGACCGTCATGCCTTGACGGAGCTCCATTGAAGAGATTCCCTGTCGCATTCTGGTAGCTGATGCCGCTGCCTGTGATCACCGGTTCATCGGCTCCCATGAACCATTTGTCCACGAGATTGTTCAAATGCGTTCCGGTGCTGCCTGCAGTCAAGTTTCCAGCATTTTGGCCTTTGTATCTCAGATTTGCCGCGTTGCTATTCACAACATCCTTTGCAAGCTCGCGTACATAGATAGGCATGAAGTATCCACCGGCGGTACTTACGACCCATCTCAAGTCTTCTAGCTCCAGTTGACTTACCGAACCATCGGTTCCAGCGCTGCGGAGCAGTTGAATCATTTCAACGCGGGAAATCGAATTGTCAGCGTGAAGTGAGTTCGCCAACGACCGAATCGATGAAACGGTGGGGGTAGGTGTAGGAGTAGGAGTTGGCACTACGGCAGCGATCACCTTGATAGCCGATTGGCCAGAGAAATTACCGACGCGAGCAGAGACAACATAGTTCCCGACTACAGCCCCAGCCGTGTAAACGCCTTGGTTCGAGATCGTTCCTCCTGTTGCAGTCCAGGTAATGCCGGTACTGAAACGCATGGAGTCTCCGAATTGATCGGTACCTGATACCTGAAATCTCGCTGTTGCGCCGGACGCAACTTCGGTCGCCGTCGAGTCGATCGAGATACTCGCCAATCGTTGGGTCACTTGGAATGGCACATTGACGGTCAAGCCACCAAGCGAGGCTCTCAGCGTGTAGTTCCCCGCTTTCGAAAAGGATACGGTGGCTACACCGCTTGTGGTTTCAACAGTCGCTTCTCCCTGTGAAGGAGCTGTGATGGTCGACCAAGTCACCGCTGGGCTCGATGTCATTACTTTGCCAAATTGGTCTATTCCTTGCAGTGTAACATTTGCGGACTTCGTGTCCGTTTTGATTGGACTACTTGTTGAAACGGCGACTCGTGGTTCTTTGAAGGCTACAAGGGTAGTCAATGTTTGAATGACATTGACTTTGAAATCGGTTTGAGCAATCCCGCTCTTGACTCGGAGGGAGTATAGGCCTGCACCTGTAAACGCAATGGTTGCTACGCCTCGATTCATGGTTCCGATCGCCGAACCTGATGCTGACGCACTCACCGTAGACCAAGTTAAGCTGGGAATAGATGTCATTGCTTGATCGAATTGATCCAACCCCCGAACCATAAATCGCTGGCTCGAGTTAGTCGTGTTGATCGGAGTCTGTGAACTTAATACACTTGCATCAGGAGCAAGCAATTCGATTCGAGTTAGTGTCGGGGCGATAGCAACAGGAATTCGTGCTGCAACATTCCCGGACCTCACGAGAAAACTATAAGTGCCAACGCGATTGAATCCGAGTGTAACTTTAGTGCTTGATGCATTTACGGATGGGCTTGATCCTCTCGGAGATGCGGCAACACTCCAATCAAACGTTGGCTGGGACTGCATCACACTGCCGAACTGATTCAGTCCACGTGCGGTCCATGAAATGCTGCTTCCATTGCCGGAAACCGTGGCATTCGCTTGCAGTGCACGGTTATTGGAGTCGATGACGCTGATGGAGGTGAGAGCTTCCACAACGTTTGTCTTTAAATCTACGGTGGCATTACCACTTCTGGCTCGAAGAGTATGAGCGCCGAGCTTGTTGTAGGTCAACACCGATTCGCGACTACCGATTGCTACCGCTGGATTCCCACCCGTTGGTCCTGCAACTCGCGTCCAGGTGACAGCAGGAATCGTTGCCATTGCATTGCCGAATTGATCTGTACCTCGAACCACGACTCTTTGAGTTGTACCAGCAACGGTTTGCTCGTCCGAAATCGTTGTGCCTGATGGGGTCGTCAGAGTCAATTGTGTAACGGTCTGAGCAACCGTTACCCGCAGTCTGCTGACGACGGACAATCCACCCGCATCTCGAGCAGTAACTTGGAAATCGTAGTTACCAGCTCTAGTAAAGTCGACACGCGTGTTTTTGGCTTGGTTTGAATCGTTGACGCTAAAAGTTGCTGTTGATCCGTTGGGCCTAGCGACAACTATCCAAGAGTAGGTAAGTCCCGACTCTCCTTCTTTGTCGGCACCCAGAACCATCAGATTGCTAGAGGTCCCTGTTACTTGGGAACCAGACACTATCCTCGCTTGCGTTTGTATCGTTGGAGTGGCGTTTGTATTCGAAACGACTTGTGTCGACCCAACGGATTGAGGAGAAAGTAGCAGTTGAAGTTGCTGCTGTATGCCATCAACCGCGTTCATCAATCTCGTTTCAAGCTGCTCGACTCCCAGGGGTGTAGTCTGAAAGTGTTTTTTGTTTCTACGAGTTTGCCTGAAACGATTCAACATAATTTTAGCACTCACATGGCTGGGATGAATTCGGCTCGAGAAATGCTCGAATTTGCCAAACCAAGGGAAGGCTAGGTCGAAGAGTTTGTATAGGCAAAGAAAATTATCCAGTAGTGACACCGAAGACAGCCACTACAACCACTACAATTGATTCAGCATCACTGCGATCGTCTCTCACAGCTTTCGAGTCGAAATCTACTCGTTGTGAGATGGCTGAATTCAGGAACAGCAAGTGGCTAACGCACAAACCAATCGGGCTTGGTTGGCAGCTTGGACAATGTAATGGGGTGACCGATGTGACTAATTACCAAGGGCACGATGCATTCGTCGGTGGACTTCTCTCTCATGAATTGCAAGGTCCAGCAAATTCGAATCAATGCGCCGTCCAGCGACAAAGGAGATCTCGGAGCCACCCATTGAAATGGACGCTGGCCTTTTGGTTCCGCAGGCGTCCATGCTGCTTCGATTGCGGTGAATGAATCTTCGTCTCCTTTCCCCTCGGTATGCCAATGAAGGGTGAGAGTTAACTCGCCTGGCGTCGATTCTAAATCCCAACGCGCAATCCCCTCGATTTGTTCGCCTGGCCGGTAAACAGGATTGCTTTTGTTAAGTTCAATACGAAGCATTAGTTCGGTTGCTTAGAGTCTAATGTGGGCGGGAAAATGAAAATGGGAAACTGTTCCATCATGTCCGGCCACCACGCGATCTTCCCATGAACCTTCAAGACCCAGAGGACTGCATTCCTCGAACTCTTGAAGCTATGCATGGTATCGTGGGGTAACTCAAGAACTCGAAAGCCTTCATTAATTTCCGACCCTTCTGTTGTCTGCAGTATCGTATGCTGATAAAAAAGACTCCGTTCCGTTCTGCTTGACGTGCCCTGCTTGAAAGTTGCTTCTTCGATACCCTCCAATGTTATGAGCAGCTCTTGAATCCTGCCTGTATTGCCTCGATGGGTCCAGCTCACTTCAAATTCCATTCCTGGATACAATCGACTCTGACTACAAACCAGAGTGGGCTTTGGGTTGAAGATCTGAAGCGTTACGTAAATCGCACCTAGAAGCACGGCGATCCCCACTAGGATGAACAGACCAATAAACGCGATGCCAAACCAGTTTCCGTCTCGCGACATGAAATAGGTTATTATCCAAGTGATCGAATTCCAAATGGTTGCGAAAAACCAACAACCGATCGCCATCCCAATCCTAGAATGGCTGCTCGAAAGAACGGTCGGCTCATCTGGTCGATCTAGCTCCAATGGCACTGCTTCGCAGCGAAACTCTTGGGCATCGTCGCCTGAATTTTTCATTAAGGTCTTACTTGTGTGTATGGATCGACTTTGCATCATCCAGGCAATCTGCGATCGTGATGTTCATGAACTACTTTCGCTTATTGACAATGGCCAACTCGCTTCGTATCTCATCAACACCTGGCTCAAATCTCAAGAGACTTAAGAGGAGATCGGCTTGCCTCTGCGAATCAACTTGACCTCGAACAATTGCCAATCGCCCAACCATTTCCAATCCGATTTCGGTGCCAGCTATTCGTGTCATTCGGTTTTGGATTGCCTGCAATGGTAGCTCTTTTACATCAGGTCCTTCGGCTTGCTCCGAGGGACTTAAGGAAAAACTCTCGTCAAACTCGAGACGTGGATAGTACATTCCAGATGCTGGTTGAAGCGGGACCGGGCGATTCCCGGTTCGATCCTTAGGAATGCGCAAGGTGTCCACCGAACTCGGAACTCTCCCCACACCTATTGCTTGCGTAGCCCCCACGAACCCCTGCTGATCCGTTCTGTTGGAGCCGACGAAGTCATTTCTCGATCGGCTCCCACGGACGAACCGACCGCTCACGGTAGAATTGAATCCGTTATTTGCTGCCGTTACACCATTGTTTGACAGCCCCGTACCAAAACTGCTGGTTGCCCGCGTACCTGGCTGTTGTCGTCCTGAAGGTGAACTTATGGGGCCACCAAGAGTATTGGAACGATTGCCAATCAACTGAGCTTGGCACACCTGCAGTTGCCATGAGATGAACCCGAGAACGAGCGAACAAACAAAGACTCCACGTGTTCCAAAAACTCGCATCTCGATTGCCTTTCTGCTATTCATTCTCTTTCGGCGCTGTCACGGATCCAATCGATTCACCCAGCTTGATCCAATGCACATCCTGGTTGACGTTGACCTGAACTCGATCCGATTCCAAACTCATGACTTGAATCTCATGAAGAGCGACCGGAACGCGCTCTCCAGATTGAATCTTTGCAATCGTTCCCTTGGAATCCACCGTAAACCACGCTTCGGTCTGCCCTCCACGGTTCACTGTGATCGCCTTTAAAGTAACGTCATACAATGCCTTGGCAAATCCCCGGGCGAATAGATTCCTCTTCACAAATGCATTGACGGACTCGCGCTCCGCAATAATCTCCGGAAGCACGCGCCATTCGGTAACCTCTGTATCGTTCAACGCCCCCTCCAAGCTCAACACTTGTATCGAGAGACTGACATCTAACCGACCTTCGTTTCCGATTGGATTCAATGTAAGGGATGTAACCTTATGCAAAATACCGGAGTTCCGAAACTCGTCGAGAAATGCGGCGAGTTTGGAAAGGGACGCTTGCCCTCGCAACGTAAAGTCGATGCGACTGCCGATCTTTTCGCGTTTCCCCTTCTTCGCCCTCGAGCGAATCTCAAGAGGGGCAGGTTGGGAAGCATCGACAGTGGAAGAAGTAAACTCAAATTGCTCAATCTGCCCTAATAGCCATTTTTGATAAACGGATCTCGCCGCTTGCGGATCGGAAGGCAGGGCTCTCGCCAAGTAGTCATCGTTTCGCTTGCCGATTTTCTGGGCCAGTAATTGTTGCTGCTTGGACTTCTGTAGATCGCTATCGAGATCGTCCAATTGCTGCGTCAATTGCTGTTTCGGTTGCTCCACCCAAGAACGATATGTGGAATCGGCTCCATAAAGCCCAAACACACTTACTCCGCCTGCAATCAGCCACTTGGTTCGTGTGTTCATTTGGATGGTCCGACCTGAGAATCGGGGTGTGTGTCTGAGACTGATTGCGATACGCTCTTACTATCGCTTGGAGAGGAAACAGGTAACGCAAATCGCTTATCGATCGGTGCGCTTGCAGCAAACGTAATGCGTGTCTCAAAGTGCCATGGATAGTCGGAGGTCTCCGGACTTTGGCTGATCTGTCGGCTCAGCACAGAATACTTGGCACTCTTCAATCGATCCTCCAATACAGAGATGTATTCTTGTTGATTCACTTGAACAGAAAGGTCTATGGCACCTCCACTACCAGAAAGATTGGCGGTCAGACGTCGAACGGTTGCGTTCTGTCCTTCAGGCAGCCTCTTAGATAACTCATTGAGTTCCGCAAGCCAATCGGTTTGATTGGCAAGCCAGTCCTCAACCGCTTGCACTTTGTCCGCTTTCTGTTGGTACTTTGCAGTCACTTTGGATGTGTTAGCAAATTCCGTCTCGCGTTGCGCGACTTCGTCCTTCAACTCGCTAATGTCACTCAGCAACACATACGCAGCAATTGCTGCCGCTGCTGCGATCAATCCACCCAATGCACTTCGACGTACCCAAGGGTTCGCAGGCTTGGGTGGTTTTTTCGGATGAAGAAGATTGACTGGGAGGCACTTGTGAAAATAGTCCCAGGCAGCACCCAAGTTCGGAGTAATTACTCCATTGACCGGTGATGCGAGGGATTGCTCTGGGCTAGAATCATTCCAGCCTTTGCTCGGATCGACAATACTGACCGTTAAGTGTTCATGGCTATTCAGCGCAGCGGTTACGCTCGTTGCAAAGGGACTATCGCCGAAGAACGCGAGTTGGATTGGAAGGGTGGCAATGTGATGTGGCAATAGTGTGAGGCAACGCTCGACTTCGATCGCCACCTGTTCAGCAACGCGTTCTGAATCGTCGGTACTATTTCGAATAGATCGAAGCAAAATCGGCATCGCGTCATGGCACATCGATATCTCGGTTTCACCAGGGTAAAACTGAATTGCGATGCTAAAACCTTCTTTCAAAACGGAATGCCGTTTCATCAAACTGAGCGGTCCTAGATGTCGTGCTCCAACTCCAACCAATTTGAGTCCCGACGCTGTGGCTTGATCTTCCAGCGATTGCAAGTACCTAGGTTGCACGCTAAAAACAAGAATATTGTTGACTTCAGAATGTGTTCCAGCCTCTTGGACTGGCGACGATATCGCGAAGTCGACCGTCGGCGGTTCGTGGCCATCTCCGTACTGTTGTTCGATCTCGCTAGCCACCATGGCTGATATCTCTTTTTCATCTCCCTTGGGGAGAGTGAGCGTGGAGAGATCGAGTTCCGGTCGCGAGAGCAGGACCAGCAATTGGTTGATCTTGCGATTTGATTGCGTTAAATGCTCAGCAAAAGCGGTGATCGGTTTGTCTTGAGGAGTAAGCTCTATCGTACCGGTACTGTTGTCAGTCAATGGTTCGCGAACGGAACCGATAAAGTAATAGAGTCGCTCTCGATCCCAATGAATAGCCGCGACAGGACCCGCGACAGATCGACGATTGGGCATGCGTATGAGTTTGGAAAGATCTGGAACTATCATAGCTGTAGATATACTTCTAATTGCGATTCTCTTCAAAGGACGCGAGGTTGAAACCGGCATCCCACGCATGCCAAGTTTTGAGGTCCTGCGGTTTGGAAGGACGCTGACATCCGTCGATGGTCATGGTGCACCGGAATACGGGTGAACGTTCTTCTCGATAGCCAACGACTTGAACCGAATACACATCGCTTCGTCCAGTAAGGAACGGTTCCAGTTCTCTCGCTTTTTCCAAGGTGACGATACTTCGTTGAAGCAACCATGCAATCGTTCCTGCCGATTGATCTTTGATCGACTCGTCACTGCGTGCGGCTACGATTCGAGTGGCAGTCGCATCGTCCATCGATGGAATAGCCATCAACACTTCCCATGGTGCATCCCAAATATCGATCCGCCCCTCGTAGTACGCACTTCGATCGATCGAGCAATCATCCAGTAATCTAACAAGGTAGTTCGAATTGTCTCCATTGCTACTGATAAATGGACTGGCGATCGTCTTTGTTTGGCTGTTAGGTGTCCCCGCAGCTCCAGGGATCCGAATCGACGCATCTACTAAATCCAACAAGCTTCGAAATTGATATCGCGATGGTACGCCCCAATCAGGTGTGCCGACCGACTCGCCCGACGGCATACTCGTTCCGCTCCGTGATGCAGCAGTGGAACGAGTTGGATTTCCGGAAGGTCCAAACTGACGCATGGCGATCACAAAGTCTGCGAGTTGCTGAGGCCAAATTCCCATCAAGTCGCGATGCAAGACGCGCAAGTCCATCGCATTGATGTCGATTCTAGGTCCGCCATCCGACCGCTCATTGCGACTCGCTGAATATTTGGTGAAGTAACGTTGCATAGCAATTGGTTCTGTAACGCTCGAGGCTACGGGCAATCCCTGTCCAGTGGAAGCTCGACTCCGCTTGTCCCACCAACGCTGCTCGATCGCTTCGATTTGATAGTTCTGATTCAAGTCGCCACCAAGCCACTGCGCGGCAAATAATCCACGGTCCGCTGAAATAGTCGAAGATTCCGACGACAGCCCGGCGGTGGATTGTGGGGAGTTTCTGTCTAATCCCGAACTAAGCGGTGCACCGGTCATACTAGACACGGGACCTGGTACAAGAATCCCAGCTTGAATCAACCACGGGTCGATGGTCTCTGGATCTAGTCCAGGGATGCGAGACAGAACTTTCCTCGCGTGTCCAGGTCTCGTACGCTCCCATTCTCGCAATAACTGAATAGGAATCTTTGCTGATTCGTTCTCGAATCCCAAGCGCCAAGTATTTGCCGAAGCTTCTGTTGCTGATCGACCTGAACTAGATGGAGAAACAGACTGACGATTATCTCGTTCACCTAGTGTGTTTCCCAATGTTGACAATGGAGAAATCAAAACATAACGCCAGGGCTGCTCCGCAGGGCCTGTCGCAGCCTCGATGGAGTTCGACGAGGCGATGAAACCATGAAAGGGTGTTATCTCGGTATCGATCTTAGTTTCTTGGCTATCCACAAGGTCTATTCGCATCGCGAGAGGCGCATCCAGGAGGCTGCATGCTTGTTCGATACCACTGTTCGCAGCTTGCCTCGCGAGGAGTTGTTCCTCGTATAGTTTTGCAAGACGATACTCTGACTGCATTTCGAAGGAGAATCGGTACGCCGCTAACGATACCAACATCACCAGGACAAAAACAACAATCAGTGCGATGCCCTTTCGACTTCGAAGCGATCTGCGTTTCATTATCGCCTCTGCTCGATGGATGGTGGAGCGTTGGGATCGTTAGCTCGCTTCGCTGGTCCTGAGTGCGTTGCAACCACGATGGTCATCTCCGAGGTCGCGGTAGCTAGGAGAAACTCATCGGCGTCTTCTGTCTCTCTCGCTGCTTTCGGTTGCTGGGCCAGGAGTGTGTCGATCGTATTATTTTGAGATTCGTTTCCATCCTCTTCTATCTCTGTCTCAACCGCCGAGCGAGATTGCTCTTTCGATCGGCGAGCTGCCGAGCGAGAGGGGAAATCGAATTGAAGAGCGATCGCGTGCGGAGGGCCACCTTCTTCTCGACTATTCCAATCCTCTTGCCACGCCCGACCATTGAAATAGCGAAACGAGGCCCTCGAAAAACCGGTCAGTTCCTTTTCACGCAAGGCCGCACTTCCCAATTCTAGTGTTTCATCGGTCTGGCGATAAAGATCACGAATTGTTAATTGTCGGTCCGCGGCTGCTGTTGTGTTGGTATTCGGCTGCATGCCATTCGATCCAGATGCATTGCTAGCTTCTCCATGAAGGAACTCTCGACGCACAAGTCGAAAGAGAATGTCTTCCTCCGATACGAGTGCGCTCGCTGAGTTATCTAATGGAGATTCAGGCTCCAATCGGTACTCCACGTTAAGCTTGTCTGCGGGCCAAATGGATTCACGAGCTTGGTTCACTTGCCTTTGTTCTTCGGTGTCAAAAACTGATAGTTCTGCACCTTCTACGTCTTCCATTTCGTCTGAGGTAGCAAAAGCACCTTGAAGAAAAGGTAGTGGGTTCAACGATGTGGTGATGGACGCAACAAATCCAGTCGGATCGCCGTTGAACTGAGGTACAACCGGTGGATTGAGACTCGCGATTCTTTCACCTTTCACAATCTCTAGTTGATCCATATCCGCGACTAGCCATGCTCGCGATTGACGAAGCAGCTGTACTCGACGTGCCAAGCCTCCACTGCGTTCTTCTGCTTTTTGCAAATTGTCAAAAAGCGACCATGCCACAATCATCAAGACCGACAAAACACCCAATGCGATCAACAATTCCAACAAGGTCACGCCACAGCGCACACGAAACTGGTTACTGCGCGCTTGCTTTGCAAGGTTAACGCTAGACGATTCCTGACCATCCCAACCCGAAACGTAAGGCCTGGTTGCTTTCATCCCACCCCGAAGCGTAAGTTCTGAAGTTGCGCTATTTGAGCACATTTTCATAAGGACTCTCGCATAAAACCACAACGATCGTTGTTTGGCTCGCAATCTGGTACGTCGAAACTTATTTCGTTGTTACAAGACTCCATTCGCATGAATGCGAATGTCATAGCCTTGATCCCTGGCGAGCGGACGGATCACGGCGTGAGGGAGCGGCGGGGCCGAGGGACCCTGAATTATTCGTCGAGTTATCGATGGAATCTGTCTGCTGCTGAACCATTGGACGACGAGTCGTCTGAACCAAGCGAACGATCGGCGCTGGGTCACCTTGTTTTTCGCTTGAAGCTTCTCTGAATAAAGAGACTTCTACTCGAAGCAAAAAAGGCAATTCCGAATTGTTATCTGATGGTGAGCCATTAGTTGCGGTTTGCAAGTTCTCCATTTCGGTGACGACCACTTGAAATGCCTTTGGCTGTGGTCCCGTCGTTTCGCCGGAATACTCTTCAAATATATTGCCAGCCGCAATCCTAGCCAGCGCCTCGTCGAGAATGGAATGCGCCTGAATGATCGCAGTGACTTTTGACTCCGCCCGATTCCCGAATCTTGCACCCGTTCCGATGATCGTAGAAAGAACCATCGCGCTGCCTGCCAAAATGCTAGCGGCAATCATTACCTCCAGCAACGAGAGTCCTCGACGGCAAGCAGCTTTTTTCAGACTCATCGAGAAATCTCCAAACTTCCTGTCGATGCAGAATAGGAAACGTAGATACTCTTGTTGGTGACTTTATCCTTGAGTGTGATTTTCGCATCCAAACCGATTCCCTGTGCATCGAGAGGGACCCACCACTCTGTTTGGCTCTCTTCGGCTGAAGGGACTTCGTCAAGCTCACTCGTGCTGCGATCTGTCCCAGCGGAACTAACACTGTCTCTATTCTCGCTAAATGAAGGTTCGCGATCCGTGTCCGCTGACGAACCATCGGAAGATAAAGCCGGATCCTGAGAAGACTGCGTCAGTTCACCACTTTCCACATTGACGACAACGACATCTTCGGGCAATTTCCAAATCTGCAGCTCTATTGCCTTCGGATTGGTCGAAGATCCAGTTGAGGCAGAAGATTTCGAATCGGAAAGACCGGACATGGAACTTGTTCCCCCATTCTCCAACTCTTCGGCGAACGATTCTATGCTACCGGTTTGTACCTCGTGGTCACCTTTGCGAAGACGGATCAACATAGATTTGTTGCAACTGATCGCTTTTTGGCGACTCTCGTCGATAGCTTCTCGAATGGTTTGAGATGCTTCATCCAATCGGACTCGATTCAAGGGACGTTGCAGGCTAGGCCATGCAATCGCCAACGCACCCGCGAGAATGACCAAAACAATCATGAGTTCAAGTAGGGTAACCCCACTTCGCACAGCATTGGTTGTTGGTGAAACATTATCGGTTGATTTCATGATTTGCCTTCGAGATAAAACGATATTCAAAATCCTGTGCGAAATTGGTTTAAGATTTCTTGGCGGTGCTCTTTTCATCGCTCTCGTCGCTCGAAGACTGAGCAGGATTTCCGATATCGTCACTTGTGTCACGTTTACGATCAGGACCGATGGAGAAGATACGAGGGAGCGTATCCGTGGAAGAACTCGCGCCCGCACTGGACGACTCTTCGGTTGACTCGGTTTCATATTCGTATTCGAAATCGCTTCCCCAAGGATCCTTTGGTAGCTTTCCACCTTCGATGTAAGGACCATCCCAATTCTTCGCGAGCGCCTCGTCCTCGGGTGCTTCTACGAGTAGTGCCAATCCTTCTTCTGTGGTAGGAAAGGTCTTCATGTCGACGGCGAACATTTTCAGTGCCGACTCCAAGTTTCCAATCTGGGCTTGCGCTGTTCGTATGTCTGCCTTCTTCTGAGTTCCCAGAACTCGTGGGCCGACCAATGCAATGATCCCTACCAATATGACCAAGACGATCATCAATTCGAGCAACGTTAAGCCTTTGCGATAAGTCTGTTTCTTCATTTTCTTTCTCCTAAGTTTCGTATTTCCAAAATTCGTTCTTCGAGTGGATCAACCAACCGAAGAGTTTAGATCGAGTACTGGCATGAGTACACCAACAATCACAAACATCACCATGCAGCCGATCAAAACAAGCATCATCGGTTCAATCATTCGAACCAAAACATCGAGTTTACGTTCGATTCTTAAGTCTATTCGATCGGAAATCTTGATAAGAACATCGTCGAGGGTGTTAGACTCTTCAGCCACTCGAATCATCGCCATCACCTGCGCCGGGATCAATCCACTCGCAAGCAAAGGCTTCGAGAGAGAGTCACCGGATGTTACGTTTTCAGCCGACCGAAGAATAGCATCTGCTAACAACACATTGCCTGTGGATTCGCTGCTAATCTTCAACGCGCGAAGCAGAGGCACTCCGTTGTGAAGCATAGTTCCCAAGACTCGACACGTACGCGAAACGGCAGAGTCGTGAAATATAGATCCGAGGAGTGGTAATCGCAGTTTCAATTGATCGGTAAAGCGTCGTCCAGCGGTCGTATTGGTCCAGCGAAAGACGCCATATGCGACAGCGGCGAACGCCGCGAGAACCATTACGCCGTACGCGGACATCACTTGACTAGCACCCAACAGGATGACGGTGACGGTCGGCAACGCACTGCCCGTCTGTTCCAGTCGATCAAAGAGTGGCTGAAATTTAGGGACTAAAAAGACAACCATCAGCGAAACAATTGCAGTACCGACAAATCCCAAGATTGCGGGATAGGTAAGTGCGCCGACAATTTTGCTACGCATCTCATCTTGCTTACGAAGAAAATGCGATGTGCGTTGAAGAGCCTCTTCGAGGAATGCACCTTCCTGTCCCGCGCGAATCATGCTTAGTGTCAGCTCGGAGAATACACCCGTCTCTTTGGACATCGCTACATCCAACGTGTCTCCCTGTGAGACAGCTTCGTGAATACGAAGAACAGACTCTTTGAGTCGCGGGTTCTCAGTTGCCTCCGCAAGAATCTGAATCGACTCGAGCATCGGGACCCCGTTGGAAAGGAGATCCGAAAGCTGCGAACAAAGGTCTGCCACTTGTTCCTTTTTGATTCGCTTGGGAAGTACAAAGCTAACGCGCGGCTTGGCTGTTTGCTTCCCTGTGACTGAAATAGGGTACAAGGACTGCGCGCGAAGCTTTTGCATTGCATCGGCTTTTGAATCTGCAACGAGAGAGCCCGAACGCTTTTCGCCGTTGAGAGATTTTGCGGTATATGCAAAGTCAGCCATGTTACACTGCGGATTGAACGAACAAACTAGGTCGAGCGATATTCCTAGTCGGCCTTCGTGACACGCAACACCTCATCTATGGTTGTGATTCCAGAGAGCACTTTGTTCCAGCCATCCTCACGGAGTGTTTCCATTCCGTTACGAATGGCAGCCTGCTTGATGACATCCGACGTACAAGCCTGCGTTACCAAATGGCGAATCTCTTCATTGGTCACTAGCAACTCGTAGATACCCTTTCTGCCTCGGTAACCCGTATTGCGACAAGACTCGCAGCCTTCGGGACGATATAGCAAAGGTGTGTTCTCCAGTTGAGCAACTGGAAAATCTTCGGGAAGATCCTCTAGTTTGGGCTGATACGGAACTTTGCAATCTTCACACAGCACGCGAACCAAACGCTGTGCCATAACACCTTCCACCGTGCTGGCGACAAGGAATGGTTCGACCCCCATATCACCCAATCGCATGAACGCACCTGCCGCATCATTGGTGTGCAAAGTGCTGAAAACCATGTGCCCCGTGAGTGACGCTTGCGTCGCATTCTCGGCCGTTTCCAAATCGCGAATTTCTCCGACCAGAATAACGTCTGGATCGTGACGCAAAATGGCTCGTAAACAAGCTGCGAATGTCAGCCCCACTTTGCTGTGAACCTGAATTTGATTGATCCCTTCGAGTTGGTATTCGATCGGATCCTCGGTCGTGACAATTTTCACATCTTCTGATTTGATCTCACTCAATGCACTGTAAAGTGTTGTTGTCTTCCCCGAACCTGTCGGTCCGGTGACCAATACAATTCCGTGAGGCAGTCGAATCAGCTTTTGAAATCGCTGATAAACCGATTCCGGCATCCCGATGCCTCGCAACGAGAAATTGAGATTTGATTTGTCCAACACCCGCATGACGACACTTTCACCGTGAAGCATCGGAATCACTGAGACGCGAATGTCGATCTCTCGCCCCTTGACACGTATCTTGATCCGACCGTCTTGAGGAACACGCTTTTCAGCGATGTTCATCTTCGCCATGATCTTCAAACGACTGATGATCGCAGCGCGGAATTGATTCATCTCAGGGGGAGTCGATTGACGTTGAAGAACACCATCGATTCGATGACGTATTTTGAGTCCCGCCTCTTGGGATTCAATGTGGATATCGCTCGCGCGAGCTTCGATTGCTTCACTCAGGATCTCATTCACAAGCCGAACAACCGACGCCTGCTGGGCTTCTTCTGCATCCTCGAGGTTCTCCAGGTCGATACCCTCAAGCATTTCAATCTCGTCTCCTTTGAGACGTTGCAATGCGATCAACCCATCAATCGTTTCCGATCCAACTCCCAAGTACTTCTTGATGAGCCGTTGAATCATTTCGTTCGAGGCCATCACTGGACGAACTTCCACTTCGACGGCAGAAGCAACCGAATCAATCGCCGCAAAGTCGAATGGATTACTCACCGCGAGCCGAAGCCAGCCGTCCCCTCGTTCGATCGGAAAGACCGAATAACGATAGATCAAACGAGCCGGAAAGCCTTGAAGTGTTTGCTCGGGATTCTCGATGTTGTCGTTGTCGAGCCACTCCATCTTCATCGAGCGAGCACTCGTCGCCAGCAATTCGGACGAGCTCTCGAAACTCCAACGTTGCGTTAATTCCTCAAGAGCACCCGCATCGGCAAATGCACGGGCAAGCTCTCGCAATTGTTCCGGCTCAAGCAAAGGTCGCGTTCCATTGGGGCTGGAAATCATCAACTACTCCGATGACGATGGAAGAAACACTCAATCCGAAAGTGCTATAGGTGGTGGGACGCAAGGGTAGGGACGCAAGGGTAGGGACGCAGAGGTGGCGGGTGGGAAACTTGTTGGGCGGGAAGTTTATCGGCGGGAGGAAGTATGATGCATGCTAGGCAAGGTCTCTCGGTGGGGGCGAGGCGATCTAGCCTATTTATCAGATAGCGTTGTCGTCGACTTCCTTATCCGTGCTAATCGGCTATCGAAGGACAAAACTCCTGTGTTTTTCTTCATGCACTGTGTTCCATCATGGTAGGATTGCCTCGCTTTGTCAAGACATACACGCTCCTAAAGTAGGCTGGCTAATGATTCTGATGGCGAAATCGTGTCATTGCTTGGAGTAAAGCAAGCGAAGTGCTTTTTCGAGATTGGCGGCATTTGCCGATTCTAATCGCAGCACCTGGATCTTTTGCGAAGGTGCCACTTCAGCTTGCCGGTCGATTTCTTCAATGAACTTGATCAGCTCCTGGGTTAAATCGGATGGTCCTCGAATGACTAGAGCATTCGATGTCGTATCGAGAGAAACGGTGAGAAGCGGCCCGGACGAGGCTGCGTTGATTTGCTGAAACATCGTTGCAACTTCGGTCGACACCCCATCAGGAATGGGTAGTGGCTTACGGCCAGCTCCGCTCGAAAGTTGAGACTTGTAGACGTCCTTCACAATATCCAGCACATTCTTTGCGTTGGCTGTTTGGAGGGGCAAGATGGTAGGAGTGATTTGTTGAAGCCTATCGATAAGATCTTGGGAGTCGATAACGGCCAGCAACTCTTCTGCCGTTTTCCGCTCAGCGAGGTTGCCGCCGATCACAAGCGCATTGATGCGTGGATCTGCAACAATTTTGAGACGTTGCATGGAGGTAGAGAAGATCGAAGATCGCTGTGTCGAAATCCCAAAAAGATCCATCAATAGTTCTCGTGCGTCCGTCGCATCTGCATGCCGAAGAATGTAGACCCCAAAATTGCCAGCGTTGGCATAAGGTTGAACGCGAGGGTTAAGCAATGTATCGAGTAAGTTTTCAAACTGGCTCAATGCTTCTGCATCGTCAGAGGCCACGGTCCACTGTTCATCGCCGGTAATCACGATGACAGGTGCTTTGTCTGCTTTCTGTTTTGCACTCGTTCGATCCGTAGTCAGCGATTGTTTCGCTTCCTGGGTCGTGTTGGATGGCTCTGGATCTTGGTAAGTAACGAACCGACTTCGAGAGCCCAATGGACTGCGAGGATGGTTCGATTGCGGGTTCTCAAGATTGCCTTTGGGAATCTTCTTCGGATCAATAATCTGAACGGGATTCGCGCGAATCAAAGGCCAAAGTCGTTCGACGTTCTCTAGCAACGCTTGCGGATTTCTATTGATCGGTATGAACCGCACGCCACCTTGGCTTTTGTTGCTCAGCACAGACTTAGTTCCAGCTCCCATTCGATCGAGCAATTGTTGGATGCGATCGAGTTGCTCTCGAGTGCCGTGTACCAAAGCCTGTTGAAGACTGCTATCGACGTTGATCGTTGGAGGATTGACTCCTGACTCCTGTTCAAAAAGAGCATCTGCGGCAGTGCGAAAGGTGAAAGGATCGATCATCCCCAATGGGAAGATGTCGAATTCTCGTTTCGGTGCCTCAAACTTGCTTAAGGCTTCTTTGATTTTTGCTATCTGATCTGCAGTTCCTGCTGCCATAAGTCGACCATTGAGTTGATCGTATTTCAAATCCGCAGGTTCGTCGGCTCCGGACAATAGTTTCGTCAAGGAGGATACGATCGAGATTCCGTCGACTCCTTTGAGAGGAAATGTTTCAAATTGGCGTTCTTCCCCAGACTGTTGGGGCGTGTCTAGTTCTTGAATCAACTGTTCGAACGCGCGAAGATCAGATTGGCTTCCAAAGGCAACGAGCGATCGCGTATCTTTCAGCGTGCTGACGTTCAAACGTGAACGAGATCCCAATGCGGCGGAAATCGACTTTGCAAGCGTTTCCGGGTTCGCGTGATTGAGCAAAACAATCTTAAAATTAGATTGATTCGACGGTTGCAGATTGAGTTCGTCGACCAGTTTCTTGATCGCTTCATGTTCCTGCGGTGTAGCTGCAACATAGATCGCGCTATTGGTAGAGTCCGCCGTAATCGATGCATTGGGGTAACTCTCATTTAATGCCCTGGCAAGGGACGCTGGTTCGGAACTCATCAACCGATAGGTCTGAGTCGTCATTAGATTTTCTTTCGACGATTCGATGTTTTCGATCGTCTTTTCAATGCGTTCCAACTCCGACTTAGGGGCCGTCACGATGAGACTGTTGGTCTTGCGGTCTGCTGTCACGGACACACGCGGGTTTGCCTCATTCATGGATGTTCGAAGCGAGGTTGCATCTGCCTTGGATAGATTGAATATGCGTGTTTCGATATCAATCGTACTCTGATCGTATCCTTTGATGATGTCGGCGATTTTTTTATGTTGAGCTTCCGTGGCGGTCACCACAATCGTTCCATTCGTCGGATCACTGTAGGAATTGATATCTTTGTACAAAGATGAAATAACCGTATTGATCCCCCTGACACTCTCACGCGGTGCGTTCTGCACCTTATAGACAATTGCGGTGGCGGTAGCTGGCAGCACCATTTGTTGCTGCAGCATCTCCAGCTTTTGCTGGACGATTTCTAATTCTGATTCGCTTCCGAGGGCAAGAATGGTTGCACTGCGAGCATTCGGTTCCAATTGTATCTGCGTTGGGACCAAAGTCCTCAGATGCGTCGAAATGGCGAGAACGTCATTTTTTTCAGGGTCGATGCGGAATACACGAGCGGTCTTTTCCCCGGTATCCAGTCCCGCTTCAAGTACCTGAATCGACTCGGCGATTCGCTTTTTTGAAGCAGGATCAGCCACGACCATGACGCGATTGGCGGTTGTATCAAGAGTCATGGTCGCCCCAGGATATAGAGACTTAAGCGTTGTGATCACCGAAGTGCTTGTGCGAGGCTTGATCGGCAAGAATACTGGCTCTCGAGGTAAATCATACGTTTTGATCAACTCTCCGATTCCCTCATGGTCTTTGTCGTTCGCTGTAATAAATAGCGACTTCTGCGCGAGATCCGCCACAATCGATGCGTTCGGATGGGCCCCTTTCAAGATCGATAGGAGGGGCGTACTATCGTTCGCATGGAGCGGATATTGTCGAAGCGTCTTCTTCGGCAGGTTGGGGATTTCTTTCTGAAGTTCATCAATCTTTTTCCCGACCGTCGCTACTTCTTCTACAGTTCCTACGACCATGATCGTGTGCGTGACAAGATTGGATTCGAGGCGAACATTCGTAGGGGTTGTGCTCTGCAGAAGGCTTAGCAACATCGCTTGATCCACTTCGTCGGGATCGATCTTGAATACTTTGACCACTCGGTTCGATTGATCCAACTCTTTGGACAACATCTCCACAATCTCAGCAACACGGCGGTGTTGATCTTCGGATCCCACGACGACAATTTGCCCTGAAGTTCCGATGACTGCCGCGCTCACTGTGGGTACAAGGATTTGAATCGCTGCTTGAATCGGAGTTGCGTGCGTTGGGCTCACCCGGTAGGTCATCGGCTTTTTCGCGTTCTGCGCGACGCGTGATATCTGCTCGATCGCCTGGGCTATGCGAACATGTTGTTCTTCGTTCGCCCAAACGGTCACCGTTCGCGAAGCCACATCGCTGCTGAGGATCGCTTGTGGTGCTATTTGCCCAAGTATAACTGGTAACGTTAGCATATCTCCGGACGGAACAGAATACGATTTCACTGCTTGCACCGTGCCATCGGGTGAAGCCATCAGTCGATCCATCGCCGCGCTGACATCAGCTAATTGCTTCGCATTGCCTGAAGCGATCAAGCGGTTGTTTGCCGGATCCGACGAGAACTCCATCTCAGGCCACAGTTTTTGCAAGACGGGTAATAGATACGCAGAAGAGACTCGCTTGGTATCGAACGAGCGGATTTGCTTTTCCGAATTTGCAGAAATGGGGCGATCCATCTGACTGATCATCGCTTTGATGACGGCCTGATCTTCGATGGTCCCTGTCGCAACCACTTGTCGCAACGAATCATCTGCTACCGTAGAGACTCCGAGAGACAACTGATCCACAACTGTCTTCACTTGCGTCGCTTTGGCATGATCAAGGGGATAGACAATAGCGACTTTTTGTAAGCTTGGCTCCGAAGGGCCTTGGATTGCAGCGATTAGCTTCGATATCTCCGCATGTGTTTTGTCGTCTGCCGTGACAAGCAATCGGTTATTCTTGGCATCGACATTGACCCGCGCGCCGGTCAACAATGGCGTCAAGGTCGTTTGTAGAATATCGACGGTCATTCCTTTCACGGAATAGTTCTCGAGTCGAAGCAGAGATTTCTTCGGAAAGCTATCCGTAAAGAGAGCTAATCGAGCTGCAATGTTGGTTTGCGTCTCTTCATCGGCCACGGCCGTCAATAGCTTTCCATCGGAGTCGAGCGTAATCGTAGCGTCCGCGAATTCAGCTACGAGTATTTGCTGAACCAGAGAATGATTTTGAAAATCGATTGGATACGATCGAGGAACCTTTGGGGAAGATACCGGAATCGGTATGTCAATCGATTCGAGCAATTTTCGAAACAACATGTGTTGTTCGGAATTGGCCCATACGTACAGTTCCCCTTTGTTCTTGCCATCGAGTAGCTTAATGTTTTCCAAGTTCTTCGGGAGCTCGCTCAGCATGGTTCTTCGTGCGATCTGTGACTTGGTTAGATTGTAAATCTGCAGTTGGCGATCAGGTGTTTTCGGTATTTGCCCTATCAACGATGCAAGATTCGATTCGATGCTCTCTAGTTCGGTACGATTTCCTAATGCAGTGAGCTGAAGTCCATCTTCTCTCAACCAAGTTGTCGCATTTGGTGCAATCTTGGCCACTACCGAGAGCCAAGTCGTCGTGGCTGGCCGATCCAACGCAAAAGACTTTAATGTCAAATTGGCATCCGAGGCCGCTTTCTTCCAACCGTCCAAGATTTGGCTGATCAAGGCTATGTCTTCAGCAGATGCTCGAACGACCAAGTTGCCTGCTGCTGGGTTCGAGGCAATTTGCACACCTGGAAAGATTGCTTTCAAAGACGATTCAACAGTGGTGAGTAGCTTGGTAGGAAGTTCGAAAAAACGAATGCTCTTTTGACCTTGTTCGACTGGATAGATTTCGAGCTTGGCGAGATCTTCGCGAATGAGTCGTTGTTGTTCAGGTGACGCGGATACGAGAACACGATCGGACACTTGCAGCACCAATGCGTCTGGAACCAACGCCTTGAGATGCTTGACGAGTTCTGTCGCTGCTGTCCCCGACAATTGATAGGCCACCGAATTACTCGAAGGGAGTGCAGAGTGGTTTGCAACCATCTGATCGATCGCTGTTTTGATTGCCGTTTGCTGAGCTGGCACGACAAAAGCACTGAGAACATTCGTTTTCGAATCAACCGTGATTTGCTGACTAGGTATCAATGTTTGAATGGTCTTCAATGTGGACGCCGGATCCAGACCCGCAATCGGATAGGAAGCAAAGACTGGTTGCGGCGGAGGAGCTGGCGGTTCGGGTTTGGGTTGCGCTTTGGGAACAGGGATCGATACGATCAATTCATTGATCATCTTCATCTTGCCAGCGTTCTCCACCACGAGAAGCTGACCTCCTTGTGCGAGTGGAATGGCTCGTCCAAAATTACTGAGGTATGGCTTCACTTCATTTAGAACGGCCTCGATTGGACGCCCTCCTAGGGAAAAGACGACGCTCACTAACTCGAATTGACCTCTCTCAACCAATTGCGTCAGGCTCACGCGCGGAATCAATTCCAAAGGAATAGAATCTCCCAATTCCATGACAACCAGCATTTTTTCTCGTCGCATCAACGCGTAATTGCGGGTCATCAAGACGCTATTGAGCAAATCGATTCCTTCGCTGGGGGTGTATTCCCGAACATCCATGTAGGTAAAGGACCCAGGTGGAATTCGATCCATAACCAACGTTAAGTCCTGTTGCTGTGCGAACCATGCGAGCACTTCATCCCACTTCATGTCGCGAAACTGAAACTTGAGCTTCTTCAGTGGCTCAAGATTCTGGAACATTTTCCGTTGCTCTTCAGTCAGGAGCTCTAGTGCTTTCTGGTCGAATTCACTGGTTATCGTTTTTTTGGCCGAATTGTCCGAAGCAGCCGCCACTCGGGTGGACTTCTCTTGAATGATCTTCTGCAGTTCCGCGCGCTGTGCGTCGGTAAGGCTCAGCTTTTCGGCGACTTCCGGATGAATCAGCCGCGAAATATCCTTGTTTTGTCCAAGAGCGGTTCGGGGAGGCAAAAGAGTAATGAAAGAAGCAATAACGAAGCAAACGCAGCGGAAACGCCAGGTTTTAGGATGACTCATTTCAAGAAATTCTCAATCGATATGTGGCAGAAATCGCGAAGCCACGTGGTGGGAAATCGTTCGAAGAGTCAGTTGCTCTGACTACCGAAGATCGAGGACTGCCTTTTTGGAGGCACTCGATTTGAAATTATAATCGGCATCCGATTTTGCACGCACAAAAAGTGCGTTTTCGCCGGCAGGTAGTTTTCTAAACCAGCGACGTGCCATTCGATACCGGCCATAACCCCAATTGTGAGGCAAGCTACGACAAAACCAACAAGCCATCGCGCTTCAGCTGGGGGTACTGCAGGGAATTATTGCCTAAGTCCTTTCCGGAAAGACACTTGCGATTCTTGGTATCCGGAGGGCAGGTCCTGATTGTTCCTCGCAAAGACGCTTCGCTAGAACGAAATCGCGGGTGCTTCAGGCACGTTCCACACCCTAGTCGATAGAAACAGCCCGGGGAAAAGCGTATTGACCTCAGTGGAATTGATTCGCTAGATACCAAGTTCGAGAGTGCCTACCCATCGCAAAACCTTAATCCCCCGCCGCCAAAGTGATTCTAATGACACCTAGAAAACTGTTCGGCATCCTAGGTGCCGTGCTCGGGATACTCCTCCTGGCTGGCAATCTTGGGGCGGTAGACTCCAGCGACGCGGTGGTCCGAAAAGAGCTGCAATTTCCTACCGAACAATTGGCGACAATCGAAACGGCCTACCGGCAGCTCTTTCAGGGTAGAGTTCATTCTCATCCAGCGAAACTGAATACGATTCTACTACAGATTGGGAATGAGACGGTCACTGTAGAATTCGTTGCAGCACAACGGCTCATGCGAGTCGAGGGAACGCAAAAA
>JAJTID010000062.1 GCA_021300155.1 Pirellula sp.
CTTTGACAGTGGATCCTCTCCACTGCTCAGCAAGTTACATCAACGATTGGATTCTATGCAAAGCCACCACGATTTCACTTCACCGTTTACTAGGAATAAAATTTGCCGTTGTTGCAATTCTCATTGATGCCTGCTTCAATACGTGTCTCTTCGATCGCGTGAACAGCAGCGATTGAGATTTAGATCTAAGATCCACGAATTACTTCTAGAAATTGGAGCGCAGTTTATGCTTCTACGCGGATTACTTTTTGTAGCGGTGTTTTCTCTGGTCCCATCACAGTCGAACGGTGATGTGATCTTCCAGAACTTGATAACAGGAACAAATCCGAATGCTTTCAATCCCTATACAACAGGCCAAACGTTCGACAGCGGAATCACCGTATCTGGTATTGGTAGAGGAGGAGGCATTAATGGAACAGATACCAATGACAGATATAATGCCACCAGCTGGAATACTTCAGTAATTGACTTAACTGCATATTTCACCTTCACTCTTACGCCCAATACTGGAAACATGATTTCCTATGAGAGTTTTCAATATCAGGGACAGGCTTCAGCGACGGGTCCAACTACATTTGCTTTCAGATCATCGTTGGATGGCTTTTCAGCTAATGTCGGTTCGGCCAATGCAAATGGGACGACGATAAATTTGTCTTCAGCTCAGTTTCAGAATGTTAATTCAGCTACTGAATTTAGACTTTATGGGTGGGGCGCTACTTCAAGCGCAGGTACGTTTAGCGTCAATGAATTCACTTTCACGGGGACAGTCTCCGCCGTTCCCGAGCCTTCGTCAATCGCTCTTCTTTCACTTGTTGGTTTTGGTGGCGTTGTATTGCGTCGATTTAGATGTGGCTGTGTAGGACGATTAAATTGAGTACAAGCTGGCGTGTTTGGATCGTCAGCTAGCTGCTTTTGTCCGTTGCGTTTGCAAAGGACTTGAGAAACGAACTCCGTGGAGATGGTCCGATTCCTTGCAAGTGTTGGACTTGAGTTCGATGACATTGCAATACGATCGATCCGACACGATCGATCCAACCCAAGTCCAACGAAACGGGCAATTGATGTCTCGATTAATGGAAAATTTCTTCAAAGTATCTTCGATGAGAACAAGGTTTTTGAAGGAGACGAGACGTTCATCCCTGGCGCGGCAGATGTCAATTAAAGTAGACTGGGACCGTTGTCCCGGCCTTCAATAAACCCTTGGAAAATCCATACGCTCGGGACGATGGTCCCAAGCTACAGGCCAGCCATACATCAACGCAAAACATTAACGCAAAGTCCCACGCTCACCAGATTGTTGATTTAATTGATTTGCCGCTGGCAAAGGAAACATCACAACCCGACACGTGAGCGAGGAACGTACAATCCAACAGAATCCCTCGCTCACGCGTCGGGTTGGGATTAAAGCAACAAGCTGTCGCGCTTCGGGTTGAGATCGGGCCGTCAGCCCTATTGGTACCCCAGTCTTTTGGTACCCCAGTCCCTACACTTGGCTGAGGAACGAGCCGAGGAAGAACATGGTGAAGCCGGCTAAGGCAATCCAGAGCCAGGTGATCAGGCGATTGGGGCATCGGAGTTCGTATTCTTCTGCCAGGCGATGCACCAATAATTCCGCTTGCGGGATGGTAAGCCCCAGTTCGTCTCGGTAGAGGTCGACTGCTTCCTCAAATTGTCCTTCACGAAGAAGATGAATGGCAAGTGAATCCAGATTTGACATGGTGGAGAACGATCCGATAGTGGTCGTTAGTCTGGGCGATTTCGGTGGTCTAGGCTAACTGAGACAAGATTTCTGGTTGTCGGATCGAGGATTAGTTCGTATCGGAAAGCGGGATTCTGCATCTTTAGCCAAACCTTCGTCTTGAGCCGCTTTTTTCGGAATTCTATACTCCGCTCCGATTGCACCAACGCTAGCATGGCGTGACGAACCAACTTTCATTCGGAGTGGAACGGATTCCAATTCCTTTAACGCACCTATCGCGAACCGCTCTTTCTTTCACGAAAAAGCGATCGCTATCAACTCTACCGCACGCGCATTCAGCACGCGTCGTGCTTGCGTGCGCCTTCGTTTTTGCGATTTCCCTTCCTGCTCTCATTCTCCTCTCGAACACCGCGTCGGCTACCGAGATCGGATTGCCGCTCAGCGATCCGAAGTTCAACGTCAACGTCTTCGCCCGCCAAGGGACCAAACAGCAACAAGGCGTTTATGAAACCATCACCTTGGTGGGAGGCGTCAAAATCTACCAGGGGAGTGTCAGTGCTACCGCAGAGGAAGCGGTACTCTGGATTGATCGATCGCTCCCGGAAAGCGTTTATGAACAACAAGCTCGAAAGACTATCGTCGAACTCAAAGGGAATTGCGAAGTCAGTTTGGGTGAAGGCCAAGTTTTGAAAGATGACCAATGGATGGGTCGACTGTTCAGCCAAATGGAACCAACAATCCAAGCGGACATTTGGTCCGAACCCATCGGCCCTCCTCCCACCCTCTCCTGGAACAAAACTCAAAATACGAAGCCCGATGTCCAGACCGCAGTCGCATGGACAGCACGCGATGATGCAGAGCATGTGCGATTGGTCCAGCAATTGATGCCGTTACCCCCATCCAACACGCCCTCCAGTGGACTATCAAGCCCGTTAAACAATGATCGCAATCAACCGGGCTTGATCATTGGAAATCCTTCTATGGGTGGCACCGTTCTTGATGCAGGCACTATGCCATGGACGGATCAAAATCTGCCAGCTCCTTCATCGAATCCGTCAGCCCCCGAATCCGTCCAAGCCTTTCAATTAGGTGTGCCATCCATGGGTACGCCTGGTATCGGTGCGCCCGGAACGAGTGTACCGATGGGTAATCCTGCGATTGGCAATCCAGCATCTGGCAACGCACCTCCGAACGCAGTGCTCGCACCGGCACCGATCTCTACACCTCTTGCGATGAGCGGTGCATCGCCTGTTACACCTCGCAGCGTTGGTGCGAAGACTTTTCAGTTCGTCGGACGCGGCGGCGTTGAACCGAAAATTGAAATCATCAACCAACCAGAGCGTGGTGTTTCCATCGTGACGATTTCCAATGGAATGCGGCTTCGATTCGGAGACGCATCGGTGGCGACCTCCGACGGAGTTCTCGATTTAGGAAACGTATTCATCGAAGCGGATCGCGCGGTCATATGGACGTCGGACATGACGCGTTTGTTGAGTGGCAATGTCAGCGGTCTGCCAGTCGAAGTTTATGTCGAGGGGAACATTGTGTTCCTGCAAGGGGCCCGCCGTGTCTACGCCGAGAGGATGTACTACAACGTTCAGTCTGAGTACGGCATGATTCTCAGCGCCGAGATGCTCACCGATGCTCCTCAGTACGAAGGAATTCTTCGACTCAAAGCGGATGTGATTCAACAACGCTCACGCGAGAATTTTTTAGCGCATCAAGCTGCCTTGACCAGCAGTCAATTGGGAGTGCCGCGATATTGGTTGCAAGCGGACAAGGTAGAGCTGAAAGATCGCAGCACGGAAACCAATAGTACTTTGTTTGGAACGCCTGTTCGAGGCAATACCGGCAACCAAACGGGGATGAAGGCGACAGCTCGCCATAACTTTGTCTACCTCGAAGGGCTTCCAATCTTTTATTGGCCCGTGCTCAATTCCAATATTGATACCTCGAGCTATTACATCACAGGCTTGAACTACAAGAACGATGATATCTTCGGCAATCAAGTGATGGCGAATTGGGATCTATACCAGCTCTTCGGTATCCCTGGATTTGACGGTACTCGATGGACATTGTCGACGGACTATTTGCAAAAGCGTGGAATCGGGGTTGGGACACAATTTGATTACAACGTTCCGCAAGCGTTGCTCGGTGGCCCATCCAACGGCTTCGTCGATTTCTGGGGAATTCGAGACAAAGGGCTCGATGTTCTGGGTGTAGATCGAACGAACCTCACACCGGAAGAAACCACACGAGGTCGGCTCCTTTTTCGACATCGTCAATACTTAACTCCCGATACGGAGTTTTGGGCGGAAGCTGGGTGGGTTAGCGATCGCAATTTCCTCGAGCAATACTTTGAGCAAGAGTGGGATACGCAAAAGGATATGGTTACCGCGCTGCGATTGAGGCAGTATATGGGGAACCAAATGCTAGACCTTTGGGCCCAGACTCGGCTAAATGATTTTCATACAGAAACCGATTGGCTACCGCGGCTTGAATATTATTGGTTGGGCCAATCGCTCGGTCAGTACTTTACTTACTATGGTCATACCGACGTTGGATACGCCCGGCAGCGTGTGGCGAGCACTCCACTCAATGCGGCCGAAGCTGCCAAATTCCAATTGCAACCCCATGAAACGAATGCCGATGGAGTGGTGGCTTATACGAGGCAGGAGATCAATTTGCCGATCGATACGGGATTCTCCAAAATCGTCCCGTTCGTCTCCGGAGAAGCAGCCTATTGGGGTGAAGATGTACTCGGCAATAGTTTGGCACGATTGACAGGTCAAGCAGGCTATCGATCTTCAACGCCAATCTCGCGAGTATTCCCGAATGTTCAAAACTCATTGTTCAACGTCAATGGACTCGCTCACAAGTTAACGTTCGAGAGTCAGTTTCTGTACGCAGACACGAATAAAGATCTTGATCAATTGCCGCTTTACAACCCAATTGATGACAACGCGCAAGAGCACTTTCGACGACGCCTCGTCTTCAATACGTTTGGTGGCGTTCTGCCTGGCCAATTCGATTCAACCAATTATGCAGCTCGTCAAAGCATGCAACGTTATGTGACCGCGACCAGCAATGAAGTCGTAACCGATCAACTCCAATCACGAACCGGAATCCATCAGCGTTGGCAAACGAAACGAGGCGTCCCTGGGCGTGAGCGTATCGCTGACCTTGTCGAGTTTGATGTGGATGCGATCTTGTTTGGAAGGAAAGACGAGGACAATTTTGGTGAACTCGTCGGCGGTATCAATTACGACTTTCGCTATCACATCGGCGACCGTGTCACACTGGTTAGTGACGGCTATTACGACATGTTCGAAAATGGTCTCAAAGCGACAACAATTGGCGGATATGTGTCGAGACCAGGTCGTGGCGACGCTTATCTGGGGCTAACCAGCTTGGAAGGTCCGATCAGTTCTACGTTGCTGGTCGCTTCGATGAACTATCGAATGAATGAAAAATGGTTGGCGGTTGGCGGAATGACTTACGATTTTTCGGATATCGGAAATTTAGGACAGTCGATCTCCTTTACGCGAATTGGTGAATCCTTCTTGATTCGCGTTGGTACGACGTTTGATTACGGTAGAAACAATACTTCCTTCCAATTCGCAATCGAACCTCGATTCTTCCAACGAAGAGGCCTTGGGGTTGCTGGCGGACAAGCGGTCGCCCTCGCGGGTGCTAACAGTTTTGAATAATGAACACAGACTTATTGAATAGCGTAATCGAGCATGCGAAAGAGATCAGCGTACTCTCTGGGACCATGGCATTGTTGGAATGGGATCAGCACACTTATATGCCTGAACGCGCGGGCGAGTTTCGCTCCCAGCAGATTACTTGGTTAAGTGGACTGATCCATCAACGTCACACCAATCCTGTTTACGGAGAGTCTCTTCGCGAACTGCAACGAGGGCTGGATGAACAATCTGCATGCAGTCCAGAGGCAGCGAACATACGCGGGTTGCTCCGAGACTACGAGAAGAATGTGCAATTGCCCGAATCGTTGGTCAAGGCGACAGCGTTAGCCACTTCGATTGGACAACAAGTTTGGGTCGAAGCGAAAGCGAAGGATGACTTCGCCATGTTCAAGCCATGCCTCGAAGAAATCGTTCGATTGCGACGCGAAGAAGCTTCTATTCTGCAAACCCCAGGACGCACAAAGTACGATAGCTTGATCGATCAGTATGAAGAAGGTGCGGACTCGGAGCAGATCCGAGTTGTTTTCGAGGCTCTTCGACGCGATCTCGTACCGATCGTCCGCGAATCGATCGCTCGCGAAAAGGCAAGGCCAACGAAGTTGTCGTTAGGAAAGGCCTTTCCGATCGAATCGCAACGAAGGTTGTCGCAATGGGTTGCGCAGAAGATCGGCTTTGATTTTGAACGGGGACGGTTGGACGAAACCGAACATCCATTCTGTACAACCCTAGGCCCTCATGATCATCGCATTTTGACTCGCTATTTTGAGGACTCCTACAGCAGTGGACTTTACGGAGTTCTCCATGAGGCAGGACACGGACTTTATGAACAAGGCACTCCGGCGGACATGCACGGATTGCCAGCGGGTTCGGCAGCATCGTTGGGAGTCCATGAGTCACAATCGAGGTTGTGGGAAAACATGGTCGGCCGGTCCGTTGGGTTTTGGAAGTGGCTGTTGCCCACGGCTCAAACGTATCTACCTGCACTGGCCGGTCTCTCCGTGGAGCAGATCGTTTCCGATCTCAATCGAGTCGAACAAAGTTTGATCCGCATCGAAGCCGACGAAGCCACCTACAATCTCCACATCTTCGTCCGATTCGAGATCGAGAAAGAGTTGATCGATGGAGATCTCAAGGTTTCGGATTTGCCCGAACTTTGGAGGTCGCGTTATCAAGAGTACCTGGGTATCGCACCAGACACCGATACGATGGGTGTGATGCAAGACGTGCATTGGTCAGCAGGGCTCATCGGCTATTTTCCAACCTATACGTTGGGAAATCTATACGCAGCGCAACTCATGGAAACCGCAACGCGTCAGCTTGGTGATCTCGACACCATGTTTGCACAAGGGGAGTTTGGTCCGTTGCTCGATTGGTTAAAGACCAATGTGCATACCAAGGGACGAAGTATGTTGCCTCATGAACTCATGTTGCAAGTGAACGGAGCTCCACTCGACGCGAAACCGTTCTTGAGCTACCTTCAGAGAAAATTGTTGAGCAAATAGCATCCTGCGTTCCCAAACTGTGCTTCTAAACTACGCTCTTCAATAGCTCCACGAAACAAGTTCTGAAAGATCACGAGTACTTCGATTGGCAACACCAGATTTTTCGGAACTTTGGGGCGAAGCGTCTGCGCTTTGGGATCAACTGGAGCGAGCCCGTGGATTTGAGGCATATGTGCCTGCCGACTATCCGTTGGTGTTGCAAAGTCTTATAGAATTGCAGGGGAAAGCATCCACGTTTCTCGAATGGGGGTCGGGGCTCGGAGTCGTGACGCTCATGGCGAGCGCCCTGGGATTCGAAGCGTACGGACTAGAAGTTGCACCGGAGTTGGTAGAACATGCGGAACGGTTGGCGAAACGCTATGCACCTAACGCCGTATTCGCGACGGGTAGTTTTGTGCCGAATGGATATGTTTGGGATCCAGAAATGGGCGAAGATGGCTTGCGTACCGATTTCGATGCATCGGATGGCTACGATGATTTGGGGATGGATCTACAGGACTTTGATATTGTTTATGCTTATCCGTGGCCAGATGAGCACCATGTCTTTCGCGACATCATGAAACATCACGCTGCCGACCGTGCATTGTTGCTAACATTTGATGTTCGAGAAGGAACAGCACTTCATCGCAACCGAAAACCACGAAGATAGCATACGAGAGCAATGCATGAAGAGCGAGAATTGCTTCGCTGAGGGAACGAGGACCGTCGTCAACAAATCACAGTTCGGATTCTAAGGTACGCTCCAGGTCGTCGAGTTCCTGTAGTATTTGCTTTTCATGGCGATGCGTCGACTTTGGTTCGACTAGTTCTGCGAACTCGAAATCGATGACCGAGAAACGGCCCATCCCATGATGATAGAGGACATTGCGCGAGGCGCGATCGCCGTGAATCACACCGTAGGCTTCCAGTTCCTGAAAAACGGACTCTAGCTTACGATCAGATATATGTTGCACATGTTCCCCAACGGTGGTTGTGACGATGCAAAGAGTTTCTTCATCATAGGAGAGAAGTTTGGGAACAAAATCGCACCCAGATCGGTTTAGGTGCTGGAGTACTTTGACTTCATTTGCAAATCGTTCTTCCTTGTTCGGGCCCGAAAAGTATTTGCTAATCGAACCGTTCGAGGAACGTGTGACTCTTGCTCTCTGAGTGTTTTTGAGAAGTTGCATACGATCGGTGAACAATAAGAGGGATCGAATTGATTCGTACAGTGTTGGGATAAAGTCCAAGCTGATTTCCTGCGGCAATCCAATGCGAATAGAACCCAAAGCGAATTGGACTGGTAACGGGAACCCTAGTTCACAAATTCTCCTTACGAACAGTAATGCTTCTGCTAAACCATCCGTGGAGGATGTTTTTGCGTGCGAGATGCACCGATCGTAACGATTGAGTCGGGTTTTCCGTTAGGTAAAGGTAGTCCATCAACAAGCCCGTACGCAGCGGTTTGAGGGCTGAGATGGTAAGATTTCATCTGTCACTCGATTGTCTAATAAACCGCCCTTTGGTTCCTCGACTCGGCCCAGCTGAACTAACTGGAATGGACCTTACTTGACGCAACCAACCAAAGTCAAAGTAGGCCGGGACGATTGTCCCGACGTCAACAACTCCTTAGAAAATCCATCCGCTTGGGACAATGGTCCTAAGCTACGGTGAAACCATGGTCCCAAGCGAGCATTTATCGAAAACCCATAGGATTACGAGTTTCATCGGCTCGGTGGTTCTTGGGTTTGGGTTGTTGGTAGCGATGTGGCTTCAACCGGATGGTCGAGGGCATGGGACCCATCAGCAATTAGGTCTGCCACCCTGCACGTTTAAGTTTTTGTTGCGCATTCCTTGTCCCGCGTGTGGAATGACAACCTCGTGGGCATTAGCAGTTCGTGGTGACTGGAAATCTGCGATTCAAGCGAATTCGGGTGGCTTTCTTCTTTTCTTGATTACGACGGTTAGCATGCCTGTATTGTTGGCAACTTCGATTCGTGGAAGATTGCCGTGGTCCGGCTTGCGTTTTCTCGGGCCAATTCTCCTGACCAGCGCGTTACTATTGGCATTGATCCAATGGACGTTCCGTATCACCCTGTAAGCAATTTGGGTTAGAATACAAAATAGCCAATAGATTTCGAATCAGGCCGGAACTATTTTCCCGGTCTACAGTAACTCATTGGAGACTCCAGAAGCTCGGGATGACGGTCCCAAGCTACGGTCCATCCTTCCCACCCTCCCATCCCGATCGATATTATGAAACTTCAGACAATTGCGATTGCTTTATTTACTGGCGCCGCGTGTTCCTCATCATTGTTCACCATGGTGCGGGCGCAAGAGTCCATCGATGGGATGCCATTGATGTTTTCCGATGATTTTGAAAAGGGGCGAGGCAATTGGGAAACGACCGACGATGCATCGTGGGTTCTTGAGGTAAACGACGGTAATGCGTCCTTTGGGCTCAACAAGCGAATCAGCAACTATACGCCGAAAGTCAGAAGCCCGCACAATATTGCTTTGCTTCGCAATATTCAAGTTAGCGATTTCGCACTGACGTTTCGAGTCAAGAGCACGAAAGACACCGGCAATCATCGCGATTGCTGTGCATTCTTCTGTCATCAAGATGCCGAGCATTTCTATTATGTGCACTTGGGAGCGAAACCAGACCCTGCAAGTGGGCAGATCATGATCGTCAACGGCGAACCGCGACGCCCCTTAACGGACAACAAGAAGAACGTCGCGTGGGATGATCAATGGCACACGGTCAAGGTCGTTCGCAAGAGCAGCTCAGGCACGATCGATGTCTATTTTGACGATATGTCTACACCGCATTTGTCCGTGACCGATAAAACGTTTGGCAAAGGACGGATCGGCATCGGATCGTTTGATGACATGAACCGATTCGATGATGTTCGTTTGTACTATGGTGATAAGCAAACTGCGAAAGCATCGCCCCCAGCTAGGCAAACACCGACGGTCGCAGATTACGCGTATGGCACGGACTCACCTCGCCAGCGATTGGATTTTTGGAAGGCCAAATCCGACAAACCAACACCCGTTGTTGTGTTGATCCATGGCGGAGGCTGGGTCAATGGCGACAAAACGGGCTACGGTGACAAATCGTTTCAAGCGTATCTCGATGCTGGTATTTCGGTTGCGGCCATCAACTATCGCTTTATTGCGCAAGCGATGGAACAGAAAGTGGAACCACCCGTGAAGGCTTGCGTTCACGATGCAGCTCGCGCATTGCAAACGATTCGCTCGAAAGCATCCGAATGGAATATCGATCCCAACCGCATCGGTGCAACCGGGAGTTCCGCCGGTGCGTGTACTTCTCTGTGGCTGGCATTGCATGATGATTTGGCGGACCCCAAGAGTTCCGATCTTATCGCCCGCCAATCTTCTCGACCGACGTGTATTGCAGTGACTGGCGCCCAAACTTCATTGGATCCCATTCAGCTTCGAAAATGGATTTCGAATTCGATCTATGGGGGCCATGCATTTGGTTTTGCCGAGAAAGGGCGAAGCCGTCCGCAGGAGTTTGATCTATTGCTCGCGAACTACGAAAAAGTCTTGCCGTGGATCAAGGAGTATTCGCCGATCGAGCTTGTATCGAAGGACGATCCTCCCATGTTTTTAGAGTATCCAAACCAGAAGACAAAACCAATCCTCGGTGGTGAAGAAAAAGACCCCACGCATTCGGCGATCTACGGCATCCAGTTCCAAGCCAAATGCAAAGAGATCGGAGTACCATGCGAGTTGGTATTTCCCGGCAATCCAGGTGCAATGCACCAGTCGACAAGTGCATTTCTAATCGACCATTTGAAGTGAAAGAATTAGTCCATGTACGCCTCAACCATCGCTAGAGTATTTGGAGTCGCGCTGCTTTGCGTGGCTTTCGTGATGCAAGATCGCATTGCTGTCGCTCAACAAAGAGCAGTGACGGCAACTCAAGTGGACGATTCCATCAAGCGTTGCGTGGCGTATTTGTATTCTGAACAAGCAGAAAACGGGCCAGTCAAAGGTGGTTGGAACGGACACAATGGATATGGTTGTGGAAACACCGCCTTGGTGACGTTGGCGTTGTTGAGTGCAGGTGAGAAGCCGTCGGACGTTCGCATCAAAAAGGCTCTCGACTTGATACGAAGAACGGTACCTACGCAAACGTATGACATTTCTTTGCATTGCATGGTATTGTGCATGGCCGAGCCAAACCGAGATTTGGCCTCGATTCGAAAAGATGTCGATATGCTTGTCCAATCCCAGTCGGAGTCTGGTGGGTGGGGGTACTCTAAAGACGACAGAACACCAGACGAGTCCAATGCGCAGTTCGCCGTGCTGGCTTTATGGGAGGCTGGCAAGCTCGGAATTCCAGTGCCGGAAGAGTGCTTGAAGAAAGCCTATCGATACTGGGTAGGAACGCATAACGGAGCGGGCTGGGGTTATCGCGAGATGAATCGAAACTCGACCGGAAGTATGACATGTGCAGGAATCGCATCGATGCTCATCCTCATGGACTCGTTTGACAATTTGGATGCTCAGATCAAGAACGGCCAGTTGCAATGCTGCGGTTCGATCGACTCGAACCGTGAGGACCGAGTGTCTCGAGGTTTGAACTGGCTCGCGGCCAATTTTTCGGTGCAGGGAAATCCTGGTTCGGCTAGTTGGGGATTCTATTATCTGTATGCACTAGAGCGTGTCGGTCGACTGACCGGCCAGCGATACATCGGAGCGCACGATTGGTACCGCGAAGGTGCCACCCACATTGTTGCATCCCAGACGTTGGATGCGATTCGCGGTGGAACTCAGGAAGATCCTATTTTGGCAACTGCGATGAGTCTTTTGTTCTTGAGTAAAGGAAAACGGCAGGTAGTGATCGGGCACTTGCAACATGGGAGTGGAGAGGATTGGCAAATCCATCGCCGGGCAGTTCAAAATTTGACAGGACAAATCGAGAAAGTATGGAAACGAGAATTGTCGTGGCAGTCGGTTCGCCTCAAGGATGCAACATTGGAAGCGTTGCTGGAAACTCCCATACTGTTCATTAGCGGTTCTCAAGAGTTTCGATTGACACCCGAGCAACGCAAGATGCTCAAGGAATATGTAGAGAATGGAAACCTTATTTTTGCGGAAGCTTGCAACGGAGACGGTTGCAACGGGGATACGTTTGATAAGTCGTTTCGGGCCGAGATGGAGCAGATCTTCGAGAAACCATTCAGCAAACTCTCACCCGCGCACGTGGTTTGGGCAGCGGAGGCCAAGATTGATCCGAATGCGATGCCAGAAGGCTTTTGGCTGTATGGCATCGACGCATGTTGCAAAACAAGCGTGATTTACTCGCCGATCAGTTTGTCATGCCGTTGGGAACTGGCTCGCCCCTGGGGCAATCCTTTCAAGAGCAACGAAGCGCTCAAGGCGGACATCGATAATGCGGTGAAGATTGGCGTAAACGTCGCGGCCTATGCGACAGGTCGCGAACTCAAGAACAAACTAGATGCGGTTGAGATATTGCAAGCTCCGAAGAATTATCAATCGCTAGAACGAGGGGCACTGAAGCTGCCAAAGATTCAGCATGCCGGCGGCGCCGATGAAGCGTCGAGGGCTGTCGTGAATTTGCTCGATTTCTATAGCCAGAAAACCAGGGCCTTGATCGATCGAGATGTGCCGTTGCTGTCGATGAACAGCGAAGAGATCGAAAAGTTTCCACTGCTGTACATTCATGGTCGGACCAAATTTGTATTTAGCGAATCCGAACGAGCAGGGCTAAGGAAGCACTTTGAGAACGGGGGGTTTGTCATCGGGGATTCCATCTGCGCTTCGAAAGATTTCTCAAATTCACTGCGCGACGAGTTTCTCAAAGCGATTCCAGATGCGAAGTGGCGGACACTGGACGCGAATCACTCGTTCATGACCCCTGACGGGAATGGTTTCGACAAATTCGATGTTCGAAATGTCGTGCTGGTGGACCCGAATTTGGCTTCGGGCGATCTGGTCCGCTCCAAGCGTCCAGGTCCCCCTGAAATCGAAGCATTAGAGTGGAACGGCCGGATCGTCATGCTCTTCTCCCCAAACGACCTTAGCTGTGCCATGGAATCTAAACACTCGCTTCAATGCCGAGGCTATGTTCGTAAGGACGCTTTTGCGGTCGCAGTCAACATGATCCTCTTTAGTCTTTCGCAGTGATTTGACGCAGCTGGAAAACACGTAGGCTGGGACCATTGTCCCGGCCGTCAATAACTTCATTGAAAATCCATCCGCTCGGGACAATGGTCCCAAGCTACGGTCAAGACATCGTTTTTGTCGGCAGTGTCCGATTTCTGTGAAGAAACACCGTAAGTTCCGCGAAGGTTCACTTGAAGGGGAATTGATACACCATTGCGCGATTTCGACCAGCAATTTAGACAACGCAGCTTGTCAAAAATAGGCTGATTGATACACTACTTGCGACATTGGGAGGGGAGAACCCTTCTGGAACCTGAAATGATAGCTAAGCAAATAAGCTTGCAGAACAGTGTAGTGATGGAACAAGCGGCGCACAGAGAAGAAATACCGATCCGGCCAGTCGATCAACTGGTTTTGGACCTGTTGCGCCGCGAGGAAGGCCTTTCTATTCAGGATTTGATGGATAGGCTGGAAGTCACTGCGACTGCCATTCGGCAAAGGATCGATCGGTTGGTGGATTCGGGTTACATCGAGCGTCGCAAGCAAGGCGCTGGCCGTGGCCGTCCATCGTTTACGTATTTCCTAACAGACAAGGGCTGGAGGCAAGCGGGGGTTACCTATAGCGAGCTTGCCATTTCCTTGTGGGGTGTCATTCAATCCATCGAGTCGACCGAGGTGAAATCACAATTGATTAACCGAGTTGCGGACCGGATGGGTGTAATGTTTCGCACCATGTTGCCCGATGCCCCGCTCGAAGAACGGATGCGAATTCTGGCTGGGCTGCTCAATAATCGTAAAGTCCCTTCTCGTGTTTGTGGCAGTGAATTGTTGCCAATTTTGGAAGTTCAAGCTTGCCCGTATCCTGACTTGGTGAACGATCGCTCGGATCGCTCGGTCTGTGAACTGGAGCAAAAGGCATTGAGCGCCGCACTCGGGCATCCCGTCGAACTGTCACAATGCCGCTTGGATGGACATGCATGTTGTCAGTTTACTGCGACTCGGCAACCAGTCGTTCAAACACAACCGAACCCTATATCACTTCCTTCAACCGTATAACTCGTTTTCATCGCTTCCATAGCAAATAGAACTAAAGAGAATGTCTCATACACTTAAGATTGAAAATCTCCATGTCTCTGTCGAAGGAAAGGCAATTCTTCGCGGAGTGAATCTCACACTAAACTACGGCGAAACGCACGCGTTGATGGGCCCGAACGGTTCAGGAAAGAGCACTCTAGGATTGGCGATCGCTGGCCATCCGAACTATGAGATTACCGAGGGTTCGATCACACTCGATGGTGTTGATATCACCGAATGGGAAGCGGATCAACGTGCTCGCGCTGGTATTTTCATGGCATTCCAGCGTCCTGTCGCTATCCCTGGTGTAAAGACAGCCGATTTTTTGCGACACGCAGCGACAAACGTTCGACGTCCTGATCGTAAAGAAGGGGAAGATCTGATTCCGATGCGCGAGTTTCGCAAGGAACTCAAATCCAAAATGGAACAACTCAAGATCGATCCCGAGTTCGCTCGCCGTTACGTGAACGATGGATTCTCGGGTGGTGAAATGAAGCGGTCCGAAATTTTGACGATGGCTATGCTCTCGCCCAAGTTTTCGATTTTGGATGAGACCGACAGTGGTCTAGACGCGGATGCTGTGCGGTTGGCGAGTGCTTCGATTGCGGAAATCGGCAAAGACAAAATGGGCCTTTTGATCATTACGCACCACGACAAATTGCTGGAACACAACCCACCACAGTACACGCACGTGATGCTGGGAGGCAGAATCGTGGAAACAGGTGGAGCAGAGTTGGCACGTGAGCTTCACGATCACGGCTACGAGCGCATCCGAGCGACCTACCCAGATGCAGACGCAGCCAACCAACAGATGATTGCTAAAGAAGAAACCATTGCTGTTTAAAACGCAGACACATTCAATCAACGATCTAAATTAATTTACCAAGAAGATAATCATGTCAACAGACTTAGCTGCTTCCACGGACGAGTTCGGCGAAATCAACAAGTACGATTTTCGCACGGAAAGCAAAGCCGTATTCAAGGCCCGCAAAGGAATCGACGCGGAAATCGTTAACCAAATCTCCGAGATGAAGGGCGAGCCCGAGTGGATGCGTCAGTACCGTCTCAAGGCATTGGATATATTCCATGCCAAGCCGATGCCGACATGGGGTGGCGATATTGATATCGATTTTCAGGACATCTTCTACTACCTCAAGCCGACCGATAAACAAGGCCGCACTTGGGACGAAGTGCCTCAAGAAATCAAAGACACTTTCGAGAAGCTTGGTATTCCAGAAGCAGAACGCAAGTTTCTTTCGGGCGTGAAGGCTCAATTCGAAAGCGAAGTGGTCTATGGTTCCTTGAAAGATGACCTTGCAAACCAAGGTGTGATCTTCACAGACACCGACACTGCGATCAAAGAACATCCTGATTTGGTCCGCGAGTATTTCGGAACGATCATCCCATCGACGGACAATAAATTTGCAGCACTTAACTCGGCCGTATGGTCGGGCGGTTCCTTCATCTACGTTCCGAAAGGAGTGAAGATTGAGTTCCCGCTGCAAGCGTATTTTCGCATCAACGCGGAGAACATGGGACAATTCGAACGCACGTTGATCATCGTTGACGAAGGTGCGAGCATTCACTACGTGGAAGGTTGCACGGCTCCGATGTATTCCTCGGAATCATTGCACTCAGCAGTGGTTGAGATCATTTGCAAACGCGGAAGCCGATGCCGCTATACCACGATTCAAAATTGGGCGAACAACATCTACAACTTGGTTACCAAGCGAGCTGTGGCCTACGCAGATGCGACCATGGAGTGGGTGGATGGCAATTTGGGCAGCAAACTGACGATGAAGTACCCAGCCGTCTACATGATGGAACCAGGTGCACGCGGTGAGATTCTTTCGATCGCTTTCGCATCCAAAGGTCAACACCAAGACGCAGGCGCAAAGTTGGTTCACTGTGCTCCGAATACCACCGGCCAAATCATAAGCAAATCGATTTCCAAGAATGGTGGTCGAAGCAGTTATCGCGGGTTGGTCAAAGTCGAGAAGGATGCCAAGAAGTCGAAGTGCAACGTGGTTTGCGACGCATTGATCTTGGACCCCAAGAGCCGCAGCGATACCTATCCTTACATCGAGATCCTAGAGCAAGATGTCAGCGTAGGCCACGAAGCAAGCGTCTCGCGAATTGGCGAAGAGCAAATGTTTTACTTGATGAGCCGAGGCCTGTCGGAAGCCGAAGCGAGCACGATGATCGTTAACGGATTCATCGAGCCATTGGTCAAGGAACTCCCAATGGAATATGCCGTCGAAATGAACCGGCTGATCCAGTTGCAGATGGAAGGATCGGTGGGTTAACATGAGTGCGGTTGCTGACCAAAATGTAGGTCTAGGCAAATTCGATCGACATGGCTTCGATGATTTCCTAGCAAAGCGCATCGATCCAACTTGGTTGTCCGATGCACGCAAAGCGGCTTATGCCGAGTTTGAAACGATGGGTTGGCCCAACCCACGAAGCGAAAATTGGATGCGTTCCGATTTGCGTGGCTTCCGAATCGAAAAATACTCGATTGCACATGAGACTGAAACGCAAACGAAACTCGACGCACCAGTTCATTTGCTGGAAGGTGTCGAGATCGCAGGTTCCGTTCGCTCCGCAAATGGGATCGTTATCTCGGAAGAACTAGACGAATCGCTCAAGGCCAAAGGGGTTCTGTTTGGCTCGCTATCTCGATTGAGTCGTGAGAAACCAGAACTCGTGAAGAAGTATCTTCACACGCTGATCGATTCATCGGCAGATCGATTCGCTGCATTGCAGGTGGCGATGTGGTCCGACGGATATTTGCTATATGTTCCGCGCAATGTCATCATCGAAAAGCCATTGCACATTCATGCATCCATGACGGAGGGCGGTTCCGATTTGTCGCATACGCTCGTCATCTTGGAAGAAGGTGCCGAAGCTACAGTCCTAACCGAATGCAGCAGCGTCACAGAGCAAGGAAGTGGAATGTTTTGCGGCGGTGTGGAATTGATCTTGGGAGCCCGCTCGAACTTGCGTGACGTGAGTTTGCAAGACTGGGGGCAGAAGGTATGGCACTTCGCTCACAAACGAGCCAGTGTTGGACAAGATGCAACCCTGCAATGGACACTTGCTGCGATGGGCTCTCGCTTTGCTCAAGTAGATCAACAAGTAGAGATGGTCGCTCCAGGGGCGAGAAGCTTTGTGAACGGAGTGATGTTCACTCGAGATCGTCAGCATTTGACTTACAATACGATTCAGCGTCACTGTGCACCGCATTGCACCAGCGACTTTTTGTACAAGTCGGTGCTTCAAGACCGTTCGCGAACGGTTTGGAGAGGGATGATCAAAGTCGATGAAGGAGCGGACAAAACAGATGGTTATCAACGAAATGATAATCTGATGCTCAGCGATGCAGCTCGAGCCGACTCCATTCCAGGTTTGGAGATCAAAGCAGACGATGTGCGATGCACTCACGGCAGTACGAGTGGACGTGTCGACGAAGAGTTGATCTTCTACGCTCGATCGAGAGGATTCACTCGCCAAGAAGCGATCTTGATGATCGTCACCGGGTTCTTCCAGCAGATCTTCGATCGGATCACGATCGAGTCCGTACGAGAAGCCCTCGGAAAAGCGATCGCGCGACAAGTTCGACAGTACGAGTAGTCCGCACGATTTGTCGTTCGATCTTGCCCAGACGGTATCACAACCCGAAGCGTGAGCGAGGGACGGAGAATCCCACAGAGAGCCTCGCTCACGCCTCGGGTTGTGATCAAAAAACCTGGCTCGTGATCAAGAGATTGCAGCCGTTCATTTACTTGAGAATCCCAAACCCTAGAATTTCCTTATTGTGTTTCATTTTGTTTGCGACATAGCTAGCCTCACACCCAACCTCCCCAAGACGATGGAAGTCGATGACCGATTTGTGGTCGTCACACTCATCGAAGGCGAAGTTTACTGCATCGAAGATTTGTGTACGCATGATGGTGGCACACTTGGCGATGGCGAAGTGGAAGGTAACTGTATCGCTTGCCCGCGTCACGGTGCAAAATTTGATTTGCGTACGGGAAATGCATTAACCATGCCTGCCACCGAAGCCACCTTGTCGCATGAGGTAAAGGTAGAAGATGGCAAGGTTTTCGTACAATTGGCAAACTAGATTTATTCCATCAATATCTGATCGATCCCAAAATTATGATTACTGAAGACCACGTTCGAGAGCAACTGAAACTAGTCATCGACCCCGAGCTTTTCGTCAACATTGTTGATCTCGGATTGATTTACGTCGTCGACATCCAGCCTGGTGAAAACGACAAACTGAACGTCAATGTGGAAATGACCATGACCAGTCCGATGTGCCCCGCGGGTCCACAACTCGTGGCGAACAGTCGGCAAGTCATCGAAGCTATCGAAGGTGTCGGCGCCGTCGATATCAAGGTCGTGATGGATCCACCATGGACTCCTGAACGAATGACAGAAGACGCTCGCGATCAGTTAGGAATATTCTAAAGTTCATGTCCGTTCTCTTGGAAGAACTCATTGAAGAGTTTCAGGATCTGGAGACGCCGGAAGAGCGTATACAGTTCTTGATCGAATTGGGACAGTCATTACCAGAATTCCCTAAAGAGTTTTGCACGGAAGAGTTTCGTGTCGTCGGTTGCCAAAGCATGGTCTGGGTCGTTCCTGAATGGGACGGAAAGACGTTTCAGTTTCAGGCGACGAGCGACGCTCCGATGGTCCGTGGACTTGCAGCAGTGCTGGTATCTGCTTATTCGGGATGCACTGCGCAGGAAGTGGTCGATCTTCCGATCGAGAAGATTTTCGAGGGACTAAAACTGAAAAGCTTTTTGTCTCCGCTTCGCAGCAACGGATTGAACTCGATGATCAAGCAGATCCGCGAGTACGCTGCGGGGAAGCTTGCCAGAGTCGCACCAACCTCGCGAGTGGCTGTCAAGAATAGCACCGATTACGGACCTATATCTGGCCATCTTGCAGATATCCGAAGCGATTTTCCAGTGCTAATCGGGCATCATAGTTCAGGTTTGCCAGTGGCATATCTGGATAATGCGGCATCATCGCAACGCCCGCAAGTGGTGATCGACGCGATGAACTCGGTTTATCAGCAGCACTATGCAAATGTCCATCGTTCCGGTCATGAATGGGCCGGGATGACGACCGAGAAAGTCGAAGCGAGTCGCGTTGCTGTTCAGCAGTACATCAACGCTTCTTCTCCCGACGAAATCATATTCACCGCAGGAACAACCGCTTCGGTGAATCTAGTTGCTCAGACGTGGGGACGATCGAACCTGAAGTCTGGCGATGAGATACTGTTGACCGAAATGGAACACCATTCGAACATCGTCCCTTGGCAACAACTCTGTGCTGAACTCGGGTGCGTCATTCGTTGGATTCCAATTCGCGATGACTATACGCTCGACATGGATGCTTTTCATCGTTTGTTGAATGAGAAGACACGCATTGTCGCGTGCACTGCGGTCTCCAATGTGTTGGGTACGATCATTCCGATTCGAGAGATCTGCGAAGGAGCTCATCGATGGAATGCCGTTGTTTTGGTCGATGCAGCCCAAGCGGTACCGCACGGCATGTTGGATGTTATCGAATGGGACGCGGATTTCGTAGTCTTCAGCGGGCATAAGATGTTAGCCAGCACCGGAGTTGGTGTTTGTTATGGCAAGCGTGCGTTGCTCGAGAAGATGCCGAGTTGGCAAGGGGGCGGAAACATGATCAAGTCGGTGACCTTCGATGGATTCACCGAAGCGGGTCTGCCTCACAAGTTTGAAGCGGGCACACCAGCCATTGTAGAGATCATCTCTCTGAAGAGTGCTATCGAGTATTTGGCAACGATTGGATCAGAGCGGATACTAGAGCATGAGAATCTTCTTGCCGAACGAGCGATCGAGGGATTGTCGACGATTCCCGGGATCCGAATTTTTTCGCCACCGCGAGCAAAGAAGTGTGGCATCGTGTCTTTTGCGATAGATGGTATTCATGGTGAACAAATCGCCAGGTTATTGGACGCTCGCGGCATCGCGATTCGAGTGGGGCATCACTGTGCGATGCCATTGCATTCAAAGCTTGGGGTGCCAGTCACCTGTCGCGCAAGCTTTTATTTTTACAATTCGATCGAAGAAGTCGACCGATTTGTTGCCGCTGTAAAAGATGTCGTGTAGTTGCCCCAAGCATTCCGGTAATTCACCTCCGTCTTAGAATAGAAACGTTTGTGTTTTCGGTAGCGATGGTCGATCCAATTTACTCAGAACTCTGCCTGCGGCAGCGCAACCACTGAGAAAGGCCCCTTCAACTCTAGAGCCACCAGCCCAGTCGCCACATGCGATAACTGTCGAGCGATGTTGGAAACAATTCGTTGGTACGGCTGTGGAAATTGGTATCGAATATCGCCAACGGTGCGCCATTGCGATCGTCGGTATCTGCGGTTTCTGTCCAGTGACACGGAAGTATTCTTCTAGCAGCGTATCCATCACGAACTCTTGATCCTTTTCGTAGCACTGGGCAGACCAATCGGGTGCAGCATGGATCACTAAAGACTCGCCTTTCGAGTATCGGCCAGGCTTCGTATGGCTTCGAGCAATCCAACGGACGGCGCCACCGTTGACGAATGCTCCATTCCAATCGCTCGGCAACTGTTCTTCAAATTGAAACATCGCACACCAGCACGGATCGTATCGGACCGATGCAAGCTGCGATGAAAGAACTGCATCAAACGGGACCAACGACGACGCTTGCGGTGCGGGAATCGCCAAGATCACTTGATCGAAAACGCCCAAATCTAAACCATCTGCGGCCATGAGACGCAATCGACTTCCGTCAGGTTCAATGGCGATTACTTGATGATTCAATCGCATTTCTGCATTTTTTAGCAGATGCTTCGCAATCGAGGTCATGCCCGGAGTGCCGACAAATCGTTCGACCGATGGACGCACGTGGCAATGCCATGAAGGTTCTGCGCTATTCTCATCTCGGTCATATGCAACAACGGTCCCCTCCCAAAGTGCCGCTACACCTTGCTCGACCCATGACTGAACGTATCTTCGAAACACAGGATGTCGCACCGTGAAGTACTGCGCTCCATGATCGAAAGCATGTTCATCGAGATGTCGAGTCGACATGCGTCCACCCATCCCTCGACTCTTGTCGAAAACTGTTACTTGCAGTCCATGGTCAGCAAGTGTTCGTGCTGCCATCGCACCAGAGATTCCTGCTCCTACCACGGCGATCGTCGGAGGATTTGGTGCTCGATTGCGTTGGATGAGTTGCTTATACTTTTCGACATTTAGTCGTTGCGCATGTTCATTTGTCGGGCGTGGCCGAATCGTTCCTTGAATTGAAGTCTCTGGCTCAAAGGGACGATCAAATTGCCCCAGACACCAGAGAATACCTCCATAGGAACCTGGGTCTCGACCATCGAGCGCATAACGATGGTTCAAGTCGAGCATGTACTTTAACGCACATTGCGGGCTTGGGGTCCAATTCAAGATAGCTTTGCCCCACGTCATCCTAATATTGTTGTGCAATTCTCCATGCATCAATAACGACTTCTGCGCGACGTTCCACAATGGGTCATCGGACTCGCCGCGCGCAAGTTGCTCCCAGGAATAGAGCTTTGCTCGCCGATCCTTCGCGTGTAACTCTAGGGTTTTTCGAGCCCAATCTGGGATAGCGGACCAATGATCATGATCGCTGCGATAATGGCAAAATGCATAAGCCAACTCTCTCCAAATCAAGAGCTCGTCTAGGTACTTCTCTGGGCCTTCTCCTTTTTGCTGAGATGCTTCGCGTGCGATCCGCATGGGCGAGACCATCCCATAATGCAAATAGGCGGACATCCGACTCGTACCATTGATCAACGGACTGTTCCGAGTCTTTGCATATTTGCTTAGCCCTGACTGGCAAAATCGATTCCACCGACTGTAACCGGCGGTCGATCCTCCTTCGGTATCGACGACCGGTCCAACGGTATGATCGATATCACATTGAGCAATCCAATCCGCAATACTCGTGAGATTAAGATCGATAGACTTGAATGGTAACGAATCGATGTCAAATGCTCGAACATTTCCTTTCCAAAGAGGCCATTCATTAGGAACGCGATCTTTGTATTGCCGCTGTGTTGCTTGCCGAAACTCGAATGCTCTCGTGTAGGCCTGGCCAATCGATCGCATCGGAACCACGCAAGCAGTGTCTACGGCTACGATGGGAGTTCTGCATTGTCGACATAGAGCTCGAAGGAATGTTGATGAAGGTCGCGTTGGCATATCTTCAGTCACAGTAACCGACGATGCATCTGCTAACTGCCGTAGATAATCCCCTTGGGTGTCTGATCGTTCCAAGTAGAAAGCATAGGAAATCCCGATTTCAGACATTCTGCGCTGCACATCTCGAGCACCTTCGAGTATGAACGTATGATGTCGGTCCGAAGCGAAAGGATAACGCTGCGATAAACCGTGGTATACGAGCAATGGTAAATCCAATTTGATTGCCAAGTGTCGAGCCACATCGAGAGCCGGGTTCTCATCGACTCGAACAGCAGTTCGCATCCAATACAGTACAAAACCAGGTTGGCTGCTGGAATTACTTGCGGAATGATCAACGGTGCTCTTGCCTGCCGTTCCTGCCGTAACGACGCGTATTCGTTCGTACAAGTGAATAGGAACGTTCTCGAAGCTGAGTAATTCGGCAATGGACATGGTTTTGATTTATTGATTCGACAACGTGAGCAAGGGATGATTCACTGGGTCCGTCGTCTAATGTACACGGATCGCTCATCATTGTAATGAGCCTGGCGAGTGCGATTTATTTCGGGCTCGCTTAACGCGTACCGATGTAGTTTCCCGTCGACTGGGATCGAAAAAACTGGAGATAGTTGTCTCGCCACTCGCTTCGAGATTTGGCGGGAAGTCGCCGACTCAACAGACCGGCTGCTGCGCCAGTTCGCAAGTCCTCGATATAAGCCCGTAGCGCATTCTTCGATTCTTCGTTGTGATTGAGCAAAAATGCGACGATGCTCCACGCATCGCGATACTCTTTAGGGCTAAGTGTCGTTGCGTTTTGGTTCTGTTCGAAGTCTTCGATTTGGACCACTTGGCCATATCGAAGCTGAGACTCGACTGCATGTCTGTGCGTTGGATGCGATCCCTTTTCGGTGCTCTCCACTTCAAAGTATTCTGCGAGTCCTTCATCGAGCCACAATGGAAGCTTGATTCCGCTGGCATGCAACAACGCATGGGTGCATTCGTGACGAGCATCGGTCAACCAGTCGGAGTGCATATAGGTAAAGACCAGGCCAGGCCCTCGATTCTGAACAAACAACGCACGCCGCTTCGGCAGGCCTGGAAAATTCTTCTTCAAGTAGTGATCAAACTCCGTTTCATTGGCTAACACCACCAATCGAATGTTGGCATTCTCGAGCTTGATCGCTAATGCCTGCTCGATCTCAATGGGAAGCGTTGTTAGTCGATGTGTCCATGTTGCCAATTGCTGGTCGGTCGTGGTGGTATGGACCTGAAGCCACCCCGCGGACCAGGAAGCAGGCCAAGAGGGATTAGACTTCTCGGGTGCAGCAGAAGCCTGAACGAACGAGGCGCGATCCACTGCGGCCTGCTCTTGTCCCATAGCGTGTGAGGAACACACGACTGCGAACGAGAGTGCAATTCCGCTCAGTACAGTTGGATACGGAACTTGATGCGGGAGTATTATCCCGGTCGTCAACAATTCCCTGGAAAATCCATTAGCTCGGGACAATGGTCCCAAGCTACAGTATTTCCGACGCGGCGTATCGTACTCCGGCATCCAACTACTTTCTGGCGAAGAACTCTTTGGCCGCGACTATTTTGTAGTCTTTTACCATGCCAGCCACTCGTGCAATCTCTTTGTTGTCATCGATGCTTAATGAATAATTGACGATAAGCTTGGAGACGATCTCCTGGGTTCCGGATTTCACTCTGGTGGTCCGTTTGGTCTCTAACGGCAAGAGCGTTTCGTTCTTCAATTGCTCGTTGAGCTTCAGACGCAATTGGGGTGGTTTGTACGGGGGGAAGACGGCCGACAATTTGGTTGTCCAATCGGCAAATTCGATGTAACGAACGGCAACGATCGGCACTTGAGGCGTCTGTGTCTTCGACCGGTATTGAACGACAGAGTCGCCGACGACGAGGTTTCCTTCCTCGGTTGTTATCGTTGGAGGTTGTTCGGAAGGCGATTGTGTCAGCGTTTCTTGCAGCATGGACTCGATCTTCGTTAGCTCAATCTCTGTCATGACCCTTCGCGAAGCACTGAATGCTTGGATCACACCGAGACTGGAGTCAACAACTACAACATCGCCGGAAGCGATATCGATCTCGATCGATTTGTTGCCTGTAAACAACGTTTTGAATTGAGCGATCGGTGGCTTGGATTGGTCCGCATAGATGTCCGCATCAACTCGAAAGCCAATATCGTTGGCGGATGCGTTTCGTGTGACGCTCGCTAGTTGCAGTTCTTGCCCCGAGAGTGGATTGCTTTCCAGCCAAGGGATCATGATGATAAGGAGAGCGAGAACCGTTTTCCAAAAATCGATAGACCGCGAGTTCATGATGAGGCTCAAAGAAAGAACGGACTAAAAGGACCCAACAGAGGAAATCGCCGCGTCGATAGCAACATCCGTGGTCGGGTCGTACGGATAGAAGATTCTGGCGATACGATTTGCAAGGGTTGTCAAGTAAATGCGCTGGAAGGTTGCCTCGTCATAGTCCGTGACCGGCGCACCCGTTTGTGGGTAAACGAACTCTGGAAGCGATTTGCGGAAAACCGGACCTTTGCCTTCGCCTGACTTGTACACTGTAACCGTCGACGAGCTTCGTCCTTTGTACAACGTTTTGCCTTCCTTCAACTTCAGATCCGATACGTCCACATTGACGACATAGTCTGCACCCGAACGCGAACCGATGACCGCTGGATCCACTTGGCCGAGTTGAACGTCCTGAACGAGTCTATCCACTTCGTCTGGTGAAACCATTTGGATTTTCTTAACCTTGCCGCTCAGAAGCATCGTTATGTTTCTGGCCATCAGCAAGCATGTCGCATCGGAAGCGTGAACTCCGTTGGTACTTACGAGAACAGCGACCTTTTTCTCTTCCAATTCCTTGAACTCGGCAGGAGCGTCGTTCCCTTTGATCATGTAGATCATATTTGCCATCATGCGAACACAACCCGCGTTGGCGGTGAGCATCAGCATGGCAACGCAACAGAGCAGTAGCCGCGGGGTATACGTGGTCAAAAGGGCCGATCGATCCGTGATCTTGTTCATGCAGGCATCCGGTCCTGTCAAAGTTTGGTGGGTTCGTCTAGCAAAGACCCGTCGCTTATAGAGAGTTCGCAGTCCTAAGGCTAGATGGAAGTTTGAAGTTTGAAGAGGGAAGAGGAGCTGTACATCGTATTGGATTGCAAGCAATTCCTAGTTCCAACTTCAAACTTCTCAATTCCTAATTCCTAATTCCTAATTCTTGACCTGCCATACTTCATCGAAAAAGTCGGCGGCGGCTACTTTGCCTGGCCAACGCTTGCCGGCTGGAGTCCGGATATCGATGATTGCCCAGTCGGGTAGCTTGGGAACCTGCCTCGCATTGTTCAAGTAGTCGTACTCACGATACGTGAACGAGCTATTGAGCACGACATACTTTTTCGAGTTCAGCGGGTTCGGGTAAATCAAGACGGGGACATGCGTCTCTGATCCAAAGCTCTGTCCACCCATCTCGACTTTGCTAGCATCCCACTTCATAGGAAGCCTGTTCAAGATCTCGGCAATCTTTGGATTGCTCTTCGGATCGCCCCATAGCACGATGTTGTTCGATTCGATATCGCTCTCTTGGAGTTGATCCGTCGAGATCACTCGAACATCGCCACGCATTTGACGGTGCCATTCTCGGACGGCTCGATCGAATTCTGATTCGACCCATTGATCGACCGCTGGATGTAGTCCTGCCCCCGATGGCTTGATGAACAAAAACGAAGACATAAAGGCATCGTCGATGGGACCTTGGAGATCTTTTTGTTTCACAAGCCCCATCGGTTCATCCAACGGAGAGCGAACGGACCAACGCTCGGACTGGCCGTTCACGGTGCGTTCGAATGAAACGTGCCATGAACCGTCAGACCGTTTGCTCACCGGATGCAAACCATGCAGGTCGCCTTGGATCAAAACTTGGATATGTTCATAGTTCGTGGGAATCTCTCCGATATCGAAATCGAGAGAAAATGCATTCACGCCGTGCGCTTCGATCATAATCTTGGGAACGAAAGCATCTAGCGATAGCAAAGTCGTAACCGACGCTGGCTTCCAGTGTTCCTCGAGTCGATCCATTGTGAGCCAATGGCAGCGATTGTATTTCAATGAGTAAGTTGCGAACCAAATTTTCTTTCGAACATCCTGGCTTTTCGAATAGTAGATCCGATCTAGACGGCGTTCGATTTCTTTACCGGCGATGGGGTCTACTTTGTGGGCTGTCTTGGGAGCGACAATGTGAGTCAGCTCGAACGATTGGTTCATTGGCAAATTCCAACAAGCTTCCGCCATGACGTCTGCCGCTTGTTTCTGCCGATCGATCTCACCGCTGTAAGCAATGGTTGGAAGATTGCGCAGATTCAATGCCCAGTAAGGACAATCATAAAGATTCCAAAGAGTCTTTTCATACGAAGCCGGAGCCAACGACTCCGATTGAAAGACATTCAGGAATTTCGGCGTCTCTGAAAAACCGGCACCTGGATTGGCTGCAAACCACCGATCAGGGTAATGGACGGCCAAATGCCACGCCGCAGCGCCCCCCATCGAAAAACCGCGAATGGCGACTCCCTTAGGATCCATTTCATACTCGGCAATCGCATGCTCCAGCGCTTCGAGGGTATCGACTTCGCCAGCCAGTTTGTTCGCATTGCAATAGCGTCCAAAGGGATGAATCATGAGGACGCCAGGAGCAGGCTGCGGATCTTTGCTCACAAGTCGTTGGGCCAAGAATTGCATCTCTAACCCCTTTTCACTGCGTCCTCTGCACCAAACATCCGTTCGCCCTTGAAGGTTCGAGGTCGTGCTATTCAATCGGACGACTCCATAAGGTTGAACCGAGCCATCAATTCGAGATCGAAAGCCTCGAACAGTGGTGATGTCCCGTTGGTCGTTCGGTTTCAACCAATCTGGTTTCTCTTCCAACAAAAGTTGCATACGCCGGCGTCCCTCGGCCAAGACACGTTTTGCGCCTTCGAAGTCTTTGGGTTCATAGAAGCCGTCCTCGGTCAATGCAATTCGTATCGCTTTCTCAAAGATCTCAACGTCGGGCAGATACTTGAGGACCAACGCAGATTTGCTTTTCCGCAACACATTGAGCCTGGTCTGCAGATCGCTTAGTCCGCTGTCGAGTTCTTCGCGAAGCTCATTTGAAATTGTGATGCCTGGTGGTGGGACAGCACGGACGGCTTCTTCTTTGTTGTCTGCTGGTCCATCCGCATAGGTCACGAGATTCGAAAGCAATAGAAATGCAGCAACGATGAAGAGAGAGGATCTCATGACATAGCCTTTGTGGCAGAAGGAGAACGGAGGCAGGTAGTAGGAACACAACTTCATGCAGTTCCCGTCGATCGAGTTCATTATGGCTAGTGGAAATGAAAATCGCACCTAGAGAGGTGCGATTATTTCAACAGACACGGCCGACAAAAGTCACGTAATAAACGTAGCTCGGGACCATTGTCCCGAGCTGCTGGATTTTCCAAGGAGTTATTTTCGGCCGGGACAATGGTCCCAGCCTACATTGACTTTTATCGGTTGTGTCTCGAGATATAGTTAGGTCAGTGCCAATGCAACCGTTCCGACTACTTGCGACGGAAAAGCGGACCTGCGTAACGAGCGCCATCACCGAGTTCTTCTTCGATGCGAAGAAGCTGGTTGTACTTGGCCATTCGATCGGAACGGGAAGCAGAGCCTGTCTTGATTTGGCCTGTCGACAACGCGACAGCCAAGTCGGCAATGGTTGCGTCTTCTGTTTCACCACTTCGGTGACTGGAGATACTGGTATATCCGTTGCGATGCGCCAATTGGATCGCTTCGATGGTTTCGGTCAATGTACCGATCTGGTTGACCTTGATCAGAATACTGTTGGCGATCCCTTGATCGATACCGCGTTGAAGTCGCTCGGTGTTTGTAACGAAAAGATCGTCGCCGACCAGTTGGACTTTGCCGCCAACCTTGTCCGTCAGCTTCTTCCATGAATCCCAATCGTCTTCGGAGCAACCGTCTTCGATCGAGCAGATTGGATAGTTATCCACCCAATTGGCAAGGAAGTCGACCATTTCATCGCCGCTCAATTGCTTTCCGTCGATGGTGTACTTCTTAGTCTTCTCGTCGTAGAACTCTGTTGCTGCAACATCGAGAGCAATGAAGATTTGCTTGCCAGCTTCATAGCCTGCACGCTTGATTGCTTCCATAATCAAATCGAGAGCTTCTTGATTGCTACCGAGATCAGGCGCGAAACCACCTTCGTCCCCAACTGCTGTATTCAGCTTCTTTTCGCCAAGCACTTTTTTGAGGTTATGGAAAATCTCAGTGCCGGCACGCAATCCCTCGGTGAAGGAATCGAATCCGAGAGGCATCACCATGAACTCTTGAACATCGACCGAGTTATCAGCATGTTGCCCACCGTTGACGATATTCATCATCGGGGCAGGTAGCAAATGTGCCCCTGCGCCACCGAGATAACGGTACAACGGTTGGTTAGTGAATTGAGCAGCAGCTTTGGCCACAGCAAGAGAAACGCCCAACATCGCGTTTGCCCCAAGATTCTTTTTGTTGGGTGTGCCGTCAAGCTCTCGTAGAAAACTATCTACTCCGCGTTGATCGAGTGCATCGAAGCCTATCAACGACTCTGCAATTTTCGAATTGATGTTGTCAACCGCTTTGAGAACACCTTTGCCCATATACTTGGACTTGTCGCCATCACGCAACTCCCAGGCTTCGTGTGCACCAGTGCTCGCTCCGCTCGGAACTGCAGCACGCCCCATCGAGCCGTCGACCAAGGTAACGTCTACCTCGACTGTTGGGTTACCGCGAGAATCAAAAATCTGACGACCGTAGATACGCTCGATTAGGCTCATGAACTACCTGCCAAATGCTCAAAAAAAGAGGATCCGGAGGGGTGATGCACGAACTCACCTCGAGCTAACCACAACCCTCACTAAAATGTTTTGCGAATTGTGGCCGAAAGACGACGTTTTGGATACGTCAAAACCGCCGTTGAGAGAACGAGTTCGAGCGACGTAGGCTGCACCATCGTCCCGGCCGTTGAGAACTCGTTAAAATCCAACGGCTCGGGACGATGGTCCCAAGCTACATACGAAAGTTCCAGGTGGCGACCGCCTTGGACAAGATACAACTACTCGGGAAGACGGCCGGTTTCCACTTTGGGCAACGGACCTGTCAAAGCCTTCATGAACTCGACAAGGTCGGCCTTGTCCTGAGCGGTGAGGTCCAGCTTCTTGATTTTGTCGCTCAAGTAAGGATTTGCGTGTCCACCCTTGGCATACCAATCGACCACTTCTTCCAACGTTTTCTGGCTACCATCGTGCATGTATGGACCGGTTTGTGCAATGTTACGAACGGTTGGAGTCTTAAAGGCCCCTTTGTCCTTTTCGACTTTCGTTTCAGCAAAACGGCCTAGATCCGGCGCGGCCGCATCCATACCAACGCCAATATTGTGATAAAGCTCATCCGTAAAGTTCACACCGACGTGGCAAGCGGAACAATTCGATTTGGCGCTGAAGAATAGGTCCCGTCCTCGTTTCGCGGAATCGCTCATCGGGTTGGCAGCGGATGCTTCTTTTGCCTTGGTGAATTTGCTATACAGCTCGGGATCGTCTTTCTTCAGCGTTTCAAGATCTGAAAGCTCTTCGGGGAAGGCTGCCATCATTTGACGGACAGGTTCGTAAAGATCATACGGACTAGGACCGGTAACGATCGCACGTTCGAACGAAGCAATGGCCTTACCAATGTCGTCGATGTTCGGTGCTCTTCCGAAAACCTTCTCGAATTGCATCCGGTATCCGCTATTCGCGGTTACGAACTTGACGACAGATGCATGTGTGTTTCCCATTTCGATCGGGTTAGCGATCGGCCCGACCGCTTGGGCCTCAAGCGTCCCGGCCCGGCCATCCCAAAACTGTCCCTTGCTGAGGATTCGGTTGAAGGAAACAGGCGAGTTCCTACCGCCCAATTGACCACGGACGCCAACTCCGAATTGCGTGTTTGCACCATACCCCGTCGCTGGGCTATGGCAATCGGCGCAACTAACGGTGTTGTCTACCGAGAGACGCTTGTCGAAGTAAAGTTGTCGGCCTAACTCAATTTTGGCCAGTGTCAAAGGGTTGTCTTCAGGTACAAAAACGGCACTCGAGCCAGCCTTCAAATTGTCGGGCAGTACCGGAGACAGTGGTTTATGGTTTGCAGGTTCGTCGAGGAACCTCTTAATGTCAGCGACGGAGAGCTTACTTCCGCCAGGGATTCCCTTGGTTATCTCAGCTTTGCCGAGCTGAATCGCATCTGCCGCGTGGCTGAGAGCGCCAGTGGTGAAAACGACAAACGTGCCAAAAAACCATTTTCGTAGCATTACAAATCTCTCAGGTGGAAAACTTGCGGGAGTACACAAACACAGAATCTAAACGGGATTCCGCTATTTGACCTCCCATTGTACTGCAATGTCAACGGTTTTTTAACGAGATCTTCGCTAACTCCGACGTACTGCCGGTCATGGTTTGCCCCAGCAGAAGTCGGGAGGGATTGTAGACCACTCCGGATTCTGGGTTCAGGCGGTAGTAGCCCCCGAAGGGTGTTGGATGAATCCTGCTTTTCGTGAGTCCCGCTCGATAAAGATCAATGAGATGCAGGTCCGGGCTTTTTCCTTGCGATTCTGCGTAAGTTCCGACGAGTTCGTTTAGACGGTTCAGATGCTTTTGGTCTTGTGACAGAAGGTACTGATTCCAGCTAATCAATGCCGTCTGACTGGCAAAAAACAACCCGACAACCACAGCCGCAGTACAACGGAGTGTGCAAATGAGTCTTTCAGCTCGTAGATATGCTGTTTTTTCCATAACTAATTTAGGTCGCGGTCTACTTCGTTTGCGAGAATTGCCTCGTTGGATGCAGAAGCTGTCCTCTAGTTCCAACCTTAGTCCGCATCTTCACCATTAGACAGGACGCAATGGAATTCGCAGCAACTTTCTACGCACGTTTTTGGCGAATCGGACAATCGTGACGGTTGTGTGGGCTGAAAGGAATGGACATACTCGTCGGATCTCGGTTCGGTTAGACTCTGCAAGTCGAAGTTGAAGCCATCCGATTCATGCATGGTGAATTCCTTGCGGCGTTCGGTCTATCCTCTTTCTCACCCATAAAATCTCATTCCGATGCGTGAATCTACTACCGACGGTTTGCCAAGTTTGACGGACATCGAGCGGTCCGTTTACGAATGGCAAATGTGGATTCGCGATTTCGGAGATGTCGCGCAACGAAAGTTAAAAGGCGCGTCCGTTTTGGTATCGCGAGTTGGCGGAGTCGGCGGTGCGGTCGCGTATGAGTTGGCTGCAGCTGGAGTCGGTAAACTGGTACTGGCGCACGGTGGGAATCTGAAGCCTAGCGACTTGAACCGCCAGCTCTTGATGACTCACGACTGGATTGGCAAACCTCGCATCGAAAGTATTCAACGTCGGCTGCAAGAGCTGAATCCACGGCTAGAGATCATCGCTATCGATACCAACATCCATGATGACAACGCGGCTGCGATCGTGAAACAAGCCGACCTTGTTGTTGACTGTGCGCCGATGTTTCACGAGCGATTCGCTATGAACCAACAAGCGGTCTTGCAAGGCAAACCCCTCGTCGAGTGCTCGATGTACGAACTCGAAGCGCAGATATTCTCAGTGCTTCCCGGAGCCTCACCATGTTTGCGATGTTTATTTCCTGAACCGCCGCCCAATTGGAAGCGGCAGTTTCCAGTGCTTGGTGCAGTATCTGGCATGGTCGGATGTCTAGGGGCGACCGAAGCGATCAAGCTTATCACAGGAATCGGCAAGCCATTGATTGGTCGTTTGCTCAAGTGCGATTTACGCGACATGAGTTTTAGAACATACTCGGCCAAACGGGTCGCGAGTTGCGTCGCCTGCGGGCACCTATCGTCTTCGGGTTCTCAAAATCCCTAATGCGTACAAATGTGCAGGTTGGCAACCTGAGCCCATTTGGTAATCGACAACAGAATAGTAATCGACAATAGAGTCGTTAAACAAAGTTAGGGGTCGGTGGTCGGTAGTGATCGAAGTCGATCGAACGGAACCAATCGATCGTTTGTTGCAGTCCCTGCTGAAGAGGAATCTTCGGTTCCCATTCAAGATGTTTCTTTGCCAATGTAATGTCAGGTTGACGACGAGTCGGATCGTCGGGCGGCAACGGGCGTTTTTCAAGCTTCACATTCGCTCCGGTGAGTTGAATGACCAGTTCCGCTAGCTCCCGGATAGTAAACTCACCTGGGTTGCCAATATTGACTGGACCGATGAACCCGTCTTCGTTGTTCATCAATCGGAAGATGCCCTCGACCAAATCATCTCGGTAGCAAAACGATCGAGTCTGTTCCCCTTCTCCAAAGATCGTGATCGGCTGACCTTGAATCGCTTGTCGGATAAAGTTGGAAACGACTCGTCCATCATACGGATGCATGCGAGGCCCGTATGTATTGAAGATACGAACGATTCGCACATCCACTTTGTTCATGCGGTGATAGTCCATGAACAGAGTCTCCGCAACTCGCTTTCCTTCGTCGTAACAGGAACGAAGACCGATCGTGTTCACATTCCCCCAATACGATTCCGGCTGTGGGTGAATGAGAGGATCGCCGTAAATCTCGCTGGTGCTAGCTAACAAGATTCGTGCGCCACATCGTTTCGCCATGCCAAGCATGTTGATCGATCCCATCACCGAAGTCTTGATCGTTTTGATTGGGTTGAATTGGTAATGCCCTGGCGCGGCTGGGCAGGCCATGTGGTAGATCTGGTCCACTTCCAAAAAAATAGGAACCGTAACGTCGTGGCGGATCAATTCAAAATTCGGACGGCCGAGCAAATGCGCGACATTCGATTTTTGAGCGGTGAAAAAATTATCGAGGCAAATGACATCATGCCCCTCGTTCACTAACCGCTCGCACATGTGCGAACCAAGGAAACCGGCACCACCTGTAACAAGAACTCTTCGTAGTTTAGTCACTTGCACCCCCCCGAGAGGGACCTATCTGGCCAAAACGGATCGTAATACTTTTGTTGATTATGGACGCTCCTATTCGTACAATTGAGTCGTGAGTTGGATTAGTCCCTTCGAATAAACCAATTCTCAGCCGAATGCGTAGATAATCGGATGTGTAGCGATGCTATAACCTGTATCAGATGCTCTGATCAGGGTTGTTTCAGGTCTTAAATTTGGAGAAGAGTGGATGAAGTCATTGAAGATTGGCTTGGTAGCGATGGCGTTGGTTTCCGGCAGCTACTGCGTGTCCGTTAACAACTTTGTTTCTGCAGAAGAGAAATGTGATGGCAAATGTGCTGCATCGGCTGCCAAATGCCCAGTCACCGAAGGATTGGCGAAACTACCAAAGCTAGCTTACACAGTTGGGGACGAGGCTCTTTGCTGTGAAGAATCCGCAAAGGCACTTGCATCAAGCTCGGGCAAGAAGCTTGTTTACACGGTCGGCAAGGAAAAGTTCGAGTGTCCCACAAAGGCATTCACGAGCTTGGTAGAGCAAACTGAGAAGTTCGTTGCTGACTTTAGTACCCCTCACACATGCAGTGTTTCGGGAACAACAACAGTCGCTGGCGAATCCATGACTTGCTCGGTTAAGGCTGGCGAAGTCGCTGCAAAAATGAAGAAAGCGATGGACTCCGTTGCGGTTTCCTACAAGGTTGGTGATAAGTCTTGCCAATGTCCAACAGAAGCAAAGACGATTGCCGCTGAAAAGAAGTTGAAGACCGTTTTCGTTGTGGACAAAGAAGAAACCGAATGCGAGCAAACAGCTCGATTGAATTTAGCTCGTGCGAAATACAAAGCTGCACTTCTCGCCATGAATCCACCGGCAAAAGAAGAAGCAAAGACGAACTAGTTTCCATCGTATTCGAATCGATTGTCGATCGGCTCGATCGACAATCAACGGAAAAACAAATCACGGCTGTAGTCATAAACTGCGGCCGTTTTTTGCTGGCACAGCCGCTTAGAGACACGCTGTGCCGCCTAGAGACACGCTGTGAACGTAGCTTGGGACCATTGTCCCGAGCTGCTGGATTTTCCAAGGAGTTTTTTCAATCGGGACATTGGTCCTAGCCTACGTGCTCTTTTGTCGACGATGACGTATTCTCGCTTCATTTCCAAGGAGCACACGTAGAAAGCCGCACCTTCGATGCTAGAATGTGCCAGGACTTCTAACACAGGAAACTACATTGACCGCTATTCCGTCCGATTCTAGGGATCATTTTCGCAACGCCCCGCCGACTTCAGAACCGAGAACTACTTTGTGCCGAGCGACGGGGCATACGATCGCGTTAGCTGCCAAATTGGTAAGTGGTTTTACGGTCCGATGGTTAGGTGCGGAACCCAATACTAGGCAGCGCGTTTATTTTGCAAACCATACGAGTCATTTGGATGCGGTCGTACTGTGGTCCTGTTTACCAAAAGACCTTCGACAAATCACTAGGCCCGTCGCAGCACAGGATTATTGGGGAAACTCTCCTTTTCGACGGTTTCTGGCTAGGTCCTTCAACGCCATCTTGATCGATCGAAAACAGATTAAGGTGCATCAAAGCCCGGTGGACGTGATGATGCGAGAGATTGGGGACATTTATTCATTGATAGTATTCCCTGAGGGCGGACGTGCTGCGGACGGAGAAATGGGAGAATTCAAAAGCGGGCTTTACTACTTAGCGAAGAAACGGCCTGATTTGGAATTGATCCCGGTTTATATGGATAACCTCAATCGAATCCTACCTCGCGGCGAGGTGATGCCTGTTCCGCTATTGAGCTCAATCACGGTCGGCCATCCTGTCTTTTTGGAGCCGGGTGAGCCCAAAACAGAGTTTTTATCTCGTGCCTCACGAGCCGTGAAAATCTTGAAGGAACGCTAATCGCTCACATGTGCCGCCAGAGCACGTATTGTGTCTTTCTTCTCATTGACTGCTGCCCGGCTGACAACCATGGAGTCGTCACGGACTGCTCACCTGGGTTGGTTCCGTCCCTTAGCCGAGCGAAAACGAAAATTCCGACGAAAATGCCTTCTTAATTCACCTTGCGACGGGCTAAGGCGTAAAATTGCGTGTTTGATCAGGTAGTTGACCACAAGTTCTTGGGTGCGTAATTAAATATGCGTAACATAGGGGAATTAGGCTATGTCTGCAGACTGGTTCTTTATGAAGAGAGGTTTCTTTGGTAGCAAGAATGTAGGGCCGATTACTGAATCGGATTTCCTGCATAACATCGAGAAAGGTTTGATTAAACCTGAGACGCTCGTTTGTAGTACAACGAAAACGCATGGACACTGGATTCATTTGCGGGACATTCGAGCGGGTATGCAGGTTTGGGACAAGACGCACCCAACGGACAAGAAAGCGGTTTGAGAACGCTCGACCTACTTCCGAGAAATCACCCTTCCATCTACCATTACGTGAATTAAGCACGCATGGTGAGGGAGTGACGGGTGACTAACGACGGTAATGCAGATCGACGCGACGAAGATCTAGTCCAGGTACTCGGCTATCTCAATTTTTCGTCGGGCAAATCGGACCCGAAGTCACTCACTGCTCTCAATCGACTTTATAGTTGGGCGCTCGCAGGTGCCCCGAAACAATATAGCCCATACACGGGGCTACCTCCTTGGTTGACGCTACAACAGTGGTTGCAAGATCGTCTCGGTCGATTGCGCGATGAGAAGGAGATCTTTCGAGAAAGCGATCAGGCCAGCCAAGTCATACAGCTCGTGTGGCTCTACCTGCTACCAGAATATCTGGATTTTCATAGCGACCTTTTGTTTCACCAAGAACCGGAAGGATTGTTCAACGGATTGTTTTTGGGGCGTGCGATCGAATGCATGTTGCAACAGGGTCCGCCGTGGAACGAAGTCGACAGATTGGTTTCGGGTTCAATCGAGCAACTCAATGACTACGTAGGGTTTCGTCCGGTCGCTGTTTTGGAAGGGCGACGACTCGAGCCCTACTCGCGTGAATGGCTCCGTCCCATTCCACTCTACATCCGCGATGTCGGTGTGGCTTTCGGTCCGTACTATGACATCGTCTCGAGAACATTGGAGATTCTGCGCAGCGCTTCCCCTCAGATACTTCGCGATGCACAGTTCGATCCAGACAATCTCGACGAGATAGCGATGGATCCGCGGGCTTATGACTTCGACCATCCCGTGAACAAACGCCCCAATTACTATTTTGGACAATGGGATCCAAACTTGATGGATTCCCAATCGAACTATCGACGGTTCGTATTGCAACAAGTGACGTTGAACGCGCTGTTGGCAAGAGTTAGTCAAGAGAAAGAGTTGCCGAGAGACCAACTGTTGACGGAAGCGTCCGTAGTGCTGGCCGGTACCATGTTGATGGCATCGGGGATTTCGGGTGGAAGCCCAAACGCGTTTTCTTCGACAACAACTCTTGTTCAGTTACTAGCGCATATCGCAAACTATCGCGATCAATTCTACTCAGACTTTCTGGAGAGAATCACAGGTCCGCATGCGGATCGGTTGAGGAGTGAAGCGGCTATTCGGCGTCAACCGCTCGGCGGTGCCCGACAACAGCTCAATACGAATCTTGCGCGTCTTCGAGCTTCACAAGTCGAGCACGTACAGTTGGCTCGTATCTTTGCTCGCATGGGGAGTGCGAACGCCGCCAAAGAAGAGTCGGATGACGTTCAAGTTCCATCGGCTCGCATACTCTGCCGCATCGATTGTTTGCTCACGATTGGGAATCAGTTTCTCAGGCGAGGAGAACTGGATAAGGCAGTAGAGATTCCCGATCAAATCTTCGATTGGATCGAACGCGGTATTCAGTGTGGTGCGTTGGTCGATCCGTGGAACATTCTCGGCTTTTCAGGGAACTTCCCACGCTTTGTAGGTTCCGACGCTACGGTCAGCGATGAGCGAATCGAAGAGCTTGTTCAAATCATGGAACAGTTGTTTGGTTTGATGTCTCGGCTTTGGCGCGAAGCGGCCGCGACCAATCAGGAGTTGCTCTGCGAGCGTACCGAACAGCGATTTCGAACCATTGCCAATTGGTGGAGAAAATACGCACCTCACCAAGTTACAGATGTCGCCGCGACGGACCCACAGGACGTGTTGGACTCATCGCAATTGGTTGCGCGAGCGCTTCGATTGTGGCACCAGGGAGGAGCGGCAGCAGGTGATATTCGCTTTTGGACGCCTCACGCGGAACTGTTCGATTCCCCCAAGGCCTATGCGCTCGTCATCGAAGCATTGCTAGATCGCGCGGACTTTGTTGGGGCGATGGCCTTGATTGTGCATTGGCTTAGTCAAGCGGAACGCGTGGGCCTGCAAAGTGGAAATACCTCCTACTCCGACTTGGCTCGCAATTGGCTCGAACAGCTTATCGAATCCCAGAGCGCTTCGAGTATCGACGAAGCAGATGGAACTAATGGAAAATCCTGTTGGCCCACGATCGAGAAGTTCTTTGATTATCTCGAGGCCAACGGCGAATCCTATTGGGCGGTACCTGAATTTCGTTTAGGAGATTCGCTTTCACCGAAGAAGCCCAAAAAGAATGACAATCTGTTCGTCGCTGGTTCCAACGATGCGGAGGATGAAGATCCAACGTCCTCGATCTACGGTGCGGCATATGAAGATGTGACTTATGAAGACACCACAGACGATGGGAACGATGCTCCTATTTTTGAGCAGGATGAAGGAACGCCGGAAGAATTGATCGCCGAATCGAAGCGTCTCAACGAGCACCTTACGTTCTTGGTCGCGTTAGCGCAAATGTGGAAGTTGGTCTCTCAGTCGCTTCACTCGATCAAACATCGCGATCCGCAAACGGCTTCGGCCGAGCAAGAGCGGATGGTCGCGGCACTGAAACGTTGGAGTGAACAGTGCCTATCGAATCGCCATGGACTCATCCAATTGCTTGATCAAATTCAAGCGTACAAGATCGCGAGGGGTGGCACCGACACCGACTCGATGGGCCGATACGATCGCAAACGTGTGGTCAAGGAATCGCTGATGGAGCGGGTGCTCTCCGCAGCCGTAGAGACAGCGGATGCGGGAAGACTTTTGATCGGCGCCGTGCTGGCGCTCGCGGACGATCGTGATCATTTCGGCGAGCGACTCAGCCAAATGCCAAAGGATGAGTTGTTAACCATCGAGTTGTTTGGCAATTTGATGGCTGGCCGACGAAGTCGCGTGGAGGATTCCTTTCCGGACTTTGTTTCGGTCATTCGCGATCAGAAATTGCTCTATGTGTCCCTGGCGCGTGGGGGAGATCCTCGCGAAATACTGACGGCTCGTGTCCGTCGTCGGGCATTGTCCCATTTGCTGACATGGTTGCCGAGGCAAGGGTTGTTTTACCAAGCGTGCCGATTGGTCGATACGGCGCGGCACATGGAGCATACAAACCCTGTTGGTCACGGTGCGGTGACTGAGTTCGATGACTTGTTTCAGATCGCATTCAAGTCGATGGTACGCTGCTTGGTTCGAAACGCATACCATTGGCACGCAGATCCTAAAGCGAGCAGCACCAAAGAGAGCAAATCGAACAGAGAGGGAAAAACGGCTAAAGAAGGCAAGGGCACCAGGAAGAAAAGATTACCTCCGCCGTCCCATTGGGACAAATTGGAGCTCGATGCGTTGGTCGATTTGAATCCCCCGGAGCCCGACCAAGAACAGTTGGTACCATTGCTAGAACAACTGACTGAAATCCTGTTGGGGAGTTGGCTATCCCATTCACGCACGCTTCGATTGAGCGTGTTGGAAACCATCGACGGTTCCGGCTCTTGGAAGAATTTGTGTGACTTCATTCAACGGTACGGCAAGGGTCTTCTAACGCAGGGTTTCTTGAAACTTTCCAATGTGCGGGCCATATTGCATCAGGGAGTTGGCAACTACCTTCAGCATGCAATGGAGAATCGCGACATCGAAGAATTGAGTCCACTGCTCGATGCACTCTCGGCCGGCATAATCGCACCCGAGGAGGCACAACGCTGGCTATCTGTCGTCTTTGAAGCAATCATTGATCATTACGGAGAGTACAAGGACTATAACAGCACGACGACGCAGTCCGATCGGGGCGAGATGCTGTTTATGTTCCTCGATTTCTTGCGATTGCGAGTTCGATACGATCGGGTTTGCTGGAATCTCAAGCCAGTGTTTTGGGCGCATGAGGTATTGGTACATTCCGGTTGCCAGAATTCCGCTCAACAGTGGAGACGCGCATTGGCGGAACGCGTCGCCAGAGAATCAGACCAGTACTTGGAACGGCTCTCAAAATTGCAAGAGATGTACGCCATGAAGATGCCAACCGTAGCGGACCGGCTCAATGAACGATTTGTCAAGCCGATGACGATCGATAGGATGCGCGCACTCATTCGGCCAGCAATACGTCAGTTGCGAGCCAACGACGAGGAAGAAAGCCATGCTTTCGAATTGTTAGTCCAGGAAGCCCACTTGATGATGCGCGAGCCGACTGGTGTCGGACTCGACATTCCTGCTTGGTTGGTCATGCTCGAAGATGAAGTGGAGCGTGTGTTGCAAAACAATCGAGTAATCCCACAAGTGCAACGTCTAGAGAGATCCGTGCCAGCCATTGTGATTCCGTTCACGCAGATACAGTCCCAGCTCAACGCAGTGATGGCACACAATCGAACTCTTCGTGGCCCAACATGACCCCGGTGCCCATCACTGATTGCGTCCGTCATTTACTCATGATGCCACATCTCCTGGAATGAGCATGGAACCATTAGAAATTGAATGCAAGTTTTTGGTCACGGATCGCGAGTCCCTTACGAAAGGGATTCTCTCGTGGGGCGGAGTCTTTCTTCAAAATGAAACGCATTGCGATACCTATCTCCGACATCCATCGCGCGACTTTCGAGTTACAGACGAAGCGTTACGCATCCGTGAACTCAATGGGAAGCCGTTGATAACTTACAAAGGGCCGCGACTGCCTGGTCCGGTGAAGATACGACCCGAGATTGAATTGCCATTGGTACCCCATACTGTCGAATCCTGGCTAAGTATTTGGCAACATCTTGGCTTCGAGATTGTTGCGCGTGTATCCAAGGTTCGGTCGGTCTACAAGATCGCGACGCATGAGCGAGAACTCACCATCACGATGGATTGCGTCGAAGGGGTCGGCGAGTATGCCGAAATCGAGCGGGTCATCGAAGACCCTGCAGCGATTGAGAATGCAAAGAATGATATACTCGAACTCGCAGCGCAGTTAGGTTTGGGGCAAATGGAAAAACGGAGCTACCTGAGTCTTTTATTGGGGCAGTAGCTTCTGTTTCGTTTGCTTTCTCCATCGAGCCCCCCTAGAATCCAACCATGTTTCAAACACTATATCTTGGGAAATTGTCGGGAATTCGTCTCTACATCCACTGGACCTTTTGGTGGTTACTCATCTATGTTTTTCTGAGCCAAATCGGATCTGGTCTGTCGCAAACCTTGGGCCTGATCGGGTTCGTTCTGGCCGTTTTCGGTTGTGTTTTCTTGCATGAACTAGGGCATGCCTTCTCTGGACGGTGGTTCGGTGTTCAAACGCAAGACATAACGATGATGCCCATCGGCGGATTGGCGAGGATGGGTACTCCCACCACGCCGTTAGCAGAATTGGTGATTGCCGCTTGTGGGCCACTCGTCAATGTGGTGATCGCCATGGTCCTGGCATTGGGTTTCGCCGTAAAAGCCAATTTGGGGGGGCCAATCGAGCTCAGCAATATGGGGTTTGTCGAGCAGCTTCTCATTGCCAATGTCGGATTGGTCATCTTCAATCTGTTGCCCGTTTATCCGATGGATGGTGGCCGTATCGTCAGGGCAATATTAAAGTTCTTTGTACCGAGCGAAAAGGCTGTCTATTGGACAGCGAGGCTTGGTCAGGTATTGGCAGGAATATTCTTCCTGTATGGTCTGTTCTATTCCTGGCAGATAGCGTTTATCTTCGCAATCATGTTTGTGGTTTGCTCCGCCGAGATCTTTCAGGCGAAAGTGAAGAAAGCCTTTATGGAGGGCCAGTTTCCTGGGGGCTTTTCCCCCAACTCAAGCCCCCAACCTCAAAGTGGTCCATTCGGAGGATTTGGTGGTTTTGACTCAGGAAAAGCATCACCAGGCGATTCTGGAGAGGTTATTGACGCTGAAGAAGTTCGCCGCGTTCAATAACCTCTGTAACTTATCAGTCAACGTTTTCCTTTCCCCAGAATAGCCTCGCATGGCGAAAACAAGAAGTAAGAAAAAGACGCCCATCACGGCAGACCGGGCAATTGAGGGCACGACAACCCAGCCTTACTTGGCTGATGCTTCAGCCCAACTGAATGGGCGAGTTGCGGTTGTTTATCCACACCAACTGTTTCATGCTTCAGAGTTGATCGCCAATAATTCGATTGTCTACTTAGTCGAAGATCCCTTGTTCTTCCGTCAGTATACTTTTCATCGACAAAAGCTAATGCTTCATCGTTCGAGCATGAAGCGGTTTGCCGATGAGCTTGCGACCAAGCAAAAGAAAATCGTCCGTTATGTTGAAGCCGCAGAGCTCAAGAGATCGGGGGATATTGTCAACCGATGGAAGAAGGATCGAGTGAAGGCAGTCCAACTCTACGATCTCGAAGATGATTGGCTTCGACGACGCTTGACCGTCGCATGCCAACAACACTCTATTGAATTGGACGTTTTGCCGAGCCTCAACTTTGTTACACCGACGGACTCGATCGAAGCGTTCGTTGGAGCCAAGAAGAAACTTTTCTTCACGCAGTTCTATATTGAACAAAGGAAAAGACTAGGATGTCTGCTCGAAGAAGACGGAACTCCCGTGGGTGGGAAATGGAGTTTTGATACAGAGAATCGAAAGAAGCTTCCCAAGAATGTATCGATTCCAAAAACTAGCTTCGCCAAAGTCGATTCGTTTGCTGAAGAGGCTAGGATCTATGTGAGTTCGCATTTTCCTGATAGCTTGGGTGTGGATAGCGATTTGATCTATCCAACGAGCCGACGCGAGGCCATTCGCTGGTTGGAAGACTTTCTCGAAGAGCGTTTGACGTTATTTGGAGACTATGAAGATGCCATCGATCCCAACGAAGCGATTTTGTTTCACTCTTGTCTGACTCCGATGCTCAACATTGGTCTCCTTTCGCCGCGCGACATCATCGATCGTTCGATGGCCTATTCCGATCGGGTGCCCCTAAACTCGCTCGAAGGCTTCGTTCGGCAAGTGATCGGTTGGCGAGAATTCGTGCGAGCTGTCTATCGAACGCGCGGCGTGCAACAGCGAACAACCAACTATTGGAAACATAATCGCCCTATTCCTGGTTCCTTCTACGATGGCACGACTGGAATTGAACCGGTAGATATCGTGATTCGTCGCGTACTGGAAATGGGATACTGTCATCATATCGAACGATTGATGATTCTAGGGAACTTTATGCTTTTATGCGATTTCGATCCGGACGAGGTTTACCGTTGGTTTATGGAAATGTTTATCGACGCGTACGATTGGGTGATGGTTCCGAACATCTATGGCATGAGCCAACACGCGGACGGTGGATTGATGACTACGAAACCGTACATTAGCGGATCGAGTTACGTGCTGAGGATGAGCAGCTTCAAGAAAGGGCCTTGGTGCGAGATCTGGGATGCACTCTACTGGCGTTTCATGAGCAAGCATCGCAAGTTCTTCGAGGGGAATGCACGAATGGGAGTCATGGTGAGCCAACTCGACAAAATGGGCAGTAAGTTGGACAAACACACGGCCATCGCCGAGTCATTTCTACTGAAGTTGAAGTGACGGCGCACACGAGATGAAATTGATCGAATACAGAAAGGTACCGCTCATTACCCACGAACCCGAGCGAGCCTTTTGTCGTGTCGGTTAGGTAGACGCGGGAGTAATCGATGGCGGAGTGGCAGGGGGGGTGGCTGGTGCTGGCCCATGTGGTTTTGCTTTGGGGGCGAATACCAGTACCGTTACTGCTCCAACAATACCGATCAACAGAGCACCGATGAAGTAAGGGTTGATCTGCGACAGTGTACCTTTGACGGTCATCGAGGTGAACGTATTCACGACAGGTGCGAACCCAAAGACCAATGGCATCACGAACACTGGCTTGCCACCATAGTTGAACGCCAAGATGATTCCCATCGCTCCCATCGCGCCTGCTGTACCTGCAAAGATTGACCACATCATGCCAGGCAAGACATCACGCCAATCGAGTTTGAACCCATCATCCGGAGACGCCATCAAGATCATCACCGGTACAGCAACAGCGATGATGAAATAAGCGATACCCACGCAGCAAAAAGGACGTAAACGAGATCCGCCCATCTTGGTTTGCCCAATATGCAACACAGGACCATATGCCCCCCAGCAAACTACCGCCAGCAGTATCGAAGCGCCGATAGCAAACGGGTTCGATGTATCCTTTACTTCGATTTTGGCTTCGTCTCCTGACTTCGCTTGTTCTGTGTCGGCTTTCACTTCTGCTGCAACTGGCTTCGCAGGTTTTGGTTTGTTCATCAGAACGCCGACAGCCCCGACTGCAACCAACACCAGTCCTAGTAGAAACAATGGCTTGATCTGTGAGAACGACTTATTGATCCAAGAGGTAACCAATGTGTTTACCACGGGAGCTCCACCGAAAACAATCGGCATCACATAGATTGGGTCGCCTTTGAACGCAACCGCCAGTGTCACGCCGAGGGCACCAAGTGCCCCGACTGTTCCCGCAAGCAGAGAAAGGATTGTTCCGTAGACAGACCAATGGCCTTTTTCACTTTTGCTCCCTAACCAAATCGCAGGAACCAAGACAGCGATAAGGAAATAAGCAATACCGACGCCGATAAAGGCCCGAAGAGAACTATGACCCAATCGATCAGTCCCCTCGTGCAACAATATTCCGTACACTCCCCAACTTAGTGCAGTCATGGCCGTGAACAACAAAACCAACGGGAGCTTAATCATTTCGCGATCGTCGTATGGGGAACGGAACAGGCGACCGCAGTAGTTTATCTCGCTGCAATCGCGTTTTGAAGTGGCTTAAGGATATGTTCCACAACGTAGTTGTCCATGAGATCACGCATCAAACCATCCAAACGAGCCAATTCTTCTGGGAATTTTTCATCAGGCGTCAACGATTCGAAGCGTCGAACGGTCACATAAACGCTCAAAAGCTCTTCGTTGTATTCGCCCGATTTGGTCTGATAAACCGTCGTCCTCGGCTCAACATTGATCCTCGCGTGAGTTCGAAAAGTGTCGTCTAACGAGATTTGGAGCGAGGGATCGTAACTCATCAAGTGTGAACCGGGACGTTTTGCTATCGCCTCAAACGCGGCAGGAACACCCATGGCGTCGGCCAAAATCTGATTGTGATTGCCACGGCAATTGTAGTCGAATCCATACATCAAGCCGATAGACTCGCAATCCAGTTTGCTAATGGATAACAGATACGGAACCATATCTAGGATCTGTGCATGCTGTTCCATCGCTTCCTCAAGAGTATTTGGATTGACGATCCCACTGCAGATTCGCCTAGGCTCGACGGAAGCCCAGCGATAAGCACCGTGAGACTTGTCTTCCTCAAGAATAAACTCACCCTTTTCACGCTGGTAAAAATGTCCCATCTTTGGATACCGGCGTTGCAATTGCTCGAAGTAGTGCAACACAGTCTCGCGTTGACTAGGAAGATCCATTTCCGTATGGAGATGAGTGTTGACATAAAAATCGTCGCTCAAAGATGCATACGGGTTCATGATGCTGCTCAAATCGAAAAAGGGTCACAAGCCTACTGAAAATTCGACGAACACACCGAGTAGACTCTTGGATGCGATTAGTATAGCGCCCAATCGCGTTGAATCAAAGGCGTTCTAAGTCAATCGTAAGACCATCGGTTGCCATCATGATTTGACTAGGCGTTTTGCGTAGATTGCGCGATGTTGCATGATCGATGCCTACGGGATCACTGGAATCCGTTAAAGGATTGAAATGACCCAACAACAACCTTGCAATCTTGTGCTTGTGCGCAGCTTCCAATACTTCACCCGCCCAGCTATGACCAGTTTTGACGGCTAATTCCCGATAATCGTCTGAAAAGTTGCATTCATGAATCAGCCAATCGACACCTTGGATCACATTCCAATAGCTGGAATTTAACGAACAAGTGGTATCGGTAACATAGGCAAGCGAGGTTGATTGCCAATCCAGTTTGAACCCAACACTTCCGCCCGGATGCTCTAAAGGGAACCATGTTACTGATGTCTCTTCCACTCGAAACGTTGTTCCTAAATCTTCGAGCGAATGCCAATGAAAAGGCGGAACCACTGGGAAGAGAAGCGGGTGAAACAAATGTTGCTGAATGGCCGCAATCTTTGCCGCTTCAGCATATACATGAATGTGCTTCAAAGGAGTCGTCGCGAGGAAGTCCAACACAAAGGTCAATCCGAACACATGGTCCAAATGCGCATGCGATAGCAGCACATGAAGCGTGTCGCTTGTCAGCAACTTCCCAACACGAAAGAAACCACTCCCTGCATCGAGAACTACGTTCGATTCGGGAATCGCATAGCAACTCGTATGACGAGATTCGTTCGGGTGGTAGCCTGCTGTCCCTAGGCAGTGCAATTTCATCCGATTCTTCCTCGTGTCCATTTTCTCGAGTTGTAGTCCATCACACGACCATTAAACTAGTCGATATCATACAACATCGCGAAGCAATGGAAGGCCCCCAATGCGACCTCAACTCTATTCAAGCGGCTTTTTAGTCTTCCGCAAGTCCCATGAAAACCTGGGACTTCCTCAACAAAGGACTACGTTAGAATTCCTTCTTATGCAACATGAGGAGAGATGGGACTTACCGAAAGGACATCTAGATCTCGGCGAATCGAAAAAACAAGCCGCGATCCGAGAACTAGCAGAAGAAACCGGCATTCAAGAAAACGCCATCCAGATGGATCCGGACTTCGTATTCACCAGTCAATACTGGGTGAATTACGATGGGAAACGAAGACTAAAAGAGCTTACCGTATATCTCGCCTTGTTGATCCGAGGATCGGAAATCACACCCACTGAACATCTGGGATTCAGGTGGTTTCCTTTTGCACCACCCCATTCGATCCAATCAGAAACGATTGATCCGCTGCTGGAAAAGGTCGCAGTGCATTTTGAGAGCCATCCCTGGGCTGAGGGATAGGTCTCGGGCTGAAGCAAAGAATTGCGATTCGCTCGAGGGTTCGCGGATAAACTAGACCGCTAGCCACATCCTCTGTGGGAATTGATTCGATTTACTGATCCCTTCCTGCTATACTAAAGATCCCGCCTCTTCATGCCCACCAAGTCCGTATCCGCTTACTTCATTGTAAAGCCATCTACGTCTAGAACTTCGCTGGATCCATTATGAAACTATTTGCTGCTTTGCTGGTCGCAATGATAACTTCGTCGTCTTTGGTAATGGCTCAGGTTGCAAAGCTTGACATCCCTTATGGTGACTCGTCGATCGACCGACAAGTGTTGGATATCTACGCACCTAAAGATGCAAAGAAGCTTCCTGTTGTTTTTTGGATTCACGGTGGCGGATGGGTCACTGGCGACAAAGCAAGCGTGCAAAGCAAGCCGCAATGGTTCCTGCAACAAGGATGCGTATTCGTTTCTACAAACTATCGACTGTTGCCGAAAGTTGAAATGGAAACGATAGTTCGTGATGTTGCCAAGTCCTTAGGTTGGGTTCATAAGAATATCGAAACGTACGGTGGCGATCCGAATCGCATCTTTGTGATGGGACACTCGGCAGGTGCACAGCTTGCCGCGTTGATTTGTACCGACGAACGATATCTCCAAGCAGAAGGTGTTCCGTTTTCGGTCCTTCAAGGATGCGTACCTGTGGATGGTGATACATTCGATATTCCTGCCATCATTGAAACAGCAGAAACGCGAAGACGAGTTCACAAGCAACCGCAGGCAAATTTCGGGCATCGCGAGAAATTTGGAAACTCACCCGACAAGCACGTACTGTTTTCGGCCGTAACGCACGTAGCTAAAGGCAAGGGGATTCCTCCATTTTTGATTTTTCATGTGAGCGGTCATCCGGATACTTCCGCCCAGGCTCAGCGACTAAATTCTGTTTTGAATGAGTCTGGCGTCTCTTCCAAATTGTATGGAGCCAAAGATTCGGACCATAGCAAAATCAACAATGATATCGGGGTGCCTAACGATCCTGGAACTGCGTTGCTATTGGATTTCATCAAACACTGAAGTCGATTCCAGACAATGAAGCGCGACGTCAAGGACTCGAACTTGGTAGATCCGTCGCGGACGCTATGCTCGCGCGACGTGCAAACGATGGATCCAGCGTAACCCTTCATCCGCAATTTGGCTCTTCGCCTGGAGAATGGAAGCCGTTAGCTCCCGTCTTTGAAGCGGTTTTACCTCAATGGCCCAATGTGAGTCCGTTTGTTGCTGCTGCATCCGGTTTTCCTGTGGAACCACCACCAGCCCTCACTTCATCGGCCTATGCCCAAGCGGTCGATGAAGTGATGCGGCTCGGTAGTATCAACAGCACCCAACGAACGAGTGATCAGACCGAGATCGCCAAATTCTGGGCGGACGGGAGCGGAACGGCGAGTCCCCCTGGACACTGGAACCAAATCACCTCCGATGTTTTGGCTACCAAGCAAATGAGCTTGATCGAAGAGCTTCGTACGATGGCTCTAGTGAACATTGCCATGGCGGACTCTGGGATTGCAAGCTGGAAAGCGAAGTACGACCATAATCTATGGCGCCCGATCGACGCAATCCGAGGTGCGGACGTCGACTCCAATCCTGCAACCAATCTCGATTCGAACTGGACGCCACTAATAAATACACCTCCGTTCCCTGCGTATGTTTCCGGTCACAGTACCTTTAGCAGTGCAGCTAGCGCAGTTCTAACAAACCTCTTTGGTCCAAACGTGAGCTTTGCAAGTCAAGCGGACACGGCGGCAGGTTGGCTGCCAGTAGCGGCTGAACGATCACCGAAAGTGCGAACGTTCAACAGTTTTGGCCAAGCGGCAGAGGAAGCGGGCCTAAGCCGCATCTATGGAGGTATTCACTTCAATTTCGACAATACCGAAGGAGCCGAACTTGGCTCGGGCATCGGCAGCTATGTAGTTAACAACGCATTGAAAAAGCGTTTTTAGCCAAAGACGTGGATCGCTCCGCCTATCCCTCCACCCTGCTGACGTGTCGCTTAAACCATGTTGTCGGAAATCGCCCAGATAGATACGAACCGCGAGTCGTTAAGCGGCGACCGAAGTCCCATAAGCTTATGACCAAACCTCGGCATGATTACAAACCAGGAAAGTCATAGGGTTTTCAAAGGATTAAGTGCCATTCGTTCCTGACACGTTCCTGACACCTTTATGGCTCTCAGGATGTAGTCCGTCGCTGGCACCCCTTTTTCTCTTTCTTAACTTAGACGCCCTACTTACCGTTGGGGGGGATATGTACGGCTCCACCGAAATACTCGTTCGCAATAGCTCGTACCCTTCGCCAATCTTCATTCGATAGATCTTTAGCCAACGTAACTGAACTTTTGTCTGTAGCTACATAAAACAATTCATTCCACGGCGAAACCGAAGCCAGTTTCGCGAATTCTTGATACACATGCGGTGTTGGTCGAAGTTCAATTCTCTTTTCTTTTGAATCTTGCCAAAGGAAGCCACAAACAAAGCTCGGCAGATCAAATCCCGATTCATAAGAGACGTCTATCCACTGTCCCCACCGTGTGCGAGGATCTTCACCAAAACTGCTCAATATTCTACGAATTGCATCTTCTAGTTCGCTACTTACCATGATGGCTCCGCTGCGTTGTAATTTCGAAGAATGTGTTCTACAAGCTCGTCTCGAGTGGCGAAATGGGGAACGCCGTCTACCCAGGCAGCGGTTCGGTACCCTCGCATTTCTCGTCGGAACACTTGTTCCGGCGTCATACTTCCAATGTCTTTTGCATACCATCTAGTTCCCATCTTGGTAAAAATTCCGTTTACTCCAAAGTCAACAGCGTGTTGGCCTTCGTGCGCAAAGTCGCGCAAAATCGAACTCCCTCTTGACCTGCACAAATGTATGCTATTTGCTATATCCGTGAAGGCTTTCGCACTATCGTCTACCGAGTAATTCCTGGAACGCAAATAGGCAAGCATTTTTTTGGGAGTGTCATGAAATATAACCGTATTCGGAAGAGCGTCGAATCTGTCTGCGATTCTCCGAAGCTCGGTCGAACCCTGACCATTAACATTCCGCAGAGCTTTTGTCAGGTCTTCCACATCGCCCCAGAAATCACCTGTGATGTCGACTTTGTCACTAATTGACGCGGCGCCGACATGCCCCCCCCCGCGATGCGTTATCTGTTTGCTGAAGCACCTGCTTACCGCGGATAACATATCCAAAGCCTGCGCTAACTTCCACGACAAACATCGCCAGGTCGGTGCTGACAACTAAGTTGTCCGTCAGCGTCCTCGGATCGTTTGAAATGTAACCAGTGATTTGATCGAGACCTTGAGTCAAGAGTGATCGCTGGCGATCGTTGATCGCAGCTTCGATATCGTCC
>JAJTID010000072.1 GCA_021300155.1 Pirellula sp.
AGCCGAAGGAATGAACAGCAAGATCATGTCAATAAAACGCCGAGTGGGAGGCTTCCGAAATGTTGAAAACTTCAAAACTGCTATCTTCTTTTACTGTGGCGGTCTAGACCTCTACCCACGGTAAAACCGGATGGACCAAAAACTTTCGAAAAAACATATCTCGTTTTATCCGACGTATTCAAGATCGGTCCGTTTGGGCACTGAAACGGGCCTGCGGGCCCATAACCCAGACGAATTGGCATGACTCTTGCTTGTGTTCGTGAGGTGTGACTATCACTCAATTTTTTCAATTCCCAACGGTTTTCAAACCAGCGGGTAAAGAGACAAAGGTCGGTAATGATTACTACAATCGTTGCTGGCCTTTTTTCGTATTTTCCCCAATGTTTTTAAGGGTGAAACGCGTTTCACCCGCTTCGCGGGAGCTCTCCTTCTAGAGTCTCTTTCTCATAACCCAAGAGCGGTCGAAAGACCCTCTTGGCGACAAAATCTCTGACTCTCTAGTCTCTCTGACCTCCGGGTTAAGTGATTTTTTCTCTCCGAGAGACTCTCTAAATGTGCTCTCCAAAAACCGCTTTTGTCGGCCGAAAATGCAGTTGTTGCCCGAAGTCGAACACAGTTTCGAGGATGCTCTAGAGATTCGGTTTGGTCCGGTTCGGTAGGTTGGACATGCATTGGAAGCAATCCGTAAGGTTATGTGTTTAGGAGATTCTCTATTTCGAGATTCCGATACTGGAATTTTAATCCGCTGTTTGAGCCTCATTGGTCGCAAACTGGGCTATCGCTTCTGGATTGATCTCTATCGTTACCTCACCAGTACTGTGAGTGTAGACTACCCGCTGGATCGTCTCAGGCAATCGCTTTTGCCGCTGTCGCTCAGTTAGTTTGACCCATTGCTCCCGCATCTCGATCGGTAACTCGGCCCCCGGGTCCTCGACATTGGCAAGCACGCTCGCGACAATCTGCTCGAGCCAATACGCCCCCACATTGACTCCCGGACAGCGCGGCTTACCACCGCTATCGGAACGACAACGATAATAGATGTAACGTACCGGACCTCGGTGCGAGATACTGGTACTCATCGGTCGATTGCACTGGCCGCAGATGAGCTTGCCAGTCAGGAATGAGTGAACACGGGAACTTGGATCGATCTTCTTGCGTGGCTTGGTTTCGCTGGTCCTTCTGCTAGCCAGCAAGTTTTGGACTTCATTGAACACCGTGACGCTGACAATCGCTTGATGTGCTCCCGGCAAAGTCGAGTCGCCATCAAGAATCTCACCAATGTAGACTCGATTGTTCAGCAGTTTAAGGATTCGCCTACCAAACAGATCCTGCGACCAAACAGTTAGACGTTAACGAAGAGCAAGCACGCAGGGTACATGATTTTTTCGAGTTGGCAGCAGGCGGCAGTCGCCCGAGCGACTTGGCTGGATTGGCTAACTTGCAGAGTTGGCCGGATCAGAGAGGCGAGATAGGTAAATGGACGGCTAGCCAAACGGAACGCGGCCCGCAACACGTTTCCCTTCACGTTTGTAAGCCGCTCGCATGTCCGCCATTCGCTCTTTCGTCAAGTCGAGCCCAAACTCATTGGCAGCAGCAATGATGTTGGCCATCAACCGACCCGTAGCGCTGTCGTTGAAGCTTGAATCATTTACTACAGCTAGCGTAACGCTATGTCTTTTGAACAGATTCAGCAGTTGCTGGAAGTGAAGCATGCGTCTGGTAAGTCTATCTAGGCTATAGACAACCAAGCGTCGGACGTCGCCCATTTCGATGGCAGCTTTCAATTGAGACATCTGCGGTCGATCGAGGGTTTCGCTGGAGTACCCTTCGTCGGAGAACACCTGAGTAATGTTCCAGTCTTTGCTAGCAGCGAGCGCCCGACACATATCAATCTGACTCTGGCAAGAACTATAGGCGATACCTCGAACGCGCGACTGACGTGCGTAAATCGCCGCCACTAGCTTCTGATCTGAGCCTTCTGGCTCAGGCATACCGCTGTTATCGTTGGAGTCTCGCTCTGCCACAAGTGCTTACCAATCGGATCAATTCTCGAAAAAATCGAACAAAGCAACCATTATAGTCTGTCAGCAGGTCTTGATCTGACAATGTTGTAGGTGATCGAGTAATCAAGAATTATGGGAGGACCATGGTCCTCCCGAAGCCCATCTTGAAGAGAAGTTTTGCTTCAAAGAAACAGCTTGGACTAGCGGCAACAAAAAAGCTTGAATCTCACGTACCACTTCAGCAAATGAATCGGGGGCAGCGGCCAGTTTCGACTTGCGAACGAATGCCGTCCACTGAGTTTGCTTAATTGAGTCTTCAAGGAACGGAGTCGAGAAAACGAATGGCTCGGAGTCGATCATCGTGCTTCGATTCGCAAATGTCCTCTCAATTGCAAGACCGAGAATCTCACCATCAAATTCAAACTGACGCAATAGGACATGAATGTCGTAGAAGTCCTTCATGCGACTGTTGAGTTGTCCGAGCTTGACCATCGCCTCAAACTTTTCCGCGATGACCGTCTCTTTGGGATAGCCTTTCAGGCGTGGCGTTTCAAAATCGAGCATGGTTGGATAATCAATGATGGTCGCTGTCGGGTAGATCACATCGCCAAAACCGATATCGATTTGCATGGGCAATCGCGCATTCTGAATCATCGCGATAAAAGTTACTCGGACTCCCGAGTACTCGGCATTCTCTTTGATGATCGCTGCGTGAACCGAGTCGCTGAGAAACTCAACGCCATCGGATTCGACGGTTTGTCGGCAAACTTCTTTGATCATGACCGACATCGCATCAACGGAATTTTCGGCGCGAGCCAGCAGATCGATGTCCCGAGTCGCTCTCGACTGAGGCGATCCCCAGACCGTGAACATCAACGCGCCCTTGAGCACAAATCGATCCGCATATTCGGACTGTGAAAGGCGAAACAGAAATCGCTCCATGACGAAATACTGCATCAACTCTTGCAGCGGTCGACCAGACTTTTTCGAGAGATTCTCTAGTTGCCCACGCACCGAAGCCGGAATGTCGCGAGTCATAGAAGCGCCTCGAGAAACGGTCGCATCGTCTTTGCAACTCTGAGCTTTGACGCATACTCCATGATCAAATCGACCTTCACGTTGCCTTGCGCCATGTAGAACTTGAGACCTTCGATCGCGACATCGAGCCCCACTTCATTGCGCCTGCCAAAGCAATCTGCGAGAGTCTTCTCGCGAGAGTACACGGACACCATTTTGCCATCGACCGCGTGTTTCTCAATCCCCGTTTTAAATGCCACATCGGTCAGACGCGAGACGCGAATGGGTGGAAAATCAAGTCTTGGTGGTTCGCTGTTTCGAGGAATCGCGATCCAAACTTCATGTGGAATTTGGGTGGTCATTTCATGGAAGGAAAGTGCCGACACAAGATAGATCACCGCGTGTGGAACCTTTGCCGCCACCGTCACCAGATCGGATTGGCTTAGCGGAGCCATCTCAGCTAGTCGATAGAGACCTCGGGCCATTTGTACTACGAGCCCAGAATCTCGCATCGAGTAGAGAGTGTTTCTAGTGATTCCGCCTCGCAGAATATCAGCCATTCGCATAATCCCACCGTGCCGCCGAAATAGATCGGCAGCTCGCGCAGAGGCGGTATTGGGAGCAGGCTGAAGCATGGTACAAAACACCTCCTAAAACGAAACTCTGGAGGTAATTTGTACCACGATACTAAAAGAAGTCAAGTTTTTGCCGACTAGGGGAGAAGGACTGCCGAATCCATTAAATCCGCTTAATGGCAATTTAGCTGCCCTTACGATTAACCTCGCGGTCGGGAATGAGTCCGCCCGAATTTCAACTTCTCTGTTTGGTTAGGAAACTGACCGCAGTAGGTTATTCGAAGAAGCCGGTGTCTTGCAGCAACGCAAAACACCGGCTTTTTTCGTATTTTCCTGCAATCTTCCGAGTCTCGAACACTCTCCAGAGACTCGTTTTCCGGTCGCGACTCTCGCCAAATCGGCCCCTCTCTGGGGGCCAATCAGAGACAACGACTCTCAGACTCTCTGGGTTATGAAAAACGCTGGGTTAACGACTCTGGGTTATGAATTGTCTGCCTTACTGGACATTCTTTTCTGTTCGTTGATCTGCCTCACTAAGCGGTGCTTGTTAGCGAATTTACAAGCCTAAGTTATTCGCAAATCCGGGGGATACTTCGATAGACGGATTTAAGTGGCAACTACCAGTCAACTGCAAGTCACTTTGTCGCAGAGCCTCTTCGACCCTTGTTAGCTAAACGTTGGCTTGTATCATTTGAAGTGTGGAGGGTGAGCCTGGCCAGGTTACGGATTCAGTGCTCGAACGAGAAAAGACAGTCAGTTGAAGGGTCTTACGGCAGAAAAGTGGCGAGGCGCGCTTGGACGGAAAGTCACTACTTTCCTTGTCCTTTTGTGTTTTTGCGCAGCCACAATGCCAATCCCAGTTGTAACTTTCGACCTCCTTGACAAGGACAGTTCTCAACCTTTTCCCTGTCAGAGCTGTCCCTGTGGATGCAAGACCGCTGAACAATGTTGGACCAATTGTTGTTGTTTCACGCCAGCAGAACGACTTGCTTGGGCTGAGAAAAATGGTATCACTCCACCTTCATATGCCCAAAGACCTGCTAATGACGAGAAAGTCTCGGAAAAAAAGCCGAATGGCGCCAAATCTGGTGAAGGCACAGCGCTAGCCAAGTCAACTTGCTGTGAACCTCGAAAAGCGTGCTGCGAAAAGCATGCGAGCAAGACGGTTTCCAATCCAAAAACAATTGGTCCTAGCAAGCCGGATTGCTGTGCGGCAACGGAAAGCAAATCCAGTAGTTCCTGTTGCCAAACGGCAAAAGCTGACAAAGCTGAAACAAAGGCTTTGAGCAATTCCACAAAACGCAAGGTCGTTTTGAGTGTGTTCGCCTTGAAATGCCAAGGCAAAAGTTCTGCTTTCACTTTGTTGCCATGGACGATTCTGACCACGGTACAAAAGGTGGTAATGTTTGAGCACGAATTTGGGCCCGCTCATCAGGCAACCACACGGGACCCAGCGCCGGTATTCTTTAAGCCGGACACGCCGCCACCAAAGCAGATGCTCTCTTAGCATCATTACGCGCGCGCCTCTTCTGCACGCCGATTGTTTGACATGCCAAACAACAGGGCGGGCATGAACTCGTCGCGCCGTTACATTGCAATTGCGAATGACGTTTCGCTATATGTGTCGTTCCGTGCCATTGGGTTTCGGCAATCACGTATGTGAAGCTTCAAATGCGTCAGCTTTGAATTGATGCGATTCAATATGGCGCACTTGCGCGGTCACGGGCTCGCTCTCCACAAGACGGTTTCGTATCACCGCAACAAGTGCGCCGTCTTGAATCGCTGGTTCTAGCTGCGCGAACATTCTACTTCAATACAACTTCAATTTGAGGCAAAATCAAAATGCGAATATCTCTTTGGCTCATGGGGGGACTCGCGATCGTTTGTGGCAATTCTGGCTTGCACGCGGAGTCTCCGTCCGAGATTTACCAGCGACTAGTCATCCCATTAATCCAGTCAGCGAAGTCCAGCAGCTGTTCGGAATGTCATCTTCAAGGTGTCAAACTCGACGATTTTCTGACTTCCGATCCGAAGGCTTCGTTTGCATCGCTCAGGGCTCGCGGATGGATTGATACCAAACAGCCCTCAGAGTCAAAGCTGTTACAGTTCATTGCAAAGAAGCCAGAGAACTCAACAGCCTTGATGGACCAAGTGCGAAAGGCGGAATTGGAAGGGATTGGCCATTGGATTCGCGCATCAGTTCAAGACCCCGAATCGTTGAATACTCCACTGCCCGAGCTAAACGACCTTAATCTCGATGAAAAGCTGATACGACATGCCAGGAAGGACCATGTCCTTTCGCGATTTGTTGATGTTGTTTGGTCGCAGTTCGAACGATGTGCTAATTGCCATTCGCCTGATCGCAATGCTAAGCAAGTAGAGAAGAATGGCAAACAAATGAGTTGGATCGTTCCCAATTCTCCAGGTGAAACGCTGAAATTACTGGAGGAACGAAAGTTGATCAATCTCAAAAATCCAATGGCGAGCTTGCTTAAAACGAAAGCATTGGGCCAAGATGAACATGGCGGTGGAATTAAGTTTCCTATGGATGGTCAAACAGACCGCGAGTGGAGCCAATTTCTGAAGGACTACGCGGCGATCAAACAAGGTCGATACCTCAAGTCGAATGAGATCCCAAACTTTGAATCCATTCGAACTTGGCGAACGGGACTTCATTTGCGGATTCAAGAACTGCCCACGCTACCGGCGGGGCAGTACGCGGTCATCTTAGTGCATCGCATATCTCCGGATGGCAAGTTGGACGAGGAGTCGATCGCATTCGGCGAGGGAAGAGTTTCGAAAGACGGAGCCAGTTGGAGCACATCGTTGATGCTATTGGAGCCTACTCGTTTGCGACATACACATGCATCCGTGGATTGGAATGTATTGTTGCCTGACGGCAGGTACCAGCTTCGATGGATTGTCGTGGACCACTCCAGTTCTCCCATCGAGGAAATTCTTGCGATGCGATCCATCATGCGAACGGAAATTGATTCACTTTGGAAATCAGGACATAGCAATGCCAAGACTATCTCGTATGGAGCGTTCAAGTCGTCTGACGCTTCGAAATAACGGATGTGGGCTTGCACCAAGAAAACAAAATCACTCAATAACTACTAAAACGAAAGAATTTGAAATGACGCGGAATTATATGAAAAGTAGCTTTTCCAATCGCTTGGCCTTCACCTTGGTGGAACTCCTGGTGGTTATTGCCATCATCGGCATTTTGGTAGGCCTGCTACTTCCTGCCGTTCAGGCTGCGCGCGAAGCTGCGAGGCGAATGCAGTGCAGTAATAGTGTCAAGCAGATGGCGTTGGCGACCATGAATTACGAATCCGCCTATCGAAAGTTCCCAATGGCGGGGACAGTCGATGTTGACTTCTCAGTTCAGGCTCGTCTCCTTGCCTTTATTGAACAAGGAAACTTGAATAATTTGCTTGACTACTCTAAGCCCGCCTTTAGTGGCCCGTTTAACGCGAAGGTTCCAAATCCACTTTTCGCTCAGGCGTTCGCTACACCGGTTCCAATCTTCCTTTGCCCAAGTGACCCTGCTCCTACAACAACGACGATGCAAGTAAACGGCTCACCCGTTACGTACGGCGGGTTGAGCTACATGTTTAGCAATGGAAGTGGAACGGGCACAAACTACGACTGGCGTTGGGTGACCGATGGGATCGTTTGCCAAAACACGTCTCGCGCATTTCGTGACATTACGGATGGTACGTCAAACACAGTCATCATGAGTGAGACCGTTCGTAGCGTCGGCAACGACATGACGCTACCTGCTGGAACATTGCCGAAATTCCCATATCAATACACGCTCAATGGTTCTGGTGGAGTGAACTCGGCACTACAAGCGAGCCGTGGCTTAAAGGCCTCCGGCAGCCCGTGGGGTTCCTTCGTAGATGCAGGCGGCTACATTTCCAACCCGCAAACCGACGCAATTTGGTCGACCTTCAGCGGCTGGCGAGGCGGCAATAGCACAGCGATTCGTGGGCGAGGAATCTCCTGGGCTTTCAATGGTTCGATCAATTCGTTGACGAACGGGTATCACACGCCCAATAGCCGCACGCCGGACCTTGTTACTCATCATACGGGCTTCTTTGGTCCTCGAAGCTACCACACAGGTGGTGCCAACGTCGGGCTTGCCGATGGCTCGGTGCACTTCTTGGCGAATGGTATAGATGCTGCAACCCACCGAGCTTTGCATAGTTGCAATGGCGGTGAAGTTGTCAGTGAGTTCTAAGCGTTGATGATTTCTAAACTACATCGAAGGTATAAGAAATGAAGCGATTTTTGCAACTGATAACCTTGAGCATATTTGGATTCGCTACTGGTGAGCATTGTTCCGCTCACGATCTTTGGATCGAAACAAGTTCGTCATTTGTTAGGAACAAAGAGGTTGTGAATGTCGCTTTCAAACTTGGGAATTGCAATGAGGGGCGGCGTGACTTCAAGACAAAAGGATTGATCGATAAAGATGGGACCGTCGTTGAATCGATTTCTTCAACCCAGCAGCGGGTCGATCTCTCGGCGAGCCTGGCTCGCTCGAGCAATGACCCAAGCGCAGGTTTTTGGACTACCGTATGTCCGGTCAATGAAATTGGTACAAATTGGTTCAGTCAGTCGCTCGACCAAGTCATTGAGCATGACGGGAAAGAGATGCGAGGTATCGTTACTTCAAAGGCTTTCGTGACTGCTTCCGAAACGCTTGAGCCCTCGATCAACTCGAAAGCAAATCAGCTTCTGAACCTACCGATTGAATTCGAACTTCAAAGTTCTGCATTTCCATCCATTGAAGAGAAGGCCACCATTCGAGTCCGGTTGCTCGTAGAGTCTAAGCCTATCCAAGGGGTCAGAGTCAGTTTTCTTCCGCAAGGGGTCAACCTCGATGAGGAAGATGACGCAGACTTCGAGGTCATCACCGATGGCAATGGCATAGCAGAATTTCAGCCGATGAAAGCAAATCTCTATTTGATTTCAGCTCGCCACATTACCGCCAATAGCAAGCCAACTGGACCAACAACCATCTACTACTCCACGTCACTGACATTACGAGTGAGCAATCGTGGAGTCGCTGACACAAGGAATAAAATCAGTATCAAGTCGAGAGGTGAATAATCATGAGAAAAGCAAAATTGCGTTTTGCTGCTGGATGCATTGCCTTACTGTCCATTTTGGGAGTTTCAGACGCTTCGTTTCTCATCGGACAAGAAGCGGCCGTCGCGGACACCAAGTCAAATCCAAAACAATTACTTGACTCGATTCGCAGTCGTGAATTCATGAAGATGATTTATCTTTTGGCTGAAGCTGGTGGCAATTGGCGGCCAGATCCAGACGAAATCAAGTCCGCTCGGAACTCGCTCACCAAGATGATTGCCGAGTATACAGTCGAATTCATCTGCCTCATGGCACGCTTTAAAGCTGCGAGGAAGGAAGATCTGGAGGAATTACTGCTAACGCCAACAATCAAGGCGCTGGTTGGCAAGTATCACAATCGAATTGACGAGCAACTCGAGTCCCTTGCCAACGACGATAGTGTTACTCACTAAACTTTTTATGTAGGTCTATGAGTGGTCCGTAGTTTCTGAGATCTGCTTGCTTCATGGCTGCAATGTACTCACCTCGAATCGGACTTTCCGTGTCACGGAGGTCGGTGGCAGGCCAAATAGTTACCGGTTGGTCGTGTTGCATCAGCCAGATGTTCGCGAGGAGTCTTGCCCACCGACCGTTACCATCCTCAAATGGATGTACCCAAACCGCACGATGATGAAACTCGGCAGCGGTTGCAATCACAAGTTCGCCGGTTTCGCGGTGCCGTTTCTCTGATTCGATTGATATGACGCCGAGTTCGGCAGTGGCAATTTCCGGGCTCACACCGATGTTCTTTCGAGTAGTCCTTATTTCTCCGGCCCAATTCCAAATCGATCCCAACATCTCCCGATGCAAGTCCAGAAGCCAACCGAAGGTAAATGGCGCGAGTTTGTGGCTTGGTTTGCTCAACAAGTACTTCTCGGTCACTCGCAGTATTGACTCGAACTCAGCTTCATTGAGTTGCCGACGCGTTTTGATGGATTTGATTTTCAAACCCGACCCATCAAAGGGAGTGTCATCGTCTTTGCCGGCTGAACCAAATGGATTCACGAAAGGCTACCGCTAATTTTTAGGGATTTTAGGAAGCCCAGAGCTTTCGACTGGACGATGCGATTCGCGCCTTGGTGGCTTCCAGATGCTCTTGGGCAGAAGCTGCGGAGACGGCTTGGGATTCTAAAGCTACGTTTCCCTGTGTCAGCGCGATCAAACGCTTAGCCTTCTGCGTAGCGACGGAATCTTTGAATCCTTTGGCTGGGATCGCTGACAAATCCATCTTCATTCCGAGTGCGGAAAGAACGGCTTGCAGATTGGAAACGGAGTAGTGCTCATCCTTCCCTCCGAGGATGCGAATCACAGTTGCCCGTGATACGCCACTGCGGCGAGCAAGATCGGAAATCGACATCTCGAGTTCGTTAATGCGGTTTTGTAGAAGCGTAGATAGCGACATGGGTTAGCAATCGAATGTGACTTCAAGTGAGAGACCGAAAGAACGGACCGAGCTTTTATTGTTGCATATGTGAAACAAAATGCAAGTGTGTTTTTCCGGAAAGACTCGCGGGTCATAATGCGTAAGCTATTTCACGAAAAGGACTTGCGTCGAATTCAGGTGTCTCTCGAGCGGTTTGAAAAGAGTTCGGTTCGCTCAACTTTGACGAGTGGTAGCGAACAAATTCCTACCAACAAGTAAACGAAAAGGCTGGTGTGGTAATGACTCCAGCCTTTCTTCGTTTATCCCCAGTCTTTTCGTTGATCTGTCGCTTTTCCGTAGCAGCGAAATCGTCTCTCTCCAGCTCTCTCTACCTCATAACCTTTCGAACGCCTAAAAATCCGATTTCTACCAGAAGGCGCCAAACTGGTCCAAAAGTCTCTCGGATCTCTCTTTTTCCGCCCCTGAGGTTATGAGCTTTTAGAGACTTTTGCTCATAACAATAGGGTAGAGATTCGGATAACGGAGTGGTCTGTGCCATTATTCAAAGAAATCGACCCCTTAGCCAAAAAAGCTCATAACCTGGAGGTAGGCAGTTCAAATCCTTCTCGTGAGGTTTGACGAGTGGTGGCGAACGAATTCCTGTGGGTTTCGGGAAAGTGAGATTAAGGATCGCATTGGCGGCGTTAGCTGTGGAAATGCTTGGGAATCGACGATTGTGGAAGGAGCAAAGCTCCTTGCCTGTCTGGGACAACGCTGTGGATACGGTCTAATTCGCGAGCTTCATGGACTATGCTCGACGATTTTTCAACGACAACATGGAAACTCCTTACCCGATTTCGGCCTAGTGCGATAGTTAAGCCTTTGCTCCCTTCTTGACTAGTTCTACAAGATCGTCGCTAGTCAAAACTCAACTTCTGCCGTCAACAAATGCATTTTCGACATCACCAATAGTTACGCCAAGATCAGCCCGCCTAATCGCGATGTAAGCGTCGATTAAGAGCCAAGGCGGATTGCCATGCAGTCGTGTAGCAACAGTGTGGAAAATCGACACTGGTGCGACAGAGCCGACAAAAGTCGCGTTTTGACTGTAGCTTGGGACCATTGTCCCGAGCGGATGGATTTTCCAAGGAGTTATTGTCGGCCGGGACAATGGTCCCAGCCTACTTTGACTTTTGTCGGATCTGTCTGGTGCATCCATCCAACCAATTCGGGAATCTCACTGGCAGGTAAGTTGGGAAACTAGCAGACAGACCAACGCTATGGAAATGCATTACTTCTAGCCAAACGTATTGCAAAACTCCCTTGTTGTTTGAGATGTCGGCAAAGAGCGGCGACAGATCGACTTTCAACACGCCTACTATGCAGTAAGGGGCAGTCCCATGAACTTCAAAAGATAAAATATCAGAATTCCTGTCGGCACGACGCCAAATGCGGCGATTCCCCAGCCAATACAACGCAACCGCGACCATCCTGTCCGGCGTCGAAGGGCGACCGCAATAGCTGCCGCGGCCATGATTGAGATCGAAATCTGGAACATTAAACGCCATACCGGTGCATCTAGTGTCTTGCCACCGTAGTCAGCTCGTGCGTAAGAATAAACAATTAAGGTTGCGTTCGCTGAAGTTGCGATCAAGGACAAAACTCCTATGATAAAAAGTGCGATATTCGCTAGTTGTAGCCACCAGGAAGTCCGCCCATCGCCGCGGGCAAGGAGTCCGGCAACAAGTACTAGTCCGAAAGCTACGACGATTACCGGTATCGCAAGGAGTCCAGCCATTACGAAGTGCATAAGTCCAGTTGCTAAGGCCATACAGATAAACCCACAAGCGAGCAACGGGGTCACGCAACCAGTAATGCGTGCTGGTTGCGGGTGCAAAATCGCATCATCAGACACATTGGAAAATTCGTACGGATTGAATCGCATCGTTCCATTAGTTCCGTTCAGTAAGCAGCAGTTGAAGTTGAGTCGAAGATTGTGAACATCAATCTAGCCGATCCTGTGGAAGTCGTGCGATCATCTCCGGCGTATCCTGACACATAGCTGTTAGGTTACTGGCTAGCTAGGTTGCTGGCTATTCCGATCCCGCAGGAGTACGACGCTTCCAAAGTTGATGAGCTAGCTGGAGTTCAGCCGAAGTCGGGAAGCACGTTAAGGCAACATACCAATGTGTACTAGTTACAGCCACGTCAGCACCGGTGCTATTGAGTCTCTGAGAAGGCCTGGTCGACACGAGAGGTGTCAAGCAGTCCCTCGTTCTTGGCATTCAGCGGCTCTGCGCCGCCGAAGAGCTTCCTGAAATTACTCGAAACTCTTTTAGGAATGGCGTACACCTCGGGCCTAGCATCGAACTTGGCATCCAATGTTTGGTTCAACATCATCGAAATGGACGGGACGGAATAGCGGTCGGCCGCGAAGTCGAATTGCTCCTTTCGCGTCTGCGAAGCCAGTATGCCGCTGTCGTTGTTTACAACGGGAGCCATAGGAGCCGACTTAATGGTTACCTCCTCTTGCTCGGTAACGACTCGGGCGAATCTAATCCCAGACTGCTAAGGTAGTTGGCCATCAAGCCTTGGAAAATGGGGTTCGCCGCCAACTCGGTTGCATGATCGTCAATGTCTTGCGCGTAGTTGCACTTATAGAAATCGATTTCGCCCAACACGGCCAATCCCGCGCTCGTCCCACCGATCGGTGCGTTGCGGAGGACAGCCTTGTAGATCTCCTGCTCGACAGGGGTGTTATTCCAGAACTTGACATAGTCCCCTTGGTCCCCTCCAGCGACGAATATCGAATCCGCCTCTCCAATAATCCTTGCAACATCAGGATGCAAAGCCGCTGCTAGATTGGGAATGATCAGCGTTGCTACCGAATCTAAGTCGGGCACTAGTTGATTGATGTAGCTGTTGTAGGCATTCGTGCCTGTCGCCCGAATTACAAGAAAATCACCGATACTACGAGTCAAACCCGGAGTTGCGGGACCTGTCACTTTGGCACCCATCCACTTGAACACTTCGTCCACGTCGAGGCCTCCTCCTGCAAGCGCGAGTCCGGCACTCTGGGCGGAGAGCGTTGGGCTAGTGTTGCCAGCATTTCCAGTCACGGAGTAACTGTAAGGTAGCTTCGCGTTTCCCTTACCAGCAGCGCTCACAAACCCGCTACTATCCAAGTTCAGCGAGGGCGTCGCGGAGAACAGTCGCCTCGATTCCAATGCCTCCATTCCTAGGCTCCTTTTTTATCAGGTCCAAGGCGGGATTTATCGTGTGAAGAACGAGGCCTAAAAGGAATTTCTGGTAATAAAGTGTAGGAAAGGTCGAAACGATAATTAAGAATCATTGATAACTGCAGATCATGCCACGCGACTCCGCGCGATGCAGAACTGGAATCAATGCATGGGGCTCGACGCCAAACGCCTCGGCCAGTTGCTTTGTTGTCATTGGTCGGCAACCGTCGTAGAGCTCATCGAGTCGCGTGAACAGTTGATGGACGTTCGGTAGCGAACGAGTTAGCACGGATGTGCATCGGAGTTGCATTCGCATGTTTCCGTTTCTTCGATTGGTGTATGATGCTCTTCTGAATTGCGGTCGATGTCGGTATGCAGATCGACGACAAAATCGCGGTCTAGCGACAGAAGGGTTTATCCTCGCCGCTGGTTGCTTTAAATCTTGGGCCTTGGGGACTTCCGAAGCCAGCGACCTCCATGGCTGAAGGACTGCCAAGCTGTTTGCAGCCATCGGAGTAGGGCGGAGGCGAGCCACAGCGCCCATAGGAGCATCGCGAGTCGGTAGTACCAGATGGAGATCGAAACAATCGCGGGACGTGGAAGCTCAAGTTGTGCTTTGGGTTCGAACCAGTTCAAAAAGTTGCTTGTCGAACCGTTGCCAACAATAAACATCTCGGGATTCCCCAAAAGACCTTTCCCCACCACTACGAGGAAGATGCCAAGCACTACAAACGTCAACATTACGATCAGAATCTGCAATATGTTGAATCGCCAACGTCCCAAGCTTTGCGGTTGGGTGCTTCCTCGCCAACCCAGTACGAAGAGCCACGCGACAACAATCAGACCAGCGGCGGCGTGCAATTGCGTTAAGCCCAAGGCAAGCAAGACCCATTCATATCTTTTTAAAGGTGAGAGTGGGTTACTTCCTAGCAGTAGCGCGAAAAGAGTCGCCGTGAAAAGGAAAATCCAAAGACGGACGACCGGTCCGCGCATCGGACCAGACGCCCATATCACCCAACGACTTTCAGGAACTACAATCGTCGAAATCACGTTGGCGCTCTCTACCGGTAGCTTGACAGCGTCGACGGCAACTGAAGTCTTCATGGCTTTGTCGGTCTCCCAAGCCACTTCGACCCGCTGCAAGCCCGGCTGCAAAGGTACGATCAATTGAGCATCCTCACGTCGCACCGGTTGTTTGCGTTTCGCGATGGCCAGAGAAGTGACTTCTGCCTCCGGGGCCAGTTCAAGAACGAAGTCGCCGCCAAGGCTGGACTCCACTGCCAGTTCCAACTTGGTTGTTCTTTGGCGTGTTCCAAATGAAGTTCTCTGCACGACATACTGGACGGTCATGCTCTCCCCAGCAATTGCCTGCGGTCGACGAATGTCCAACACGACTTGCTCTCCAGGCCAAACTTGCCAGACGGGTATCAACTCCCGTTGTGTCGTTTCGTAAATAGGTGCAATCCCGGTGGGAGTAATGTTCCATATCGGTGAACTAGCCACCATCCAACGTTCGACAAAAGCCTCAGTCGAAGTTGCCTTGAGAGTTAGCTGGTTCACGGAATCCAGTTCACTTTCCCAAGTGAACTCCGACTGATCTGCCGCCAAATTTATATCGCGTGTCGTCGAGCCTTGTTCGGTTGTGGAACTGATGACGCGTTCACCTGCAAGCAGTGGAATCTTTAGCGCGATCGCTTTACCCGGCGCCGAAAGACGGATGACTTTGCTAAAGACTTTCCAGACAAGTCCGATTTCCAAGCGACGCTCAACTATCACAATCGGTCGAAAGATTCGCTGATCGTACTTCGCCTCATCTTCGCCAGCTTTCTCGAAACGGGTAAAGAACAATTGGCTTTCAGGCACGCCAGTCGGCCGCAGTCCTACGACTTGCCATTGTGGAGCCGTAACTACGACTCGTTTGGGAAGCAATGGGAATGCGAGCACCCATTCATTTGTGTCAGCAAGATTCCCTTCGACTTGGAGGATATGCACACCTTTGGGGACGACTACCCATAAGTAACCATCATCCAGACGGCATACTATGGCTTGGTTGGCAAGAGTAGATTCCGCCTGGTTCGATTCAGTCTGAGGATCGGACAAGCGGACTGAAACAGGGGACCAAATAGGAAGTTTTCCGGGTAGTGGTATTGCGACCTCGGAAGCCGCGTGGACCTCCAGCTTCATCAGCAACTTACTATCTTGAATGTCAACCTCTAGGCTTGCGATGTTCGCCGAATCAGGAAAAGAAGCTGAAGCTTGCAATAGCCGCTGGCGAAGTGTATCGAGCATTTCTTTGTCAGGGAATTGTCCGTAGCAGGTCCCCGATGGAATGCACCATAGCATCGCAACTGTGGTCGCGGTTGCCTGAAGAAAGCGTTTTCCCTTGCGGCCAAAATCAAAAAACGGTCGCATTCGAATCAACAACGCCGTTAGTAGCAGGAGCAGCATGCAGCGAACCACCGTCAGAATTTGATTCATGGTGCGTGTGATATAGATAGGATTTACTTGTTGTCCGCTCGTAACAGGTCCATCCCATCGACAGAGAATTTCGTTGCCGGACCATTCTGGCATGGCGGGGCCTGTTTGCGTGCGAGCTGCAGGGTCGAACGCCAAATTAGAGGATTGTTGCTTTTGCAATTTGCCTGAATACGCGGGTGCGACTGCGACACTATCGCTCGACCATATTCCGGCATCTTCGCGTAGCGATTCCGCTACGATCGCTCCGCTTTCATACGTCGCGTTCATCATTGGGAACATCGAACGTCCTGTATAGGGCACGCCGACCTGCTCAAGCTGCGGGTATAGAAGCACCTGAACTTGTCTGGCGATGAATGGTACCAGGTTCAATAAGATTAGTCCCAGAGCGAGATACCTCCACGCTTCCAGCCAACGTCGCCCGCCGCCTTCACCCACCACACGTAGCAGCGCCACGGGCATGAGCAAGAACAGCCAAGTCCAACGCGGCGAACCGGGTTCGTGATACGAGAGTCCAAATGCAAGTAGCGCAAGCAGCCCAGCCGGAATACCCCACATCCGGTAAACCGCCAAAGCGAAAACCAAAACCAGGAATAGATCCAATAGACTCCATGCCGTTATCCAATCCCCATCGACTTGGTCGGCACCCAATACAGCTAGAACGCGCCAGCCCGGCGGAAGCGAAAGCGTTAGCTGCAGGGAATCTACGTCAGCAAGCCAACCCGTGGCCGGGATCGCATGATTTCGTTCAATTCGCCCGAGGGCTTCAAGCGTCGGATTGCGACTACGAACCTCGACGCCCTGGTTGCCATTGATCGGATTGGAGGTGATGAGCTGACGCTGCTGATCGATGCGCACTGCACCCAACTGATGTGCCTCCGCAGCATCGAGCCTCCATGACTGCTGAAGTTCGCCTTGCAGCTGATCTTGATAGGTAATTCCCGAACCATCGTCATCTAACCAAAAATGTCTCGCAATCGTAAACCCTTTCGGCTTCTGAGATCCAAGACCGCGCATTTTTTCGACCAACTTAAACGTGGAGTCGGTCGCCCATTGATACACCGGATAAGGCCGCCAAACTGTAGGATACGTTGTTTGCTCAACGTCGACCGATTGCAGACCTTCAATATCCGCGATGCGAAACGAGGGGTTCGCGCGAAAGCCCATTAGTTCAGTCGCCACGAGTGGTTTAGCTCCCGCAGCATATTGAAATAGTTCCAAGTCGGCACTGCGAAATGCATCGATTTGAACGGTCCAATTCCCAGGTCGGACTTGCACTTTCATCTTCCCCAGCTCATCGACCGCGACTGGGATTGGGCTATCAATGGACGACAGCAGCCAGCCTTCGGGTAGGATAGATCCCAAGTCTTCCTCGCGGTTCTTACCCGAAACGGACAGTTCCACTTTGGTTCGCAGCCAAAGCGGTATACCATCTTCCAGAAGTCGATAAACCTTGAAGTTGATTAAGTTTTGCTGCGACTCTTCGACCTGCTGCCGTTTGAGCCAAAGTAGCCCGGCCTCATCCCAATTCGGGATAGCCACTTCCGTTCCATCTAGTTTGACTCTGACGATACCGATCGACCTGGGAATCGCTAGTTTCTGGGGCATCTCAGTCCAACGAAATTCTCCACTGAGTTCATGGCTACCGACTTTCAGCAAGACGCCAGGAAAGCCATCACGGAGAAGAACTGGCAATTTGCCTTTTTCGTTCAGAACGTTTTGTGGCCAAACCTCGGGCGCACCCGGTAGAGCAATCCATCCCTCGTCGTACATGCGAGCCTTGAACTGCCATTTGGCATGATCGGGAAAGACCTCAAGATTCAATTCCGAAGGCCAGAAACGCAAATGCTGACTGGGATCATTAAATGGCGATGGTGATCGAATTCCATCCGAATCCCAGAGAACCCAATCCTTCCACGGTTTCAGTGCCTCGGGTACCTCACCAGGCTGAGCAAAAAGGGATCGCTCACCACCAATTATGGAAGCCAATAGGAGCACAAGCAACAATACCGTTTTCGTTGCGTTACGAGAGTTACGTGAGAAGATATTCATCGGTATGGGCCTGTTCCTAAACGCGGAAAATAAGCGCGTAAGCTGATCCTGAATGGAGGAAGTATCTTGTTCGCATATTATTCAATTGTAGTCATGACCCGGCAAAAATCGGGGATTTGACAAATATCGCCCCCTTTAATTTTTGTCATTGGTTGCGACGAGGTTCGCAATGGACGCAGGGACGCAACCCGAGGAAATAAATTTTCAGTAACCGCACGCTTTCGCAATCAAAGCGTCATTCCTCACACATTGGTAACGATTGCGCAAACCTTCAACGTCCGATAACGTCAGCTAAATGCGGCTTTTCACGGGCTGTTGTGATTGAAGTGCCGAGTTCGCGTTCTGTTCGGGGATACTCTTAACGACCGCTTGGCCATGACCACGCAATGGTTGACGAAGATAGGGTTATTCCGTCTATCGAAGGCATGGAAAGAGTTTGCTTCCAAGAGACGAACCGCCCCCGCGCTCCCGTGCGTTTAACAACGCGGCCGGATCCGCATGCTAGGTGGTGTGGGAGGGTCGCCCGGGTAACCGGGCCCCTATCCCGATCGGTTTGTTCGTCGATGTCGTTTCTCGAACCCTGCCCCAATTGATGATCTCGAACACGATCTCGTCGTTGTTGGTGCGTCGTTCAATGTCAAGATACCCCCCGTAGTTGGAAAGCACAACACCGTCATTTGAATCGAGTGAAACCCAGGCAAAGCAAGTGAATCTGTGCTGTGCGAGATACGAAACCAAATCGCCGATAATGCTAACGTAGTGAGATAGATTAATCTCACAGGAAGGCAAACAGTCGCCGAATTTAAGTAAAGCCGGAACACAATCTTGACATTCGAATCTTGCAATCGTCTCGAGTACTGATTGCCAGCAATCTGTATCACGGTATTCAGCATTTGGGCTTGGGAGTACTGGCGCTTTATCGACCCAAATCGATCCGATCGGCGACGGGATGATACCATCAAATCTGATCTCCTCTTCGCCAAAATGGGTTGGCGCGTTACAGAGAACAGCGCGGAGATTTAGCGAGATTGTCGGTAACAGCGTCGACAATCTGTTGCGTTGCTCAAGTCCCTTGAGACGCCTTCCGTTTAAGATCAGCTTTTCGCGAAGCTTTTCGTTCACACGATGTTCTTTCGACGAAAGAATCCATGTAAGTCCTGGGTTTGGGGTGGAGGCCATTTGAATAAAATCTGGCGACCTTAACCCGTGATCTTGTTCTGCGCTTGCAACGCAGAAACGTCACAACATTCCAACCCCAAACCCATGGAACAACTGATAAAAATTCTCGCTCTTGACCTCGGTAAGTTCAATACCATGTGCTGCTTCTTCGACACAAAAACTCGAAAACACTCCTTCCTCAACGCAGCAACGGATCGAGACTACCTCACGACTGTTTTCAAGAAACACAAAATCGATCTCGTTGTCATGGAAGCTTGCGGACCATCGGGCTGGATTACGGACCTCGCAAAAGGTCTTGAACTTGAAACTGTCGTTTGCTCTACCAACGAAGACGCATGGAAGTGGGCAAACGTAAAACGCAAGACGGACAAAGACGATGCCCTGAAACTCGCTCGGATGGCTTCGATGGATGA